>NZ_JACJSI010000143.1 GCF_014698065.1 Nostoc flagelliforme FACHB-838
CCCGATTCCACTAAAAGTGATACCAACGAAAATTCCTTAAGTTGCATTAGCTGGATGCGTTTTCAAGTACAACTCTCAATCTACCTGTTTTTGGGCTTAACCGAAAAGTATTGCTTCAGGATCAAGTTGCACATCGGGTTCCAGTCGCCAATACAAATCTGGCACGATTACCAAATAGCCTGCCTTAGCAAAATCATCGGCAGTCTGTCGCATATTATTATTGACCCCAAGAACTTCTTGAATCAACACAATTCCTGCAAGAGGTTGAGTACTGGGTGCTGCCAGATAGGCGCTAAAACTGCCCCCGGAGAAAGCTGGAATGGTTACATTTTGATCTGTCATGATGTCTTTTATGGAGATGTGTACTTATTGCGACCAGTTGTTGTAAAGCTATTGACTAAGCCTTGCACTGATTAGGCAGGGATGATACCACCAATGACAACCTACTGGACTTGGGAATGCTAATTAATTTTCTTTAAGAAAATCCAGCAGCACTGAATTGACTTGATCTGCATGAGTCCAGTTGATGGCATGCGGACCGCCAGGTATTACCACAAGGCGGCTGTCTTTAATTAACTTCGGCAGTCTCGCTCCGGTGGAATGATGCGGGAGGATGCGATCAGCATCTCCTTGGACGATTAGTGTTGGCACGTCGATGCACGGCAGATCATCACGGAAATCTGTCAACCAAGATGGCACACAGTCCAGAGTCCCTTTGGCGGATGCTCCTGCTGCGACATTCCAGCTCAACCGGATGGCATCATCGCTGATGCGAGTGCCGAGAAACATATCCACGTTGTAGAAGTCTTTGAAAAATGTGGACAGATACGCTGGACGATCATCTACAATACTCTTCATAATTCCATCGAAGACACTGCGATCAACTCCTTCGGGATTGTCGTCTGTCTTGAGAAGGAAAGGTGGCACCGGAGCCATTAGCACTGCTTTACTGACGCGCTCCGAACCATACTTGCCAAGATAGCGAGTCACTTCGCCTGTCCCCATTGAGAAGCCGACTAGCACAGTGTCACGCAGGTCAAGTTCTGTCAATAGTGTGTTTAAATCCGCAGCGAAGGTGTCGTAGTCATAGCCAAATGAAGGCTGGCTGGAATCGCCAAAGCCCCGGCGATCATAAGTGACGATCCGGTACCCTGCTTTTAGCAAAACCCCTACCTGTTTCTCCCAGGAATGACCACTGAGAGGAAAGCCGTGGATTAGCACCACAGGTTGACCCGCTCCGATATCTTCGTAGTAGATATCGATGTTTCCAGAATTTTCTTGACCGACAGTAATGTAAGGCATTAGAGTCTCCTTTTTTAGTTGGTTTGTTGTTTCAAGTTTCCAGATCAGATAAAGAAAACGTTCATGCTGTTGCTGTAATTACATCGGCAGGCAGGGTTCCAGGCAGACCAAGCATTTCGTCGCCAATCTCAGCAGAAATACGCTCAAAAAGTGCCATGTCTGATGTCTCTGCTGCATCTAGCGTTCCTACTGCTGCAATCAGCCGAGCAAAGGCGCTGGGCGCAGCAACTACCAACCCGCGAGCTGGCTTATCGCTGAGTGTGGCGACCACATGAGGTGTGCCAGGAGAAATCAGGAAACTTTCACCGGCGCTCAGGACAACTTTGTTTTCACCCGCCCAGACCGTGAATTCCCCCGACAGCACATAGAGTTGTTCGGAATAGCGCGTGTGGCGATGAGGGGGAGTTTGTGTGCCGGGTGGAAAGTAGCCTTCGATCAGATCGTACTGGCCCCCAGTCGTGGTGTGATCGGCAACAATGTTAAGCCGAGAGCCAAAAAGCCAGAAAGATTGTGTCATGAGATTGCTGCTATTAATGAATGATTTGTGTGATGAAATATTAGGCGTTCAATTTTTTAGATGAAGAAGGTATTTATGCTATAAATGTCAGAGAAGAAAGTTGCGATCACCGCAGGCTGGCACTTCGTGCCATCGCACTCGTACTCAAAAATTCACTTTTCTGCATATATGCTCTCAGAAGCTTTTCCTTTGTCTTTACGCGAGTAAGTTAGTTTGCAATCGCTGAAGGTACTTGCTGTGAAACGCAACCTGGGGCTTTAATTAAATCGGCTGCTTTTTCGCCAATCATGATGGTCGGCGCGTTCGTATTTCCTGTGGTGATCGTTGGCATGATGGAGGCATCAACGACACGCAACCCCTCAATTCCATGTACTCGTAGTTCAGCGTCTACAACCGCCATTGGGTCAGTGCCCATTTTGCAAGTGCCCACTGGATGCCAAACTGTACTGCAAGTTTCCCGGACGTAAGCAACGAGTGCTTCGTCGCTCTGCTTGTCAGCACCTGGAGCGATTTCCTTGCCGCGAAACTCATCAAAGGCACTTGCACCGAACAAGTTACGGAGTAATTTAATCCCGGCAACGAACTTTTGCACATCAGCTTCACTTTGGAGAAAGTTCATTTGAAACATTGGTGCGTCTTTGGGGTCGCGGGAATGCAAACTGACACTGCCAATGTTTTGCGGATGAGTCAAACAAACGAAACTTGTGAAGCCTAAACCAGAGTGGGCATAACCAGGCGGTGCCAACACAACCGGACCAAAGAGAAACTGTAAATCTGGTGTAGCATCCAGATTACTCTCGGTATGCAAAAACAAGCCAGCTTCCGCGATACTGCTGGTGCTTGCTGTGTGTAAATCCTGAGTTGCCTCGTGTGTCACGGACACAACAGGGTGGTCTTGGAGGTTTTGACCAACACCCGGCAAATCAGCCACTACCGGAATTCCCAAGGCTTGCAGGTGTTCTGCATCACCAATACCGGAAAGCATCAGCAGTTTGGGCGAATCGAATGCGCCAGCACTTAAAATCACTTCGGAGTTAACCCTGACCTGGTGCAGTGTGCCCTCGTGCAGATATTCCACCCCAACAGTGCAGGTGCCCTCAAACAACAAGCGAGTGACTAACGCTCCTGTCGTTACAGTCAAATTGGGGCGCTGGAGAATGGGCACAAGGAAGGCAGCAGCAGCACTATGGCGCTTACCATCTTTGATAGTTAACTGATAGAGTCCTGCTCCTTCTTGCTGCATCCCATTAGCATCAGGATTGCGGTCATAGCCTAATACCACCGCTGCGTCTACAAAGCGTTGGGATACCACAGCAGGCGCAATGTGATCGGTGACGCTCAATTCTCCATCGACCCCGTGAAATTCAGACGCGCCTCGTGAGGAGCGCTCCGATTTCTTGAAGTAGGGCAAAACATCTTGGTAACTCCAACCGGGATTCCCCAATGACTGCCAGTGGTCATAATCGTGAGAATTGCCCCGCAGATAAATCATGATATTAATCGAACTGCTCCCACCCAGGACTTTGCCACGGGGACAAAAGATTTTGCGGTTATTCAGGTATGGCTCTGGTTGGGAGAAATATGCCCAGTCCACCTCAGAACCCAGAAGACTGAGACATTGAGACGGGATGTGAATCTCCGGTTTCGTATCAGGGGTACCCGCTTCGAGTAATAACACAGTTGTTTCACTGTCTTCTGTCAGGCGGTTGGCAACAACACAGCCTGCCGAACCTGCACCAATTACAATATAGTCATATTGAGTCATGACATCCTCCTTCTCGGTTGTCTGTAATGGCTTTATGTCGTTAGGAATCAGCGGGAATTGATTGGTTTTAATCTTATGAATTCAACAGATTAGCCACCAGCAATAGCTTATGGAGATTTGACAGAGTTAGCGAAATGCTTGGAGTTTGATCTGGCGAAGTTGGTTACGTTTTATTCTTCTCCTGTTATTGCGCGATATATCCGCCATCAACCGTGAGGGAATGTCCAGTGACAAAACTAGAAGCGTCTGAACAGAGCCATAGCACAGCATTTACCACTTCCTGGGGCGTACCAATCCGACCCATTGGCAACGTCGTTTTGAAATACTCCATCAATTCTGTATTTGTTTGGACAGTGCGATCAAGCATCTCGGTTTGAATCAGTCCTGGACTGACGGCATTCACCCGAACTCCTTGCAAGGCATATTCTAATGCCACCGATTTTGTTAACCTTGCACATCGGCTTCTTTAGAAACATCTGTCGCTACAAAAAATCCATCCCCACCGATCGCTTGAATTTGGCGAATGGTTTCTTCGCCTTCAGCTTGCCGACGACCTGCAACAACGACGTTTGCTCCAGCTTGAGCCAGTGCGATCGCAGCTGCCTTACCAATCCCTGATGTTCCACCTGTAACGACTGCGACTTTTCCAGAAAACGTGGTCACTGTTAATCTCCCGTTTGTATAAAAGTGAATGATTTACGTGTAAATGCCAACCGAAGTTTGGATTCAAGCCTGCTTCAAATATTTCTCAAACCATCTCAAGGCAGTTGTACTTGCAATCTCGAAGCCCTCTCCCTGGAAGCCGTCAAAGTGTCCGCCCTTCAAGATTGTCAGAGACTTAAGCTCCATCGCACGCGCATGGACATTGGCGGTTATGTCGGCAGGTGAAAGAAAGTCCTTCTCACCCGTAATCAGGCATAACGGGGTAGGAAAGATTGCTTCGAGGTGAGGAGCTGGTTCGTAATAGAGGCAGTGTTCAATCGACTCAAAGGAGATTCGATTCTCCCATCTTCCTTCGCTCGCGCTTTTGTTCGATTCAACCCAATTGAAAGCGTCGGGTGTCGCAAGGAAGCTGGGTTCACCAGGCAAAGCAACCAAAGGGAGGTAACTCACCTCTTTGGTTTGATACC
This sequence comes from Nostoc flagelliforme FACHB-838, assembly GCF_014698065.1. GTDB lineage: Bacteria > Cyanobacteriota > Cyanobacteriia > Cyanobacteriales > Nostocaceae > Nostoc > Nostoc flagelliforme_B. The sequence goes on from NZ_JACJSI010000143.1 coordinate 4,715, forward strand.
GTTTTATCCGGTCAAGTGAAATTATCTTCGTGAGTTCCTCGAGTTGAAGTGGGGAAGCCGCACGACGGGAGATGAGAAACGCATTCACCGTAGGCATCTGTGCCACGATCGCTTTCACTCGCGGATCGAATGCGGCCAGATGCAGCGCATGACCGCCGCTATAGGAGAAGCCCCACAGACCTATGCGCTCAGGGTCAACTTCGCTTTGTAGTTGAGTCCAGGTGATGGCATTGCGGAAGTCCTCATGCTGCTCTGTTGGAAGCATTTGTCCACGAGGCTCTCCTTCACTGGCACCCTGGTAGCGATAATCGAACAGCGAGACGACGAACCCGGCTTGAGCGAATTTCTCGGCAAACTGCGGTAGTCCCATTTCTTTGGTCAAGCCAATTCCATGAGCCATAACAATGGCGGGAAGGCGTAGGCGTAGCCCGCCGCAGGCATCGCCCGATGCGATTTGATCCGGAGTGTAAAAGGTGACGGAACACCTTAGACCTTTACTTTCAAAACTAGTTTTTCTTTGCATAGCTGCTTACTTTCTCTTGTTTAGTTAGGATTAAAGACCAGGAACATTAATGCCTTGCAGTGACAATAGCTGCCATCAACTGCTTAATGTTCCAGTGACTGGTATATCGAATTCCATTAATAAACAAAGCTGGCGCAGCCGTTACTCCACTGTGTAATCCACTTTCTATATCTTGATTAATACGCGCTATGTGTACTTGAGAGGATATATCTTGCAGAAATTGGGGAATATCGAGTCCTAGATTATTGGCATACTCCACAAGATCGCCGTTTCCTAACGCTTGTTGATGGGTGAATAAAATGTCGTGCATCTGCCAAAATTGACCTTGGCTGGCTGCCGCTTGGGCTGCTTCAGCTGCACGTTGAGCAGAAGGATGTATTTGCGGCTGTGGAAAGTGGCGAAATACAAAACACAAGTCATTAACCTGTTGCTGGATTGCTTTAATTAATTGGTGAGTTTCGCTACAAGTAGGACACTGGTAGTCACCATATTGGACGAGTGTCACTGAAGCACTCACCAATCCCTGAATATGATCTTGTTCTGAAATCGGCACAAGCAACCGATTATAATCACCAAGACTCATGAAAGCACCTCTAAGAAAAGGAGTGCAGCAGGTAAAGACAGATGATTCCTATGAAACCTTTGTCAAAATTGGATAGATTGATTTGGCTCTGTTATCTGTTGCATAATCTCAATTTAGAGGGTTGACTCGATTTTGTCGCTGAGAAAAACTTCAGTTGATCATCTGACAAATTTGACAGCTAATAAACTGACAAATTTGACAGGTATGACGCTACAAGTTAACAATGCCACGCCTTAATGCAACGATTACAGCCTGAGTGCGATCCTCCACACCCAGCTTACTTAAAATATGATTGATATGAAAATTGACAGTGCGTTCAGTAATATATAAAGCTTTGCTAATGGCTTGGGTACTCTTGCCCGTTGTAATGAGTTGAAGCACCTCTAACTCGCGATCGCTCAATTCTGGACTTGCCATGCGCTCTAAAAGTTTGGCACCGACGCGGGGTGGAATGTGCTTCTTCCAGCATTGCCACCAAACCCTGACGTACAACGGGGTGATCATCTACAACCAGAACACGAATGGCATTAAGTTGACTCATGATGGTTTTTCCTGTTGATTCACGGACACTGCGATTTCTGTCCCTTGTCCGGGAACGCTGTGGATCTGGATCTGTCCTCCAATGAGTTCGGCACGTTCTGCCATCCCTAATAAACCAAAGCCATTGTGACTAGCAGAACGATCAATTGCAAATCCCTGTCCATCGTCCTTAATTCGTAATATGCACTGCGTGGACTGGTAGATTAGTTCAACACGAATTTCAGTTGCTTGTGCATACTTGAGAGCATTAGTCAATGCTTCCTGTCCAATCCTCAGCAGATTATTCTCCACTTCAGAGGGTAGCGGATAGAGGATGCCGATCGCTTCACAGATAATTGTTATACCAGTGGATGATTCTAGCTGACTTGTCAGATGTTTGAAAGCGCTGAGTAAATCACTATTTTCTAACAAGTAGGGACGGCGTAGTGCCTCTACAGAGCGGCGTGCTTCTGAGAGTCCAGTTTGGGCTAAGTTCTGGACTTGGGCTAGGTGAGCCTGAGCTTTTTCGGGGTCTACTGTTATCTTATTCGCAGCAGTTCTAGCGTGAATGATAACACCCGTGAATGACTGCGCTAGTGTATCGTGAATTTCTCGCGCCATGCGATTGCGTTCTTCCAGAATTAAGGCTTCTTCGGCACGTTTGCGTTCACGCAGTGCTGCGTTTCGCTGTTCGCTAATATCAAGAATCACACCCAACATTCGCACAGGCTGTCCGACTGCGTTATAAATGCCTCGACCTCTGCCAACTAACCAGTGAATATTACCATTCGGGTAGATGACTCGATATTCCGCCTCAAAATCGGTATGAGTTGCAAGAGCTGCTGTAACAGCTTGCTCGACCCGATAAATATCTTCTGGGTGAACCCGTTCGCGCCATGCCTGATAGCTGCTCTCAACTTCACCGGGTGCTAACCCCAGCAATCGAGCGTGGTTATCGTCCCAATCTGCTGTATTCTCAACGATATTCCAGTTCCAAGTGCCAATATGGGTGAAGTCCATCGTCAGCCTGCGTTGCTCTTCACTTTGGCGCAGGGCGTTTTCAATTCGCTGACGCTCTTCAATCTCCTGAGAAAGGAGCAAAGTCCGCTCAGTTACTTGTTGCTCCAACGTTTGGTGGTAATCAACTAGCAGTTTTTCTGCTTGTTTACGCTCAGTGATATCTTGAAAGGCTGCGATCGCATAAGCTACATTGCCTTGTTCATCAAAGACTGGAGTGCCCCAAACCTCAACTGGAACTATTGTATTGTTTTGGTGAATTTCCAGATCGTCAACTGTGGTGCATTCACCACTCAATGCCCGAATAGCTGGTAGTTTCTCAGTTGGGTAGTTTTGAACTGTTCCCGCCAGGTAAAATTGATAAACTTCTGGGATTTGCTCCGGTGTCACAGAAGGATCAATCCCTTTACCCATTAGTTGAATTCCCCGTTGATTGACGTAATAAATGCGACCACCCGCATCCAGTACTCCAATTCCTACCGGGACAGCTTCTAGAAACTGTTTCATTCTACTTTCGCTAGCGCGTAGCTTAGAGTAGAGCCTGGCATTTTCAATGGCGATTGCTGCTTGGGATGATAACAAATTCAAGACCTGCGATCTCTGTGGTGTAAAAGCTCCAGTCGCCAACTTGTTTTCTAAATACAACACGCCCACTAGTTTACCTTGATTGAGCAGAGGCAAGCATAAGATTGATTTAATTTGATTGTGTTGAATATATGGCTCATGAATAAAATTACCTTCACGAGTAGCATCATTTAAAATGACACATTCATGAGTACGAATCACATAATTAATAATTGATTCAGGTAGATGATTTGCAGTTGGGATAGATTGCAGTAATTGTGTAGCATAAGTATTCTCACCTTCCTTGAGTTCACCAGACGCTTCAATCACCCATTTTCCTGAGTTTTCTAAAATTAGAAAACCTGTTTGTGCGCCAGCATTTTCGATTAATATCTTCATCAAGGAACTGAGTAACTTATCCAGTTCAATTTCACTCGAAATTGCAAGGGAAGCTTTCATCACCGCCGTTAAGTCGAAAGCGATGGGTGAGTGACTGGAGGTAGTGACAGAAGTTTCGTGGATTGGCGTGTGAGCCATGCTCGACGATTGAGTAAATAGCTGGGGATAGTGAATTTCCAAATCGTTGGCTTTTGCAACTGCACCCCATCGTTCATAGCAGTAATGTGCTTCTTTTATATAAGTTTGGGCAAACTTTTCTCTGCCACGAGACAGGTAGAACTTAGCAGCCAACTCGTATGCTAAGGCTTCTTCTTGAAGATACTTGTTGTCTCTAGCACCAGTAATTGCTTGTTCATAAAACTCCTCTGCCTCAAGTAACTGCCCCAAAACTCGTGCTATCTCTGCTTGCACCAAATGATATTTATGCAAACAATTCATTGGCGCATAATGTGCCCATTGCTTCATTTTATCCTGGCTAAGGGCAACGTTTTTAAGGATTTCTTCTTGCTCTTGAGCGTTGCTCCCGGTGTATGTTGCAAGTTTTGCCAAAGCGCTATAGAAGTGGTACACAGGAATAAGGGGTGTTGAAATGACGTTGATCGCATAACGTTCCGCTATGGCTGCGTTCTCAGATGCCTGAGCATACTTAGAAAATAGATAGCACAGGAAAAGTTTATTGAAATAGACATGAAAGATTGCGGTTCCATCGTTTGCTATTTCATGGCGTGGCAGACTATTCTCCTCATTGTAGGCTTCTCCAATGAGATGGGATGGATTGGCTGAGAGTCCCATCAAATTTAAGACAGATTGTTGATAGATTTGATTCCAGGTGAGTGATGTCGTCTGTTTAATTTGACGGATTGCTTCACAGTGCCTTGCCATCTCACGTTCAACCTCTATAAGTTCCTTGCCAACGATAAAGAATTGGAGACAGTAAGTGAAAGCACCATAGGCAGCAAACTCTAAATCTCCAGTTTCCAGACCACTTTGATAGACCTCCAGGAATGGCTTCGATATCTCCCGAACATGCTCTTTCCAGTGACTGATGAAGTTAGAAACCATGAACGATGTTCTAGCTTTAAGCGAATGGATGTTCAGATGGGGTAACAGTCTTAATGCAAGCTGCCCAAACTGGTAGCCAGACTCAATATTTCCGACTATCCCACAAAGAATTAACCCAAAGTTAGCATAGGCAAAGGGAGATATAAACGCATTGCCATACTCGATTGACAAGTTGACCTGTTTAGACACAAGTAGGGGCATCAGATCAGGAACCGCGATATAGGCAGCAATCGTCACACTGGATAGGATTTGCATTGCTGCCAACTTGTCTGGTTCGGCCATTTGGGGCAAATGGATCAAGTCTTCAATCGGTTTTGAACCAAAAAGTGATGTGATTGCGTCTAGTTCAAGCTGAATATCCAACTGACTTGGCTGTTCGCAAAACCTGATTCCCAGTTGCTGTAAAACCTGCAATGCCGTATTGATCGCTTTTAAGAGATGGTTCTGCGCGATGTAAGTTTGGATTTTAATGTCATAAATTTTTACGGTATCAAGAATTGTTTGAGCTGATTGTAGAACGCTCGCCGCCCAGGATTCTACCTGCTCAAAATCACCACACAAGTAAGCGACTTCTGTTATTTCTAAATGTAAATTTAATGCCAAATCATAATCTGTTTGCCAGCTAGACGCTCCTAGCCATTTTCTTGCTGTAGCTAAATAGTTTTTTGCCGTAGTATACGCGATCGCTCCTTTTGCTTTCTGACCTGCCATTAAATTTAATCTGGCAATTTCGTTTCGTTCTTGTTGATCTATGACTAGCTCAATTCCATGATTTAAATGATCTACAATTTCAAACAGCCTGTTTGTTAGTCGCTCTAGTGAGGTTTCCTCTAAGAGATTGCGACCGATTTGGAGATGAACAACTTGTTTGTGTGACTCATCGATTAAGGCATAAGCTGCTTGCTGTACGCGATCGTGCAAAAACCTATATTTTTGAACTAACAAGTTTTCATCTAATTCAGATAGGGGTTGAATTAATCCAGCTTGGATAGCTGCCAACAAATCTACAGAAACCGCTTTATCGGATTGCTCACTAACGATTGCTAACGTATCTAAATTAAATTCAGCACCGATACAAGCCGCTAACCGGAGAATTTGCTGTGTGTTCTCTGGCAGTTTCTTCAACTTCAAGAGCATCAACTCCACAACATTATCAGTGATATTTTGAGCTTGAATCTGAGCAATGTTCCACTGCCACCCCCCTTGTACCCTCCTCTCTCCCTCCTTCCCAAGGGGAGCCAGCGCCTTACGGAGGTTCCCTCCGTTGTGGCGACTGCCGTGGGATGAAAGGGGGGTGGGGGAGTAAGGGGGGTGAAAGGTCAACAGATTTTCGCTATACAGCGTCTTCAAAAATTCGTTGACAAAGAAAGGATTGCCCTCGGTTTTATGCAACACTAACTCTGCTAAGGAACAAACGCTGTCTACATTTCGATGCAGCGTTTGGGCAATCAACTGACTCAACGGCAAGAGCGTTAAGGGTGCCAAGATAATCTCCTGAAGGACTGCTCCTTGTTTTCGCAGTCTCTCCAAGGTTAATACCAGTGGATGCGTTGGATTTACCTCATTATCTCGATAGGCTCCAATTAAAAATAAGGATTCCGTTTGCTCATCCAACAGCAACAGCTCAATTAATTTAATCGTTGCCGAGTCTATCCACTGCAAATCATCTAAGAAGATCGTAAGGGGATGTGACTTTGAACAAAACACCCGCACAAACTGCCCAAAGATGCGATGAAAGCGATTTTGAGTTTCAGTTGCTCCAACTTCTGATACAGGCGGCTGCTTACCGATAATTAATTCAACTTCCGGGATGATATCAATGATAATTTGTCCGTTGGTTCCCAAAGCCGTTAGCAAGCGCGATCGCCATTGTTGCACTTGCTCGTCTGGTTCACCCAGCAGTTGCTGCACCAATTTTTGCAGGGCATGGGCGATCGCGCTGTAGGGAATATTACGCCCAAATTGGTCAAACTTACCAGAGATAAAATAGCCGCGTTTTGCAGTGATGGGCTTGTAGAGTTCTTGTACTAGAGCTGATTTGCCTACCCCAGCATAGCCAGATACCAACATCATCTCAACAAGGAATTGAGAATTTTCTTGATTTTTCACTCTCAATTCTTCATTTTGCGTTTGTGCTACTCTGTCAAACGCTGCTAATAATGCTTCAATCTCTGCTTCGCGTCCATACAATTTTTGGGGAATTTGAAACCGATCCGAAACGTCTTGAAGACCGAGTTGAATACCATCGATTTTATCAGTTTGTGCGAACTGGTGAAGACCAATTTCTAAATCTGCTTTAATGCCCCAGGCACTCTGATAGCGATCCTCTGCGTTTTTCGCCATCAATTTCAAAACGATATCTGAAAAAGGTTTAGGGATCGCTGGATTCAGTTCGTGAGGTGGAACGGGCACTTTAGCAATATGACAATGGACTAGTTCCAGAATATCCGTTGTTTCAAACGGCAGATGTCCGGTTAGCAGTTCGTAGAACGTTACACCAAGAGAGTAAAAATCGGTGCGGTAATCGAGCAAACGGTTCATCCGCCCGGTTTGCTCTGGAGATAAATATCCAAATGTTCCTTCTAACACATGAGGACTTTTAAAAGTCGGATTCGTGCGGTTAAATTGGGTGGCAATCCCAAAGTCAATGATTTTGACAACGCCAGTATCCAGATTAAAGACTATGTTTCCAGGGTTGATATCCTTATGAATGACATTGGCTGCATGGATTCTGCCCAGAATGTCGCAAACAGCGATCGCAAGACTTAGAAAAGTGGATAAAGGCATGGGGCAAAAGATATCTGGGCGCTTGTACATCCATTGCTCTAAGGACTCTCCCCCAAAATCTTCTAAGATAATCACCAGAGTCCGTTGATAGTCCTGCTGGCTGTATGCCTTGATAACTCCTTCCAGATTCAGGGAACGGGTAATTTTATATTCCTGTCTGTACCGGGTTAGTTCTTGGGGAGAGGGATAATTAAGCTTTAGCATTTTTACGACGATTCTTACTCCATCGTCTCTGATGCCCCGGTACACTAGAGAATTGTCACTTTCGTATATTTTGTTTTGGATAGCAATACCAGGCAGAGTGATCATAGAGCAACTCTTGAGAGGATAATCTGGCATAACCCAAACTATACAGCAATCCAGCTATCTACATTTTTCATTTTTGAGGTTCTATTTGGTTTTGTTCATTTCTAGCCAGTTGCAGGGTGATAGCGTTCACTTACGAGCGCTGTATCAATTATGTAGAGCTATTCTACAGGACTCACGCTTACAACTGGCGTAGCATGGGACACCAGTTGCGGAAAGTTTTGCCCTATCCCTCGTACAACTTCTTGAATGTCCCGTTGTGGTGATATCTCCATTGAAACTGCAACCCAAAGCCATTGGATGCCAATTTGCCAAAATTGTTCAGGGTATTCTTTCATACTCCGACTCCAGAAGCGTCAACAACTTCTCTTCCACCACAGTCAAATACGGCCGCTTCAACTCCCCCAGGTACTCCAACATAGCACGGACAGCTTCTTCCAAGTTCTCGTTTTCCCGTAATCTACTGATGCGATCGCAAATCACCCGCATCTGCTCACACTGGGCAGGCAAGTAGTTGAAGGACTTCAGGTGCTGCAAGCCAACCGTATATTCCCCATCCCAGATTCTCACAGTGCAACTGAAATCATTTACTTGGCTAACGATGCCCCAGCAGCCACTTTTACCTCTCAATTCGGGGTTGTCCTTTGCGAGAATTTGACAGATTTCACCAATTTGGTAGGTGTTGGGTACTTTAGTGCGTTCCATTATCTGCTCTATCACGTCTTTGACAACACGGCCTGATGGTACTTTACCGCCTGCAACTTCAACCGCAGTTTGCCACACTTTCCACTGTTCCTGCGGTTCTAACTTAGTCATGGGGCGAACTTGTCCTTCGCTAGTCGGCAGGATTTGGGAACTATTTGTTGTCAAATCATCAATCCCAGAATTTTGACAACAAATTGTTGTCAAATTTTCATACACATCGGCTGCGGCAATCAAGTAATTTGATTTTTGGCGGCTGTGACCAAAGCGATCGCGGCAATACTCTTCAAATGTGCGGTGCGTGGAACGGTACAGTCTGCGATCACGCAATTCGGAGAGTGCCTTACCTGCCTCAAAAAACGCCCGTTCCACTTTCCTCTCCAGGAGTAGGCGATCGCGAATCTCCTGCTCAGTTAATTCTGGAACTTCAACAGCAGGAACGTCCAGAATTACTACATCCTGATTATTCTGGGAAGAGATATCTTGCTGTGTTTTGCTAACTGGTGGTTCTGAGCCAGCAGAAACAGTGGAAGTAGGTTTGTTGCGTTTAGAGAATGGCTTTTGCATGGCTTCGCTTCCTACTTCTCACTATTTTCAGATTTACATCAAGGTCAACCCCTAGCACTGATTTAATTTACGAAGCGTTTTCTAGGTTAGGGATATATAGCTTTTTATCGACAATTTGAAAACAATGTGTCTGCTTTATAGAGTATTTATGCTTAATTATGAGTGCCAAATGGTTCAAGTCTCATTAGCTATGGGAAGCGTCAAATTTCCTTTTGCTTTCCTTTGCAGCCTCAATAACTTCTTCAAGAGTGCATTGGTAAACTTCCAAAAATTTGGGTATGTCTTCAATTGGCAGCCTGGGAGTGTGCCGCCCAATATCCCAGTTACGGACAGTTGACTCAGCAATTCCTAACCTTGATGCCACATCTACTGTTCTTAACCCTGCTTTTTCTCTTAACCCCTTCATATCCATAACAAATAGTAATACCAATAGAATATCAGCTAGTTACCACAGTTGACAAGCGCAGTTAACTAGCGGATAATAGATACATAAGAGAAGCGCCCCTGACTGCGAATCTGAAGCGCTTCTTTTGCCCTAAATTTAAAGAGCCTTCCAATTATGACTCACGCCGTTTACACTTATCAACAGCTGCAACTGAAATCGATTGCCCGACTCAAGCAAATCTACAGCGAAATCGCTTGTACAGCCGAAGTAAGCGACAAACGCTGTAAGGATACCTGGATTTCCGCCATTGTTAACTATCAGGCAAGCAAGATTCAGAAAGTCACCCTCGCTGCCCCCGACAACCAAGCCCTCGCCCAAGCCGAACTCGACAACTACATCGCTGACCAAGCCCAAGTTGTAGCTCCCGAACTCCTCACAATAGTCGAAATCTCGTTTTCTGATTACGAATATTACGCTGATGACAAACTGGTAGCCAGCATCACCCATGACGACAACCACCTAACCCAACGCTGGGTAGTAATAGTCAATGACAAAGAAATATTTCGTGCCAACACTCTGATGCGTTGCGATCGCTTCATCTGCACTCACTACAAAGACGGTACATTACCTGTGCAAGAACAACTTGCAACACCCTGCACTACAGAAAACCACATCATGGCGCATATCTTCAACGAGTGCCAGAGTTATGGGTTTGAAATTCTCGATGATGGCATTTACAACAACAACGGCGTGAAACTGGGGCAAGTCGGATGCACTGACGGTAACTGGTGGGTGAAAAGGCGTTATTCAGGTCAGCAGCAGTATTCTAACTCGGTCTATGATGCAGTGCGCTCATTATCGATGGTGGACGTGTCTACTGATGATAAATCCATTTTTGATGAATATATTTTAGACCAACCGTTAGAACAGCTAACTGGCGATAGATTGCAACGGCTGCTGGAAAAAGCGGAGTTAGTAACAGCGTAGTCTTGGGCTTCGCCTGGGAAAAGGTTAAAGGGGAAAAGTTAAAGGTAAATTTCTTCATTCCCTTCCCCTTTGCCCGAATGGCACTAAGAAAAGCCGAAACACTTGCGGGTTAAGCAGTTTGCAATTGGTTTCGTAATTCGTGCCGAGGTTTCGTCATTAAAGGGTAAGCTTTCGGGCAACGTTTACGAACTCGTGGTTCACTTCTACCGGGGCGATCGCTGACAGGCTTGTGGGCAATAACTTTTAGTAAAGTACGATAAATTCGCTGACGTTTTGTTGAAGTTGCGGCTA
>NZ_JACJSI010000144.1 GCF_014698065.1 Nostoc flagelliforme FACHB-838
CCCGATTCCACTAAAAGTGATACCAACGAAAATTCCTTAAGTTGCATTAGCTGGATGCGTTTTCAAGTACAACTCTCAATCTACCTGTTTTTGGGCTTAACCGAAAAGTATTGGCGGCTGTTAGCCAAATGATGTTCGGCGTAATCATACCGTAGGTATTCCTAACTAGATGAACAAAAATATTTATAGTCATTGCGAGCGATCGCAATGACATTGTGTAATTAATTCGGTCTATTTAACTTTTGGAGTGAATGATTGCTCAATCATCACAAGTTCGTCATCTTTTCGCTCTAGCCTGTATCAGTATCGTTCTGTTAATGCTACATTACTACCAGGTTTTTTCTGTCCTGACTTGTAACAGCCCTAAGTACAAAGTTTTGTCAAAATAGGTTAGACGGGGCGAATCTGTTGCTCAAACCTTGCCTTTGATAGATGTCATAAAAAACTGAAAAGGGCATAACCTAAGTTATGTAAATTTGATTACAGCGCTCAGGGTTACTTCTACAAGCAAACATTTTCATGAGAATTCTGTTGGTTGAGGACGATGATTTGCTTGCTCAAGCTGTAGCAAGATATCTTACCAAACAAAATTATGTAGTTGATATTGCTGCTGATGGTGAAGCCGGTTGGGAATTGGTTAATGTCTGTAACTATGACCTGATTTTATTAGATATTGTTTTGCCAAAGCTAGATGGCATAAGTCTTTGTCGGCAATTACGCCAGTCAGGTTATCAAATGCTGATTCTTCTTTTAACAGCAAAAGAGACTAAAACTGATAAAGTTATCGGTTTAGATGCCGGAGCAGATGATTATGTAGTCAAACCATTTGATTTTCAAGAGTTATCAGCTCGTATTCGTGCTTTATTACGTCGGGGAAATACTTCTTTACCTCCAGTTTTGGAATGGGGAGCCTTGCGTCTTGATCCTAGTACTTGTGAAGTGACTTATGCAGACATTTCTCTAAATTTAACAGCAAAAGAATTTAGTCTTTTAGACCTTTTTTTACGCAACAACCAGCGCATTTTTAGCCGGAGTGCCATTGTAGATCAACTTTGGAGCGCTGAAAAAGATCCACCTGAAGAAAATACGATTAAATCTCATATCAAAAGTTTACGGCAAAAGCTAAAAGTAGCAGGTGCTAACTATGATTTTATAGAAACTATCTATGGAATGGGTTATCGTTTAAAAGCTCTAGATCATGAGCAAAGTTGCCCGAAACCTGAGCCGGAAATAGATTTAAAGCAGCAGCAAATTCTACTAACAGCCATTGCTCAAGAGCGGGAAAATTTCAAAGCTAAGGTTGGTTCGCGCATTGCAGAATTGAAACTAGCAGCTGATGCTTTAAGAAAAGGTACGCTTGACGCTCAATTGCGGCAAAAAGCAGAGCAAGAAGCTCACAAGCTAGCTGGTTCCTTGGGTAGCTTTGGCTTTCCAAAAGGCTCGTTATTAGCCAATGAGATAGAAGATTTATTTCAAACTCAAAAATTTATTAGCCAAGCTAAATGTTTTTATTTAGATAAGCTCTTGATGGAGTTGCAACGAGATTTAGAAAAAACCCCAGTTGAGCAAACCCAAAATCTACTATTAGTAATTAGCAATGAGCAGCAAGTAGTTGAGGGATTGATAAAGGAGGCCCAGAATCATGAAATACAGGTTCAAATTGCTACTAATCTCACTACCGCCAGAAGTATAATCTCATCTTTAAATCCCGATATAGTGCTACTTGATCTTGATATTGAGAAAGATAGCTTGAAATTAATAACAGAATTATCCCAGGGAACACTCCAAATACCTGTGTTAGTTTTTACAAATCGAAATAATTTTAGCGATGCCTACGGCGGGCTTCGTCTACGCCTAGAGGTTGCACGAGCTGGCGGACGTGCTTTTTTGCAAAAATCCATGCCTCCTAACGAAATTTTGGAGTCAGTGGCCCAAGTTTTACAGCAAACTCGTATTAATAAAGCGAGAATCATGGTTGTAGACGATGACCCACAGACATTAACTGTTATACAACAATCTTTAGAAGCTTTAGGACTTACTCTAAAAATTCTTGAAGATCCACGCTACTTCTGGGATATTCTGGCAGAATTTTCTCCAGATTTGCTAATTTTAGATGTGGAAATGCCTCATGTTAATGGCATTGAGCTTTGTCAGGTAGTACGTAACGATCCGTACTGGAAATTTTTACCAGTACTGTTTCTGGTTGATAATCTATCAGCAGATATTGTTGAGCAAATATTTGCAATCGGCGCTGATGATTGTGTGAGCAAAACTGCTAAAAAGTCACAAATAATCACTCGTATATTGAACTGTGTCAAACGAAGGTAACTAGTTAAAAACATAGCTTTAGTCAAGAAAAATAAACAAATATATGAATAACCCTCAACAACAGCCAACTAAAAAAACTTTCTGGAGTAAATTTAGTACTAGTACACTAGTTCGTTTCTTACTGTTTGCTGCTTGTGGTTGGGTATTAGTAAAAGTTTTTTGGTATTTCAAAGATGTAGTTTTTATATTTACCTTTGCGACAATTTTAGCAGTCATTCTTAACTATCCTATACGCTACCTGGAACGCTTCCTGAGGCGAGGTTTTGCCTTGGGTACAGTCATAACCATCAGTCTCTTAACAATCATTCTTCTATTTTTATTTGTTGGTAATATATTGATTACACAAATACAACAATTAGTAGGTTTGTTATTACAAATTGTTAGTTCTGTGAACAATCCCATTAATCAATTACAAAGTGCATTATCTACTCGAAATATTCCAATAAATTTAGAGGCAATAGAAACACAAATTCGCAACTGGTTTGTGTCTGCCATGAACATGATTTTAGGATTTTTGCCCAATCTATTAGAAAGTTATCTCGGATTTATCATTATTATTGTAGTTGCCTTTTTTCTACTGACTGATGGAGAAAAAGTCTGGGAACTTATTCTTAAGATAATTCCTCTTAATCAACGCGATCGTTTTGCAACAGCTATCCAGAAAAACTTCATCGGTTTTTTACGAGGTCAATTACTAATCTCATTAATTCTTAGTATTGCCACTTTTTTAGTTTTCGCAGTTTTTCATGTCCCATTCCCGTTTTTGCTAGCTATAACTGTGGGAGTTTTGGACCTGGTACCCGGTATCGGAGCTACACTAGGAATTAGCTTAGTTTCTTTAATTATCTTGATACAAAGTAGTTGGTTTGTTAGCATAAAAGTATTAACTTCTTGCATAGTTTTGCAACAAATTCAAGATAATTTCATAGCGCCTCGTATAATGCAAAGTACAGTTCACTTAAATCCCCTAGTGGTATTTTTTGCTCTTTTAGTTGGGACACAAATAGCTGGTTTATTAGGAGTATTTCTTTCTATACCCATTGCTGGAGTAATTGTGAGCTTACTAGAAATTGAAGAGTTGCAGGATAATTAGAATTTAGAATCTAATATTTAGTATTGATTTTGCGCGGCTTTGTTGCATGAATGAGGGAATCATCAACTTAAAAAAATTTTTGCACGGTTGCACTGCTGTACCCTTGGCTAAACTCTACGGAAAACAGCAGAGGTAATCCTTAGAGTTGTCGGGAAATAAAAGATGAGTGAGATAATGGTGGTCTGCAATTGGGATTTATTAAGCAGCCATCAAGTAGAAGTTCCATAATCCTGCGGCGGTCAGCATCAAGCGATCGTCAAAGTTTTCAATCCGATTGCGATAAATGACACTGACAGCGTTGTATCGCTTCACGCCAGAAAAAGCATTTTCACAAACTACACGGGATTGGCTCAATTGACGATTCTGGGCTTTTTGAAGGTCACTTAACTCACCGCCTTTGGGCTTTTTGTGCGGGAGACGTAGATTGTCATACTGCTTTTGTATGCCCTGAAAACCAGAGTTTACCTCAATCGGAATTTTACGCCTGTATACTGCCTGCAATGTCATCTTCGTCATGAAAGCGTTTGTGTGTAATTTGCCTTCTCGCGCCAAGCTTAAGATCAAGATGCGTTTGGTTTCATCAACCGCCGCTAGATGTTTTCGGGTATGACGTTTCTTTTTGCCGGAGTAGTTCTGTTTTTGTTGTTCAGCATCTTGAGGGCGGGCAATTGGGCGCTCTGTGCCATCAATCATTACCCGTTGGACTCCGGGAAACCGTGATAAAAATGCTTCAATGCTTTCGAGATGGCGCTCCGGTAGTGCCATCTTCTGACCCAAAACCGCTTCTAATATTGGCTGCAATCGATGCATCCACTCATGCGCTTGGGAGCAATGCATATCAAATAACAGTCCTGCCACATCGAAAGTCGGGTAACATTTGAAATAAAAAAGGATGAAAAACAATTTGTCTTGAGTTGTCAGCAACCGAGCTTTGCGTCCTCCGCCCAAGGCACGTTGACGAGGCTTGGTCTGTTGAGTCTCAAAGTATATGCTGCTAAAGCTGGGCAATAGAGCATCAAATGCTTTCCGGTTCAATCCAGTTAATGCCCGCAACAGTCGATCTTGCTTCAGCGCACCTTCAATATTCAGCATCATCCTTCCCTAACACTGCTGTTTATCCTCTCTTATTTCCCGACAACTCTTTTATATAGCGAGGTGTAGGGACACGGCATACCGTGCCGTGCCCCTACGGGTGTACTTAAAATTGAAACCCTAATAAATTCCAGTAAGCTAACAAGGGAATAAAAATCAATCCAGCGAGAGTAATCAAAGAGTAATGTAATCGCTTAATAAAAGACCAGGTATGATTTACCCAAGCTAATCCAGTAAACACAGCTAATACAAGTGCTAGAACGGTAGTTATCAATGGTAGGCAAAGTAATGCTACTACAATGCCAGGTACACCATACACAAGTTTCCATACACCTATAAGCCACAGAGACAAAGGCAAGCCAATCAAAAACAATAAATTGAGAGTACCAACCATACCAGCTACTACCCAAGCACTGCTAAACTTTTGCTCAACTATAAAAGACTTCCCTCTTAAGCGACGTATTAAAGGAACTATCAAACCAACAATAGAGGCTGACAGAAAAACAATTGCACAAAAGCCAACAATTCCTAGCTGTACCCATATAGTTCCATACCACGGTATCCGCTCATAAGCTCCAATCTTAGACCATAATGGATTGAAAACAAATGCAATATTTCCCCTGCTGTCTTCCCCAAAAGCAGTAAACGCATCATCTTCAACTCTATTAAATAACAGTGGTTCCACAGGAACTAATGTGTGCTTTGGAACACTTCCCAAGAAGAACAAACTAGGGGTACTAATCGTCAAAGTACCGTTTTCGCCTTTTTTGATATTAATATGTTTAAACGGTGCGGTTACCTTAGCAAAGGTGTCGCGGGGATACTCTAAATCACGGTAAGTACCAGTCAAGCGATTAAGTTGCTCCTCGGTAAGAGCAATAGGTTTAACAGGTGTAAGTTTATTGGCAACAGGAAAATAGCGGTCTAGAAACTGAGTTAGGAATTTGCCAGCCACCCCACTAAAGCTATTAGTGGCAATAAAAATGCCAATATTTTGCTCAGGCATTAAAGTCAGGGAGCTAAAATAACCCCGCAAACTTCCCAAATGTCCAATCACGCGAATATTGTTTTCCAAACGCTCACGAAAACTGTAGCCAGTACCTGGCAATTTGGGATGATGGGTGAAATGCTGCTTATGCATCAACTGCACAGTATCTTCTTCCAAAATGCGGGAGTTTTCGTAGCGACCGTATTGTAGATGGGCAATCATAAAATTAGCCATATCTGTAGCTGTCGTACTCATAGACGCAGCTGGAGCGATATTTAAATATAGATATGGCACAGCTTTGAACTGACCATTTTGATACTGATAACCCACAGCCAAATCATCAGCTAAAGGCTGTGGGGGTGGCTGGAGAAATGTACTCCGACCCATCTGCAACGGCTGCAAAATGTTTTTATCAATGTATTCAACAAAGGGAATACCGGAAACTTTTTCTACCAAATATCCCAACAAAGCTGTGCTATGGCTGGAGTAGCTGTAGAGTTTACCGGGCTGCCAGACAACAGGTGGCATATACTTACTTAGATAATCTCCCAATGGCTTCATTTGTGCTGCGGTACGAGCTGCCAAACCAATTCGCCGCTTCGTCGTACCGTCAGTGTGTGTCATCAACTGGGCAACTTTAGCTGGTTCAGGAAATGGATTTTCTAACTGGAAACTAGTGAGATATTTATTAATATCAGCATCCAAATCAAGCTTTCCCCGCTCGTACAATTGCATTGCTGCTGTAGCTGTAAATAACTTGGAAAGGGAAGCTACGCGAAACAAAGTTTTATCTATGACAACTGGTATATTTTTTTCTACGTTCGCGTAACCATAGCCCTTAGCAAAAAATAGTTTCCCATCTTTAACCACAGAAATGGCTGCGCCAGGAACATGAGACTTTGATATTTCTTCATTGATGATTTTGTCTACAAAGCCTTCAAATTCCTGGGGATTACTTAATCCCGGTGCAGTAGGAGATGTTATTACAGGCTGCTTTGGTTCAGTTGGTTGCTGCTGTTGAGGTTCTGAAAGCGGGAATTTGGGTACATTTACATCTCTAGCCAAGCTAGGCAAGCCGGACATCGAAAAAAATAGAATGCCTATCATTACCCAACAAATGAACTTAATTGGTTTATACATAATGCAAATTTCCTAACCTACTACTTAGATAAGTCTTAGCTGGTGAGGTTCCTACTGTATTACTTCAATAATCCCTGTTCAGGCTCTTTAATACTTTCAGGGCTTTCTTGAAATTGTTTGCTCAAGTTAAAGAATATTGAGCCAATCACGAAGATAGCTAAACTGACAAAAATCAATACGAAGGCACGTATCAATATATTACTGGGGCGTGGTTTTTGCATTTTTATGAGTACAGCCTTCAAGGGTTGCTTTTTTCAGATTAGTCTCTTATAAAACACCTAAATTCTGTCGCACGATAGATATATAGTTGGTCTTAAAAAATCAGTCTTTTAGTGGCTTTTTAAATATAGTGATACAGCTATTTTGAAGTAATTAAACTCAGAAAAAGAGCTGTAAATAACAAAAACTGGGGGCTGCTTGTGCGATTCGGACAATTAATCGGGTTTCTCGCTCTTGTTACATCTATTTACATTTTGAGTTAATGCTATTTTGGCAGGATTATTAGAATTTATCCCAAATGTTGGGCCAACCTTGAGTGTGATTCCGCCTGCACTGCTAGCATTAAATGAAGAACCTTGGAAAATCGCCGCTGTTATAGCTTTGTACTTTGGAATTCAGCAGGTTGAAAGTTTAGTTATAGTGCCTTTAGTAATGAAAAGCCAAGCATCTCTGCTGCCAGCAGTTACTTTGGTAGCAGTGGTATTTTTTGGCAGCTTTTTCGGATTTTTAGGTGTATTTCTCGCTGTTCCATTAGTAATTGTGTTTCAAACATGGATAAAAGAAGTTTTAGTTGAGGATGTACTCAACAACTGGCAAGAAAATAAAAAAGATAATCAAGAACAGGAAGTATCATCTGTGACCAATAGCAAGTCTGAATCATCTGTTGAAAAAATTTGAAAAGTCAAGTAGGTATTACCTACCTAACAAACTTATGACTGGATATTATTTGGGAATGGCAGTGGTTCAGGTTGTACTGTGAATTGTAAGTTTTGTGCATTGCGTAGGACTTGGATTTGTAAGTTATTTAAACCATTCTTTTCAATAATTTGCTGAACTTCTTCAAACGTAGTAACAGGTTGATTGTTAATTTGGAGAATAACATCTCCTGAGCGCAATCCAATTCTGGCAGCAGGAGAATTAGGAATAACGCGAATAATAAGAATTCCTTGCTCTGCTACAATGCGGACGTTACTGTTTGGATAATCCTTGACTCTTTTCTTCACTTGGGGTGTTAGTGTCACCATCTGAAGACCTAAGTAAGGATATTCTACTTTGCCTTGAGCAATTAATTGCTGGGCAATTCGTTGAGCTGTATCTATAGGAATGGCAAAGCCGATACCTTCAGCACCTTGGATAATTGCAGTGTTAACGCCTATGACTTGACCGCGAGCATTTAAGAGTGGCCCGCCTGAGTTTCCGGGATTAATTGCTGCGTCGGTTTGAATATAACTACTAGGTCTGCTGGAAAGATTTAAGGAGCGATTGATCGCACTAATAACACCTACTGTTACTGTTTGTTGTAAACCTAAAGGATTACCGATCGCAACTACCCACTGTCCTGGTCTTAAAGAATCGGGATTTGCTATTTCCACTGCTGGTAAGTTATTACCAGGAATTTGCACAACTGCAACATCGCTCACCGGATCTTGTCCTAGCACTTTGCCCTCAACAGTACGACCGTCAGAAAATGATACCGTCACCGTATCTGCATTGTTAACAACGTGAGCATTGGTGAGAATCCGCCCATTAGGATCAATGATAAAACCAGAGCCTACACCGCGCACTACTCGTTCTTGAGGCTGTGTTGGTACAGTGTCACCAAAAAAGCGCCGAAAGAATGGGTCATTTAATGTATCAGGTAACTGTGGTACTGCGCTTTTGATAGTTCGGGAAGTATTAATTTGAACTACAGCTGGTTCTACTTTTTCGACAACTTCAACCACAAAATTGTTGTCCTCAGCAGTTGGTGTTAGAGGGCGCGAACTTTGATTTTGTGTCTCCTTAACTGTCGGAGAAGGAAGAATTGAAGGACGAACTTTTCCAGAGAAATCTGTTGAACAGCTACTTAAAAATACTGCCGTTATGCTGATAAAAGGTAGCAGTAGATGAGTTGTTAGTTTCCGAGGCAAAAAATTATTTTTTGATGTCTTCATAGTTCTCTAAAGTATTAAATTTTATGTAATTTAAATGTATGTCTCAGTTTGCGAATGATTTGCCTCTGCATTACGACTTGTCCAATTTCGCAACGCCCAAAGACTAATTAAAGCTGCTAATACAGCCCCGAAAGAGTCCATCACTAAATCAATAATGGTGTCATCCAAGCTTTCAATTACTTGAGTATTGAGAATTTTACCAGCAGACCATTCTGTGACTTCCCACAAAGCACCAATAGCAATCCCAAAACTAGTAATTGTCACTAAATACAAAAGTGTATGATTCCGAAATATATTCAACATTGAACCATAGACTAAAAAACTAAGTGCTAGGGTAATTGCAAAAGTCGTATAAGCATGAACAATTTCGTCATAGGGGCCTGGCATACCAAAGAAATTCCATACCCAACCAGTAGCATTGAGCAATGCAGCCAACACAAACAAAAAATCAAATAAAGTGGGTAATTTATCATCTCGGATGACAAACACAAAGGATACAACCAGAAATAATGCAAGCCCCAAGGCATTTGACCACTTACCTTGAACTGCTGCGGCTATGACAAAAATTGTTAGTACAGCCTGTCCTATCCATGCGATAATTCGATAACCTTTCCAATTCAGATTTTTCATAATTACTAACTCAAAAATATTAACTTAAAACGCCATTTTTCTGGTTAATCCCAATTCTTATTAATGTAATTATTATTTAAATTTTTAATTACCTGATAATAACTCTCTTCTACATCTTTCCGGTCTTGTTCTTGGGAGAGTCCTTCACGGCTATCTTGTAAAATCATGTCAGCATGATGGCGCAGGCTTGCTTGATATTTAGAATTATTGGTGTAAGTAGCAATTACAGCTATAGCTTCTAACAAACGAATAGTTACTCCTGCATCCGACTTTCCATACTGCCGAATTTGGTTAAAAGCACGATTAACCAATCCTTGAAAATCGACTCCTTTAGTAATGAAGCGCAATTTTTTATTTTTATCGTAGCGATAGGGCGAAGGGAAATCTCTTTGAACTAAGTGGCACAGCCCTGCGCTAATTCGGTCAATACAGCGAATTGCAGTAAATGGGTCATTCACAGCAGGAGAGATGGCACGTAAGGCAATTTCTACTAACTGATTGATGGGAAATTCTACATCCTGCTGCTCTGTACGTTCTTTGCCCAAAATAAAGGCATCATTCATTTGTTTGATAAGTTTTTTATTTACTTTTTTTCCAGGAAAAACCAAGACTAAATCGCTACCTTGAATTAGAAATTTTCCCGGTCTAACCTTAAGGCGTATTAGCGAATTATGTTTACAAGCAATTTTCATCAATTCTTCGTCATCAATTGCTTGTAAATAACCAGTTCCATTCGCTCGAATTGGTAAAGCTTCCTTCTCAAAGGACATGGGAATTTCTTCAACTCCGAGACTATCTTCTGGTTCACCATACCCAATTTTTTTGGGGAATAGTCGGTCAATTGCTGAATGTAAATCCTCACTAACATTTTGGATTATGTGAGATGCCTGAATTATGGTTGAAGCATGATGGATAAAATAAATTAAAACACCAATGCTAATAATTGCCAGTAAAGTGCCGACTGTAACCGAAAGTTGTGGCACATACTTTTCGTATCCATCTCCCTCTCCATGAATTGTCCGCAATACGAGCAAGCAGTAAATAAATGTACTAATAAATGTGCCAAGTACAATTTGGTTACCTGTATCCTGCATAAAATTACGCAGAAGCCGCGGACCGAAATTAGAAGCAGCTAACTGAAGCGCCACAATTGTAATTGAAAAGGCTGTAGCAGCAACGCTAATCATCGAACCTGCAACCGATCCTAACAGCGATCGCGCCCCATCTGCTCCACCTGTATAAACCCACCAATAATCAATGTTTACCTTTCCTGTGCGGTCAAGATTAAGCATTGTAAAAGCTAAAGCAGTAGCTAGTACTGCCATAACTGCCGGTATGAACCAGTAACTTGAGTGGAGCTGATCCCACAGTTTGCTTATCTTGACATTTCTCATTGTTCGTTGATTTGAGAATCTACTTTACCGTTGTTATCTTCTGAGGAGCGTGCTTGAGCAAGTAACCTGAGTGAATCGCTGATGCGGCGAGGCTTTGGTACTTCACTTTTACCTGCTGGCCAACCTTCACGCTGACGGGAACGGTTTCCATCTGTCTCTTCTGTCTGGTCGTGGAACAGAATTTGTTGAGTTGGGAAGGGCAAATCGATGCCGTTTGCAACGAGCGTTTTCTTAATTGCAGTAATCACTTTATCCCGCGAAATAAGATTATCTGCGCGTCGTGGTGGATGAACCCACCAACGCACACGGATGTTAACAGTGCTTTCGGCAAGTTCCATTACTAGTACATCAGGAGCCGGATCTTTTAAAACTTCATTTACACTATGCATTGCATCTAGCATTAACTGCTTGGCACGGTCCATATCGTCGCCGTAGCCAATGCCGACATCATACTCTAATCGTCGGTTATCAAAGGCAGTGTTGACAGTCACAGAATTAGTAAATAATTCCGAGTTAGGAATGACAATTCGCCTACCATCATAAGTTCTGATTGTTGTTGCGCGTGTTTCAATATTTTCGACCGTTCCTTCAAAGCCTTTAAAAACAATTTGGTCATCAATTTGAAAAGGTTCAGTCAGCAAAATTAAAATTCCAGCTAAGAAATTTTGCAAAATATCGCGGAAAGCAAAACCAATTGCAACACCACTAATTCCCAAAAGTTGTATCAAATTACCAGCTTTAAATGTAGGAATAACAATGGAAAGGGCGATAAATAACCCAATCAAAATTGTTAGCCCTTGCGCTAACCTTCCTAGTACTAGTCCCAAATTTCGCGCAGAACGACGATTGCGAGTTAACCTCTTGACGAGTGCCTTAATTCTGCTAGCAATAAACAAAAAGATGATGAAGACTATTAACCCTAATAGAATGTTCGGTAGCAAAGCTATGAAACCATTTATCATGCTTTGAACCTTATCCCAAGCTGTCGAGATTTCTGCATTCATGAACTTTCCTCACTAAGTAATTTTTGCTAACGTTAACGCTCAGAATTTTGATGCAATAATTCTTGAATTTCCCCGCGCAATGCTGCGATTTCACTCTGAAGCATTTGAATCGATTTTGCTCCAGCTAACTCTGCTTTGTCATCATCGGCATCACGACCAATAAAAAACGTCGCCAGAGTTGCAGTGACATAGCCAAACACGGCAAACGCATATAGCGCTAAGAAAAAACAAAGCACCCGACCTTCGGGCGTTTTGGGCGAATAGTCAGAACCCATCGTTGTCATTAGCATTGCTGTCCACCAAAAAGCAGTACTGTAGCTGTGCAGCCCTGATTCCACAGGAACTTCGTTTTCAAATGTATACATCCCTGCTGCTCCTACTACAGTAAGGATCATTGTTAACGCCACAACATAACCAAACCCTCGACGGCTAATACTTGCTCCTAAAACCCGCATCCCTCGGTTAGCACGAGTCATAACTCGCAACAGTTGTAGCCCTCGCACAGCCCGTGCTGTTCTTAATACCCGTACCACCCGTATAATCCGAAAAGTACGCAGCGCTGGTAATACCAAAGAAATAGCTGTTAGCCAGTTGCTTTTGATATAGTCAGGTTTATGAGGAGCGATCGCTAGTTTAAGTAGAAAATCTAATATAAAAATAATCCAAATAGTGATGCTAAAGGCTTCCAGTAAAGAGTTTAATCCCCAGATGATCTCAATGATGAATAGTGCTAGCCATACAAAGCCCAGCACTAGCATTGGAATTTCTAGCCAATCTTCCAACTGTTGCAAGACTTCATTACGTTCTTTTTCTAGGGCTTGTTTTTCTGAAAGCTTTGAACTACTCATAAATGGTCTTATTGTTTACTAGCAGGTGTTTCTAGCACGTTGACATCAACTAAAGGTGTCACATTTAAGTCCTGTTTCAATAATTGGGTTTGAATTGATTGAGTGAGGCGTAAGCGTATTTCTTCACTAGACGCTGTAACTCCCGGTTGACGCTGCACATAAACAACAGATAGCAGGGTATTTTGCCCTTCAATATTGGATTGTGTAAAGCGCACATTCGACTCGACTAATTTTGCTAAACCAACTTGCTTCACACTTTTCTGAACTTGGGCGTTAGCACGTTGGGCAAGGCTAGAGCGTTGTAGATTAGGAGAGTTAGAGAACTGCCAAGTTAGTAAACCTGCCAATGCGATGACAGTGATCACCAAGGCAGAAAAGAATACCCGTTTTTTACCACGCCCATAG
Source organism: Nostoc flagelliforme FACHB-838 (assembly GCF_014698065.1). GTDB lineage: Bacteria > Cyanobacteriota > Cyanobacteriia > Cyanobacteriales > Nostocaceae > Nostoc > Nostoc flagelliforme_B. The sequence continues at coordinate 13,076 of NZ_JACJSI010000144.1, forward strand.
CGAGTTCCTTGAGCAGACAGCCCGAATACTCGGAACAAGAGTGCTGCTGAAAAATTAATACCGCATAATTGCAAAAACAGTAAGAATAGCTCCGAAATTACCATGTCCCATCTGCCAATTGCACTTGCCATACCCACAATTCCCGCAGGTGGAGCTAAAGAAGCGGCAACTAACATTCCCGTTGCTGCCCCAGATACTAAACTACTCCGTTCTGACTGCACCAAGTTGAGCGCCCCTGCGGCTCCGGCTGCCAATGGCAAAAGTACTGCGACTGCTGAAACCTGGCTGCTTTCTACCATTAAACTGGTGGGAATTTCTTGCCGTAATATCAGGCTAAGTAGCCAAGTGGTGGCAATTGTGACTGCTAAAGCGGCAAAATATCGTAAAATACTCCGTCCTAGGAGTTTGCGATCACCCCATGCAGTAGCGATCGCTGTATTCATTGCTGGACCTGCAAACGGTGCTATCAGCATTGCCGCCACTAGCAAGTAAGCTGTACTAGTATATAAGCCAATCCAGACTACAAAGCCTGCCAGTGCTGCATAACTAAGAAAACCTGGCCAAGAGCCAACACTTTGCAAACCAGAAAGAAAAATCTCAATCGGACTGCGTTCTTCCACATCTACAACTTGTTGCGCCGCTTCTGATGCAGGGGGTTGCAGAGTCATCACACCAGTTGGTATGAGCGTAATTTGTACTTTGGGCAAGTCTTGCAACTTCTCCAAAACTTTACCAACTTCTCCATTAGAAACATGAACAATCACTACATCAATCGGTTCTTCTGCATTTGCTTCAAATCGAGCTAGATTTGTGCCGTTATGAGATTTGGCAATATCGATAACAGCTTTTCCATTTCCCCGTGGTACTTGGATAATGAGTTGACGCATTTTACCCTCCTGTCGCTAACCATCGTGCGTTTTCAGACAATAACTCTACTACCCAAGGAAAGACTTTTTTAAAGATGCATCTCATATTCAATTAACACTTGATTTTTGTCCGTAAAATGGGTACATAGTAAAATAACTGCTACTTAAGGTAGCGAAAAAGTTATATAAGGAAAATTTCACTAATTTATCGTTTGAGACTTAGATTAAATCTAAATAGTGGAAAAGCCGTGGAGAACTCCGCTATATTTTTCTTCTCGAAAGCAAGCTTTAGATTTTATTACTTAGATTTATACCAGTCCTAAATCATTCGTGAAAATTATACTCTTTATTCTTTCTTTCCTTGACGTGCTACCCTGTCGGAAGCCACTCCGTGTCTATGCATCCTTCTCTAAGGGGACGCTGCGCGTTGGCGGAAGCCTCTCGCAGAGAAGGCGGTTTGTTCCCTAATCTATATTTTTCACAACTAAAATAAGATTGCTATAAAATTATTGGCGTTGCTGAATCAAAGTATGAATTATGCGATGCCTGCGGCGGGCGTAGCCATCGCCTGAAGCTTGCGGGCACATAGCGCCCGCAGCACGTCTGTACCATACTTAAGATAATGTATAACTAATCGAATTGAATATCTAAGCATTTCCTCTGATTTAGAATAACAAAAAGTCTTACGATGCAATCGAGCTAAATAATGCCTTAAACGACTATTTTCTCCTTCCACTCTAGTCATGGTTTTACTAACAATATGGTCTTCATTACTAATAAAACAAGGGTAAACAGGATTTCCATCTGTCACATAAAAATAAGAATGCCAACAGCTTATAATCTGCCAGAGAACTTTAAAAGTTTCTGAGCTTCTATCGCCTAAAACCCAAGCTAAAATACCTGGAATATTTTTATTTACTGCTGTCCACAACCAAACTTTGTTTTTTTTACCGACAAAAGTTTCTAGCTCGTCTACTTGGGTAATTTCGGGTATTTCATCATAATCAGGACTATTGGGTAAAGATTTACCAGCCTTTTTTACCCAATTTATTATTGTTGTATGATGTACCTTCTTAGAGGATGTTTTAAAAGTCGAAGCGAGTTAAAAATTATGCCAGTCGCCTGACCATAATCCGGATCATCGCAATGTAAATAAAAGTCTCAGAGGTTTCTGGTAGTCGTTCATAATCTTTACTTAAACGTCGACACCAGTTAAGCCAACCAAAAGTTCGCTCAACAACCCAGCGCTTTGGTAAATGGACAAAACCTTTCTTTTCCAATGGTCGAAGCACAATTTCCACAATCCAGCGAAACATATCCATCACCCAACGCATAAATTCTTCACCACGGTATCCGCCGTCCATCCAAATAAGATTTAAACGTTTTACCTGACTGCCTGTATTGTGAACTCGGTTGAGAACTTTTTTCGCTCCTTCTCGTTCTGGAAGACTGGCTGAGGT
>NZ_JACJSI010000145.1 GCF_014698065.1 Nostoc flagelliforme FACHB-838
CATTATCGAGTTAGTCTGGCATTCATGTAAGGAATATATTGCTCATCGTTTATTTAAATCACTGGATGAGTTAAAATCACTGCTAGATAACTTGTTGAATCAAGGCGAGTTAGCCATTAAGTGGCATCGGAAAATCAAAAACAAAGGTAATTTCAGTTATATTGCAGCTTAAATGCCGATTAGCTTACTCAATTTATCCAAAGGTAGCATTATTGCTGATATTGGGGCTGGTACTGGTGGTTACAGTCTAGCCCTAGCTAACAAAGGATTTCTTGTTAATGCTATTGAACCTTCTTTAGTAATGCAAAAACAAGCAGTAGAACATCCACAAGTTAAGTGGTTTGCTAACTATGCAGAAAATTTACCTTTACCAGATAAGTCTGTTGATGGCGTTATAAGTATCCTAGCAATTCATCACTTTACTCATCTCGAAAAAGCGTTTCAAGAAATGCAACGAATTATTATGGACGGGACAATAGTTTTGCTAACTTTTGATATTAGGTTTGCTGAGAAAATATGGCTTTATGATTATTTCCCGTTTTTGTGGGAAGATGCTTTACGATTTTTACCACTTAACGAACAGATAAACTTAATTCAGAGTAATACTCAAAAGCATATTGAAGTCATACCCCTTTTATTACCATACGATTTATCTGATTTATTCGCAGCAGCAGCCTGGAGACGACCAGAGTTATATCTTCTACCAGAAGTACGTGCTGGAATATCATTTTTTGCGTTAGGCAATCAAGATTTAATAAATAAAGGATTACAGTTATTGGCAGCAGATTTAAGTAGTGGTGAATGGGTAAATAAATATGGTGATGTTCGTAATTTAATGGAGATGGATTTGGGTTATCGTTTTATCCGTGCAACGTTGAATAACTGAATAAATGTGATTTAAACTTATGGCCATTCAAATGACTAGAGGTCAGACAATTAAAATTAGACAAGCTGAGATTAAAGATGTAGAAAGAATTGCTAGTCTTTGCGAACAACTTGAGTATTCTGTGACAAATCAACAAATAGGACAGCGCCTTACTAAAATTAAAAATAACGATGCTCATATTGTGTATGTTGCAATTTTAGAAGATGAATATGTAATTGGTTGGGCACACGCTCATATTTCAGAATTAATAATTATTCCTACCCAAGCAATCATTTTCGGTTTAGTGGTAGATAAAAATTATCGACATAATGGAATTGGAAGGCTTTTAATGCAACAAGTTGAACAGTGGGCTAATATGCTTGGCTGTGAAGGAGTCATACTCCGTTCTAATATTAAACGTAAAGAGGCTCACTTGTTTTATGAAAAAATTGGTTATACGAATATCAAACAGTCGGCGACATTCTATAAAAAATTACAGTCTCAAGAGTAAATAACTTAAAAAATGATTACTGGAGTTAATCCGTCGGAAGGATTATAATTTTTCGTTTAAAGTTTATTAATTGAATTAGGGAGTAATAAATGTATGGCTTTAATCACACAAAGAATAGATGTTCCTGTCATCGTTGATGAATCGAAATGTTTAGAAAAATGTACAGCTTGTATTGAGGTTTGTCCTTTAGATGTGTTGGCGAAGAATCCAGAGACAGGCAAAGCTTACATGAAATATGATGAGTGCTGGTTTTGTCTACCTTGTGAAAAAGAATGTCCTACTAATGCAATTACAGTACAAATTCCCTTTTTATTACGTTAAAGATTCTCTGTAACTCTGTGCTTCTGTGGTAAAAATAATGAATGATGACCTCAAACATTGGCTAGAAAGGCTGCGATCGCCTGATGTAAATGACCGCTTAGTAGCCGTCAAAACCTTACAACATTTAGGCGATGAAGAAACAATAGACGCTTTAATTATCGCTTTGAAAGATGAAAATATTGCTGTCCAAAAAATAGCGATCGCTGCTCTTTGGGAAATTGCTAATCCCGTTGCCATCCCTGCCTTAATTGAAAGCCTCGGTTCAGCAGATACAGATATTCGCACTGAAGCTGCATCAGCATTAAACGAGTTAGTTACACAAGATGAATTGTTACTTTTACTAGATAAACTCCAAAGTAATGATATAAATCTTCAATTAAATATTTTAGTACTTTTGCGGAAGAGACATGATATTCAATCTTTACCCGACATTTTGCCCTTTTTAGAATCAAAAAATCCTGAGTTAAGAGAAGCAGCCGTTACGACACTGCGATATATCAATCAACTAGAAAAATGTCCCCAAGCTTTAAATTTAATCTTTGATGAGGAAGCAAGTGTACGTCGTGCTGCTGCTTTAACTTTAGAACATTTACAAGATGCAGAAGTGATTACAATACTTTCTCAAGCACTCACAAATGATAGTGATTGGCAAGTTCGCCGAAATGCAGCTAAATCTCTGGCGATTCATGCAAATAATCAAGCAATTTCAGCATTAGAAATAGCTTTAAGTGATGAACATTGGCAAGTACGCAAATCAGCAGCACAAGCTTTGCAAAAAATCCCACATATTCAAGTTATACCGAGATTAATTCAAGCATTAACAGATGAATATGCAGATGTTCGCAAAGAAGCTGCGATCGCACTTGGGAATTTAGCTCACCCTGACGTTATTAACCCCTTACAACAAGCCTTAGATGATCCTGATAAAGAAGTATCTATCCAAGCGCAACGGGCAATTCAGAAAGTTCAAACAGCTAAAATAGTCTCAAGGGAGCAATAAATAACTAAGGGAAAGCGCAATGGGAAATCCATTTCCTGGAATGAACCCGTATTTGGAACAGCCTGAACTTTGGCATCAAATTCATAATCGTTTGATTGTAGCGATGTCTGACGACAAGCTGCTTCTCTACGAGAGGCTACGCTAACGCATCTACGCTGATGATCTAACTCCTCAAATAGCCCCTAAATACCGAGTTTCCATAGAGGAGCGAGGTAAATTATCTTTACGATATTTGGCTAATATAAAGGCTACATAGTATATTTCAAATTTTCTAGGAGAACTTACACCAACATGAGGTACAAAAATATCCCTTCTAACATTCAGAAGATATGACTACAGACCATCAGCAAGAAGTCGTCCAATTACTCAAACAAATCATTGAACCTAACTTAAAAAATGACATCGTTAGTTTGGGAATGGTACGAAACTTACGCATAGTTGATGATTATATATACTTGCGTTTATATATTGGTTTTCATCAGCACCAATTACAGCCAGAGATTGAATCTAAATTATCATCTCTATCTTGGTGTAAAAAAACTTATATTCAAATTTGTACAATTCCCGGTGTTAAAATAACTCTTGCAATTTCTAGTGGTAAAGGTGGTGTGGGTAAATCCACAACAGCCGTTAATCTAGCCGCAGCTTTAAAATTACAAGGTGCAAAAGTAGGACTATTAGATGCTGATGTTTATGGCCCCAATATTCCCCAAATGTTGGGTTTAGGACAAGCTGATATTCAAGTGATTAATACTCCCACAGGTGATAAGTTTTTACCTCTAGAAGTTCAGGGAATAAAAATAATGTCAGTGGGTTTACTTGCAGAAGCAAATCGCCCTTTGGCATGGCGGGGGCCTGTATTACACAAAATTATTACGCAATTTCTGCAAGATGTGGAATGGGGTGAATTAGATTATTTATTGATAGATTTACCTCCCGGTACAGGTGATGCTCAAATTACAATTATCCAAGAAAGTCCAATTTGCGGAGTTATTTTAGTGACAACTCCTCAACAAGTGGCTGTTGCAGATGTACGACGTAATATATATATGTTTCGCCAAGTGGGTGTTCCTGTGCTTGGCATCATTGAAAATATGAGTTATTTAATTTGCGATGATTGTGGTTCACGGACACCGATTTTTGGTAGTGGTGGCGGTGAACAGCTGGCCGCAGAATTACTTGCGCCTCTGTTGGGACAAATTCCCATTGATCCCCACATTTGTATCGGTGGAGATACTGGAAATCCGATCGCAATTAGTGAACAAGCTTCTTCAGCCAGTGAGGTTTTTAGAAAAATTGCAATATCACTTAATGCAACTTTTAAAAACCAGGCTGCGTAGATATTTCACAGCCTAGTTTAAAACTATCTAGCTTACGCCAGCACTGGTTGGGCTTCTAGTTTCTCGGTTTTCTGCTTGAGGACAGTCGGTAATTCACTGGTTAACGGCTCACCTTCAACCACTTGTGAACGGAAACCATCAACCCCTACTGGAACATCACCTGTGATGGTAGTGCGATAGAGTACGCGCTCAACTTCTATATGATCCAAATCTTGTGGGGCTAAATGCGAGGTGGCGCGGTTGTCCCAGAATGCAATATCGCCATTGTTCCAACGGAAGCGGGTGGTGTAAGCAGGTTTGGTGATTTGGTTGAAAAACAACTCAAGTAATAGTTCGCTTTCTTGTGGTGACACATCCAGAATGTGGGAAGTGAAGCCAGGATTGACGAATAATGCACGTTCGCCTGTCTCTGGATGAACCCGCACGACTGGGTGAATAGAAACCAATGGATTAGCTGCAATGCGCTGGGCGAGTTTGCTATTGCTTGGTATCCGTAACCGAGCATTGAACCGATGTTCTGCTTTTAATGTATCTGCTAACTTCCGTAGAGGTTCTGATAGACCCTCGTAGGCTGCAACTAGATTAGTCCATTGTGTATCACCGCCAATGCTGGGGACATTCACCGCACGTAAAATAGACCCTGCTGGTGGGTTAACAACTGCTGTGACATCGGTATGCCAACGGCTTTCGTAGCTAGAACGGCGCAGTCCATTGCGGCGTTCGTAGCGACTGCGATCAATCGGCAGTATTTGTGAGAAGCCTTCGATTGGCTCATCCTCATGGGGATGTGCATAAGTCACTTCGCCGAAACGAGATGTGAACGCAATCTGTGCAGCATGATCGATGTTCTGACCGCGAAAGAAGATAACTTTCCACTTCAACCATGCTTCCCGAATTTCGGCAACCGCTTCATCATGCAGAGGACGCGACAAGTCTACACCACTGATTTCTGCACCGATGAAACCAGCTACCGGTTTGACTTCAATATGCTTGTTGCTCATATAAATCTCCAGGGTTGTACCCAATATATAGCTGTGTTCGCACTCGTTCACTTCCTTCGTGTTGCAATCCAATACCAGCAATATCTCGAAGGATGCGATCGTAGCCAAAAATTATTATACTGTAAATTTATCAACTTACAGTATTTTATTTTAAATGGGACAAAAAGATCCCCGATTTTTTGAAAAAATCGGGGATCTGAGGCTTTTAATATTTGCAAATCGAATTTAAATTACTGATACTGATTCGTGAATCCTGGTGGTATCAGTGCATCTTCCAAATCCTCCGCGACCCTCTGCGTTTAAAAATTCTCCCCAATTCGTGGACTGGGTACTGATTTTTTCACTCAGCACCCAGTACCTTTTCATCGCAACTTAAAACCCAAATTTTTCAAAGCTTCCTGCAAGCGATCGCGTCCCGATAGAGATTCAGCAAACGCTACTCGTTTAGCTGAGTGTTCTGACCAATCGCCGGCAACATTCATCTGTTGGGAATTGTAGAATGCTTTCATGATTTGGTTATAAAGAGCAATTTCCTCATCTTGTTTCTCTAATTGATAAGTCTCCCGATGCAATACTGCTGCTTGGGGTAAACGCGGTTTAACTTCCACATTTACGGATGAATCTGCATAACCAACACACAAGCCAAAAACGGCAAAGACATGAGGCGGTAAATTTAAAACTTCTGCCACTTCTTCTGGACGGTTACGCAATGCACCAATATAAACTGTTCCCAAACCCAGAGATTCGGCAGCGACAACAGCATTTTGCGCTGCTAATGCTGCATCTATAGCCGCCATCAGAAACATTTCCAGATAATCTAAACCTTCATGGGGTAATCCTTGACTTTCAGCGACAGATGTTAATCTCGCCAAATCTGCTAACCACACCAGAAATAAAGGACACTGGCGAATATGCGCTTGGTTATTCGCCAACTGCGATAACTTCTCCTTACGTTGTGCATCTTCTACTGCAATTACACTCCACGTCTGGAGATTTGAGGAAGTCGATGCAGATTGGGCTGCTGCTACCAAAGTTTCTAGAGTATTTGATGGTAGCGGATCGCTCAAGTAAGCGCGAATTGAACGGTGGGACAGTAAATGAGATATTGTCTCATTCCAAGGAATATCTGCATTGAACGCGTCTACGCCATAACGACGATGGAATAACTCAGTAGGATTGGTCATAATTACGAACTACTAATTACGAATTATTTAACTTTGGGTGAAAAAGCTGCATATTGCCCAGGTGTAAGCATCGCTTCTTTGACGTTAATTTGTTTGGGAATCAATTTCAATTCATAGAATTTATCAGCAACTTGCTGCTGAAGAGTAATTAATTCTTGAGAGATTGGTGTGATGCCAAACTTTCTTCTGTTAGTAGTCTTTTTCATTGTTTCTAAATCAATGCCCAAAATGGGAGAGAGACTTGCAGCTACTTCATCTCGATGTTGATCAGACCATTGTTCAAAATTTTGAATCTCTTCTAGTAATGTCTTAATAATTTCTTGTTGTTGGCTAGCAAATTTTTGGCTGGCAAGGTAATATCCTCCCTGTTTATTAATTCCTGTGCCATCAATTAATACACGAGCATCGCCAGATTTCTCGGCTGCTGCGTAGAATGGGTCCCAAATTGACCAAGCATCAATACTACCTCTGACAAAAGCAGCCCGAGCATCGGCTGGTGGTAAATATATGGGTTGAATATCACTATATTTTAAACCATATTTTTCTAAAATTTGTACTAGCATATAATGGGCGCTAGAGCCTTTTTGCAAAGCAATCTTTTTCCCTTTGAGATCATTGACTGTTTTGATGGCAGAATTTTTGGAAACAAGAATTGCTGAACTAGCAGGACTTGGGGCGATTCCTGCGATATATGTGATTGCAGTACCTCCTGCTTGAGCAAAAATTGGTGGTGATTCTCCAGTATGTCCTAAGTCAATACTGCCAACATTCATAGCTTCTAAAAGCTGTGGCCCAGCCGGAAATTCAATCCATTCAACAGATACACCTTCAGGTTGTAATCGCTTTTCTAAAAGCCCTTTACTTTTTAGGATAATTGCTGATTTTTGATAGCCAAATCTGACTACTGATGCTTTGGTTTGAGTGGAATCATTGGCAGATACAGTTGTAGTATTACTTGGATTATTTGCTGTACAAGCAGCAAATAGCAAGCTGAGGCATAAGCCAGTAATAAAAGTGCCAGTAATTTGTATAGGAACAATTGATAATAACCGGGTTTGACTAGCAAATCTAAAAATAACCCATTTTTGGCAATAGATTCTTATGCGCTTAAATAAAAAATTAAACATTAATCTTTACCTCCTTTGTTAGGGAAAATGCTAAGTTTATTCATTGCCAGGATTGTTAGACCAAGTAAGTGATGATAATTTGGCTAAATTTATATGTCTACTTAATTTACACTAAGTCGGTCAATTTACAGCATTTTATTTTTTATAACATAGTAGCATCCCATAAAAATTTTAGTAAATGAGTAGTTACAGCTATAAATTCAATCTCAAAATATAGTTGCTTGTGTTAACAAAATCTGGTATGTCAGCTTTTTAATACCAAATCGCAGTAAATTCGCAAAATTTCCGAATTTTACTAAAATTGCCACAGATTGAACTTTTTCGGCTCGATTCTCTGAAATAAAGCTTTTTGCAGATCGACAAGCTTTTACTATTTATTACAACTTAATTCAATCGGTTTTAACTTTTATTAAGATAGCTCTTGATTTTTTGGAAAAAGTGTGTAAAGCTCTTTTATGTATAAACTCCGGTAACTTGACCAACAATTAGTAGTAAATATTAAAGTGCGATCCCAGTTTGCGTAGCGTTCCGCAGCAAAGGTGGGGTGTAAGCCCATCGCCCCAACTTTGGCGCTTTGTTCGCACACAGTTATCATTGTCACTGAAGGCTGTGCTTTTTTGAGCAAAGCACTAAGTTGCAATGTGTTGTACGGGGATGGATACCTTTTTGCAGTTGAGGTGGGTGCGAGAATGTCATGGATAGAATTTTTAAATCTAGGCGGATCGTCGCACCTGCTTTTTTACTTATCAACAAAGGTGTAAATATAAGCAGAAGCAATAGAGACATCGCATCTTCCTAATTTCCTATCTCCAATTCAAAAGGTAAAATGACATATCTGCATTATTTTTTGTCCGAATAATATCTGCAACCAAGTGCCCAGATGCACCCCTTAAAACTTACCGACAAAGCGACTGTTAAGGGAGTTATCAGCTTTGAAAATTATTCTACCAACAGACGTAGCCACGGAACTTGAAGCTCATCTACCTGATGACATAGTAGTTGTGCGTGTTGACAGCGAAGGCAACTTAGATGGCGATGCTACAGATGCTGAGGTTTACTTTAGCTGGTTTTTCTTGAAACCAACAACATTGCATCGAGTCTTAGAATCTGCGCCGCAATTGCGTTGGCATCATGCGCCAAATGCGGGTGTAAATCACATCATTACACCCAAATATATAGAACGCAACCTCATTTTGACTAACGGCGCGGGAGTTCACGCGATTCCCATTGCCGAATTCGTCATTGCCTATATGCTTTCCTATGCCAAACAACTATCCAAATTACACCAACAACAGACTCAACACCGTTGGCAAAAAGGTCTGCCAATTCAAGAATTGCTAGATAAAACCTTATTAATTATCGGTGCAGGGGGAATTGGGCAAGAAATTGCTTCCCGTGCTAAAGCTTTTGGGATGCGGATTTTTGGAAGTCGTCGTCACCCGCAACCACTACCTAACTTTGACAAAGTAGTGGGTGCAGATGAATGGAAAGCACTCTTGGGCGAATGTGACTATGTTGTAATTGCTACACCTTTGACTTGGGATACTAAAGGCATAATTGATGCTGAGGTACTGCGCTTGATGCGTAAGAGTGCTTATTTAATTAATATCGCTCGTGGTGCAATTGTAGATGAATTTGCACTGGTTAAAGCCTTAGAAGATGGTGAAATTGCCGGAGCTGCAATAGATACTGTGTTTACAGAACCATTACCAGCAGAAAGTCCATTGTGGTCTTTGCCTAATGTTTTTATTACACCCCACTGTTCTGGTAATTCTCCCAGAGTTAATGAGCGATCGCTAGCTCTGTTCCTAGATAATTTCACACGTTATCACCAAGGACAACCTCTACGTAACATCGTAGATCAAACAGTAGGTTATTAATTCATTTGGACTATTTTGATGATTCCTCTCTCACAGTCCAGATCACAACAAATCAGTAGCCTCTTAGTGACAACACTTTTGATTCGCGGTTTTGACCAGTTTTAATTAAAAATTAAAGATTAAAAATTGAAAGAAATAATAATTTTTAATTAATTAATTTTGGGTACAAGCCCCCACTAAATCAAAGATTTAGTGGTCTACAATCAGTGGTGGGTTCAAGCTCCCACTGATTGCAATTTTTAATTAATAATTTTTAATTTTTAATTGGAGCGAAGCGACTTGACCCTGTGGAAGATGCGTATTGACGATGAAATTGCGACGTTAACACACAGTCAGGTGGGAACTGATTCTGGGGGTTTGGCAATTGGACTCGAACTGATTGGTAATCCTGGTTTATCCAAAAAAAATCCTCTGGAAAGACATTATCGAGATGTACTTTGCAGTCGCATTCATACACCGCAAAATGATGCAATTTGTTTGTCTTTAGGGAAATCAGCACTAAAAATTACAACCTAATTACGAGCAATTAATAGTCACAGCTTACGCCTAATAACGGTGAGCAGATGTTTAATGGACAAGTTGAAAGAGAGTTATTAGATGGAGTGCCTTGGTTATTTGGGCAACCGCCCCAACCACCAACTCATCTTCAGTTATTAGGCGATGAACAACAGCCAAGACGAGATATCTGGGAGTTACCAAAAGACAATAGCCCTGAACCGCGGCCAACAAAAATGCACTTCCATAAATTCAAATCTTCTTAATCATTCATGGGCATCAACACTTGTTACCTAGTATTGCCATGTTTTGTAAGTAGACAAATGTGAAGCTCTTTGTCTAATAAACTAACTTTAAGCTCACCATCATTAATATAAAGTAAACCATAAACCGCAGTGGTTTTTGCGGCGCAATTTGACAGATTTTAGCTCCTAGCAATACTCCTGGTACTGAGCCGAGCCATATCGGTAATACTAAACTCCAATCAACTGTCCCCAAGGTAAGATGTCCAACAGCAGTAAATAGTAGGAGAATTGCGGCTTGGGAAATATCTGTACCAACTAACTTCCGTGCATCCAAACGAAAAAATGCAATCAGCGCCAAAGCAAACATTGAACCAGAAGCGACACTTGTTAGGCCGACAATACAGCCTAAAAATGCTCCTACACTTACTGTCTGCAAGCGTCCTAGTTGAGTGGTTAAGTCAAATTTGGGTAGTTCAGGTAGTTGTAATTGTGGAAAGAAGGTCAATAGCAGCATTTGCACCAAAGTTAAAAGAGTGACTGATAAAATCGTTACACCCAATAAATGCAGCATGATGTTGTTCAGGTTTTGCTCGGACTTGAGTTTAATCAAATGCAGTATCCCTACTCCCAACAAAGAACCAGGAACACTCCCCAAAGCCAGCCATTTAACTACTTCTCTATCGAGGGTTTCTTGCTGCCAATGTTTGATGCTACCAACGACTTTCATTAACGTCGCTGCCACTACATCAGAACTTATTGCTACAGCAGGTGGTACTTGAAAAATAAAAATCAACATTGGAGTGATAAGAGAAGCACCACCAATTCCTGTCAAACCAACAATAATACCAACTAGAAAGCTGAAGAGAGGCAATAATAAAAAATCCATACTCCTGTCCTTAACCGGGGTTTTGCGAATGCGTCTTGGTTTCACTGAAACTAAAAGACTGGTTGTAACGCTGGTGTGCAGAACGTTTCATGTAACTGCAAGTTTTGAATGGCTGCTGAAAAAATCTCACAAAATACTAAATACTGACCGACTTACCGTATTTTAAAATCAAAAATAGTAAAAGTCTATGTTTTTGCAAAGTGATACAAAATTAATGTATAAATACAAAAAAATATTTATTTTTTTCTAAAAACGATTAATAACAAAGATTTTGACTTCAGTAAGAAGAATATAGTAGTATTTCAAAAAACTACATTAATAACAAGCTTCTGCCGTATTTAATATGCCAGAGTTAGAAAAAGTCAACAATGAAAATCAACAAACGCCAAAGTTGCGATCGCCTATCGGGTTTGTGCAAAATTTGTTAATTACCTATTGGCGTTCTCTGTTGCTGCTGTTCGTGGGGATATATTTACCACTGCAAATTTTTGGGCTGCTGGCGTTAGAGGTGCGATACAACGAGGGTGGTTTCCCTTGGGATTTACCGATTCTGGTGACTGTTCACTCTCTAGCACAGCCACAGTTAGATGTATTCGCCACAATTGTGACAAAATTGGGTTCTTTTCGGACTGTGTTACCTGTTCTGAGTGCGATCACACTTATTTTACTAGTGCAACGTCGCTGGCGATCGCTCACGTATTTACTGATTACTGCTGCTGGTAGTGCTACGATCAACCGCACAGCCAAAGAATTTTGGCATAGAGTACGTCCTGATTTGTGGACTTCAGTTGCTCCAGAGTTTGATTATTCATTCCCCAGTGGTCATGCTATGACGAGTATGACGTTGATTACTCTTTTGGTAGTTTTAACTTGGGGTAGTATTTGGTGCTGGTTAACGGTGATTTTGGGTAGTGTGTATCTCTTGGCCATTGGCTGGACACGCCTATATTTGGGAGTACACTTTCCCAGTGACATTATTGCAGGTTGGATGGTAGCGATCGCTTGGGCAATTGGCGTGAGTTTTATTATTCGACCATTATCACAGTCAGCAAATATTACCAGTGAAAAACTAGTGAGTGAAACGAAGTTACTTCCTGAAGAACAGGAATTACTCACTAAAGAATAAAAATTTTCAGATGTTTACATAGAATTTATTAATACAAAAGCTTTACGTATAGTTAACCAAGTTTTGGGATTTCAACTTCTATTTAGCTCTAGACTTTTTGGAATTTTCATTATAAAGTACGGTTAATTGATCAAATTACTGTACAAGTTATGAATGAAATCGAAAAGAGTGGTCAAGAGTTGTTATCACAAAGTCCAGAAAATTTACCCAAACCTTTATTGCAGAAGCTCAGAGGTGGATTTTTCTTAATGATTGGATATTTATTATCACCATTATGCTGGTGGAATGATCTAGTATTCAATTTACCAATTGCTTATTTTTTCGGTTATGTTTGTAGTCTTTTTGCTCCTAAATTACTTATGCCTTGCGTTATAATTGGTTACTGGTTATCTAATATTATTGGTATTCTGTTGATGCAAGCAGGTGCAATTGATGTATTACAAAAACAAACTCAAGAGCATAACGTCAAAAAAGAACTATTGACACGTTTAGTTTCTTCAACTGCCTATACCTTTTTGATTCTGGCATTAATCCACTTTAAAATTCTCGATACTCCTAGCTTTTTTTCGGTAGTTGATTAAATTTTTAGTTGGAATACTCTTACAGAAATAAAAACCGATTGCTACATCATAGTCAAATTATTTTAATTTTAAAATATCATTTATATTTAAAAGTTTAGGAGCATCCTTAGTCATAATTAAAGGTAATCTACCATCCCATTTTTCTATTGCCTGCCTTTCTAAAATCTCATTAGTCAAACTATCATGCAATAATCTGTTTATTTCTGCTTCTCCCTTAGCCAAATTAACCTTAGCTTCTGCTTCTTTAGTAGCTTTTATTGCGATAAAATTTGCTCGTTTGGCATCTTGTTTTGCAATTTGCTTGGACTCAACTGCTTCACTGAATTTATCCGAAAAATTGACATTAACCAATGAAATATCATCAACTGCAATATGGTATTCATGCAATCTTGCTATTAATGTATTGTCAATTCCAGATTTTACTTCTCCTCGTTTAGTAACTATTTCTTCTGCGGTATACCTTGCTATAACTGCTTTTAAAACTTCTTCTACCGCAGGATTTATGATTTTATCAACTAGGTCTTTTTCATCACCAATTTCTTGAAACATTATATTGGTTTCTTCAGGAATAACGTGCCAGTTTAATGCTATATCTGTAAAAATATCTTGCAAATCTTTAGAAGAAGCTTCAGCAGATATTTCTTGTTTTTGAACTCTCACACTGATTTTTTTGACTGTATTTAAAATGGGAATTATTATATGTATTCCTTCGCTTAATACTGTTTCTTGTACCTCTCCAAACTGCATTAATACCCCACGTTCTCCAGCATTGACAACCATAAAAGGTGTCAGTAAAATTGTAATTAAAAATAAAAGTGCAGTTATTTTACCAGCACTATTTGTGAATTTAATTTGTTTCATATTTACCAAGACGATGGCTGTATTCGGTAATTTATTAATGATTATTAATCATACTACATTAAATCGATAAAGATAGTCAGATGTATAAAATTTTGTAAGGATTCAGGTGGCAGGGTATTGACAAAGGGGACGCTTGGAGTGGACTATCACAATCATGAACCTCAACGTGCCTCAACAAATCGATCGGAAAAGTCTTAACCAGCTGTCCAAAGAAGAGTTGGTGGATATAATCATTGAGCAGGCGATCGTTATTCAGCAGTTACAAGCAACAATAGAAGAACTCAAACAATAGGTAGGGCGGCTGAGTGTTAGTCGAGACCTTGATAGCAAGACATCTTCAAAACCGCCATCTGGGGACATCCTGAAAAAATCTGAAAATAAAAAATCAGAAAACGAGCTTGAATCGAATCGTGCCAAACGCTTTCCCAGGAGGGCAACCCGGACATCAGGGCAAAACTCGTAAAGGGTTTGGAAGAATCGACCGTTTTGAAATTTTACGTCCGGAGTTTTGCACCTGTTGTGGTAACGCAAAATTTTCTAGTGAAGCTGTGAAAATTGAAACACAACAGGTTGCCCAGTTAGTGGAACGGCCAATCGAAATCGTCGAATATCATCGGCATATATGCAAATGTTCGCATTGTGGAAACTTACAAGCTGCGGATTGGTCTGGTGATATAGTTCCAGGACAAGACTTGGGAGTTAGGTTGCAAGCTTTTTTAGGGTGGGTAAATAATTACGGGCATCTACCCTATGAAAAACAGCAAGAAATGCTGTGGGAATTGGGAGGAGTAGAAATCGGGGTTGGTACTTTAGTCGCAACCAATGAACGAATACAACAAGCAATTGAACCAAGCATTACTGAATTAAGCAGTTGGATAAAACAGACACAACCTAATATTCATGTGGATGAAACGCCTTGGTCAGTTAAAGGAATCAAAGAATGGTTGTGGGTAGTTGCCAATTCTGATTTCTGCCTGTTTACTGCGGCTGACACTCGTTCACGATCCGAATTAGAAACGATTTTAGGGGCTAAATATGCAGGGGTACTCAGCAGTGACGATTTTAGTGTTTACAATGGCTATCAAGTTGTTGCCCAGCAAAAATGTTTAGCACATCTACGTCGTCACTTCAAAAAACTAATTATACTTCCTGGTCTTCACAACCAAGCTATTGGTGAAGCGTTTGTTGATTTAATTGATGAAGCCTTTAGGAGCTATGCTCAATGGTTTAAGACTCTTGATTCAAGTAGTTATAACGATTGGGTCAATCAATTCAAAGCTAAGTTGCACTCCTCACTCAATCAGTGGATTGACAAGGCAGGAGCAACGGCAGGCCAGCTTTTACGTTCTTTGCGCGATAAAGCAAATCAATGGTGGTATTTTCTTGACTACCCTGAAGTCCCTCCTGATAACAATCTTGCTGAACGAGCGCTTCGTTTGGCTGTTACCAAACGTAAGGTTAGCGGTGGTTCCCGTTCAATGGAGCGGTTTCAACATACTGCCAATTTGTTGACTGTGGTGCAAACCTGCCGCCGTCAAGGTAGGTCTGTGATTGATTTTTTTGCACAAGCACTGCTGGCTAATTCTATTGGTTATCAGTCTTGTCCGTCTCTGCTTCCTAAATATTAGACCTGAATCCTTACAAAATTTTTATATGAGTATGTCATATTATTCAAGTGTAAACACTGACGATTACTTGTAATCGTCAGTAGATTTTGTAGTGTATACTCACTCAAATACTCAGGGCAAACGCATGTGTGACTCGTTCCTAAGCCAATACATAACTTAGGGTGAGAACATTCGTGAGAGGTTAGAATGATTGGACTTTTGTCAAGAGGGTGCGGGAAAAGGAGATAAATCCAGCTTGGAGAGTGGCTTTCGGAGATATTTAACCACACCTAAATCTTGAT
>NZ_JACJSI010000146.1 GCF_014698065.1 Nostoc flagelliforme FACHB-838
TTGGACAGTAAGGTATTAATTCCTCTCATCGTTCAATCAGGAGCCAACGTACAGTACAGTTCCTAATTCAAACAAATCCCCTTGTCAATAGGGTTTGAGATGCGCTAACCCTGTCAAAAGATAGAACCGAACTCTGGTAGTAGAAATCGTGGATAAAATACAGAATTTTTTAAAAGTAATAAAAGGATTATCGCCACAAGAAAGCAACGGACTCCAATCAGGTTATAAATATTAATCGAGGCAGAATTAGTTGACAAAACTAAGTTTGAATCCTTACTTCAATAAACTAGAGAAATTGGAAAAATCTTAGTTGCATCTACTCGAAAAGTTAAAGAGAAAATCAAGCAATGAAATTAATTGCGAATTGTTTTGGTTGGGGAATGCCTGAGCAGTACCACTGGCAGTTGGAGAACCCGCGAGAAATCACACCAATTCCTTACATTGGGCGGTTGGGGATTTTTGAAGTACCTGATGAATTGGTCAGGAGTGCGATCGCCTTATGAAATCTGTCCTTTCTCTTTTCTCCGGCATCGGCGGACTCTGCCATCACGGAATATCAGCCGCAGGTCTATTCCACAAATTCCGAATCCAGCAATTTGTCGAAATCTCCCCTTATGCTCAATCACAATTGCGCCATGAACAACCAGGAATTCCAATCCACGCAGATATTACCAACTACCACTGCCACCGACGACAATTCGACATTTTGTGTGGGGGATTCCCTTGTAGTGGCACCAGTAACGCTGGAGATAAAAAAGGACTCAACGACCCCAGATCAGGACTGTGGCGCGAAATGTTCCGCATTATCAACCAGTGTAGACCAGCAATCGCTCTCATCGAAAACCCAACAGGGTTAATCGCTAGAGCAATGGCAACAGTCCTCGAAAACCTTTCCCAAATCCGGTACGTATGTCAATGGTCAACTATACCCGCGTACTGCCTTGGCTTGCCACATGAAAGAGAAAGAGTCTTTATCATTGCCTACACCGATGGCTTATTCCACCGTCAACAGCCAACCCCCTGGACAGACTAAATTGTCAATCAGATTACGCAAGTACGGTTCTCTCATGAAGACCGAAGCTTTGAACCCGGCATTCGTGAGGTGGCTTTTGGGATTCCCGTTGGAGTAGCCAAGGGAATCAAGGGTAATTATGATGCCCGTCGCGCTTATGGTTTGAGTTGTTCTCCACGACAGTCTGCCGTTTCCTGGAAACGAATTGATTACTTGTGGAGTCTAAAGTCCTGTCAGGAGGCATAACCATGATTAACCAAGTCCCGAATCTAGAAACTTGTTGGTATCTTTCACCACCTTGGGGTAAAGAGATTCCCCCCTTAGAAGTTTCCCTGTTGGAGAAAGTCTACGTCACTACCACCAAATCTTTCGGTTACTGTTGCGGTGTAGAGTGGTCAGCTAAAGGCTGGAATTATGAGATTGTCTCTGGCAACGATAATCTAACTGTTTTAGGACGTGAAATCATTGGTACAGGCAGCTTACAATTAGTTACCAAAGAAAAGCCCGTGTTTGGACTAGGTGAATTAGTCGAGTTCCGATTTCATGGCGACGGGCCACCAGCAAGGATTGTTCAGGGCATCCAACTGATTTGCGATTCCTGGTTCTACTGCATCGAATGGATATCGCCGGAGTTATCTGAAAACGGTGACGCATCTGACAAAGAGAAAATGGGGCAGGCTTCGTACCCAACCGATCCTCCATTTACACAGACAAGCATCCCCAAAAAACCTGCCCTATTTTCTAAGCTGCTCCCTCGTGACGAAATGTTTAGCTCCAAAGATTCTTTAGCACGGGTGACTGAATACGACTTGGAGAGGGTGCGATTATGACACCAAAATTGTAGAGTGGGGAAGTTGCAACAGCTAATAAAATGTCCACAATTGGATCACAAAATGATTCTAGACTTACACAATTAAGTAATGGTATCGGTTAGACCGATACCTTAACTACTACTAATATACTCGTTAAAAATATTACACTCGTAATGCTACTGAGTCAACCACGTCACAACCCAACAGTGATAAAGGTGCAGTTGCCCAAACTATTCTCCTTCAAACATCAACGTTTCAGAATCTGGCTTTGATTATTGTTTTCCGAAAGTGACAAAACAGTGTTAGAAATGCTAGTCCATCCCAAAATTTACTATGAGGCTGGCATTTTTGCACTCACCTTGGTCAAGGAATGGGACGAGCATCTAATGTTACCAAGTCAAAGTTAGTTTGCGCTCTGACTGATTTTAAACGGATTTCCAGAAGTTGCCCTGCCTCAACGCTATTGGGACTAACATAATAAACAGTTAATCGTTCAAATTTACCAGCTTCTGGGAGACGAACATGAGTCTGATTAGCAGAAGCTAGTATAGTTCCACCAGCACGTAACTCCACACTAAATCCGGGGAAGTCTGTAAAATATTGTCTTCGCCCTACGGATATACCCAAGGTATATAACGTTTTAGGAGCCAAGGCTGTGGAGAGCGTTTGAAATACAGTTGCACCATTACTATAGAGTGTTTGAACTCCGTCAGGGACAAAATTAAACGAAGCCGCAGAAGGATTAAATACTCCAGGATTGCCAGTGTTAATCACTGACCAATCAGTTATATTTGCGATGTTGGACAAGCTATCGCCTACAGACGGCAACTCAAAACTAGGATTACGAACCGCAATTGAATAAAAAGGAGCCGTAGGTGTTAAAAGTGAAATTCCTCTACCAAGCAAAGGTAGCTCTAAAGAGGCAGATGAAAGTTGTTTTGTCCGATCACATAGACCTGTTGTTAAGCTACCACTCTCACCCCTAGCGTATACCAGGTAGTCCTGTCCTTGTTGGAAGTTAAATGAACAACTATTACCTGAAGGACTAGTTACAACTAACTGTTGCAAGACTTCTCCTTTCCATATTTGGGAAACGCTAAAGGTGGCACTACCTGCTGTATTCACATTGATCACTTTGCCAACAAAGACAGCCGTTGCTCCCTTCAAGGCATCCTGTGGTGACGGAAATTGAGAGCATCGGCAAGCATACGCTGGTTTATTCGTCGTGACCAAGATCGCGATCAACAAAGGAACCGCCACTAATAAAATGATTACTAGCTTGAGGATTCGGTTTACAAAGTGCTTTCGGTTTCTGCTCATTAATTTCAAATTAGTATGTTAGTAGCATTATGCACATACATCTTAAATATCCAATTTTACGGAATTGAACGCAATATTTCTTTTGTGGCTAGTGGATAAGGCACTGCACGAGAATTTCAATTGCTGCTAACGAGTGCTTGACTCAAGGGAGTCCATCTATACAAAAAAACTGCCCTGGGGCATGGACAGAGCAGCGCTTCATAGGGAGAATTAAATAAAGGACTTTTAAAATCTTGTCCATGTTTTACATATAATTCGTTCGCTATGTAATACTCTTCAGTTCAAGTTTTGTACTTTATGCAGAAAGAGCGAAAAACTTTTAAAGCTGCACTATACAAGGATTAGACGCAATAAACCAAACCCAATACAACACCCTTGGCTGAATGCGTGTTAACCAATGGTTATCAAAATTTGGTCAAGCAAACATAAATGCACCATTACCCCAAGGAGCAATCGTAAGCTGTGGAGGCGCGATTGTTACTTAGGCAGGGATGAGGCGGGGGCGGCGAGAAGCGAAGCTTAGGCTTTTGGCGATCGCTTTGTTAGGTGGGCGGATACGCGAACGCCTACGACAAGCGCACTTTCATAAAATACTCTACTGAATTATCCACTTGGCCAGAGTATATAAAAACCAATGCTTGGTTTACTAGCGTTTAACTTATATAAAAGTAATTATTTATACGCCTATAAGCCGATTTCAACCAAGCCATCAAGATTAATCCTAACTTTGCCCAAGCCTACTACAACCGGGGAGTTGTCCGCTCTGCATCAGGAGACTTGCAAGGGGCGATCGTTGATTTCAACCAAGCCATCAAGATTAATCCTAACTTTGCCAATACCTATTACAACCGGGGTATTGCCCGCTCTGAATTGAGAGACAAACAAAGGGCAATCACCGATTATAACTAAGCCATCAAGATTAATCCTAACGATGCCCTAGCCTACAGCAGACGGAAACCTTGGGAAACAATAATATCCTCTACGCTTGTTGCGTCTATTTATATAGCTCAACTTATATAGCTCAACCCTTGATCTTCGGAAAAATATCACCAAATCGACAGAACCATCTGCTTTAGCTGGCAAGATAGAATCGTAATGAAAGTTAACATTGTTAAATATATCTTCAATTATGTTTCCTAACCTTGTGGAAGATACCAAAGAATACTGGTGCAAGTTAAATGAGTTAGAAGTTGCTTACCAAAAAGGTGAAGTCTCTATTGAAGAGGTAGATGCGAGGGTTAAATTGCTGATGACTGAATTAGGTAAAAGTCGCCAGGCAGCATTAAACTACGTTTTGAATAGCTTTTACCATCTTTTGAATGAGCAAGGAGAAGCAATTGTTGGTATAGCAATTTTAGGAGTCATTAGCTACGCTTGGGTGGTTCTCAGCTAAGTAGGCGGCTAGAATAAAATGTAAGATAAAAGAGATTTGTTCTTTGTAGAGGGGCAATATTGCTAATGTCTGCACCCATAAAGATAAATTGGCAATGTTCTAGATCGGTTGCTATGTCCTTAAACTAGTAAACCAAACTCTCTCTGTTCGTTGTGCTTATCTTAATGGTTTACTTGCTATTTGAGTGTTTCTGCCAAAAGTGGATGCTCCCAAGAAAGGTCATTCTTTTGCAATCGTTTCCGCAGTTTTACGATCTATCCTTACCTTATTTTTATCCAGTGAGATGATTTCTTTGTGTAATCGAGAACGGTGAATAATTAACGTTGACGCTTCACAAGCAAAATTCATCTAATTTCTGTTCTAACTCTTCAATTCGAGCTACAAGAGGAGCCATCATAGCTTCAACTTCGTTAACAGAATAGCGAATAGGAATGTGTTGAGAACAATTCTCACTCAAAGCTTCGACATGAAATAGAATAGCTCGCTCAACTTTTGCTGGATAGCCAGGGATGCGAAGTCGCTCAATTAAAGCACTATCCCCTTCAACATATTGTGCCTTCCCCCAAACTTTGATACGTCTGCGTTGGCGGTAATCCATCAGGAACAGAAATGCTTTTGCTTCCCCTTCAAGGTTGCCTACGGTAATGTACTGCACATTCCCAGAAAAATCGGCGAACCCCAGGGTTTTCTCATTCAACACTTTCAGGAAACCGGGCGCTCCTCCACGAAACTGGATATAGGGATAGCCATTGGAACTCACCGTTCCCAAATAAAACCCATCCAAATGAGCAATAAATTCGGCAATTTCTAGTGTAATTGAATCATTGGCAGGACCATTCGCAATATAGCGTTCATAGGTTTGCCGTGAACCCCGTTGTGACTGGGCGGCTTCAACTTCAGGAGTAAAAGCAATTTCTCCAAATTTGCGTGGCATAGTGCGCTCCTAAACTCCAGCAGGTTCTTCAATACCAATCATTCCAATAAAACCGGGGAGATGCTTGAGCCGTTCAATCCACGCTTGAACATGAGCATAGGGTTCGAGAGAAATCTTACCATCGTTCGCGAGGGCGACATACGGAAAAACAGCAACATCGGCAATCGTAGGATGTCCCAACTCTAACCATTCACTTTCTGCTAGATGATTATTAAGTTGTGTGAGGATAAACTCTGATTTTTGATTTACTTGTTCTAGATTAATGTCAGTAGCTTTGAACAGGTGATATAAGCGTGCCGATTCAGGGCCAAACCGAATTTCTCTCGCAGTTGTAGATAACCAGCGAATTATACGACTCATCGGCTCTGGCTCTTGAGGCAACCACCCTTCTGTGCCATACTGTCGAGCTAAATAAACTAGAATTGCTTGAGCATCTGCCAATATAATATTTCCATCAACCAAAACTGGCACTTGACCAAAAGAATTTAGTGCTAAAAATTCTGGCTGTTTGTGCGCTCCTCTAGGCAAATCGACTTCTACCCATTCGTAATCTAAGCCTAATAGCGACAACATTAGTTTTACTTTATAGCTGTTGCCAGAGAGTTCGTGACCGTAAAGCTGAATCATAGATTAATCCTTCAGATGAGGTAAGAACGAACAAGCCTAATCACAGAAATTGAGTGGCACTACCTGTTTCTTTTCTGTACCGTTCGTTCGGTATTAGCCACTGTACCGAACGAACGGTATAATGTCAACAGCTATTTTTGTAAACTCTTGCAATGCCCAAAGAAACATATATTCCATATCTCATACGACTGTTTCGCCAATTCGGGTATGATGGCGCAACTCTATCTAAAATTTCTGAAGCTACTGGGCTTGGGAAAGCCAGCCTTTATCATCACTTTCCTGGCGGTAAGGATGAAATGGTTGAGACAGTGCTAGATTTTCTCCAAGAGTGGTTAGCCCAAAACATTTTGACAGCACTTACCTCCCAAGGTGATGCGCTAACACGATTACAGCTGATGTGCGAGCGCCTGAGCGAACTTTATGAAGGAGGGCACCAACCCTGTATGTCTGCCATTTTATTAATGGGTTCAGCCCGTGATATCTTTCACACTAGAGTTAATGCTTTATTCTGTGTCTGGATTAATGCGATTGCCAATGTTTTAATCGAAGGTGGGATGGATGAAGAACTCGCCAAATATCGAGGGGAAGATGCAGTGATTGCTATTCAAGGTTCCCTAATTTTGTCACAAGGGTTGAATGATCCATCTCCTTTTATGCGTGTTATTAAACAACTACCTAGACAACTTTGCACTCCAAAGCCAGGGCTACAAAAAGACGATTAATACTGACACGTTGGATACTAGGCATATTGGCAGCAACGTCTACAATATTCACCTTGGGCAGCAGACAGCAGCATCGAATAATTCAATTCCATCGC
The DNA here is from genome assembly GCF_014698065.1 of Nostoc flagelliforme FACHB-838. Classification (GTDB taxonomy): domain Bacteria; phylum Cyanobacteriota; class Cyanobacteriia; order Cyanobacteriales; family Nostocaceae; genus Nostoc; species Nostoc flagelliforme_B. Next base: position 6,916 of record NZ_JACJSI010000146.1, read on the forward strand.
TTTCATTAGACAGAGCGATGTCTACTTTAATGAGCTGCGACGCTCCTGCGTCGCTAACGCTACGCTATCGGTGTCGCTTACTTCCTCTGTCCACAGGTTTCCTTTCATCAACAAGCCATCACTAGTAAGCACATTTTGTCAACTTTTAAAGGGGAAAAGACCGATTCGTGTCGTACTTTGCCAACAGTATCGACGCTCTAATCACCCCTGCTTAAGTTGGCGTTTAACTCATGGATTTTGCGTGGTGTCATTTGAAGAAAGTTGTCAAACTGGTTTATTGAATCTTTGAGCATAAAGTTTGTAAACTATGAACCTATTGCAGTCACTCCGTCACTCTGGACAATCCATTTGACTTGATGGGTTTGAGCGAAGCTGGGTGAGCAGTGGTCAGTTGCAACAAGCCATTGAAGAGGATGGGTTAAGGGGTACACGATCAAACTTTGAGGCGTTGAACCTTGCCATCCAGGGACATGCGTACGATCGCGACTTCAATATGCTGGCACAACAAGGGATGAGCCGGAGCGCTCGATCGGATTATGAATATTTGCTTGTGCGAGATTTACAATTAGCGGCTGATCGGTTGAAACAAGTTCATGCTCATACACAAGGACGAGATGGCTATGTTCAAGTCGATCTGCCGCCTGACACGCTATTTGAAGCTGAAACTGCGATCGCTGCTGCTCAAAAAATCTGGCGAGCTGTGGGGTGGAGTAATTTGTTGCTGAGAATCCCAGCGACTCAATTAATGCTGCCAGTGATTGAACAACTGCTGAAGGAAGGCATGAACGTGAATGCTACGTTAGTGTTTTCTCTAAACGTATACAACCAGGTCTTTGAGAGTTATCTCAGAGGATTAGAGAAGCAGATTCAGCTAGGAAAGTCCGTAAGTTACGGCGTTTGCTTTGTCAGTTTTGCCATTGATCGGTTGGATGTGGCGATTAATCCACTCATTGCTGACTCAGAAACATCTTTTGGCATGATGCAATCTAGGCTACTTTATGAACACTATCAAAACCAACGCCAGCGTTCGCTCCCTAAAGGGGCAAAGCCACTGCGGTTGGTGGGGGATTGCACAGATATTTCACCTAAATTCGCATGGTATTATATTCAGGCTCTAACGGTTCCTGAAACAGTGATACTGCTATCGCCATCGACTTTAGAGATGTATCGTAAGGTTTCTCTGCTGCCTATAAGGCAAATTAACGGTGAAAGCGATGAACAGATTATAATAAGCGAAACAGAAATTCTCTCGGATAAGCGAGTTGACCAACTCGTGAACGAGGAAATGGCGCGATCGCTCAACGCCTTTCAACAATTGCTAGACACCATTAAACACAAGCGAAGACGCTGAATCTGGCTGCCTATCGCCTCAATGGTCAATTGCCCCTAACGCTTTCAAGGTAGTTCTTTGAGCTACTGTCAACCCAATTGCTCCTTGAATATTCATACCTTCATACAGGCGATTGACCGTCAACGTTTCGATACAGCATCCTGTTTGCACATCCCAAAGCTTGATTGTGCGATCATCGCTTCCACTGAATAAGATTTGACCGTTAGAGCTAAAGACGACTGACCGAACCCAACCACTATGTTCATCCAGGATGTGGAGGCAATGCCCCGTTTGCAGATCCCACAGTCGAATAGTTTGATCATCACCGCCACTTGCTAAGAATCGACCGTTAGGACTAATGGCAACCGTCCAGACGGCTCCTGTATGCCCCTGCAAAACATAAAGACATGCTCCAGTTTGCACATCCCATAATCGAACCGTGTGATCCTGACTGCCGCTTACCAGCTGATGACCGCTCTTGTCAAACGCCAGTGCGAAAATTGTACCTAGATGTCCCTGCAAAACATAAAGACATGCTCCAGTTTGCACATCCCACAAGCAAATGGTGCGATCAAAACTGCCACTTGCCAATACTTGACCGCCCGGGTCGAACGCGATCGCGGGAATCCCGTTCTGGTGTCCGTGTAACACATGCAAACAGTGATGTGTTTGCACATCCCACAGTCGCACGGTGCAATCATAACTACTGCTTGCCAGAATTTGTCCTGTTGGGCTGAACAATACTGTCCACACGGCCCCATTGTGCGCTGACCATCGATCAAGGTGGCCAGTTTGAATATTCCATAAAGCGATCGACTCATCGTGTCGATTGATTGCGAGCGTTTGATTGTCGGGACTAAAGCTGACGTTGCTGAATGAGGACATCCGACGGGTCGGGCTGGGAAACGTTTTGTAAGGGTGATACGATGACGGATTGCCATCTGGTTGCAAATGCCACACGTGAATCATTTCATTTTGACCACTACTTGCAAGTATCTGGTCATCCGAACTGAGGCTCAGGGAATGAATCCCACCAGTATATCCACGTAACGTTTTCAGGTTTCGTCCGCTCTGTAAATGCCATAGCCGCACTGTCTGGTCTTCTCCTGTACTGACCAACAATTGGCTATCAGCACTGATGGCAAGCCCAAAAACATCGTGGGTATGACCCTCAAGGACATGAATGGGTTGCCCGTCTTGAATATCCCAAAGGCGTAGCGTACCGTCGAGACTGGTACTGGCTAACCAATGACCATCCCGGCTAAAGGCAATGTTCCAAACCCAATCGGTGTGTCCTTGCAGCACCTTGGCACTGGAATTTATGACATGGGGTTTTGGATGTTGATCGTCTGAGAGATGAGCGCTCCACAGTCGAATCGATCCATTCCGACAGCCGCTAGCGAGCAGTTGACCATCCGGGCTGTAGCGCACACACTGAACCCCACTGGTATGCCCCTGTAAGACACTCAGGCAGTTCCCATCGCTTACATCCCAAATCCGAACGGTTGTATCATTACTGCTACTGGCTAATGTTTGTTGATCAGTCGCGAAGTGAACGGAATAAACACTCTGGGTGTGTCCTTTCAAAACACGGAGACACTGCCCTTGCAAATTCCATAGGCGCACCGTTTTATCTTCACTACCGCTTGCTAACTGTTGACCATCGGCACTAAAACTCACTGATCGAACGCCACCTGTATGGTCTGTTAGCACTTGCAAGCATCGCCCACTTTGGACATCCCACAAGCGCACCGAACTATCACTACTGCTGCTGGCTAACGTTCTGCCATCGGGACTAAAGGCAACCGACCAAACCCAGCCTTTGTGTCCTGAAAAGGTGGCTAAGAGTTGGGTTGTGCTAATGTTCCAGAGATAGATGTTGCCAATAGAATCGCCCACGGCCATCATTTGACCGTCTGGACTCAGGTCTACCGACATGGCAATACTGAGTGTTTCTGAAAAGATGGACTTGGCGAAAGTGGCATTTTGAAAATTGACTCCTGTTAAATCGACCTGCCGTAAGTCGGCTTGCTGCACCACAAGACTAGAAAAATCCCAGCCGCGTAAGTCCACTTGAAACTGTACTAGCAGATTAATCAGGTTGCCTGCGGTGTATCCTACTTTCTTCCCCTGTTGCGTTAATAAGTGCCTTGCTTGCGCCTCAATCGCCGCCACACTGCCAAAACAAGACAGCAACCGTTCCATCACAGGTTGCACAATTAAGCGCGTTTGAATCTCTCGAATGTAATCTTTTGTTTGTACTCGCACTAAGGGATGTGTTTGCCAAACGTTAAGCTCAGAAGTCTCAAATTCGATGCAAAGAAGCTGCACGAATTGTTCTGTGATATATTCCATCACCACAGGTTGCAAGAAGAATAACCCATCGTTTTTTTCAATTAGAGATCGCCTCAGTAGTGAGTTAATCAAATTAGGTACACTTTGTTGAGCAGCAGGATCAACCACGTCCTCTCGAATATCGGCGATCAAGACTGGCTCCCGATGAATTACAAACCAGAACAGTGTTTTTTGTTCGGCTTCGGATAGGCGAGCGAACTGACGGTCTAGTAAATCGCGGATGTCTTCAAAAACAGCCAATCCCTGACTCAGATAAGGCAATACCTCGGTAATGCTGCCGCTAAACAAATCCTCAATTGCGGCTGCCACTAGTTTCAATGCCAGGGGATTGCCACCGTAGTGGTGAATTAAAGTCTGCCATTCCGCTTCTGAACCTGTAAACGCTCCTTTTTGTCGAAAAATGGCGCGTCCGTCATTAGCTGTCAGCCCGCTCAAGCTCAACGATCTCACCAGCACCTGTGCGCCTTCCATCAGTGCTATTTCCCGTGGCTTTTCTCGACTAGTGAGCAACAAACAACTTTGGTGGGATGCTTCGCCAATGGCTCTGAGCAATTGTCCATAACCTTCGTAACCCGATTGCCATTGTCCTACTGGCTCACGCTGCAAAATGGTCTCAGCATTATCCAAAATTAATAAACACCGACGCGAGCGCAGATATTGCATCAGTTTAGATATCTGTTGATCAAGCGTGGTGGGAATGATCGGATCTTCCCCAAAAAGCGGCATGAGAAACTTCAGCAGGCTTGACAGGAGTTCATTTAGTGGTGGTGCATTAGCCAGGGAGCGCCAGACAACAATCTCAAATTCTGCTTGCATTTGCAGCGCCGCTTTGACGGAGATCGTACTTTTGCCAATGCTGCCAATGCCCAATAGTCCGACTATGCGGCAGCGCTCAGACACAACCCACTGCCACAGTTGCGTCAGTTCTGCCTCACGCCCATAAAACGCTGAGGCATCGACTGCCATATCCCAGTCCTGTTGGGGATTTGTCCAGCGGCTCTCTGTTTCTTGGGATGATGAGGCAGGGGATGTCAGGTCTGTTTGCGTCAATTCCAGCCCAAACGCCCGGAAGAGATACTCTAATGACTGGCGATCAACCCCTAGTTCGCGCTTGAAAATGCGAGCGAGGGTATTTAGAGAGAGTCCGGTGCGATCGCTGAGATCCTCCTGGCTGAAGCGCTTACGCCAGGTTTCGTCGGATTCCGCCTGCTGTTTTGCCGTCTGAAACTTTTGCCACCCTTGAGGCGATAGGATGGCTCCTCGCACTCGCCCAGAAGTAGAGCGACCTCGTCTAGTTTTTGATGAGTTGGAATCCATAGATCAGCCGATGGTGCAAAGGAATTAGCGAATCTTTTCTTAAGATATCGGGCGTTTCTTTAATCAATGACTCACGGGGAGTTTGAGCAACACAGATTGACAGGCAAATGATTCTATTTTGGTTAGAGTATACCAGGTTTAATTGCTCCTGGCTCATTTTCTGCGGTTTTCCTCAACCACAGAACAATTAAATCGCGTTTTAACTCAAAGAAATTGAGTGGTTTGTATTGGGCGATCGCTCAATTATGAAGTTAATCGAGGTGGGCAGCAAGCTTCACCAACCTAAAGGAGAACAAAATGAGTAGCAATCACGTAAACACTCAAAACATAAAACTGCAATTCCAGAAATTTACCATCAGCATAACCTTGGCGACCCTTGCCGTATCTGCACAGCAGCACGCAGCTACTGCCAACCCGCCATTAGCATCTCACGCTTCAACTAAGTATGAAGTCATCCTTCAACAGCTGGGATTACAAACAACCCAGTCTCAAGCAATCCCGTCTCAAACACCTCAATCTCAAACAACTCAGTTCCAGTCACAAAAAAGCATTTCAACTGATCAAGCTGGGCAAACCTTCTTTAGTCAGCCGCTATATCTGGTTCGGGCTGCTGCCTTCCCAGATGGAGGGTATGTACCTTCTACCTATGAGTTCACGCTAACCATTCCTAAAGATGCTGGGCAACCTTTGAAAGCAGTAACAATCACGCAAGCAACTAACGTAGAAACTGTCCAATTTGATGTCACTCGCAGTCAAGCCTTTAACAGTCGGCGTGCTGCTGGCTTTGAAATCCAGTTGGCTAGCGTTGGCGGTAATCAGCCTTCTAACGTTGGTGAAGCAACGATCGTGTTTGATCGTTTTGCCTGGTAACACTGTGACGATAGCACTTGCGGTGCGAAGAAATCCAATCGGGAGTGGTGTTTATCAGTTTGGTGTTACCGCTTATCCAGATGGGGAGAACAGCCTAGGGCAGTTGTTAGGCTATGGACACATTAACTTCTACGGCAACTCAAACTAAGTAGATTTCCACTAGCTGATTCCATAAATGAATTGGACATCGAATGGATTAGAGGTATCAGTTCAATCCATCCCACCCCTTGGTACACCAAAGCTAAATTCAGTTGAATGCTGAAAATAACTCACGCATTAATCGGAGCAATCTCATGACCCAATCTTTCTGGCTTTTTGGTTCTCGCCTGGATATCATTGCAGACCACACTACGACCGAAGGTAAATACGATCTGATCGAAGGTTATTTCCCACCAGGCTCACAAACACCTCTTCATCGCCACACGCGCTACTCTGAACAACTCTATGTCTTAGAAGGAGAGTTCACAGTCTGGGCAAATGAAAACAAGGCTGTGCTGAAAGCTGGTGAAACCTTCCTGATTCCTCCTGGTACAGCCCATGCAATCGGCGTGTTGAGCGACAAGCCAGCTCGCGGGTTGATGGTTGCTTCTCCTAGTGCCTTTGCACGACTAATTGCAGAGGTGGGAACACAAGAAGAAGACGGCATACCAGATATGGAGTTAGCAGAACGCATTTCTGCTGAAATTGGTGATGAGATTTTAGGATCACCCGATGATTTACCCAGCAGATAAGGCAGCGAGAAAAATAAAATTTCCAAGGGAGAACTAAATATGGTGCAATTACTAGAAACAACAAAACCGCTTAATTTTCTCGCTGTCGGTCATCAACTTGCCGAGGAATTTGCCAAAACAGCCGCAGAGCGCGATCAGCTTCGCTGCGCCGAAGGCGATCGCAATGGTGACAGCCGTCCTATCCATGAGATTGAGCAGTTGCGCCAAAGCGGTTTACTCAATCTGGTAATTCCTACGAATTATGGGGGATTAGGAGAAACTTCCTGGGTCAAAATCTTTGAGTTGATCCGCGAGTTCGCCAAAGCTGATGGCTCTATCGGTCAACTGTTTGGCAATCACACCACGATTGTCAGCTCACTCTCAATCAGCAATCCAACACAAGTAGAACAACTCTACTTAGATACAGTGCAGCACAACTGGTTTTGGGCAAATGCAGCTAATGCCCTTGATCCAAGATTGGTGGCAACTCCGACTAAGCATGGCTGGCAGTTCGATGGCATCAAGCGATTTGCTACAGGAGCAAGCCTGTCAAACAGGATGATTGTCAGTGCTTTAAGTGCTGATTCTAGACAACTCGTAATTGCAGCTATTCCTAGCGATCGCCCTGGCATTCACTTTAATAAAGATTGGGACAACATGGGACAACGCCAAACTGACTCAGGTAGCGTCACGTTTGAGCAAGTTTTGGTGACACCAGATGAAATTCTGACTTTTATTTATCCAAGTGACAGCCCAATCGCCACCCTACTCAATGTCTCCAAGCAACTCAACCAAGTCAACATTTATCTAGGCATTATTCAAGGTGCATTTGCAACTGCACGAGAATACACTACAACTAGAACTCGCCCTTGGATTACATCAGGAGTAGAACAGGCGATTCAAGACCCTTACATTCTGCATCATTACGGTGAATTTTGGATGGACTTAGAAGCGGCAACCTTACTTACTGATCGAGCAGCACAAGTACTGCAAGCCGCCATCGAAAAGGGCATTAATTTAACAGATCAACAAAGAGGAGAAGCGGCAATCGCTGTTTACACAGCAAAAGCATTCGTCACCAAAATTGGTTTAGCAATTACAACGCAAATGTTTGATGTGATGGGTGCAAGCGCTACAGCACAGAGTTATGGCTTTGATCGCTACTGGCGAAACCTCCGTACAGCAACGCTCCACGATCCTGTGGACTACAAAATTCGGGAAGTCGGCAACTGGGCATTGACAGGCACAATGCCAACTATCACACCTTACTCTTGATGAAACGATCTTTGCTTCTCTGCACAGTGAGCGCTCTTTGCGATCAACTTTATCAGCAATCGTTTCCATACCTTTATCCCTTTCCTAAGAAACCATTCTGTTTTCTTAGGAAAGGGATAACTGAAAATTTGGCATAGATCCAAATCATAAAGATAATAATTATCCTCATAATACCAATTTAATGTGAAGCTGCATAGAAAAGAGCTTCTAAGATAAAGTTATAAGAAGAGACAGAAATTACTTCCTCAAATGTAAGTTGGTCGAAGATTTCTTGGATGCGCTCGCGTAAAGCTTGTAAAGAAGAGAAAAGTTGATTTTTGAGAGGTTTCTTAAGAGCTTGCCAAAGCCTTTCTATAGGATTGAGTTCAGGGTTAGCGCGTCTCAAACCCTATTGACAAGCGGACTTACCTGATCAGCAGTCAAGTTAGAAACAAAGTGCCACTATCCAGGCTAGGGTAAGATTTAATCCATCTAGCCC
>NZ_JACJSI010000147.1 GCF_014698065.1 Nostoc flagelliforme FACHB-838
GGTCGAGGTCGAGGTCGAGGTCGAGGTCGAGGTCGAGGTCGAGGTCGAGGTCGAGGTCGAGGTCGAGGTCGAGGTCGAGGTCGAGGTCGAGGGAGCGGTAGAGGTCGAGGGTTCGGGAGCGGGAGCGGGAGCGGGAGAGGGTTCGGGAGAGGTCGAGGGTTCGGGAGAGGGTTCGGGAGAGGTCGAGGTCGAGGGAGAGGGTTCGGGAGAGGTCGAGGTCGAGGTCGAGGGAGAGGGAGAGGTCGAGGTCGAGGGAGAGACAGAGGTAGAAGGCTCGAACAGCAACAGGTTTATAACGGGTTTCTACAGAACATAATTTCTCATTAATCCAGCTAAGGAATTGCTGTAGCTTTTCATTGCCTGCTAAGAGCTTATCAATCCTCTGCTTCATCAACTGCAACAGGTCATCGGCTTCCTCTAATATCCCCACAGTTAGTAAGAAGATTTCTCGCCAACGCTTGTCTGTGATATGACTAACTAACTGTTCAAATGCCTGCTGAGGATTACGGGTTGAGGCGATATTTCTAGCGGTAAAGAACTCATGAAATGTTAGATGGGAAAATGAATAAATTCCTCTTGCCCGTTCTACCAGTAATCCATGCTGTGCCTCAATGGATTTCAATACTGCTTTGCTGTCTAATAGCAAAGCTTCTGGATCGGTTTGGGCATCAGGTAGGTTTTCGATGTAATTACTAATGTACCCCTCTGCTGTCCTTTCTTTGAAGAAATAATTTCCTGGCTCAAAGGTTTTTAAAGCAATCTTGCTGAGGAGGTCTTCTTTGCGTTTGAGAGAAAGTTTTTGATAAACCTGCTCACGCTCAATGCTACGTGTACCGTCCCATTTTTTCAGCAAAACCTCTACCCCTTCCTCGTAAAGTTCAGCACGGTTGGAAGGAAAATCCGTTGTTTCACCAAATAGTAAGCACAACAATGTCAAAAGCAAGGGACTTGTTGCTAATTCTTTAATTCGTTGGTTTTCTTGGAGTTTTTGAATTAAGTGTTTAGCTTTCTTTGGGTCTTTATTTTGAAACCATTTTGTAATAAACTCCTCAATCTGCTTGTCTTCAAAGTCAGCAACTTCAACTTCCGTGAACTGCTCAAATGTATATTCCTTTGATGCAATCCGACAGGTGATCACAAAATAGTTGGCATCGTACTGAGTCGAAAAGTCACGAATCTCCTTCAAAACCCTATCATTGTCTGCTTGCCTAACTTCATCTAAACCATCAAGCAGTACAATTACCCGACCCTGACGCAACAGTATTTTAGTTATGTCTTGGTCTGAAATATCGTTAATAGCAAGTTGGTCATTGATATACTGCAATAAATTGGGTTTCTGGGGTGCTTCAGCAAAGTCTTTGAGCGTTATGAAAATCGGAACATAACCCGCTAAAAATTGCCCTAACTTGCATTGAATTGCTATTCGTTTCAAAAAGGTTGTCTTACCTGCCCCCGGCTTTCCTAAAATCATTAGTTTGGAATGTTGCTCAACAGCCGCCAGCCCTGGAACTCGCTTTTCTACCACTTGATTCAGACCAAATCGCTCAAAGTCTTTGGGATTGCAGCTTTCCAAAAGTTGAGCTATTTCTAACCGTCTGCGTCCTGTAATTTTCTCCAGAATGTTGATATCGGTGTAAATATCATTTAACCCAATGGGATGAGTCATGTCTAAAACCCGCATAAATCCACATCGCTTTTGGATGTCTGCGCTGACTTTTTCACGCACCTGATTTACTAAAGCATCAATGTCTACAGGCTGGGCAAGTTCCTTTTGACTTTGCTGCCATTCACTAAATTTAATATCCCACAACCATTTAAAAGCCTGCTCCCAAGGACTTTTACCTTTGGGCTGTCTCCCTCGCTTCGGTTTTTCAATTGGGCAGCCTTCGTCCTCAAACACCCGACAAATTTTCGTTAACTCATCTTGAAATTTTTGTGCTTTATCTTCAGGTTCTCGGCTCCAGGGAATTTTGATTGCTAATAAAGAATTATCTTGATTGCGATTCGCCTTATCAAAACGAGTTAAAAACACAGTTAACGTATCGCTGACAAACTCGAACTGTGTTGCCATTGCATCTAAGAACTGAGATTGCTGTTCTGAGAGATTGGCTGAGTAATTCACTTAATTAAACCTATAGCCGATTTGTTTCTATTTAAGTCTATTTTTACTCTATTCTCACCTAATTTGATTTCGATTTGGCAATTCCTAAACTCAATGTCATGAAACAAATTGAATTTAGGAGTTACTAATGAATTCCCAACAACTAGTAAATCGCCGTGTCCGCTCACTGATGAGGATTGCGCTGTCACTGGGTCTAATGCTTGGTTCAGGTTTAGGGTATGGTTTCCTTCAGACTGCTTTTAATTCTCAGCAGCATGAACAATCTGCCCAATCTGAACTCGGTCGCTTCGGTCGTGCAGAGTACGAACAGCTAAAACCAGGAATGACCTTAACGGAGGTGCGTTCAATCTTGTACCGAGGTGTCGAGGTTAGCCGCTCTGCAACAACCGCAAAATTTGTTTGGGAAAATCGTGACGGTTCTAAAATCACAGCTACGTTTGTGAATGACAAGCTCAACAGTAAAGAACAGTCTGGACTGAAGTAAAAAACTGGAGAAGGCGATCGCCAGTCCCGTTGACGGGACTGATGATATCAATGGCGATATCAATATATAGCTGTGGTACGGGAGCGCTGTTTTCGACCCCGCCACCTGTAGTGCTAAAAAATTGGCAAAAGTTAGCACTACAAGTTTAATGCCAACACCTTGTATAGATGGCGGTGTAGACAGATATGGATCATACCTGCCTTTGGTCACTCTGCCGCAAGCATAAACAAATTTAATCAGCCAACGAAATCATGCGGGTTGTAGCGTTCGCGCTGTCGGGCTGATTGATAAGTCTGGGTTAATCGCCTGGAACCGCCTACGAAATCATCGGCTTTTCGGGTAGTTACATTGTCTAACTTACATTTGACACGTTTGTCTATTCATGTTGCAAGTAGAATCTCTCAACGAGATCAACAATTAAATCACATGGATCTTCACCTCGTTCTTTAATGAAAAGCATTTCTTTGAAATGTTCTTTAGTCATAAAAAGAATTATCTTTCGATGCCGACTATAAATAGTATTTCGCTGAATATGAGCGCTATTATTAGGAAGTTTACTGCACACCATAATCGCAAGCCTACCCATAGGTTCAGTAAGGTAGTTATTAGTTTGAATTACCTCTTCGTTTCCAACATTTGTTGTTCCATAGTTTTTGAACTCAAAGAGTATCATTCTTGCTTCTAATTCCCGGAGGAGCAAGCCCCAACCATGCTTTTCATCAAAATTGCGATTAGGAAATACAGCATCACGTCGATTTGTACCGGAGTATGTTCGGGGCTGAATGATAGGTCTAACCAATGGTGGAACAAACAGAAATTCGAGAATCTCTACACAAAGGTCTTCAAACTCTCGCCAACCTTTTTCTCCGGCGGGACAGTTCTCAAGCCGATTAACTAAATCAGTTACTCGGCTCATGAAGCGTTTCTCAAGCTAGTAGAAAAGTATCTGGAAACCAGATCAGTGTTTTGCAAGAGAAGCCTCTTCAACTCTGTTCCATCGATTACTCGGATTGGAATACCAATAATTTTTGGGGCATCATTTACCCAATCAAGAGCAACAGATGTAAGGTTTCCGTTTGTAACAAGAAGTGCTTTGTTGATTTTTGGATCACTTTTAGCATATCCAGCTAACTGTCTAAGTGCTTGTAAATCTGCGCGAGAATGACGATAAAGTTTAGTTTCGACGACGTAAACCTCACGAGTCTCAGCACCAAATGGGTCTTTTTGACGAAACTCAACAACAGCATCAACGCCTGAGTTTTTCTGCTGCATTTCTAACTGCAAGTTAACAAAGCCAAGTTTTTGAAGAAGATCCACAACCAGTTGCTCAAAAGTTTGTGGAGATAGTTTTTCAAAATCAATTTTTGGAGTAAATCTCAAAGCTTCAGTAAGCTTCTCTAAATTTTCTTCAATTCCGCTCCTCATATCAAACCACTGATACATAGCAAGAGACGGCGGAATATCACAGTCCTCTAGAAGCACAGGCAAGAAGGTGACATCTCGGCTTTGCAGTTCCTTTAGCACAGCCTCAATTCCGTGATCCATCCAAGGAGAACGTACTGAATGTTTGGATAGTAGAAGTAAAAAGTAGGCACTAGCTGAAATAGCCGCACGAATAGATTCAGCCCAGCGATCTCCAAGACGAAGTTCATCAGCATCTAACCACACATTAAGATCCTGGGAACGTAGCCCTTCCACAATTGCTTTTGCAACCGCGCTGTCTGCGCTAGCGTAACTGACGAAAACCTGTGGTCTTTGTTTCAAGTCGCGCTCAAGATTGGTCATGTCCTAATCTTTCCAATAGGGGAAGAGCATTTAGTAGGTATGCTAGGGCTATCTGTACCTAATAGCTTAACTCACCGCCAATAGATAATGCTTACGTCCTTAAAATAAGGCTAAAACATAAAATAAAATTCTACTTTTGTACAAAAGTAGAATTGCACTATAGTACAATTCTACAAAAGTACATTAGTATATTGGTGACATTGTACTTTAGTATTTTTATGTAATTGTCTTATGCCAAATCCGCCAACAGTAGTCTCCTTGGGCTTGGCTGGGGGTCAGGGAAAGTCTACAGTAGCCTTGATGCTGGGGAGGTATTTGGGGCGCTTAGGAATTCCCGTTTTGTTTGTGGATTGCGACCCTCAATCTAGCTTGACCAGTTTTTTAGGGGTACAAGTGCAGCCTGATACCCCAACATTACTGGAAGTTCTGACACAACCGGAAGAGAAAACAAAAATTCTTGATGCCATTGCACCTGTACCTGACGTAAAACTGGGCGACCGTACCATTAACAATACCAACCTGTTCTTAATTCCTTCCGATGATGGCTTGGAGAGCGCCAACTATAAATTGGCCTCCAGTGGGCTAAGTCTGTTTATTCTCAGGAATCGCCTACAACCAATTGTGAATAATTTCGGCGTGGCAATTGTAGACCCACCCCCAGAGCGTTCACATTTAGCGCAGACTTCCTTGGGTGCTGGCGATAGATGGGTGATTCCAGCAGAGTCAAACGTCAAAGGAGTTCAATCGCTGTTGCGGACTTTGGAATTAATCAAAGAATTTAAAGGAGCGCTACCTTATGGTGAACTACTGGGTATAGTGCCGTTTCGCGCTCGGTGGACTGGTTTGCACCCAACAACCGCTACTAAAACAAGTATCGATACCATACGGCAGCTAGTGGGTAGTGAGTTGATGTTGCCGCATATTTTGGAATCGGATGTATTCAAAAATGCCATCAACCAACGGGTTGCGCCAACAGACTTGGGGCAGCCAAATCTGGAATATGCGATTCATGTCTTAGCTCAACGACTCAAGCCAGCTTTGTCAGAAGAATATGCCAAATTAATTCCTTTAGAACCAGCGTAATAAATTTTACTATTAGGTGAAAAGATGAATATCCTAGACGAAATCAGAAATAGAGCGGTTGCACCAACAGTTGCACCACGAGAAGATGTGTTAGCTCAACAACAGCAGGGTTCTTCTACCCGCAAGGTTGATGTGACATCAACTGCTGATAGCTCTGTTTCGGAACTCACTTTATTAGAAGAGCAACTGGCGAACTTGCCTGAAATTGCGCCTAGATTACCTGTACGTTTGGATCTGTCAATCAAGCAAGAACTCGATGAACTATGCAACCAAGAAAAAATAACAGTTGAAACGCTCTTGGAAGCTTTTTATGTTACTTGCAAAGAAAAAGATTCAGTCATGAAACAAGTACTAAAAGAAGCCAAAAAACGGCTGAAGAGTCGCAAAGAAGCAGGTAACATTCGCTCTAGCATTACTCGTTTAGCTAATTTGGCTAAAAAACTAAAGTAGCAATCAGACCAAAGTGCAGACACAGACACAAATCTCTGTGTGGAACGCTTTGTAGCGCAAATGGGTGTAGAGAAATGTCATTCTCGCAATCTGGGGTGTCTGAGATGTATACAGGGAGGCACATTTGAGGGAGGATCTAGTTTAAAGCATCTACCAGACAGCCCGTGAACACTCCTGCGATCGCTGACAATTTTAATCCTGAGTCACTTGCACTGACAGAGCCGTTGCCCATCACGTTGCACCCGGCTGAAGTTTACCTTAACAGTCTTGGTGAAGGTTCGCGGCGGACGATGCGGGAGGCACTGAATGCGATCTCTCGGTTGCTGACCAATGGCACTTGTGATACAAGCACTTTGGATTGGTCAAAGTTGCGTTACCAGCACACCGCTGCGGTCAGGTCAGTGCTGATGGAAAAATACAGTGCGGCGATGGCTAATAAAATGTTGTGCGCGTTGCGGCGAACGCTCAAGGAAGCATGGCGCTTGGGGTTAATGTCCACGGATGAGTATGGACGAGCAGCTGATATTGAGTCCGTGCGGGGCCAAAGTTTATTGAAGGGGCGCGAACTTGATCCTGAAGAAATTGCTGCGCTGTGGTCTGATTGCATTCAAGATGACTCAACATTGGGTCGCAGAGATGCGGCACTATTGGCAGTTTTGACCGTAGGGTTGCGTCGCAGTGAGGTAACATTTCTTGATTTGAGCGATTTTAAGCTGCGTAGTCGGTCACTAACAATACGTGAAGCGAAGGGGCGGAAGGAACGAATTGTGTACTTACCCGAAGCGGGTGTGCAGGCTGTTACTGATTGGTTGTTGATTCGGGGTAAAGAACCAGGGCCGCTTTTTTATCCTTTAAATAAGGCAAATAAAATCATACCGAGACGGATGAGTGAGCAGGGGGTGTTACGGGCATTGCGGCGACGGGGGGAAAAAGCCGAAGTGGATGCGTTTACACCTCATGATTTTAGAAGAACTTTTATCGGTAATCTATTGGATGCGGGTGCAGATATCGTCACGATAGCGAAACTTGCAGGTCATGCGTCACCAAGTACGACAAGTAAGTATGATCGGCGTGGAGAAGCGGCGAAGAAACGGGCGATTGATTTGTTGAATGTACCTTACAGTAGGCGGAAAAATCGCTAGTTTGATCTGCATTTTGACAGAGGCTACAGTGGTCAGTCAGTACAAGGGGTACAGATCCTGGGGTCATATGCCCGCCCAGTACGTCTACACCACCAAAGATCCGGGCGACTCAAAACTGCCCCCTTGCCCTTGACAGTTTTGACTCTAGTTTCCGCAACATTAGCCATGTTGCACAAAGAGGGGTGGACACCGAGATACCTGCAAAAAGAGACACGTTGTAAATAAATATTGCAGACAATGCCTTATTAATTCACTAACTTCATCAAAATTGAAAGTGCTTCTACCTCAGCCAATAGTTCATGGCTGAGGTAGAAATTTGCTCGTGAATGCAAACACAGGTCTTTATCAGATTCATTCAAGTGATCATCTTCAGCGAGCGCACGTGTCATGGTTGCTTGTGTAACAAATAACTACAAATATACGACGATTTACCAATTATGTCGGGGACAAATGAGCAGTGATTCCGAAAGTTACGCTAAGGAATTAATGAGCCGTTTTTAATACTGCGATCGCTACGGATAAGACTGTACCAATTGAAGGATCTGAAATTTAAGAGCTTCAAACCCTTGCTGTGTCGTATTAAATTGTTGCACCAAATAATCTATAGGTTAATTGGTACATCGAGAATTGCGAAAATATCGATTTTCAGAATGCTTATCCAGTAAGGGTTACAGCCTTAGCGTAACTTTCTGCACGGATGCTCATTTGACCCCATGTCCTAGTCGTATCTGAATTTTTTAATTCAGAAAAGATCAGCATCAAATATAGATTTGAATCAATGGTAGTAATGCATAGTAATGATAAAGTAAAGAAGTGACGTTCAATACTGGAGCTATGCACTGCCCTAAATGCAACTCGAATAAAATTGTCAAAAATGGACGCACTCACTATGGAACACAACGGTTCAAATGTCAAAAATGTGGACGACAATTTGTTGAAAGTCCAACCCGACAACCGATTAACCACTCAAAACGTGAGTTAATCGATAAACTCTTACTCGAACGCTTATCCAAAGCAGCGATCACGCGCGTGACAGGTGTATCATTACGTTGGCTGCAATACTATGTCAATCAGAAATATTACTAAACTCCAAAGCAGATTGAGGTTACTAAAAAAAAACTTGGTAGGCTAACCCTTCAGCTTGATGAGTTCAACGCCTTAAGAAAGTACAACTTACTTGATACCCCTCCAGAGACAGCATTTGACGACATTAGCCGCTTGGCTGCACGCATTTGCGGAACTCCTATTGCCCTGATCGGTTTCATTGACAATACTCGGCAATGGTTTAAATCGAGAGTAGGCTGGGAAGCCTTAGAGATTTCTAGCGATATTAGTTTCTGCGCCCATACCATTAAGCAAACCGGACTGTTTGTTATCCAGGATGTATTGGCTGACGAAAGGTTCGCTACAAATCCTTTAGTAATATTCGCTCCCCACATCAGGTTCTACGCTGGTATGCCTTTAATCACAACTGAAGGTTATACACTTGGAACGCTGTGCGTTATGGATTGTGTACCCCGTGAACTAAACTTCGAGCAGAAAGAGGCATTACAGGTCTTGAGCCGCCAAGTGGTCAGTCAAATTGAACTAAAACGTAGTTTAGTTGAGCGCCAACGTTTAGAAGAGGCGCTGCAAAAGGCTAATCAGGAGATAGAAATCAGAGTAGAGGAACGTACAACTGAATTAAGGAATGCTTTCGAGCGTTCGCAGGGCGAGATTGTTGAGCGCCAACGGCTGGAAACGCAACTACGTCGTAGAGAGCAAGAGCTTGCCGATTTTTTTGAAAATGGAGCCATTGGTCTGCATCGGGTAGGCGCGGATGGGAGCATCCTATGGGCAAATCAAGCTGAATTGGATCTCCTAGGTTACTCGCGGGAGGAGTATATTGGTCAACATATCGCCAATTTTCATGCTGACCAAGAGGTAATAGATGATATCCTCCAGAAGCTGGCGGCAAAGGAAACACTAAATGACTATGAAGCCAGACTTTTGTGCAAAGATGGCTCGATTAAATACGTTTTAATCGACTCGAACGTATTTTGGGAAGATGGTCAGTTCATCCACACGCGCTGCTTCACCCGTGACATTACTGAATGCAAGCAAGCGGAGGAGGCTCTAAAGATACGCGAGTACCAGCAGGCAGTCGTAGCTCAACTTGGTCAATTTGTCTTGACCAATGTAGAGCTTTCTACTTTGATGAATGAAGCCATTATGTGGGTTGCTCAAAGTCTTGAGGTGGAGTATAGCAACGTTCTAGAACTACTTCCGGACGGGAACGCTTTGCGATTGATTGCAGGGGTAGGCTGGCAAGCAGGACTGGTAGGGCAGGAAACAGTAGGTGCAGAACCTGACTCTCAAGCAGGCTATACTTTGCTTTTTAGAGAGCCAGTAATTGTTGAAGACCTGCGTACAGAAAAGCGGTTCAGCGGACCTCCGCTGTTGCACGAACACGGTGTAGTCAGTAGCTTGAGTATTACAATCGAAGGTCAGAACTGTCCTTTTGGAATTTTGGGTGCTCATACTGCTCGCCGACGGACGTTCACTGAAGACGACGTTAACTTCCTCCAGTCTGTTGCCAATATTTTGGCAACGGCAATTGAGCGCAAACGAGCAGAAGAGTTGCTATTGGAGCGAGCGCGCCTCGCAGCGTTAGAAGCAGATATTGGCATTGCTCTAACTCGGAGTGATAGTTTACCAGATATTTTGCAGCAGTGTGTTCAGGCTCTAGTTAGACATCTCGATGCAGCCTTTGCTCGGATCTGGACGCTTAACGCTGAGGAAAATGTGCTAGAATTGCAAGCCAGCGCCGGAATGTATACCCACATCAATGGTTCCCATAGTCGGGTACCTGTTGGTCAGTTCAAAATCGGTCTTATTGCTCAGTCACGCCAGCCACACCTAACCAACAACGTCATCGGAGATCGTCGCGTCCATGACCAAGAATGGGCAGCACAGGAGGGGATGGTTGCCTTTGCTGGCTATCCTCTGATTGTTGAGGAGCAGGTAGTAGGTGTAGTGGCAATATTTGCCCGCCACTTGCTAACAGAAGACACTTTAAAAGCGATGGCATCAGTTGCGAACGGACTTGCTTTGGGCATCCAGCGCAAGCGGGGAGAGGAGGCGCTGCGAGAAAGTGAGAGGCGGTTACAAGCTATTTTGGATAGCTCTACAGCAGTGATCTACTTGATGGACGCAGAGAATCGCTATATTCTCGTCAACCGCCAATACGAGGAACTATTCCACACTACCCAAGCACAAATTGCTGGTCGAAGCTTGTATGAAAATTGGCCACAGGAAGTAGCGGATACATTTGCGGTGAATAACCAGAGAGTGCTGGAAACAAGAAAGGCGTTGGAGTTTGAGGAGGTTGTTCCTCAAGATGACGGGTTGCACACTTATTTGACAATTAAGGTTCCTGTTTGTGATGCTTCTGGGACTCCTTATGCTATCTGTGGTGTTTCTACAGATATCACAGAGCGCAAGCAAGCAGAGCAAGCGCTGCAAAAGGCTCGCGATTATTTAGAAATAAGAGTTCAAGAACGCACTGCCGAACTTACAAAAATCAATGAGGAATTACAAAGTGAAATTACAGAGCGTAAGCGGGTAGAGGAGGCGCTAAAGCGCCGCAAGCAGGAAATTAAAACACTGGTTGAGCATGCACCTGACATTATTGCAAGATTTAGCACACAATTGCGCTACGTCTACATTAACCCAGCTATAGAACAGGCAACGGGAATAGCGCCGCAAGCATTCATTGGTAAAACAAATGCGGAGTTAGGAATGCCGTCAGAACTTTGCCAGATCTGGGGGCAGAAGCTCCAGCAAGTTTTCGAAACCAAGCAAGAGGTTGTATTTGAATTTAGTTTTCCCACATCAAGTGAGACAATTTATTACCAAGCCCGGTACGTTCCTGAGTTTGCCAGCGATGGTTCAGTAGAGTCTGTTTTAAGTATTGCTCGCAACATCACTGCTCTCAAACAAGCGCAAGAAAAACTAATCCATGATGCCTTTCACGATGCTTTGACCGGGCTGCCAAACCGCACTTTGTTTGTGGAGCGACTGGAGTGTGCGCTCAAGCATACAAAGAGGCGTGCAGATTATTCAGTGGCTGTCCTGTTTCTAGATCTGGATCGCTTCAAGCTTGTCAATGACAGCTTAGGTCATACAATTGGTGACCAACTGCTAATGGCGCTTGCTGACAGACTGAAGAAGTGTCTACGCTCTGGAGATACAGTTGCCCGCTTGGGAGGCGATGAATTCACAATCCTGCTTGATGATATCAAAGGCATGGGTGAGGTAACATACATAGTCGACCGAATTCACGAGGAGTTGAGATTACCGTTCAACCTTAGTGGATATGAAGTATTTACTACCGTCAGTATTGGTATTGCCCTAACGGCAAACAGCTACGAGCTGGCAGAAGAAATTTTACGTGACGCGGATACTGCGATGTATCGAGCTAAAACATTGGGCAAGGCTAGATCTGAGGTGTTTGGCAAGGATATGCATGCCCGTGCCGTAGCACGCTTGCAATTAGAAATGGATCTGCGACGTGCTATTGAGCGCCAAGAATTTCGGCTTTATTACCAGCCGATTATTTTCCTAGAAACTGGCAATATTCATGGGTTTGAAGCACTTGTGCGCTGGCAGCATCCAGACCGGGGTCTTGTTTCCCCAGCAGAGTTTATTCCAGTAGCAGAAGAGACGGGGCTAATACTTCCCATTGGTCAGTGGGTGCTGCGTGAGGCCTGCCGTCAAATGCATATGTGGCAGGAGCAGTTTTCTAACAACTCCTCATTAACTATCAGTGTGAATCTTTCAAGGAAACAGTTTACGCAACCGAATTTAGTTGAGCAGATAGAACAAATTTTGCAAGAAACTAAGCTCAAACCCCGTGATTTAAGTTTGGAAATTACAGAAAGCATCGTCATGGAAAATGCTGAAACCGCAACCTCTATGCTCATGAGTCTAGGAGCTTTGGGTATGCAACTACACATGGATGACTTTGGGACAGGCTACTCCTCTTTAAGTTATCTACATCGTTTTCCCCTAAACACATTGAAGATAGATCGCTCCTTCATTAAAAGAATAGGTGACGATGTTGAAAATTTAGAAATTGTGCAGGCGATCGTGACGCTGGCTCATAGTCTTGGTATGGAAGTAACAGCCGAAGGGGTAGAAACAGCAGAGCAACTAGCCCAGCTTAAAGTTCTAAAATGTGAGTATGTTCAGGGCTACTTCTTCTCCAAGCCGATCAACAGCGAAATGGCAAAAGCTTTAATTGCTAAGGAACCACAGTTGTATAAAAAATAAAGCGTCAGACTAAATTCAGAGACTTACTATTATCTCAAAAAAATAATGCAAAAACTAAAACCTCTAGTCTTTGCAGCTAAAAGTTTTAGTTTTTAAAATTAAATGTTTTTAAAAAGCCTTTTAAGGAAAATATAAATTTTTAATAATAAATAATTACGAAAGTCAGTTTTCGCCACACGACTAAGACTACTAATATCCATATAGGTAACTTTTCGTTTAAGTACTACTAATAGATTATTATCAAGCTACCATGAGCTACTCCGCCTCATATATGTAGTATCCACTGAAAAACCAGTAAAACGGATACTAAGTACTTATCAAGATTTTTTGATTTGCTCCAAAATCTGCTTCCCCCTAGCGAATTGCGCCCCCTGATCCCGGATTTCTCACCACACCTCGAATGGAGGAGTAATGAGTAGTGAGTAAGGAGTAAGGAGTTAAAAATTTTACTTATTACTCATTACTCATTACTTATTACTCATTACTTATTACTCATCATCAAACGCTTTGGAGCTTGTGAGAAATGCGGGTGATACCCTAAAATCTTTTTAATAATTTTAGAATCTGACTTTTCCCGTTAAGTCTTGAAAGGTTTACTAGCAAAGGATTTAAGAAACAGCACAGCAAATACGGTACAGATTTGAGCTTGATCGGTGTCTAGTTGCACCATCACAAGCGAGAGACATTCCTTTAGTCTGTCTTCTTTCTTGTCGAAGAGCTTTTTCTCTTATTTGTTGCAATACGCCCTCTGCTTTTTGCCAAATCTTAATATCTTCTGACTCTATTTCCCCTACATTAATCGGTGAATACTCAAGCTCACCTGACTGATTTCGGTTGACTGCCACTCGAAAAATCTCACCTCGTTCATCATGGGTAAATACCAATTCTCTACCCTGCTTCTCCAGAGTGGCACGTTTAAATCTAAGGCTATTCTCACCACTTTCTCTTAATTGCCAATTAATTAATTCAACAGCAATAGGCACAGCAATAGCTAATAATTCCTGCTCTTGACGCTGCTTTTGGTCGAGTGACTGTTCTGGTTCTGATTGTACTGACGGGTCTACTCCAAAAATCGCATTCAATTCTTGTGATTAAACCTGACCTTGAAATTATCTTCAGTACACTGTTGTCTGCCTAGACACAATAAGAGTACTTGATACAAAAATGAGTATTGCGGGTAGCAATAGGGAGTATTTGTGCGGAGAATTTCTGTTTTGCTTCAAACGGACGCTCACACCTTTTGGATCAAAAATGAGTATTTGCGCGTCATCTAAAGCCAAATTATTGCTTAGAATCAACTCTTGAGCAAAACTCTACTTTTTCATATTACTCTATACTACATTTGTAACTAAAACCTGGACTCCACTTTTGAATTACACCAAAGCTATGCTGTAAACACCGCTTATTACATAGGTTTTATGTAGTTTGGCAGTATTGAAATAGTAGTTCTAAATACCTTGCCCAAGTGGTAGCTGTTGGGTAGCTCAACTGGTGACACACAGCTACCAGTTGAGTAGTAAAAAAGCGAGTTGTTGAAAATGTGATGATTCCCCAACTGGTAGCAATACGGTGGCCCTACTGCTACCAGTTGAGCATAAGACATTTCTTGAAAAATTCTGGCGTAATGCTTACTGACTATGACTTACAGCAAATTTTTTACGCTGGATTCATTCTCAATAACTTTAAAATTATTGAGAATATATAATACATTTATGTTGCAATTGTGCTTCAATAATTCTTTCTAGAGCTTAACCTAGCCACGCTAACATTCGATTATTTTTCTTCATGCCTGAATAGAAATTGTTCCTTTTACAATCTCCACGCTTGTTGATAGAGTTCAAAATTGTTTTAAGTAGTGAAATTGTCTGATTAGTCACAGTTAGAAATAGCAGACATTTTGCACCTAAAACCCCTATTTATATACAAAATGTCTGCTATTTCGCACAGCTTATACACGCTTTAAACTGTTATAGCTGTCAGGAAACTTTGATTATTCACTACAAAATGTCTGCTATTTTGCACATCGCTTTTTGAAAAAATTGCCCTCTAATACTTACTCCAGAAAGCTTTTAGCCATTTTTATCAAACAGGCTCATTCTCAATAACTCTAAAATTATTGAGAATATATAATACTTTTGTGTTGCAAGTGTACTTCAAAAATCCCGCTCAATCGATTAACTTCTTCAGTAAGTGAATCTGAAATTTCTCCTGTGAGTTCAGCCGTCACTCTATATATTTAGCGTTAACTGAAATCGAAACTGGTCTAACGCAACAACTCTACTAAAAACCTTTAACACCGTAAGCTTAGTGTAGTTTAGCCGTACTAATTCAGTCTCATCCGACACTAATATTTTTGGCCGTCCAAAAGGACAGAAACAGTGGTTTTTTGTCCTTTAGGCCGGACAATGAGCGCCCACCTTACTCAATTGTCATGCTCTGGTGACAAATGCCCACCTGTCAACGGCCGTCCAAAAGGACAGAAATGACCAGTTTTTGATAGTTTGGCCGTCCAGTGTTTTTGAAGAAAATCTTCTGTAACTTATATCCAGAATCAATTACAGCCACTTTTTTGAGCAATTTTTATTGTCAATAAGATGGGGTCTTATTCAATACGGTTCGGTTAAGCCCAAAATCAGGTAAGGTGAGGGTTATTCCCTGAATGCACTGATGTTGAATGCAACTCAAAGAATTCTCACTGATCTCACCTGTAGTCGAATCA
>NZ_JACJSI010000148.1 GCF_014698065.1 Nostoc flagelliforme FACHB-838
TCAAATTGCTACGGTATGCTTTAGTCATTTGCTCACAAGGTGCTGGTTTCTACAAATCTCAGCATAAGCTTTGTGAGCTTTCTTACAACATTACCCTACTTTTAAAACATCCTCTAATATCCCTGAACCGAAGATAACAGCAAGTCTATAAGAAAGTGAACGAATCCCGACAAAGAAGGCTTGTTGTTCTGGAGATAAAGCGAGGAGGTAGAACCCATCTGTGGCAATGTCATAAGTTGCAGAAATAAATGCTCCTATTGTTAATGTTGCGAGGGAGATGAAAAAGAAATTTGGGAGTTGTAAGGAAAAAGCTATCAAACCCAAGCAGCAGAACATGGCAAATTGGGTGTAAATTATCCATTTGCGTTTGGTAGAGTAGGTATCGACAATTGGGGCCCAAAACATTTTGATAACCCAAGGTAGATAGAGGAAGCTTGTCCACAGGGCAATTTGAGTGTTATCTATTCCGAGCTTTTTGTAAAAGATTACGGAAACTGTGTTGATGATGATGTAAGGTATGCCGGAGGTGAAATATAGGGTGGGGATAAATGTCCAAGGGGAGGTTGTTTGGTGTTTCATGAGTTTGGGGGACGAACCGCAGAGGCGCAGAGGGCGCAGAGGGATTAAGAGAGGATGATACGTTTGATGCCGTCTTTGAGGAGGGGGACGTTAAAGTTGATGAGAAGGGCTAAGGGGTAATTAGTCATTTTAAGGTAGGACAGGACTTGAGCTTCGTGGATTGGGGCTAAATTTTGAACAGCTTTTAATTCCACAATTAGACAATTTGCAACCAGAAAGTCTAATCTACCCTTGCCTACTTCATGTCCTTTGTAATTCACTATTACCCCCTTCTCAACCACATGAGGTATCCCGCACCTGAAAAATTCTATAATTAACGCCTCCTTATACACCTCCTCCAAAAACCCTGGCCCCAACACCCTATGTACCTCAATCGCCGCCCCAATCACCTCACCCGTAAGCCGATTCATTTCCTCTCCTAACTCTCTTCCCTCTGCGTTCTCTGCGCCTCTGCGGTTCGTTTCCATCAATCCCTCTCCAACCCTATGGCAAAATTTATTAAAGTCCTTCCTTAGTTTGCCCAGCATGACCGCAACCATTCCCAATCTCCCCAGTCTCTACGACCCCTTTTCCACTGAAGCCAAGTGGCAAAAATTCTGGGAAGACAACCAAGTTTACAAAGCTAACCCCAACAAAGGCGGCGAACCCTATTGCATCGTCATTCCCCCCCCAAATGTCACCGGCAGCTTACACATGGGTCACGCCTTTGAAAGTGCCTTAATTGATACCCTCGTGCGCTACCACCGGATGCAGGGGCGCAATACCCTATGGCTACCCGGAACTGACCACGCCAGCATCGCTGTGCATAGTATGCTGGAAAAGCAACTCAAAAAAGAGGGTAAGACTCGCGACGAATTGGGGCGCGAAAAATTCCTAGAACGCGCTTGGCAATGGAAGGCGGAGTCTGAGGGAACGATTCTGAATCAGCTACGACGCTTGGGTGTCTCGGTGGACTGGTCACGGGAAAGGTTTACCCTGGATGAGGGTTTATCTAAAGCTGTTGTCGAGGCATTTAGTCGCCTCTACGAGGAAGGCTTAATTTATCGTGGTGAATATTTAGTTAACTGGTGTCCAGCTTCCCAGTCGGCGGTGTCTGATGTGGAAGTGGAAAATCAAGAGGTTAATGGAAATCTCTGGCACTTCCGCTATCCCCTCACCGATGGTTCTGGTTTTGTAGAGGTGGCGACAACTCGACCAGAAACGATGCTGGGTGATACGGCTGTAGCGGTTAATCCCAATGACGATCGCTACAAACATCTCATCGGCAAAACTCTAACTCTGCCAATTCTACAACGAGAAATTCCCATTATTGGTGATGAATTCGTTGACCCGACTTTCGGCACGGGTTGCGTGAAGGTAACTCCCGCCCATGACCCGAACGATTTTGACATGGGTAAGCGTCACAATCTGCCGTTAATCAACATTATGAACAAAGATGGCACTCTCAACGCCAATGCCGGGGAGTTTCAAGGACAAGACCGCTTTGTTGCTAGAAAAAATGTGGTTTCTCGCCTAGAAGCAGATGGCTTTTTGGTGAAGATAGAAGATTATAAACATACCGTTCCCTACAGCGATCGCGGTAAAGTACCTATTGAACCCCTCCTCTCAACTCAATGGTTCGTCAAAATTCGCCCCCTAGCTGACAACACTCTCGAATTCCTTGACCAGCAAACTTCTCCAGAGTTTGTCCCCCAACGCTGGACAAAGGTCTATCGTGATTGGCTAGTAAAACTCAAAGATTGGTGTATCTCTCGCCAATTATGGTGGGGACATCAAATTCCGGCTTGGTATGCTATCAGTGAAACGGGTGGACAAATTACCGATAATACGCCGTTTGTCGTAGCGAAATCGGAAACTGAAGCTTGGGAAAAAGCTAAATCACAATTTGGCGAAAATGTCAAGTTAGAACAAGACCCAGATGTGCTGGATACTTGGTTTTCTTCTGGACTGTGGCCGTTTTCGACTTTGGGCTGGCCGGAACAAACTCAAGATTTAGCAACTTACTACCCGACTACCACTTTGGTAACAGGCTTTGACATCATCTTTTTCTGGGTAGCCAGAATGACCATGATGGCTGGGCATTTTACGCAGCAAATGCCTTTCCAAACGGTTTACATTCATGGTTTGGTGCTAGATGAAAAAGGTCAGAAGATGTCAAAGACCAAAGGTAATGGCATTGACCCGTTGTTATTAATTGACAAATATGGTACTGATGCCCTGCGCTATACCTTAATTAGAGAAGTAGCTGGTGCTGGACAAGATATCCGCCTGGAGTATGATCGCAAAAAGGATGAATCAGCTTCTGTAGAGGCATCCCGCAACTTTGCAAATAAGTTGTGGAATGCTGCCCGGTTTGTGATGATGAATTTGGATGGACAAACGCCGCAACAATTGGGGAATCCAGTAGCCACAGAATTGAGCGATCGCTGGATCATCTCGCGGTATCATCAAGTTATCAAACAAACCACTAATTACATCGATAATTACGGTTTAGGGGAAGCAGCAAAAGGACTCTACGAATTCATTTGGGGTGATTTCTGCGACCAGTATATTGAACTAGTGAAATCCAGATTGCAAACAGATGCCGATGCAGCATCGCGGCGGGTAGCACAGCAAACCCTTGGCTATGTACTGGAAGGGATTTTGAAACTGCTTCATCCCTTTATGCCTCATATTAGCGAAGAAATTTGGCAAACTCTCACCCAACAACCAGCAGATTCCCCGCAAACGTTACCATTACAGACCTATCCCCAGGTGGATGCGAGTTTAATTGATCCAGCTTTGGAAGAACAGTTTGAATTGCTGATTGCTACTATCCGCACAATTCGGAATTTGCGTGCTGAAGCAGATATTAAGCCAGGGGTAAAAGTAACAGCGAATTTGCAAACTGAGAGCCAAAAGGAGCGGGGAATTCTCACTGCGGGGCAATCTTATGTTAAAGATTTGGCTAAGGTTGAGACTTTAACCATTGCTGACAAGCAAGAAAACCAAACTGTTGCTGCGAAAAAACCTCAGAGAGGTTTGAAGACAATTGGCTTAATTATTGTAGCCATTGTCTTTGTTAGATTGGGTTTAGCTGCGGGAAATGCCATTGATGACATTCCCATCCTCGGAACTTTTTTTGAACTAGTTGGTTTTAGTTACACAGCTTGGTTTGTTAGCCAAAATTTACTCACTGCCCAAGCGAGACTTAGTTTATGGAGACGCTTTTTCCCGCAGAGAGAATTAGAACAATCACAAGAACCAGAAAATGCGATCGCAGGTGTAATTGGTACAATACAAGTGCTAATTCCTCTAAGCGGTGTGGTAGATATTGAAGCTGTGCGTGCCAAGCTAGAAAAAAGCTTGAGTAAAGCTGAAGCCGAAGTTCAATCCCTGAGTACCAGATTAAACAATCCTAGTTTCGTAGATAGAGCTAGAGCCGACGTGGTACAAGGAGCGCGGGACGCTTTAGTAGAAGCACAGAAGCAAGCTGAAATTTTGCGCGATCGCCTGCGTGGCTTAGGATAACTGTAATGGGTAATGGGAGTGTCAATAATTCCCAATTACCCATTATTAATTAACAAAATCCAAATATCAATTCTGGTATCTATTTTTTTATTAAATTATTTTGAATTTTGAATTTTGAATTGGAGCAAAGCGACCCTCATGCTATATCTAGCCCAGGTGCGTAAAAACGATTTTTTAGAGCAGCACCAGTTACGCTTGTTGGCGCGTCAAGAAGCTGATAACTTGTGGGCGATAATTCCCGAAGAGGCTTTCATTTTGCTAGGCAAGGGAAAGATCATGAGTGAGAACTTGCTTGTTTTAGTAGAACTTTCCTCTACAGGCGACATTGAAAGACTAGAAGATGCCACCAACTGGGTACTCCATCTGGTACAAAGCTACCTCACCATCGGCATTACCCCAGAATTTTTGCAGCACGAAGCCGAACGAGCAGAACATTGGCGACAATCCCTGACGTTGCAAAACCAAGACTTAGCGCGGCGTTCTTTAGAGTTGGAAGCTAGACGCGAACAAATTCAAGCCTTAGAAGAAAGCCTCAAACGCGAGAAAAATGGTTATCCCCAAGAGGAAAGTTAAAAGTTTGCAGTTGTATTGCATTTAAGCGTCTATTTATGACAGATTACCCAGCAAGAGTTGATTTGTTCTCTTACTGGGTAATTTACCAATGCTAGCAATAGTTAGCTTTCGTTAGGCGATGACAGTAATATTTGCATTAGTAAGCGCTACCTTGTTCGATAACTGGGCTATTTGAACTTGTGCAGCTTTACCAATCCCATCTGCGTCAAAGAATAGGTTTCCTGTAGTTTGATCGTAGATAAAGCGATCGCCTACTGTTATTGCACTAGTCCCAAGTCGGAACAAGCCGGAATCGAGTATGGTATTCTGAGATTGAACAAGTCCGAATTCAGCCTTGGAAATTAAGATAGTATCATCTCCAAGAGTAAAATCAGTGAGGGTATCGGCTCCAGTGCGGCTACCAGCCAAGTTGAAGCTATCTAGCCCAATTCCACCATTCAGCACATCTTGACCTATTCCACCAACTAGTAAATCATCGCCTACACCACCGAATAAGGTGTCATTGCCTGAGTTCCCAAAGAGGCTATCATTACCATCTCCTCCCGTTAAGATGTTAGCAGCATTATTTCCCATCAGGATGTTATTAAGGCTGTTACCAGTACCATTGATTAGCTTGGTTCCAGTCAGAGTCAAGTTTTCCAGGTTATTTCCCAACACCCAACTCACCGAAGACTTGACTAAATCTGTGCCTGCATCTAAGCCTTCAATAATAGAGTCGTTCACGTTGTCTACTATGTAAACGTCGTTGCCGATTCCACCATTAAAACTGTCAGTTCCTGCACCTCCATCCAAGATATCATCGCCTGCACCGCCCAACAAGGTGTCATTACCTGCACCGCCCAACAAGGTATCATTGCCATCTTCTCCACTTAAGGTGTTAGCGCCACTATTTCCCGTCAGGATGTTATTAAGGCTGTTACCAGTGCCACTG
This sequence comes from Nostoc flagelliforme FACHB-838, assembly GCF_014698065.1. Lineage (GTDB taxonomy): Bacteria > Cyanobacteriota > Cyanobacteriia > Cyanobacteriales > Nostocaceae > Nostoc > Nostoc flagelliforme_B. The sequence goes on from NZ_JACJSI010000148.1 coordinate 5,594, forward strand.
ATTGCTCCGCTTCCAGTTAAAGTCAGCTTCTCCAGGTTATCTACCAACACCCAATTCACCGAAGACTTGACTAAATCTATACCTGCATCTAAGCCTTCAATAATCGAATCGTTCACCTTGTCTACGATGTAAATGTCATTGCCAGCTCCACCAATGAGACTATCAGATCCTAAACCTCCATCTAAGGTGTCATCGCCTACACCGCCGAATAAGGTGTCATTGCCTACACCACCAATCAGGCTATCGTTCCCATCTTCTCCACTCAAGATATTAGCGCCAGTATTTCCAATCAGGATATTCTTAAGATTGTTACCAGTACCATTGATTGCTTCGCTTCCAGTCAGGGTCAAGTTCTCCAAGTTAGCTCCCAACACCCAACTCACTGAAGACTTAACTAAATCTGTGCCTGCATTTAAGCCTTCGGTAATCGAATCGCTGATGTTGTCTACGATGTAAATGTCATTGCCGACTCCACCAATAAGACTATCAGCTCCCAAACCTCCATCTAAGGTATCATTGCCAGCACTGCCCAACAAGGTGTCATCGCCTGCACCACCAAAAAGGCTATCGTTGCCATTTTCTCCAATCAAGATGTTAGCGCCAGTATTTCCAATTAGGATATTCTTAAGGCTGTTACCAGTACCATTGATTGCTTCACTTCCAGTCAGGGTCAAGTTCTCCAAGTTAGCCCCCAACACCCAACTTACCGAAGACTTAACTAAATCTATGCCTGCATTTAAGCCTTCAGTAATCGAATCATTCAGGTTGTCTACGATGTAAGTATCATTACCTTTACCACCGATGAGGCTGTCAGCCCCTGCACCACCATCTAAAGAATCATTTCCATCGCCGCCATAAAGAGTGTCGTTATCACCTAGTCCTTGGAGGGTATCATTGCCCTGCAACCCTGAGATGATATCCATATTCACCGTACCAGTCAGGTTGTCTGCAACTAAAGTGCCATTAATCGGAGGGGTGATTTCATTAATGGTCAACTTGACGGTAGCAGTACTACTGCCTCCGTGCCCATCACTTATAGTGTAAGTGAAGCCATCGGAGCCATAATAGTTTTGGACAGGTGTGTAAGTGTAAGTATTGTTGTTGTTGTTGTTAACTAAAGTTCCTTGGCTAGGTTGGGTAAAGTCAGTAATGCTCAATACGTTACTAGCATCGACATCTGTATCATTACTCAACAAAGTAGTAGCGCTAATGATAATAGGCGTGTTTTTGTTTGTGGTAATGTTGTCGTTAACAGCAACGGGTGCATCATTCACTGCCGTAATATTAATATTGCGGGTAACGGCAGTACTATTAGCAGCCCCATCATTAACTATAAAGCTGACAGTTCGAGGTGTGAGACTGGGGTTATCACTGCTATTGCTATAAGTAATGGAACGTAGTGCGGTTTGATAGTCAGTAACGCTGGAACTGCCAGTTAAGCTTAAAACACCTGTGTTGCTATTGTAGCTGCCCGTAATCCCATTTTGGCTAGTGAAGGCAAGGGTATCTTGAGCAGCAATAAAGCCATTGGTAATTCTAACGGTGGCACTAGCTAGGTTAGGGGAGTCTACGTCGCTAACAGTGATGCCTGAGTCGATGACTGTAGTGGCGTTCTCAATGTATACCAGGGCAGAGTTAGTTGCAGCAGCAACAGGTGCATCATTCACTGCCGTAATATTAATATCGCGGGTAACGGCAGTACTATTAGCAGCCCCATCATTAACTACAAAGCTGACAGTTCGAGGTGTGAGGCTGGCGTTATCACTACTATTTGTATAAGTAATGGAACGTAGTGCGGTTTGATAGCTAGCAACACTGGAACTGCCAGTTAAGGTTAAAACACCTGTGTTGCTGTTGTAGCTGCCCGTAATCCCATTTTGGCTGGTGAAGGAAAGGGTATCTTGAGTAGAAATAAAACCACTGGTAATGCTAACGGTGGCACTAGCTAAGGTAGGAGAGTCTACGTCGCTTACGGTGATGGCTGAGTCGATGACTGTAGTGGCGTTCTCAATGTATACCAGGGCAGAGTTAGTGGCAGTAGCAACAGGTGCATCATTCACTGCCGTAATATTAATATCGCGGGTAACGGCAGTGCTATTAGTCGCCCCATCATTAACTATAAAGCTGACGGTACGAGGTGTGAGACTGGGATTATCACTGCTATTGCTATAAGTAATGGAACGTAGTGCGGTTTGATAGTCAGTAACGCTGGAACTGCCAGTTAAGCTTAAAACACCTGTGTTGCTGTTGTAGCTGCCCGTAATCCCATTTTGGCTGGTGAAGGAAAGGGTATCTTGAGCAGCAATAAAGCCATTGGTAATTCTAACGGTGGCACGTCATCAGATCCATCTAGATCAAACTTACTCCAGGAAATGGCAAAGGTCCCATTTGCATTCATCGCTATCGCTACAGTGGGGTTCAAAATGCTGTTGATGTCGGTATTGACCTTAAATTCGCTCCCTTGAGGCACCCCATCATTGTTGTAGCGTTTGGCATATATCCCAGTGCTAGACGTGTTCTCATCAAAATTAGTCCAGGAAATGATAAAGTTCCCGTTTGCATCCATCGCTACTGTGGGGATACTTTGATCGCCTGTGGTTATGGTATTGACCTTAAATTCATTCCCTTGACGCACCCCATCATTGTTGTATCGTTGGGCATATATTCCACCAACCCCGTTCTGATCAAAACTAGTCCAGCAAATGACAAAGTTTCCATTTTTATCTATCGCTACTGTGGAGTTAGATTGATTACCGATAACAGCAGTATTTACTTGGAATTCAGTCATAAAAACCCTCTAAAAAACTAAAAATTTTATTTCAACAATTACGCTCTGATTAAACAGATTCCTTAGTCATTAGCAATCACCGCACTTGGTCGCAGTGAGCAGTTCAAATCTGGCGCAGTAAATGCTTGGCAGATTTCTTTTAGCTCCTGGTTCAAAAGCATCGGGTGCTGTACACCAGCCAGAAACTGCACATCATAAATTTCTTGAGAGCCTGTAGTAAACTTCAGAATTACCACTGCTCACCTACTGCCCATCCAGCAAATCCACGACTGCTACGCCACAGAGCAACCACTCAAATTGTTGGGTAATGGGCAACCCTTCGAAAACATACCGTTCCCGAATCTGGCAAAGTCCGACTAGGACCTAATACCCCACGCAGCACAACCCCTCAAAAATCCTGGCAGCACACAGACTACTAAATATGCGATCATTGTCAATAAACAAACCTGTATCTAGGAACAGAATCTAAAAAAATTGCCCCAGATAACAGGTCACACCTTCCGAAAGCTGCATTGTGTAAACTTTACAAACATTGGGATCTTAATTTTTTATAATGTTTTACTGGTAAGTCTAATTTGGCAACCTACTGTTATAATAAAGACTATCTAAGCAAAAAATAACTGTATATATACTGGATATAAAATTTGGTTAAAATTTTAATAATTGGCAACCTAAGTCAGCAAATTTTGTTTGCATAGGGAAGAGGGTGGTCATTAGGTTTGAGAAAATGCGTAAGTATACCCATCTTCAATATCGCCAATCTATGTATTAAATACTTAGTCTAATGCGTGTAAGTGCAACTACTTTGCTCGAAATGAGTAGAGATAAAAGTAGCAACGTTCACACAAATCGCCAAGCAAAGCCTAAAATTCTTGTTAAGAAAGGATTATAAAAATAAAATTGCTATTTGACTCGAAAGTACCCAAAAAAACTTTTTTTTGGTGTGCCATTTTAAGTGTAAGACGGAGACAAAATGATACAACAAGAGTGTGGCGTAACAGTATGGTTTACTGGTCTAAGTGGCGCAGGTAAAACTACTATCTGTCAATTCGTCGAGAAGGAACTATGGACACAGGGATACAGAGTTGAAGTTCTGGATGGCGATGCGGTACGTCAAAACCTATGCAAAGGATTGGGTTTCAGTAAAGAGGATCGAGAAGAGAATATTCGGCGCATTGGCTTTGTGGCTCATCTTCTTACCAGAAATAATGTAATTGTATTGGTTTCGACCATTTCACCGTACCGCGAAATTCGGGAACAAGTGCGCCAAAGTATTCAATCTTTCATTGAAGTTTACGTCAATGCATCATTAGAAGTTTGTGAACAGCGAGACGTAAAAGGACTATATAAAAAGGCAAGAGCCGGGGAAATTAAACACTTTACTGGTATTGATGATCCTTATGAAATACCACTCTCTCCTGAAGTGGAATGTAAAACTAATCAAGAAAGCATTGCTCAGAGTGCAAACAAGGTTTTAAAAAAGCTGGAAGAGTTGGGTTATATGGTAGCTAAAGTGAATGATTTATGACTTAAAGAAAGTTTTTAACAATAAATAATTCAGAAGTCAGAGGCCAGAATTTAAAATTGAATTCTGTGCTACCGGTAGATAGTGCAGCCTTTTCGAGTCTGCGTTTTCACAGCATCTAGTAGAAAATGTCTTGATTCTGAATTCTGAATTATATATTCTTCTTCAACTCATAACTTTCACTACGATGCCAATAATTGCCGAATTAACCTAGCTACAGCTTTTTGCGTAAAGCGGTTAGCAATTTGTTGACCCAAGCGCTGTACATCTGAATTTACCAATAACTGGGTAATTTGGGACGCAAGTTGCATTGGCTCAAAGCCTCGTGTTTCTTGGAGAATACCTAATATACGTTTGATGTGCTCTAAGGTTTGTTGTTGCTCAACGGTCGCCGATGGAATTTCATTAACTGCTGTCAATCCTACCCGTTCCCGCAACAAGGAGGTAAAGTTATGCAAAACATTTTTACCTAAAGCATCGAGTCCATTAATAGATTCATCTACTAGCTTGTCACGAATGAAAGCGCCGCGTTCAGATGATAGAAATTCTATCCCCTGATTCAGCACTAGATTAAAGTCGTAGTCTTGGCTATTACGCGCATTTTTTAACAAGTTTTCTAAGCGGTTCCAGCGAAATCTGCCATCTTTAAATAGCAAATCTTGCAATGATGCTCTTAATTGCGGTGCTGGATCGGTTAGCAGGCGTTTAGAAACGTAGGGATAAGCTTCGCTGAGAACTTTAAAGTTGGGATCTATAAATATTGCAATCCCTTCGAGTGTCACAAGGGAGCGAATAATTAAGGCGTAATAGGGCGGTACGCGGAAAGGATACTCGTACATCAAAGCCGATAGTTCATCGGTGATGCTTTTAATATTAAGATCGGCAACACTAGCTCCTTCGGCATCAGCAAAGACTCTCGCAAAAGCTGGGATAATTGGTGTTAAATCGGTTTCTGGTGATAAAAAATCTAATTTAACGTAGTCTTTTGCTAATCCTTCAAAGTCGCGGTTGACAACGTGGACGATCGCTTCAATCAAACCATAACGCTGTGGTGGCTTAATCTCGCTCATCATCCCAAAGTCGAGATAAGCTAATTTGCCATCGGTAGTAGCTAACAAATTACCAGGGTGAGGATCTGCATGGAAAAATCCATGTTCTAGCAACTGGCGCAGGGAACACTGCACACCCACTTCAATTAGATAACGAGCATCTATGCCTTGGGCGCTAATTTCTTCTGTCTGGGTTAATTTAGTACCGTTAATCCACTCCATCGTTAAGACGCGGCGATTGGTGTATTCCCAGTAAATTTTCGGCACATATACGTCTTTTATATGACCATATAACTCGAAAAATCTTTCAGCATTTTCACCTTCGTGGATGTAGTCCATCTCTTCAAAGATGCGATCGCCTAATTCATCGAGAATACCAACTAAGTCACTTTTTACCCGTTTGACCTTTTTTTGCACCCAAGCAGCGAGGTTACGCAAAATATACAAATCAATGGTTATCCCCTCTCTTAAGTCGGGACGTTGGATTTTAACGGCGACTTCTTCACCAGTTTTTAGCTTACCTTTATAGACTTGCCCCAAGGAAGCCGCAGCAATTGGCTGGGCCGAGAGTTCGGCATAAACCTCTTCTGGAGGTGCGCCTAGTTCTTCTTTGATAAATTGATAAGCAATTTCGTTAGGAAAAGGCGGTAATTGATCTTGTAGCTTAGTTAATTCTTCTAGGTATACAGGAGGAACAAGATCCGGTCTGGTGGACAAAGCTTGTCCGATTTTGATGTAAGCAGGCCCCAACTGGGTCAGCAATACTCGTAGCTGAGTGGCTCGGCGGCGATCATTTTTGACGACAATTCCCCGCTTACTATCCGACCATAACCCAAAAGCAAATGATAAAGTCGGCCCCAACACGGCAAAAATCCGCCGTACAACTTGCAAGGGTCTTTTTTGATAATGCGCCGCTATACTCACGGGATCGTAAAGCGTCTGAGGTTCGGCTGTTATCCTCACCTTTTGGGCAGCTAATAGTTTTAGCGATGTCTGCGACGGGCTAGGATTACGCACAACCAAGCCTTGTGTACCATTTTCTTCTGGCACTATATCAATAACGTCCAGTTCGCTTCGGCTATTTGTGCCGTTGCGACTGTCCTCCTGAATTGGTCGGGAACTAGGGGGAAGTGTCTTAACAATCATGAAAAAGGCCACCAGTCAGAACGATCACATTAAGTATTGTAACAATATGTTGAGGGATTGGGAATGGGGCATCCCTTCTCTGCGAGACGCTACGCGAAGCCTCAGGGCAAGTAGGCATTGGGCATTAATTGAGGAACTAGTTTTTTCTAGTCCCCAGTACCCAGTCCCCACTGGTCTGCTACACTTAAACGGGCATACTAGTTCAATAGTATTAGGTATTGCTAGTTGCTAAAAGATGAGACTTATTATCTTGTAAATTAGAAGTATCCGGCATCTGCCCTCATGGAGAACTTGGCTTGATGTTGCTTTGCCTAAGAATTGAAAACTTTGCCCTAATTGACCAACTAGAATTGGAATTTGGTGCGGGACTAAATGTGTTAACAGGTGAAACCGGCGCTGGAAAATCGATTATTTTGGATGCGATTGATGCCGCTTTGGGCGGTAAAGTGTCTAGTCGAGTCATTCGCACGGGGACAAGTCGGGCAATGGTAGAAGCTACTTTCACTTCAAATGCCCCCTTAGCAGCTTGGTTGACTGAACAAGAAATAGATTTGCTTGATGAAAATTCAGTAGTGATTAGCCGAGAAATCACAGCGACTGGGAGTAATATCCGCAGTCGATCGCGGGTGAATGGTGTGTTGGTAAATCGGCAGATCATGGGCGGAATGCGCGAACGCTTGGTGGAAATTACAGCCCAAGGTCAAACGGTGCAAGTGGGACAATCTGCCCAAGTCCGCGATTGGTTAGATTTATATGGCGGCGACTCTCTAATGCAGCAGCGTCATAAAGTCGCTACAAGCTTTAGTAGTTACCAACAGGCGCATTTAGCATTAGAAAAACGCCGGACATCAGAACGGGAACGATTGCAACAATTCGACTTGCTCACTTATCAAGTGCAGGAATTGGGAGCAGCAAACCTTAGTGAACCTAATGAATTGGAACCGTTGGGACAAGAACGGGAACGCCTAAATCATGTCGTCGATTTGCAACAAATGAGTTACAAGGTCTATCAGGCTTTGTATCAAAACGATAATGAAACTCCCGCCGCAGCTGATTTATTGGGAGACAGTGAGACGATATTAAATGACATGGTGGAATATGATAGCCAACTACAACACCTATTGGAATTGGTGCGGGACGCGCAAGCTGCGGTGATGGAAGTGGGAAGGCAGATTAATGCTTATGGGGATGGCTTGGAAGCCGATCCGCACCGATTGGAAGAGGTGGAAGAACGGATTCAGGAATTAAAGCAAATTTGTCGTAAGTATGGGCCGACGCTTACAGAAGCGATCGCTTATTACCAACGTATCCAAGAGGAATTAGCCCAACTTAATGACAGCGAACAATCTATCGAAAAGTTGGAACAGCAAGAAAAGGCGTATTTTGAAAAACTCACCCAAGCAAGTAATCAGTTAACTCAAATGCGGAGTAAGGCGGCTGCTAATTTAGAATCACGTTTGATAGCTGAACTCAAGCCCCTAGCGATGGAAAAGGTAAAGTTTCTGGTTGAAATATTACCAGCTTTCCCAACTGCGATGGGAGCAGATAAAATTACCTTTACATTTAGTTCCAACCCTGGAGAACCACTACAACCTTTAACGGAAGTTGCCTCTGGCGGGGAAATGAGCCGCTTTTTACTAGCTCTGAAAGCTTGTTTTTCTCAAGTTGACGTGGCTGGGACAATGGTATTTGATGAAATTGATGTCGGGGTTTCGGGAAGGGTAGCCCAAGCGATCGCAGAAAAATTACACCAGCTAAGTCAACGCAACCAAGTATTGTGTGTCACCCACCAGCCTTTAGTTGCGGCAATGGCCGATCGGCATTTCCGTGTGGATAAGCAAACTATTAATGAAGGCAAAGGTAAAAAAGCTAACAATGGAAATGCTGAACAGCGTACTGTTGTCAGAGTTACTACCTTGGATAATTTAAACACTCGCCGGGAAGAATTAGCGCAGTTAGCTGGTGGTAAATCTGCAAGCGATGCGATCGCCTTTGCTGAATCTCTGTTATTGCAAGCTGCTAATCACCGTCGCAGGGAGCATACTTGACCAAATAATTACTAATTCGTAATTAATGCTACAGAGCAATTTGATTAATCAATGGAGACATAGAAGCATATAAGCTGTTCCACATTAGCGACAACAACAAGCCAATAATCTGGCATTCTAATAAACAAGACTTAGATGCCTTAATTGATTGGAGAATGAAATATCTCGGTGACTACTATAACCCAGAAGACCAAGATCAAATTCAATGGCAGAATCAGCTAGAAGAACACCTGAAAAAGTTAGCAGAAATTCTGCATCTTGAGGAAATCTTAGACCAAGTACCCAAACAATGCAACAGATTAATCCTTATTCCTCATCGCTACTTACACCTGTTTTTTCTCCATGCTTTACCTGTCAAAGAATCATACCTAATTGACTTATTGCCCAACGGCGTAGGCTATGCACCTAGTTGTCAACTTCTGCAACAAGTGCAACTGCGCCAACGTCTTGATTTTCAATCTTTCTTTGCCATCCAAAACCCCACAGAAGATTTATATCAAGGCTACGAAAGAGATTTAGGAACAGTTACAGCCATTAAAAAACAGTTCACTGATGCTAATATTTTGAAGCAAGACCAAGCTAACAAGTCAGCAATTTTGCTCGGCATTAATGAAAATATTCACAATGTCACACTAAATCAAAAATTGCTAAAAGCTAACTGTGCTTTTTTCTTATATCATGGATACTTTAACTTTGCTTCTCCCCTGGTAACGGAAATAGACCCCAATTCTGGCAAGATTTTTTCAACAAAGAATGTAAGAAATGGCGAGAACAAATCCAAACAGATATTAACTATCTGACTCCAGGTCAAGAATTATTTGGGCAATTGGTTGATAAGCTGTTCCACATCTAATTTGCATAAAATGTAAATTAAATAAACTCGTGGACTTACTGCTATGCCAGCCAAAGGATACTTAAGTAAATTACAGAAAGAGAATTTACAAAA
>NZ_JACJSI010000149.1 GCF_014698065.1 Nostoc flagelliforme FACHB-838
AGTGACGCGAGTGCGTTCTTCTGGAGTTAGCGCTGCTACCAGTGCAACGGTCTCCTCCACATGCTCCACATCGCTGCCAACACCACTATGTACACGCAGACATCGGGTGGCATAAGCTAAATAACCCATGAAATCTAGCACAGCAAGCATTTCGCCCGATAATTAAAATGTAGACAGTACAATGGGTTGAGCTATTTAAGGCGTTATTAAGCAACAATTCCAAAAAATTGCCAGTCAAGTAAGTCAATTGAACTGTGTTACAGCTTGTGCTGTTGGAATGCTAAAGGAGATCGCCTACGGCGGACAGTTACGCCATCGCACCTATCGAAACACCAAATGCATATTGCATTTCTATGTCTTTCAGCATCTTGACCACCGCCTTGGCTACCAAGGCATGGGCAATTTGCTGACTTTCTTTGAGAAACACAATGTCCAATTGTGAGTTTCGCTGGACGTTTCCAAGAAAAGAGGTAGTTAAAGATGACTTAGATGGCGAGAAAATCCCATACCCTTAGGACTTATGTATTGACAGAAACCTAATTGATAAACGGCTTCATTCGTGTATAAGGTTTAGGGAAACTAACAGGAAGCTTTTATTTTATGACTAACAAATCAATTGCACACAGGATGTATTTCATTACCATCCTGCATATTTAATTAGAAGCAACGCTTATTTTGATCAGATAGCGTCAAACAAAGTCCAAACTGCCCTTTAGTTGCAGTGCTGGTGTAAGAAGCATAGCATGGGCGCTGTCATTTGTCTTCCCTATTGCAAACCTCCGTCATAGGGAAACTCCACTTGGTGGCGGAAGAATTAGAAGTAAATACTCCTGCATCTTGTATCCTGCAAAAGTGCCTTGCTAGTAGTCAAAACCGTTCGGTAGCAGACTCAATGTGCAACCGAAGGAGTTAGCCAGAGGCAATGTAGACGAATCTAAAGTTTCGCAGTATTGCTAATTGCTCATCTTACGCACCCTCATTTATGTGGTTGATTGACTGATGCCTGTTGCAGTTAAGTTTGCTAACTTTACAAAACTTTTGCAACTCAAGATAAGAAACTTAAGATAAAGATAAGTTCTTTTTTTGCTATGACATTCTCCTCTTAAAATTTAAAGCTGCACAGACAAATGTACTATTTAGGCTAAAAAGCTTGCTACGTAAGCAATAGCGCGATTTGATTTTTCAAAAACGTACATCTGTAAAAGTTGATTTGGCAAAGCATAACACCTTCGTGCAGCTTTGCATAAGTTCTCAGCGAATTAAATTTGGTAAGACTGTGCCTCCCCTTGGGCTTACCTTGCTCTTCACCGTACTCTTCCCTACGAGATGCCAACGGCGAACGGCAACTAAGTTAAGCACAGTGTCTCCGAATTCTCTGTGAGTTTACATTTCAACCCTCAATCCGCCACAAATGTACGAAACTACTTAGAGGATGTTTTATGTACCATCTACCACAGTGATAGTGGAAATAGCCGTTATTGAACCCAATCAAATACCCCTGATGAGTTAAGCAAATAGTAGATTGATTATACTCTCATGAGAGTAATAAAAGCTGTTTACGGGCGATCGCCCGCCCCGTAATGGGTGTAAAGAAACATTTCTGCTTTTTAGGCGAGTGTTAGTAATGTTCAACCCTATTAGCAAGAAATTTAGAGATTATACCTTTGCAAATTACTTAAATAACCAATTGCTTGAGAATGGTACAAAATGCAAATTTTAGCAAAGTTAGCAAAACCTGTTATTTACATTTACTGTTGGCTAAAAACCGCTTCAGTTGAAACTTTGCCTAAAATCCAAATTAAAAACACAAACTTTTCCGCTTAAGTTTTCTATCTTAACTGGCTAAAAGCAGTGTTGAAATAGATAATTATAGGCAAAGCTTTTGAGAGAATTACTCACTCTCAAGGCCTCCTAACATTAACTTACTCGATTATATCCCCCGATTCATGCACGGGGGGTTTCCCCTCTAACTTCGCTGGTTGCTATATATACATATTTTGTACAACAACGGTTTTGCTTTTCGATTCCTTTTTGTAAGGATCGTAACCTTAGCAGAAACTTAATATGTTTTTTAACAGCATATTATGTTGTAAGAATATACATTATAATAGCGCTTCCGGGAAAAAGTTAAAACTTTGTAAAAAGTTTATTCATCTATGTTAATGTTTTTATGACCAGCCCTTTCCAATCTGGTAAAAATGTTCCTGATTTCTTCAGTTTCAAGCCTTGTTGCACATGGATTTAGTGTTAACGGATCTAAAAAATAAGATGCCGCACAATAAGGGAACAAAGGTATTCGTTTTATAACTCTTTAGCGTCTCGCTTAGTCGTCAGTTTGACAACTAGCTTCATGAAAACTACTCCACTCTAACACTGATTCCACATGAGGTTGCACATAAAACTGGGTTGTCCAAGCTTTCATAAAACAGGGATTATAGACATTCAGGATTAAAAGCATACACAGAGAAAATTGGTTAAAGATTGTAGAGGCTTGAAATGACGAAGCGAACCAACTACTACAATGATCTGTTAGTAGATTACTCCAAGCCCGAGCTAGTTTCTAATGAACTAGTAGTAAAACTACTTAAAGACGCAGAGACATATCTTTCCCTACGTAATGATACCTTACCTGAAATAACTCTAGAATACAGCTTAGAGCAAATAGAACATGAAAATAAACATTGGTGGCCAACCCACTGTGAAGCGCTACGACAAGGGCGGGGGGACATTTTAGCAGGTGAGTATGCCAATAATCTTGTATATTTCTGTGCTGATGGACCTTTTTATGGCAGAACCGCAGCAACAAATAGAGAAGTAAATCGTTGGGCAATTTTTGCTCAACCAAGTGTAACAATAGCTTGGCCAATTATTATGTTCAATGGTGAAGTTATCTACTCGGAATGGAATTGTTTTGACGATGAAACTAACGAAGTCATCGCTAAGGGAAACGAAACTTTGCTTCGGCGAGGACATCGCGGTTCGTGCTACTTAAAATGCGAGCAACTTAGCTTTTATGGCGATTTTTATGCCTCTGATGAATTGCTGTATTGGATTAGGCGTTGACCGAATTATTTATCAGAGAAGATTTATAAAGAGCGTTGCTGATTTTGGGTATAAATTTAGTTTCGTGCAAAGGTGCAAATGAAACAGTTTAAAATATTAAGCTTTTAAAATTTATATTTGAATTCAGCAATGACCTATTGTGTTATTAGACCTCTTCCAAAAAGTAATTTTGCAACAGTTATGGACAGGGGAATAAAAAACGTTTAAAGGGATTTAATTTTCCTTTAATTCTTAAAATTGCTCCTTTCACCAAATTCTGCGATAAGTTTATTGTTAATCATAAATAGTCCCTAACCAAAGCTTGAGATTAATCACTAGTCAGCAGTTAAAATTCAACTTTCAACCAGCAGATAATATGAGAAATTGCCATTGCTGCTCCCATCGACTTCTGCAACAAATTAGTAATAACCAGTTGTATTGGTTCTGCCGAAGCTGTTGGCAGCAAATGCCATTGCTGGATGTAGAAAGTTCAATTCCAGAAAAAGCTGGAAGTTTAGTAAGGTTTAGCAAAAGTAGATGTAAAAAATAACTCAAGGAATAAAAATATTTTTTGTAAGGAAGACAGATTGTTAAATCAGAACAAGTTAATTATTAGCCTGAAATGGGTTCTAATAGCAATAATGGCCTGTGTTCGCGTAGCGTCTCGTAGAGAGGGTTGGCAGCTTGCTAGAGAGATTTAACGGGAAAAGTCAGGTCACTTGATAGCGTTTAACTTTTATAGAAAAGGACTTTCATGGTTTTCATCTGCATTATTTCATAATAACGTGAGTGGGTTTTGCATAAAACAGGCGGAATAACCAGTAATAACTTGTAGTTGTAGTTATAAAATAGTCCGCTTGAGAGTAACTAAATTAATTACAGAGTCAAGCCATTTTATAGCTAAAAAGGTGGTGCGTTGAATGAAACTTACAAAGCAGAAGCGCAAACGTGGTCTTATCCTCACTCCAGAAGGATTACAAAAACTTCAGTCCGCTAGACTTAGTACCGAATTAAATGAGAATTATGGAAACAGGTATACCTTTGAAGATTTAAGCGAGCGGATTGGAATTAACACGGCAACAATTTCTAAGGTGCTGTCACGAGAAGACGGAGTTGATAAACGAACAATTGAGCTTTTCTTCCAAGCCTTTGATATAAAGCTGGATAAAGATTGCTACACCAATTCTGACCAATCTCAGCGACAAGATTGGGGAGAAGCGACTAATGTATCAGTTTTTTATGGGCGCACAGAAGAAACAGCCACATTAGAAAAATTGCTCCTTGAGGATCGGTGTAGGTTAGTGGCAGTCTTGGGAATGGGAGGAATTGGTAAATCGGCTCTGGTTATAAAGCTCACAGAGCGCATCAAAGATAATTTTGAGTATGTTATATGGCGATCGCTGCGAGAAGCTCCGCCCATCAAGAATATTTTAGCCAGCCTGCTCCAGTTCTTATCTGATGAGCAAGAAACAGAAGCTTCCTTACCAGAAAGTGTAGGCGAAAGAATATCCCAGCTGATTGATTATCTGCGGCAGCATCAATGTCTGCTGATACTAGATAATATAGAGTCAATTCTGCAAAGTGGTAGTCGAGCCGGACTTTACCGAGAAGGATATGAAGGTTATGGGGATCTGCTCAAACGAGTGGGAGAAGTAACTCACCAAAGTTGCTTGCTGCTGACAAGTCGGGAAAAACCTAAAGAAGTGGCATCCTTAGAAGGAGAAACATTATGTGTACGTTCATTCCTTCTTTGTAGTTTGCAGGCGGCGGATGGACAAGAAATTTTGAAAGTCAAAGGAGTCTCTGCTTCCGAGTCAGAATCCAGTAAACTGGTGGAGCTTTATGCAGGTAACGCCTTAGCTTTGAAGGTGGTTGCTACGACTATTCAAGATGTATTTTGTGGTGACATCTCTAAGTTTTTACAGCACAAAACAACTGTTTTTGGTGATATTCATGAGCTTTTTGAGCAGCAGTTTTCACGGTTGTCAAATTTAGAAAAGGATGCAATGTACTGGTTAGCCATCAATCGTGAGCCAGTTTCTTTATCAGAAATACGGGAGGATTTTGTATCACAAATACCACCACAAAAAGTCCTGGAGGCTTTAGAGTCTCTGGTAAGGCGATCGCTAATCGAGAAAAGTGAAGCACTATTCACGCTACAACCTGCACTAATGGAGTATGTGACTCAGCGATTAATAGCTCAAGTTTGTCAAGAAATTGCCACTCAGAATATTGATTTGTTCAGGTGTCATGCTTTGATGAAGGCAATGGCGAAAGACTACGTGAGGGATATTCAAATTCGCTTTATTGTCCAACCAGTTATAGATGGGTTGCTTGGTATTTTCAAAAGCAAAAAAAACCTAGAAAATCAGCTAACCAAAATTTTAGCAAATCTACGAGAAACATCACCTCTAGAACAAACTTATACGGCTGGAAATGTCTTGAATCTACTTTGTCATTTAGGAACTGACCTCAGCAGCTATGATTTTTCTTCTCTGAGTATTTGGCAAGTAGACCTGCGATGTATGAAATTACACGATGTAAATTTTCAAAACGCTGATTTTGATAGGTCTGTTTTTGCTGAAGCCTTCGGCGGTGTTCTGTCAGTAGCCTTTAGCCCTGATGGAAAACTTTTGGCTTTGGGTGATACCAATGGTGACATTCGCTTGTACCAAGTTTCAGATTGGAAACAACTTTTAATCTGTAAGGGTCATACCAACTGGGTTTTATCAGTAGCCTTCAGTCCTGATAGCAATATTTTTGCTAGTGGTAGTACTGACCATACTGTGAAGTTATGGGATGTTAGTACAGGTCAATGCCTTAAAACTTTGTGTGGACATGAGCATGAAATTTGGTCAATTGCTTTTAGCCCAGATGGACAGACACTAGCTAGTGCCAGTGATGACCAAAGAATAAAATTGTGGAGTGTCCTTACTGGAAAATGTGTGAGAACTTTCCTGGGACACACGAGTTGGGTACTCTCCGTTATCTTTAGTCCTGATGGACAGATGCTCATGAGTGGTAGTGATGACCACACTGTTAAATTGTGGGATATTAACACGGGTGAATGCCTTAAAACGCTACAAGGTCATCTCGATGGAATACGGTCAATTACCGTCAGTCCTAACGGTCAGATGCTGGCGAGTGGTAGTGAAGACCATACTCTTAAATTGTGGGATATTAGCACTGGTGAGTGCAAAATGACGCTAGATGAGCATACGACTTGGGTTTTGTCCATTGCCTTCAGCCCAGATGGTGAACTGCTGGTAAGTACCAGTCTGAATGGAACATTAATATTATGGAGTGTCAACACTAATAAATACCTAAGAATTTTACAGGCAAGTACAGGTTGGTTGCTTTCAGTTGCCTTTAGTCCAGATAGCCAAACACTGGCAACTATATGTCAAGACAATACAGTAAAGCTGTGGGATATTAGTACAGGTAAATGTCTCAGGACTTTGCAAGGACATACAGGTAGGCTTTGGCCAGTCACCTTTAGTTTTAATGATCAGATTCCCGCTAGTAGTGGAGATGATGAGACAATTAGACTCTGGAATATAGCAATAGGTGAATGCTTAAAAACTTTAAAAACCGAACCACCCTATGAGCGTATGAACATTACAGGAATTACTGGCTTAACTACAGCAACTATTGCTACACTGAAAACTTTGGGAGCAGTTACTAGCGAAAAACAGCCTCGGCAAGCAGCTATATGAAACCACGGAGATTTTACTACCTCATATCATGGTAAGAAAAAACTCGCTACTTCTGATCATCAGTTAGAGGTCGTGGTGGTTGATGTTACAGAAAGTCAGATTGAACCCCCTAAAAAAAACAAAAAAAGTTCTACAGTGGGAAAAAGAAACAGCATACACCGGAGGCGGAGCGTCTCCGGCTCCGCTGAAGTCACAAGTAGTGGTTGACTAAGCGAATGGTAAAATCATCTGCACCGCTCATGGTAAAAGTAGAGAGCATGATTTTCGTATATTTAAAAATAGTAAAGTTAGGTTAAGAGAAGACACAGAATGCTTGGGAGATAAAGGTTATCAAGGTGTTCAAAAACTACATGGCAATAGTTGGATTCCCAAGAAAAAGCCCAGAGGAGGTAAGTTAACTTTTGAAGATAAAAAGAGGAATCAAGAATTAGCTAAAATCAGAGTTTTAGGTAAGCATGTACATCGGAAACTGAAGGTATCTAAAATTTTGTCTCTTACTTATAGAAATCCCCGAAAAAGATTTAGTTTGAGGTTTAATCTTATTGCTGCTCTCTACAATTACGAGCTTCATCTCCCTCAAACCGAATTTGCCTGAGCGACTTTTGCAAGAGGTCTAATCAAAAAACAATTTTTTATTTGATGGGGTTGGGGTGTTTGAAAGGTGAAATTCAGGTGATATTCTTCATCCAATAGTCTGGTCAGCACAGCTTTAAAGCTTATTACCCTTGAAGCGCAGTTCCTTTAAACCTGAGTTGCTGCCAATTTTGCCAGTAAACTAAAGTCTATTGATACTGAGTCTTGCAGCCCTACAAAGTTTTTTAAAATGAATATCGGTAACTTAAAGACAAACTTAACAGCTTAACTGTATAAGAAAAGAACTGAAGCACTTAAGCTAATCGTCATTTAAATTGCACCATTTTCATGGTAATAAAAGCTGCAAACCCTCTCCCTTGCTCCTTGTTCCCTGCCCCCCTGCGATCTCAATGTGCAAATTAAATGCTTAACAGCTTAGTTTATCTGTACATTTTTCAGATGAAACTGTCACATCCAATATTTGCTGACTAGCCCTCCTTTGTCAGAGTGGGAAAAGCCAATCGCTAAAAGCCTTTTGGAGCCAGGGCGGCCGCATCATGTCAATAAGCAAAGTACATTTTCAATAGAGTTAAAAATAATGTCATTAACGCTTACTTATTGCCAAAGTTTTAGGCATCGCTTTGGGGCTTAAAAAATAATCAAACGCAAAATCCTGATTTTTTCGTTAGTTTTTAACTCTAGTTATGATCAAGAGTAATTTAGATGCGTTTGCCCTGCTTTTAGAGCTTTACTTTTCACTTTTTAACTAGAATTTTTAATTAATATTAGAAAATGAAACCTTTAACCTTTGCTAAATCCAAGTTCCAGAGCCTGGCTTTGATTATTGTTTTCCGGAAGTGACAAATGAGGGCTAGTGTTGATTAAAAGAATATTATAGCGATTCTTATGTAAATGAGGTAAATAAATAGGGATACGGAAATGCCGTGTCCTACTAAGATTTCGCCAAATCCATAAAGTATAAGGCTTTTGGGTGTAAAGGTGTGAGGGGGTAGGGGTTGCACGGTCAAAAACTAAGAACCTTCCGAAGAATACTTACAAATCAACAAATCAACGCTTTTCCCTTACACCACTTCCTGACAAGGGTTTCAGCTTTTCTTCGTGCCATTCGTTTATTGATTAGATGTATTGCAAAAATAATTGACCAGCCTGGAAATGACTTTCCAAAACAGGCTAATATCTGTTAAAAATAACTTAAAGCTCAAAAATATTAGCCTGTTATAAACAAGCGTAGCTATAAACCACTTATTATTTTTTCGCAATAGCCGCTCAGATAAGATAATTTTTACAAAAATCCCATCATCATAGTATAAAAGCTTAAATTTAGTCTTAACTCAAAGATTTTAGCTGGCTGATACTTTCTAAAATTGTTAAAAATACATAAAGAAACGAGTTTTCTCGATTTCTCAGAATACAGTGCAAAGAAGAATTATCGTAACGGCTGCACTGTCATTGCCGATAGAAACCCAAAGCAAGTTATTCATCAAATATTTTGCCCGGTTACACAAGCAAAGCACTTAGTAGCTTTTTTTATTCCAAAACAACTTTGGCAATAGAGAAGCTAAATTTATGTAAAACTTGGAGAAAATCTATGAGTCAGTCTGATTATGCAACACTGGAGCAAAATGCCAAGACAACAGTATATAAAAATGCTGTTTTAGATGATATAAAACTTCAAGATGCTTTAAAAAGTATCAATCCTAAATTTGGTGATTTTTGTACTCGCGTAGCAGGTGAAGCATGGGGACTTCCATTAATTGACCAAAAAACCAAGGCTTTAATAACAATTTGCGCTATCTTAATTACAAATTACCTATCTAATTTCAAGGTGGATATTATGAAATTGCTCTCAACACTAGCTATTAGTAGTTATTCAATTTCGCTCAGTTTTCTTACTATAGCTTCACCCGCTCATGCGGTATCTGAAAGCGAGGCTAATAACTCTTTTGCTACCACAAAGCTTCTACCATCTGGTGTTAATAGTGTAGACGGACAACTGGAGAATGAGAGCGTTAACTTTTACACTTTTTCAAATTTTGACACCGGAAACTTATTTACTGTAGAGGTAAATTCACAGTTATTTGATCCACTTATAGGGCGGCTGAATGATTTTGGTAAAATTATAGAAATAAACGATGACCAATCTGACAATAATGTTTTGCCCATACTAACTGGAGAGATACCTGCAAGTGGCAACTTAAATTTAGCTTTGTCTGGCTTGAGAGACATTAACCTAACCGGGGATCACTTTGAATCTGGTTCATATACATTGTCATTAAAAACATTTGTTTTACCTAGTTCTCCTAATAATACAACACTTGTTAACGGTGGTTTTGAAACTGGCAATTTTACCGGATGGTCAACACTAGGCTCTACCAGTATTGAGACCGCAACATTTGGTAGTGATCCAACTGACGCAACTTCGCAAGCTTTATTGTCAACTGGGGGTACTACATTTGATGATTCAATTACAGAAAAATTCTTAGGATTAGAAGCTGGAAGTCTGAATAATCTTAGCAAAGGGCAAGTTACTAAAGGCTCTACTATTCAACAAACATTCACAGCTAAAGCTGGAGACATTTTAAGTTTAGATTATAATTTTCTGAGCAATGAGGTATTACCGCCAATTACTTTTCCAGATTTCTCCTTTGTTTCAATCAGTTCTTCTTCAGACAGTTCAATCAGTTCCCTATTAGAACTGGCTAATGTAAGCAATGCCACATCGACAACTTCCCTAACAGAGTTTTTTGAAGAGACTGGATTTCAGACTTTTTCCTTTAAGTTACCGACCACAGGAACATATACTTTAGGAATTGGAGTTATAAATGTGGGAGATATCGCTTTTGATTCTGGACTATTGATTGACAATGTTAAAGTCACCTCTGTTCCTGAACCGAGTTTTGGTTTATTAAAATTTAGTGCTTTGGCACTCTTAGTATTCTGGAAAAAGTTTCTTGACAACTTGCTGCACTAAGTAACCTGAGTTCGGGATAAGGAAAAGGACAGATAGTAAGCTGAAAATAGCTTTAAATCCAGCAACCTTTCCTATGTATAGTTTAGATGCTTTGTTTTGCCATGTAGATGATTTCTGTAAGGTTTAGCCAATCGTGGCAAGACTTCTGTGGATTGGTTTTTTGGTTTCAAGTTGCACCTTGTGGTCAATGAGTTTGGTCAACTCTTAGACCCATTAAAACTAAATGTAGTGGTAATTCCTGGAGTTAACGACCACGAAGTTTTAGATTTTGCAGCTCTGACCATTGATAGACGATGGCATATCCGATTTATAGAGTTTATGCCGATTGGTAATTTTCAATTATTTAGCGATCGCGGTTAGATCTCTTCAGCAGATTTACGCCAACGTATCCGCTCTCATTGGGGTTTGACAGAATCACAGGTACATGGTAACGGCCCCGCAGATATCTTTCAAATTCCTAAAGCTTTACAGCATTGCTTAATGAAACACTGCACTAAATTGTGTAACGGCTCTTGATTGCGCTAGAAATTGTTGTAGCACAGGCGAGGTGTTTGCACTTCGCCAAACAATTGCCAACTTGACGTAGAGCGTTTGGTCTTCGAGCGGTTTGTAGACGACCCCTGCTCGTTGCAAATTCTGGAGTGAAGCTGGGACGAGCGCAACCCCTAATTCTGCTGCTACTAAGCTGACAATGGTTTGCATCTGAATTGCTTCTTGAGTTACTTGGGGAATAAATCCTGCTTGTTGACACAAACGGATAATCTGGTCGTAAAAGCCGCTTCCTAGATGACGTGGAGATAAAATGAAGGACTCCTCGGCGAGGGATGCTAATGACAGTTGTGTTTGAGTCGCAAGTGGGTGTGCTTCTGGCAATACAGCGACGAACGATTCTTGTAAAACCGTTTCCACGCTGAGTTCGTCATCGCTTATGGGCGGACGAATAAAGCCAAGCTGAATGCGATCGTCATGCAGTGCTTCAATTTGCTCGGTCGTGGTCATTTCATGCAGCATCAAACGGACATCAGGAAACTGATGGCGAAATGACCGCACGGCAGCAGGCAGCAAGCTATACGTGGCAGATCCAACAAATCCAATCGCTAAACGACCCACTTCACCTCGACTGGCACGTTGAGCGATCTCAATCGCTTGCTCAGATTGCACGAGAATTAGTCGTGCCTGCTGTAAGAAGGCAAGTCCTGCTTCAGTAAGTCGGACTGTTCGCTTTGTCCGATACAGCAACTCGACACCGAGTTCTTGTTCGAGTTGACGGATTTGTTGACTCAGTGGCGGTTGAGCGATTTGTAGTCGTTGCGCGGCGCGACCAAAATGAAGTTCCTCAGCTACAGTCACGAAGTAACGCAAGTGTCGAAGTTCCATTGTCAATTAATACGTTTTAAGTCTTAGTCTAAGACTTAAATCATATTGGACATATTTATTCAGGCTGCTTAATGTGGAAAGTAAGTTACAAAATTGCAGTTGCGCCGATCCTCGCACCTCATCGTTTTTGTATTGGAGAAAACAAATGACAAGAGACAAAAATCGTGTCGCTCCTAAAGTTTGGTTGATTACAGGATGTTCAACAGGGTTGGGACGGGCCCTAGCAGAAGCTGTGTTGAAGAAGGGCGACTACCTGCTTGCTACTGCTCGCCAACCAGAGCAACTTCGCGCTTTGATTGAGCACTATCCAGAAACCGCAAAGGCTGTACGTTTGGATGTAACATTGCCCCAAGATATACAAGCAGCAGTTGATACCGCGATCGCTACATTTGGTCGAATTGATGTGCTGGTCAACAATGCTGGACATGGACTCATTGCCGCACTCGAAGAAGTCAGTGATGTTGATATTTACCGATTTTTTGAAACCAACTTCTTTGGGGCGCTCCGTCTGATGCGAACGGTCTTGCCTGTGATGCGTCAGCAAGGCAGCGGTCATATTGTCAATATGTCATCCACAGCAGGATTAGTGGGATTTGGTGGAAGCAGCCTCTACTGTGGCGCTAAATTTGCTCTGGAAGGTACGTCTGAAGCCCTGGCTAAGGAGGTTGAATCCTTTGGAGTTAAGGTCACTTTAATTGAACCTGGGGCATTTCGCACAGATTTTAACGGACGCTCTCTGGCAGCAGCAGAACTTTCCATTGATGCCTATGCGACCGTGAGCGGTGCTTCATTGCAGTGGTTCAAACAGATGGATGGTAAGCAACCTGGCAATCCAGCGAAAGCGGCGCAAGCCATCATTCAAGCTGTGGAAAGTCCTCATCCACCGATGCGACTGGCATTAGGCACCGATGCCATGAGCCTGATTCAGGAAAAACTGTCAGGGGTCAAAACGGATTTGGATGCTTGGCAGCAGGTTACTGTAAGTACGGATTATGTAGATAAGGAACAGTAAGGTAATAGTTGGGTAGCTAATACCAGTTCTCTTTGAAGGCGCACAGAATCGTAGCGACTGTCTTAAAAGTCAAGCGATCGTTAACAAAATCCAGCACTCGTTGGGTTTCACGCCGTTCAACCCAACCTACAGTTATATGCAAGTCTAAATGATTGAACGAAAGAGTCGACGACCTCGACTATCAAAACCAATTTTATCTGCAACTGCCATAAAGATTGAGTAATCTTTTGGTACTGGCAAATCTCCACCTTTGCGCTGAAGAATCAAAAATCTGGTGATAATTCCCAATCCACATTCTACCTGAAATTTTTCTGTAGGTAACTGAATGGAAGCAATTAGTAAAGCCATGTCTTTTAATAGCCATTGGCGAAAATGGGCTTGCTTAGATGAAGAAAGAATTCCATTAGAACCTCTCACGTATGCTTATCTTGTACCCTTTTTCATAAATCAAATATGATTCCTATACTATGAGCAAAAATACCAGGAACTGATTCTCAAAAACCTCCGACAAAAAGCTCAGGCTCTTGGTTTGGAACTTATTCCTATTTCTCACCCCACCAAATATGTTTCTTGAAAGTAAACAAAAAACACCCAAAAAAGAGCCTCAAATCTATATACAGATCGACTTTGACATCGTTTTGCTTGCTCTGTTGATGTATCTGGGTTCCAGGCATTTTTGAGCATTTTGTGTACTCCCCTTACCCTGCATGGGTTTGAGGCTTATTTCTTCCTCAAAAATGTTTAACTCCCGTTAACAGCCTTAAGTTCAGTAATAACGTGTAGATCTTTGCTGGTGAAAACAGGTTTGAAAGGAAATAATAACCATACTATTTCTCTTCTTTAATACCACATACCACAATGAGAAGACATAAGTATGTTCGCGCAGTATCTTGTAGAGAAGGTAAAGCGTAGAAAAAAAATCTCATAAATTCCGGGGTTTCAACAAGGACACCTTGCCTTGAAAAGTTCAGAGCAGCGGCTTCCGCCCCTCCGACTTTTTGCTTTGTCTTTCTGCAAGATGCCAAGCGTAAACGCATTGTGTATCTCGAAAAAATCCTCTTACCTTTGTCAATAAATTTAGTGCGGTGTTACTCTGTGGCAGAGGGCAAAAATATATTTTCTTCCTTCTGCCTCTTGCCCTCTGCCTTTCTTCAGTAAACTTTTTCTTATTTTTTTCATTGACTTAAAGATATTCTTTCTTGCCAAGGCACAATGAGCAAAAGCTTAAGGAGACAAAATCATGGGCGTTTCGGAAACTATAACCAGTCGAACGGTTCATTGTGGGTAACAACAGTTCAAAGCCAGTACTCGATCAAAGCTCAAGGCAGTCAGCAACTAGTAGTTAAATCTAGACCAGCTCTTGAAGTCAAAAATTGTCTTTACTGCTCTCATAGAATGCTCTAATATATTCGGAATAATCACGTATACTGGTTCTGCCGCAGATGTTGGCAGGAAATGCCGTTGCTATAGATGTAGAAGTTATTTTCCTGACATGAATGAGAGGTACTATTAAATCCACTTGTCTGTGCTGCCTAATTGGCTAAAGTCGAGCAGAAAGAAACTCATGAATACTTTCACAAATTGGAAAACCCTAAATTGGTCTGAATATGGTGCAGAGTTGGTGGGAACTGCTTTCAATCTTTTGGTTGGATTCAGTATAATCACCTTCAATTTTGGCAAAGGCTTGCCTATGGAGCATCTCATCCCGGCTGTGAGTCCTCGTTTATTAATTAATGGTCTCATTTTCGCTGGAAGTGGTGCATTATTTAGCATTTCTCCTTTAGGAAAACTGAGTGGTTCGCACCTAAACCCCTGCTTGTCATTGGCATTCTGGATGCAAGGCAAAATGCATAAACAGGACTTAATTGGATATATTTTTGGTCAATTTATGGGCGCAATTATTGGCACATTTTTAGCATTAGCTTTGTGGGGAAATTACCTGATCAGTGTCAATTATTGTATTACTTTACCTGGAATAAACTATCCCTTGTGGTATGTATTTCTAGCTGAAGTTTTCATGACATTTATGTTAGTGCTGTCTATCTTTATCTTTCTGAGTCATCATCAGCTATTGCGCTGGACACCTTTAATGGTGTGGCTTCTAGTGGCAACTATGGTTTGGTTGGGAGCGCCCATTTCTGGTACCAGTTTGAATACAGCACGGAGTATGGGGCCTGCTTTCGTAGCATGGTCTTGGCAAAATCAATGGCTTTAT
>NZ_JACJSI010000015.1 GCF_014698065.1 Nostoc flagelliforme FACHB-838
TTATTACTCTCTGATAGAGCTTTTTGTAAATTCTCTTTCTGTAATTTACTTAAGTATCCTTTGGCTGGCATAGCAGTAAGTCCACGAGTTTATTTAATTTACATTTTATGCAAATTAGATGTGGAACAGCTTATTTGATTTTTGAAATTATCTATGTGGGCGGCGAGTAGGGAGTAGGGAATAAGGAATTAGGCTTTTTGAGCTGTACCGAGCTTTTTGAAAAATCAATTATTAGTCCTATATTTAGAGCCAAAAATACTTAAAGATGTATATTAAAGAAAATGCAAAACTTTTGTTTTGTATGTGGATGGTGCTTAAGTCAGAACCATCTAAATATTTTCTGCCGCCAATTCGGGAGGCGCTGACCCTCTAAAAAGGCATTCCCAGCCGGAGACTGGGAACGAGGCAAAGCCTAAAAATAATAAAAACTCACCTTGATTTACGATCGCACTTCAGCAACAGTAATGATTTTTTCATCACGGTTGAGTTGAATAATGCTTTCACCTTTCACATCTCTACCTAAGAGCGGCACTGTTTCCACTGGTATTCGGACTACCCGCTCTTTATTCGTCACTAAAGCCACTTCGCCAGATGCGTTGGCGTAGCCCGCCGTTCGCGTAGCGTCTCGTAGAGAAGGCATCGCCATTACCATACCAGCTAAGTTGTCAGTTTTGCTAGTAAATTTCAGTGCTTGCGTGCCTAAATCGCCGCGATTAGCTGCTCTTAACTGACTCGCAGCCATCCGCTTGGCATATCCTTCTTGAGTCACTAGCAGCAGTTGGTCATCTTTCCCGACAGTGACACAGCCAACCATTTGCTGATTTTTCAATAACCGAAATGCTTGTAAACCCATCGCTGTGCGACCCATAATCGGCAATTGTTCATCATTGACTGGAAAGCGCAACATTCGCCCACCAGAACTAGCTAAAATCAGATGCTCCCCTGGAGCGGTGAACTGGGTAAATGACAATTCATCATCGTCTTTCAGCTTCAAAATCGTGATTCCGCGCCGAGTCAGATTAGTAAATTCTTCCAGAGACAGCCGCTTAATTCTTCCTTGTTTTGTTAAGAGAATCATCTGCTTAGTTTCGAGATTTTCCGGCAGCAGAAAGCGGCTGACTACAGCTTCTTGAGCGCCTTGAGCAGTACTACTAAGCATCGTAATCAAAGGTTTTCCCCGTGGAGAACGTCCAGTGGTTGGGGGGATTTCTCCTACATTCACAGGATAGACTTTGCCGCCACCAGTTAGTATTAGTAAGTCTTTCCCTGTGTCGGTCAACACAGTTTGGATAATGAAGTCATTATCGTGTAGACCATTTTCACCTTTTGACTTTCTCCCAGATGGCTGGGTGCGGCGGACATAACCCCGTTGGGTAAATTCTAAAACCGCTTCCTCTGCCGGTTCAGAAGATTTAAATTCTTCCTCCTCTGCGCTTTTGCCCTTGTGCCCCTCTGCTCCTCTGCCCTTTTGCTCCTCTGCCCTAGACTTTTGCTCTTCTCCAATTTTTGTCCGCCGGGGATCGTTGTACTTGCGCTTGAGCGATCGCAAATCTTTTTTCAGCGCCTTCAATAATTCCCGGCGATCGTTGAGTAATTGCTCCAATAAGCTAATTTGTCCACTTATCTGCTCAAATTCCTGCTGCAAGTTTTGCTGTTCTAAACTAGTGAGACGGCGCAACGGCATAGCGAGAATTGCATCTCCTTGTAGCTCACTCAAATCCAGTTGGCTACAAAGATTAATTTTTGCCGTACTCCCATCTGGAGCTTGCCGCAAAATTGCAATTACCTCATCCAATTTAGACAGCGCTTTCAGCAAACCTTCTACCAAATGCACACGACTTTGGGCTTTACCCAACTCGTAATTGTAGCGACGGTTCAGCGTCTCTTCTCGGAAACTTAAAAACTCCTGCAACAGTTGACGCAAACTTAACTGGCGGGGTTGTCCATCCACTATTGCGAGAAGAATTGCCCCAAAAGTCATTTGTAAAGCAGTTTGATGATATAAATGCTGGAGAACTTCTTGGGGATTGGTATCGCGTTTGAGTTCAATTACCACCCGCATCCCTTCGCGATCGCTCTCATCCCGAAGATCGGAAATTCCTTGTAAACGACCTTGATTTACTAAGTCTGCTACCTTTTCAATCCAAGCAGCCTTATTCACTTGATAAGGCAATTCTGTAATGATAATTGCCGTCCGGCGCTTGCTTCCTCTACTGGCTGGAATTTCCTCCAGAGTTGCGACTCCGCGCAGCAGAATCCCACCTTTACCCGTGGTGTAAGCTTCCCGAATTCCCGTCTCACCTATCATTTCCCCACCAGTGGGAAAATCTGGCCCTGGAATTAACTCGAATAATTTTTCATCTGGCAAATCTGGGTTGTCGATTAAGGCAATTAACCCATCGACAACTTCCCCCAAGTTGTGGGGTGGAACATTCGTCGCCATTCCTACGGCGATACCAGAACAGCCATTGAGCAACAGAAACGGCAACTGAGCAGGTAATACCGTTGGTTCTTGCTGAGAATTATCGAAGTTCCCGACAAATTCCACAGTTTCTTCACCAATTTCTGTCAGCATTCCCTCATGGCTGATGGGTGCGAGGCGCGTTTCTGTGTAGCGCATTGCTGCTGGCGGGTCATTATCGACACTGCCAAAGTTACCGTGTCCTGCTAGTAAAGGATAACGGCTAGAAAAATCCTGCACCAGCCTAACTAAAGCATCGTAAACTGATTGGTCGCCGTGGGGATGGTATTTACCCAACACATCACCCACTACACGGGCACATTTTCGATAGGGTCTATCTGGTACTAAACCGAGTTCGTGCATTGCATATAGAATGCGGCGATGCACTGGTTTTAAGCCATCACGCACGTCTGGTAGCGCTCGCCCGACAATCACGCTCATGGCATATTCTAGATAAGACCGTTGCATCTCAGTGTGCAGGGCTGTTGGAATTACCTGTCCCGTTGAGAGAAGGTTTAACTGTTTTGCCATGAGTTTTTTCCCTGAAATTTAACTACATAAAAGCTGATGGAACTCAACACTGCGGCAACCACAGCATAACGGATTAAATAGGATTCATCACAAAATTTTGATAGTCACAGAAGAAAAAGCAGTAGTATCATCCTTGATGACGAGGATGTACATTGACTATTAAAAAGGATGCACACGAGTATAATCTACATAAACTTAGTAGCCATGATACTTACTTACCATGATTGCATTTCTTAATTTTGAATTTTGGAATTCTGGAATTTCCTCACCTCTATAACTAAAATTCTCATGAAAACTGTTTTAATTGTCGAAGACGATCTAATTAATGCTCGTGTTTTTTCCAAAATTTTGTCCAAGCGTGGCGGCTTGGGTGTAAAACACACTGAAAATGTCGAAGAAGTCATAAAAATTGCCCAAGCAGGAGAAGTCGACTTGATTTTGATGGATGTTTCTCTGTCTAGAAGTGTTTATCAAGGTAAGTCTGTTGATGGGATCAAGATTACACAAATGTTAAAATCTGATCCAAAAACAGCAAACTTACCTGTTATTTTAGTAACGGCGCATGCTATGGAAGGCGATCGCGAGAACTTTCTCAAGCAAAGCGGTGCTGATGGCTACATTTCTAAGCCAGTTGTTGACCATCAACAGTTTGTTGACCAAATCATCGCACTTCTACCCACAGACAGCGACTAAAAATTAACGACTTATTTGCGGAATATTCGCCCGCTAATGTTTTTGAGCGACTAGTTCCCGTGTTTTGATAGTATATATGTACTACGAAAAGGTACTGTTAGGCAAGTGGTGATAAGAGAGTTAGGAGTTACGAGTTGAAATATTTAACTCCCAATTCCTAACTCTTAACTTTTAACTCCTACCCCCTCACTCCTATTGAGTAGGTAGTTGTTCAGGGGCTGATGATGAGTTTTCTCGTTGCTGTAGGGCTGATTGAATACGAGGTAATTCTAGGAATTTTTTCGTATCAGATAGGAGGCGATCGCCCCAGAGATTTTCTTTGAGGAAATTCAAATTAGCATAGCGTGAATCGATACGGAGTGCAGCTTCTCCCAAAGTTAGTCCTTGTTGGCTATCGCCTTTAGTATACAGTGCCACTGCCAAGGCCAATAAAGGTTCTGCGGCTTTCTTATCAAGGGCTATAGCCGATTGCCATCGCTTAATCGCTTCGGGTATATTACCCTGTTCGTAGTTGATTAAGCCAATATTGTTAAGCGCCGGCCAGAATTTTTTATCTTGAGAGACTGCTTTATTGTACTGTGCGATCGCATCTGGCAATCTACCCAGCATAAAGTAAGCATTACCCAAATCGAATAACCCCTCTGGATCATTGGGTTTTAACTTCAAACCATCTTGATAATTGACAACAGCAGCCTGGTAATTTTTCTGCTGAAAATTAGCTGATCCTAAAGCAAACAAGATATCACCATTTTTGGGGTTGATAGATTGCGCTTTTTTCAAACTAGCGATCGCCCCGTCAAACTCTTTAGTTTGTATTTGCAATCCACCTAATAGCAACCACACTTTATCATTCCCAGGAGCCAATTGACTAGCCAGCCGCGCTCGTGGCAAAGCTAATTCAACCTGTTGGAACTGAGCTAGTTGAGCCGCCTCTTGTGCCAAGCTCAACCCCTGCTTCTCTAACTTTGTCGCATCTAGTTGCAGTGTATGGGGTATTAACGCCTGCGCGTTAGCGGCTTTTGGCATACTCCACAAACTACAGATCATTAGAAAAGAAATCAAACGAACATGTTTAGGCACACTACCGCCTTTAAGCCACTAATCAAAGAATCTTTCAGCTAGCTTAAACGATCTCTGCTGTTGACGGTAGCAAAATCTCGCCAATCTTGGGGAATGGGCCTTGAAAAACTGGTGACTTTGGTCATACATCAGTCTGGAATTACTAGTGACTTTGGTCATACATCGGTTTCAACTTTTTGATCAATAATTATTATGTATGAATTTATACGATAAGGTAAATATTGAACACTTTGATTGATGCCAAAACCAAAGCAACTGTCTAAGATTGCTGAATCCAAACCTCAGCAGGATAGAACTTTAATGTAAATAAGGCTATAGTTTTAGCCGTGAATAACCAGCTCGGTAGCTGTTCTTTTTAGAAAAAACGGATATGAAAATTGATACATCAAAAGCCGTAGATACACCAGTTATAGTTCCAGAGGTAAAGAAAAAAAAGGGCAAACGTAATTGGCTCTCTTGGCTAATTGCTCTTTGCCTTTTGGGTGGAATTGGCTATGCAGTTTATAACCAAGTAACGGTTATTTCCCGTCAAGAAGCTAGACGCAAGGTGCTGACAAAGCCTGTAGAAAGGCAGAGTTTAACAATGACAGTTTCAGCAAACGGAACGGTGAAGCCTGAGCGGTCAATCAACCTCAGCCCGAAAAATTCCGGCATCTTGAAAACACTGCTGGTAAAGGAAGGAGATATTGTTAAACAAGGACAGATTGTCGCTTATATGGATGATTCCAATCTGCGGGGACAACTTACCTCTGCTCAAGGACAATTGGCACAAGCCGAGGCGAATTTGCAAAAAGCGATCGCAGGCAATCGTCCTCAAGATATTGCTCAAGCACAAGGAGTATTAGACGAAGCCCAGGCGAATTTACAAAAGGTACAAGCAGGTAATCGCTCTCAAGATATTGCCCAAGCACAGGCACGTTTGCAAAGCACTCAAGCCGCCCTTCGCCAAGCAGAAGATGATTTTGTTCGTAATCAACAACTTTACAATGCAGGCGGTATTTCCCTTCAGACTCTTAACCAAAGCCGTTCCAATCGTGACAGCGCCCAAGCTAACGTAAATGAAGCACAGCAAGCACTGGCATTGCAAAAAGCCGGGTCACGTCCAGAAGACATCGAGCAAGCACAAGCTGTAGTGAAGCAGAGACAGCAAGCTTTGGCACTTCTAAAAGCCGGAACGCGCCAAGAAGATATTGACGCAGCCCGCGCCCAGGTAACATCTGCTCGTGGTTCGCTGCAAAATATCCAAGCCGAAATCAATGACACGATTATTCGCGCACCTTTTGATGGTGTGGTGACAAAGAAGTTTGCTGATCCCGGTGCTTTCGTGACACCCACAACCGCTAGTAGTGAAGTAGCTTCTTCTTCTTCCTCTTCAATCTTGTCTCTAGCTTCAACAAATGAAGTTGTCGCAAATTTAGCGGAAACAAATATTTCCAAAATTCGCCTTGGTCAAAAAGTTTCGATTAAAGCAGATGCTTACCCAGGAAAAACCTTTGAAGGTAAAGTCAGCCAAATCGCTGCCCAAGCAATAGTAGAGCAAAACGTCACCAGTTTTGAAGTGAGGGTATCACTTTCAGACCCTCAAAGGTTACTGCGGTCTGGGATGAATGCAGAAGTAGATTTTCAAGTCGGTCAAGTTGAAAATGTTCTAGTAGTGCCAAC
This sequence comes from Nostoc flagelliforme FACHB-838, assembly GCF_014698065.1. Lineage (GTDB taxonomy): Bacteria > Cyanobacteriota > Cyanobacteriia > Cyanobacteriales > Nostocaceae > Nostoc > Nostoc flagelliforme_B. The sequence continues at coordinate 6,428 of NZ_JACJSI010000015.1, forward strand.
TGCCTCGGTGGTGCGGCAAGAAAATGCCACAGGTGTGTTTGTGGCAGGAAATAATAACAGACCTGTGTTTACTCCTATTGAGACTGGTGTCACCGCGAATAACTTTACCGAAGTTAAGTCTGGATTGACAGGAAACGAAAGGGTATTGCTCAGTTTCCCACCAGGATCGCGTCCGCAATCAACACCACGAGGAGGAGTTTTTCCTGGTCTAGGTGGTGGTGGTGGTCGTTCTGGTGGTGGTCGTCAAGGCGCTGGTTCGCCTTAAAGTTAGTTTTAAATTAATACGGTTTAGTTAAAAAGAGACAAGGGAGCAGGGGGTATGGAACAGAAAGGGGAGTAAAAAGGTTCATCTGCCGAGTAAAAAGGTTCAATTGCCGAGTAAAAAGGCTCAACTGGCGAGTAAAAAGGTTCAATTGCCGAGTAGAAAGGTTCAACTGCCGAGTAAAAAGGTTCAACTGCCGAGTAGAAAGGTTCAACTGCCGAGTAAAAAGGTTCAACTGGCGAGTAAAAAGGTTCAACTGCCGAGTAAAAAGGCTCAACTCCCGAGTAAAAAGGCTCAACTCCCGAGTAAAAAGGCTTAACTCCCGAGTAAAAAGGCTCAACTCCCGAGTAAAAAGGCTCAACTTTTTTTTAACGAACCGCCAAGGATGCCAAGGACGCAAAGGAAGAGAAGAAACAAATGCTTAACTGAATTGTATTGAGTTTCAAATAAAACTTTATGTTTAAGATATTTAAGGGCTTTTACAAAACTAAGAATACTCGCACAGTACCGTTGCTGGAAATCTTGACAATGGCGGCAGAGACTCTGTGGAGTAACAAATTACGCACAGGTCTAACTATGTTAGGTGTAATTATTGGGATTTCTTCAGTCATTGCCATTACTTCTGTTGGTCAGGGAGTCCAAAAGGGGGTTGAGCAACAGATACAAGCATTGGGTACAGATGTGATCCAAATTTTGGCGGGTGCGGCAAGAAGCGGAAATGTCCGTCAAGGAGTAGGTTCTAGCAGCACCTTGACTTGGGAAGATGCAAAGGCGATCGCTACACAAGCGCCATCAGCACAGACGGTTTCTGCTTATCTCCAACGCAGCGCCCAAGTTGTATATACAGGACAGAACACTTCAACAACAATTTATGGCACAGATTTGAACTATCCAGAAGTTAGAAATACCCATCCCCAACAGGGGAGATACTTTACTCAAGAAGAACTAGATATTGCAGCACAGGTTGCCATTCTTGGCCCTACAGTTCAAAGAACACTCTTTGGACAGGGTGTAAATCCGCTCGGCGAGAGAATTCGGATTCAGGGAGAGGCTTATGAAGTTATTGGGGTGATGGAACCTAAAGGTTCTCAGGGGCCGATGGATCGAGATGACCAGGTTTTTATTCCTCTAACTACTATGTCGAAAAGACTGGTTGGAAACAATGCCCTGGTAGGCGTTTCTGTAAATGGAATTTTAGTTAAAGGCGCTAATCAGGAGCAACTAGAAGCTGCTCAGTTTCAAGTCACCAATCTCTTACGCCTACGTCATAACATTTATCCGCCGCAAGCTGATGATTTTCGACTGACCAATCAAGCTGATATCGTTAGTACTTTTACTAGTATTGTGGGTTTATTTACAGTAATGGTAGTAGCGATCGCGGGAATTTCCCTAGTGGTTGGCGGCATTGGTATTGCCAACATTATGCTGGTTTCCGTGGTTGAGCGGACGCGAGAAATCGGGATTCGCAAAGCCGTAGGAGCCACCAATTCTGCAATACTTAATCAATTTTTAGCTGAAGCGATCGTTATTTCCATTGTCGGCGGACTTATTGGCATGACAACAGGCGTTTTATTAGCTTTTATAGCTGCAAGCGTTTTCAAATTTCCCTTTGTAATTTCTTTATTGTCGATCATTGCTGGTTTTGTACTCTCATTAAGCGTTGGCTTAGTCGCGGGGGTAGTTCCAGCACGGAACGCATCTAAATTAGATCCGATAACTGCTTTAAGAAGTGACTAAATAATTTGTAATTTATATGCCAACAATGATTTGGATGGAATCTATTACCAAAACCTACCACTTGGGAGAAGTTAGTGTTCCCATACTTAAGGGAATTGAACTCTCCATTGAGGAAGGGGAATACGTCTCGATTATGGGTGCGTCAGGTTCGGGTAAATCCACGCTCATGAATATTTTGGGATGTCTGGATCGTCCGACGACTGGAGACTATATTTTTGAAGGCAGAAACCTGACGACTTTTGATGATGATGAATTAGCCTATATCCGTAACCAAAGAATAGGTTTTGTTTTCCAACAATTTAACCTATTGGCGCGGGCGACAGCGCTGGAAAACGTAATGCTACCAATGGTTTACGCTAACTTGCCTAAGCCAAAACGTCGGGAAAGGGCATTAGAAGCCCTAGACAAGGTAGGATTAGGGGGACGCATCGCTAACCGTCCTAGTCAACTATCTGGGGGACAACAACAACGGGTGGCGATCGCTCGCGCTTTGGTCAACCGACCTGCATTAGTTTTGGCAGATGAGCCAACAGGAGCTTTAGATACTGAAACTTCTCATGAGGTGATGAGTTTGCTGACTGAACTTAATGACCAAGGAATCACAATTGTGATTGTCACCCATGAGCCAGATATCGCTGCTCAAACCAGAAGGATTATTCGAGTTCAGGATGGTTTGATTGTCGGCTAATTTGTTAATATCAACCCTATAACGGAGAATTTAAAATTTAGACGTAGAGCCATTAGGATGAAAACTTTTGATTTTATCCTTAAATAAATCCAATTAATGACTAGATTATGAATTTCAGCTTATTCTTCGTGCGTTCTACCTGGGTTAGCCTAGCCTTGACGATAGCCTTGCCTTCAGGGATCGCTATTCTTTTTCCAACTTTAGCAAGTGCAGCAACTCCCCCAAAACCGCCAAATCCTTCAAGTCCTGTACAGGTTCCTGATTACCTCAACCCCAATCCCAATCCTCTCCAATTTCCTACCAAACCGGAGGAAGTAAAGATTCAGGGAACTGTGCCAATCAGTTTGGCACAAGCTTTAGAACTAGCAAAACGCAACAATCAAGATTTACAGATAGCCATATTACAGGTAGAACGCAGTCGCTCGGCGCTACGCGAGTCGCAAGCTGCCTTGTTTCCTACTCTGGGAATCGACAGTAGTCTAACTAATAATGGAAATGCTTTTACTAGCAACTCATCTCAATCCAGCACCTCTTTCAATGGTTCAGCACAACTGAATTATGACCTTTATACTTCTGGGAACCGACAAGCTACTATCCAGGCAGCCGAGGAACAGCTAAGGGTAGATGAATTAAATGTTGAAAGTCAGTCTTTGACAATTAGCTTGAATGTCACCACCCAATACTACAATTTGCAACAAGCCGATGAAGAAGTAAGAATTAATCGGTCTGCTGTGGAGAATGCCCAGGCTAGTTTGCGGGATACTCAAGCCAGAGAACAGGCTGGAGTAGGTACGCGGTTTGATGTGCTGCAAGCTCAGGTGAATTTAGCAAATGCCCAACAACTACTGATTAATGCTATTTCACGGCAGCAAATTACCCGTCGTCAGCTTGCAACTCTGTTAAGTTTGTCACAATCAGTTGATATCAGCGCAGCAGATCCTGTGCAATTGGTGGGACTTTGGCAGCCAACACTGGAAGAAACTATTGTCAGAGCTTTTCAAAATCGTCCAGAACTGCAACAGCAATTAGCACAACGTAACATTAACGAGCAAGAGCGACGACAGGCGCTTTCACAGCTAGGGCCGCAAATTAGTTTGGCAGGCAATTACAACCTGCTAGATCGGTTTGATGATGGTGTTGGCATTAATGATAGCTATTCAGTAGGAATTGCAGGAAATCTAAATTTGTTTGATGGCGGAGCCGCAAGAGCAAGAGCGGATCAGTCAAGAGCTAATATTGCGATCGCAGAGACTCAATTTGCTAGCCAGCGCGACCTAATTCGCTTTGATGTAGAACAGTACTACTCTCAATTGCAATCTAATTTAGATAATGTGCAGACTTCTAGTGTGGCTTTAAATCAAGCCAAAGAAGCTCTGAATTTAGCAAGGCTGAGGTTCCAAGCTGGTGTGGGTACTCAAACAGAGGTGATCGCTGCTGAAAATGACCTGACAACAGCAGAAGGTAATCGAGTCACAGCTATTTTGGATTACAATCGCGCTCTAGCTAATTTGCAAAGATCGGTCACTTTCAGGGGTTCGCGCTAAGGTAAAACTTATTTTTGAGCGCGAACAAATAACTTTGTCGTGTCTTCCCAAATACCTCGATCAGTTGTTAGTTTCTCAATTTCTGCTTTGTACTCAACTTGCAACTGATTTAATTGTTCTTGTGATAATTTTGATAACAAAGGATTACCTTTAAAATTTATATTCATTGCTATCTCAGATAATTCGTTATCCCTTAGAGGGCGATAACGTCCTGATGGCTCAATCTTAATTTCGATATCTCTAAAACCTGCTTGATTGAGCAAATTACGACATTTTTCTGGAGTCCCAAGTGGTTCAAGGATATGTGGTAGTGATACACCCAAAACTCTAGCGCAGACACTCCGCTGAAGAGATGCCATATAAGCAGTTTCGGGAGGACAGGTAAATGCCACAAACCCCCCTGTTTTCAAGAAGCGATGCCACTTTTGTAAGATAGCGAGGATATCAGGAAAAAGTACAATTGCCTCACAGCAAAAGACAACATCAAAACTACTATCACTAAAGTGATAATATTCTGCATCTGCCTCAATCAACTCGATATTTTCTAACTTGGCTGCGGCAATCTTTAGTCTTGCTTGATGCAACATTCCAGGGGTCATGTCAATCCCAATTACATAACCCTCGGAACCAACTTTTTCAGCTGCGGGTATCGCCAGTAAACCTGTTCCAGTCGCTACATCAAGGATTTTCTGCCCCAGTCCTAGCGGTACAAATTCAAGTAAAATCCTAGCTTCTAGAGGATGGCGAGTACCTTTCTCATGGTCATAAGTCGTTCTACTACCATAAAATTCTCTTAGTTGCTGCTTATAATTATCCAGATCAGTCATAACCAAATGTCAAAATTTCTCCATTTTATAGTAACTTTTGTTGTGATATTGAGTTGCTCACTGCTGAATCCAAGCTTGACAGCACAAGCCGCGACTGGTGCGATTGCAGTTTACGAACAACGCATAATCCACAGTCCAGATGGTATCGGCAAATATTACATGGGGCGCGAAATCGCCAAAGTTATGGGATACACTGGCGCTGGCTGGCTAGAACGTCCCAGCCGAGAGGGAGAGGAACAGCCAACTAAAATAGTTAACGTCCTCAACCTGAAACCTAATGATGTAGTGGCGGATATTGGCGCTGGTACAGGTTACTTAAGCTTTCGCATCGCACCGTTATTAACAGCAGGGAAAGTGTTGGCTGTAGATGTTCAGCCTGAAATGTTGGAAATCATTGAGTTGTTCAAAAAAGAGAAAAATATTACCAATGTTGAGCCTGTTTTAGCAACCCTTAGCGACCCCAACTTACCATCTGAAAGTATCGATTTGGCGTTGATGGTAGATGCTTATCATGAACTTGAGTATCCCCAAGAAGTGATGCAAGGAATTGTCAAAGCACTTAAACCAGGTGGCCGGGTGGTGCTGGTTGAGTACCGGGGTGAAAATCCCTTTATTATGATTAAAGGTCTGCACAAGATGACTCAAAAGCAAGTCCGTAAAGAAATGCAAGCTGTTGGTTTGGTTTGGCGGGAAACTAAAAACCTGTTACCTCAACAGCATTTAATGGTATTTGAAAAACCCAACACTAATTCGTAATACTCGCCAAAGGCGAGAAGCAAGCTACGTAATTCGTAATTAAGGTGTCAAGCCATAATTAAAGTAAAACTCCTTGCTAGAGCAGAAAATCATGGTTAACCTATCACTCAAGCAGCGAATTCCTCATTTAGAAAATGGCGATCGCCTCACTCGCTACGAATTTGAACGACGCTATCAAGCAATGCCCCGTCATCAAAAGGCAGAATTAATTGAAGGAGTTGTATACTTGGCATCCCCATTACGCTTTGAAAGTCATGCTGAACCACATGGTCATCTAATAGGTTGGTTGTGGACTTACCAAATTGCCACTTCTGGTGTGAGATTGGGAATTGAACCAACAGTCCGATTAGATCGAGATAATGAACCGCAACCAGATGGAGTGCTATTAATCACACCAACATCTCAAGGACAATCTCGTTTGAGTGATGATGATTACATTGAAGGTGCGCCAGAACTCGTAATAGAGATAGCAGCTAGCAGTGTTGCTATTGATTTACATGACAAGAAAAAAGTTTATGGTCGGAATGGGGTAAAAGAATATATTGTTTGGCAAATATTTGAAAACAAATTAGATTGGTTTAGCCTACAACAAGGAGAATATGTCTCTTTAGAACTAGACGCAGATGGAATTATCAAAAGTCAAGTATTCCCTGGTTTTTGGTTATCAATGTCCGGCTTACTTGCTGGCAATATGCAGCAAGTATTCTCTGTATTGCAGTTGGGATTAAATTCACCAGAACATCAAATATTTGTGCAGCAGTTGTCTAATTAGAATTCAAAAGTCAGAATGGGCTATGCCTCGCTGCGCTCAGGAGTCAGAATAGTTAAAGAATCAAAAAAAGATTTAAGAACTATTTTGGCATCAGTCTATTTTTTGAGGAATGAGACTGGCGCTTTTGGTTACACTATCCCAAACAATCCAGTTGAAAGAATTATCTAAATCATCGGGGCTGTTTGAAACTTTAAAATATAGCTTTTCTTCACGTTTTCTTTCAATAGCAAAGTCGGCATTTTGAGCATAAGCGACTATAAAACCTTTGTCTCGCAAACAATACATTGCCCAGGCTTTCAATGATTGCTTGTATGGTTCGTGTGGAATTGGCGGTTTTGTGATTGTGTCTTCAATTACTTTAAAGATTTGCGTGAGGTTTGCAGCCATAGTAGATACTTTTGTTATTACCCCTAAGTTAACTAGCTTCTGGATCGCAACGAATTTCAATCATAAAGCCATCTGGATCGTAAAAATACACTCCTCTACCAGTAGGACGAGTGACTGGGCCATGTGCGATCGCTATTTTATTTTCTCTGATTACTGTCACCGCGCGATCAAATAACTGCGGATCGATGTCAAAGGCGAGATGGTAGGCTCTGGTGAAGGTTTTTTCTGGGTCTGGATTTGGTGGTGATAATTCTGGTTCCCCAAATAAATCTAGAATCGTCCCATCTGGGGTGATGAAGTTGGCTACTTTCCCAGAGGCGACAAGTTCCACCAGGGTTGCGGGTACTTCTTCGCCTGTGAGTTCATGCAAACCCAGGATTGTGCCATAAAAGTAGCGGGAAGCTTGCATATCCTGGACGTTGAGGGCAATGTGATGCACTTTACGCAGATTTCCTGGCGCAAGGACACTGTTCACGGATTGGGTGCTAGATAGCATAATCAAATAAATCTCAATACTTAGATAGAAGTTGAACTTTTTTTTAAAGTTTACTATTCCTAATAAAAATCTATCATGGCTTTTGATTATTCTTTAGACTTTAAAATTATTGATTTCCGCCAACATCCTGAACTCTATCGCGTTGGGAAGGGTGAGCAGGGTGTACTTTTGGTAGAACCATACAAATCAGAAATCCTTCCTTACTGGCGGTTCAAAACTCCTGAGATTGCTAGAGAGTCGAGTGAAAAAATCTATGAGATGTTTCTTGATTATTTAGATAAGGATGATTTTGTCGGCGCAGATATGGCACGAAAGTTTATCCAAATGGGTTATACTCGCTCTCGCCGTTATGCTAATCATAAAAGCGGCAGGAAGTATAAACAAAATTCCGAAGATCCAGGTTCCAAAAAAGAGATTCTTCCTTATGAAGTAGATCCCGTTAAAGCGGAATCAGCAGCAATATTTAAAGCCAAGTGGGTAGAAGCAAAGACAAATGAGAAATATCAAGAGCTTTTAGCCAAGCATAAGCAGATGTATGAGCTAGAGTAAAACACTATTAACTTTCAATTGAGCAGGTTTCGGAGAGTGTGTTACGTGAATGAACCTCTGAGCTTCGTCGATGAACCTTTTAGCTTCGTTGATGAACCTCTGAGCTTCGTCGATGAACTTCTGAGCTTCGTGAATGAACCTCTGAGCTTCGTGAATGAACCTCTGAGCTTCGTGAATGAACCTTTGAGCTTCGTTGATGAACCTCTGAGCTTCGTTGATGAACCTTTTAGCTTCGTTGATGAACCTTTGAGCTTCGTCGATGAACTTCTGAGCTTCGTGAATGAGTCTAGAGGATTGATTGCAGAAACTTTTTACATTGTCGTCAATTAATTTAAGAGTAACGCGATCGCATTTCCCCACTCAGCAATCCAACAATAATCATAGTTGCTTAAGCGATCGCATCTGGTAGTGTGATATTTAGGGATTGCATAAGCTGGTTATATTAGCGTCAATTAATTTAAGAGTAACGCGATCGCATTTTCCCTCACCAACCCAACAAAAATCATACTGTGCAACAATAGCTGTAGTTTAGTCGGAGTACAAATTATGGACTGGCAACAGTACATTCATTCAGATCCCAAAATTCTGCTGGGTAAGCCGACTGTGAAAGGAACTCGTTTATCTGTAGAGTTCTTATTAGGTTTGTTTGCTGCGGGATGGACAGAACAACAAGTGATGATCTCTTTGTTGAGCATAATAATTTTGCTCACACAAATCAATCAGCGCTGCCAACTCTGCTTTATCTAGGCGACGTGAGCCATAATCACAGCGCAGTTCAAAAGTTTGCTGTTGGCTAAGGGCGAAGGTGAAGTTTAGGGGCATGGCTGACAGCAGGAGTTTCCAGAGTAACCTTCACCGTATTATCACCTTTTTCCCGAAATTATCGCCGATATTCGTCGCCGCAATCGCCGATAAGCTGGTATAAATCGCGTGATTGGCGAGATACTGCATTGATGCGATCGCGATCGTCTTCATCTAAATTAAAACTAAATACTTTGGCGTTATCTTCTATATGTTCAGATACACCAAGTCTGGCACCAACTATCACACCGCCCACAGTTGGCTGATCTAAAATGTAACGCACTGCCACGTTAGAAATGCTTACACTATGCTTATTAGCAATTTCCTTCAAGATAGCCAGCAACTCTTGAAATAATTGCCAACCACCCCAAGCATCGATCATATTTTTATATTTTTTCAAACTAGCAGTGGAGAGATCAAATCCTTTTGGTTCCGGTTTACCCACATAGTTTTCTGATAACAAACCGCCGCACAGTGTACCGTAAGTAAAAAGCTTTATGTCATGCTGCTGACAAAACTCCACCATACTAACTTCAGGGCGGCGGTCAATAAGCGAAAATTGTACTTGATTAGAAACGATTTTGATACCTGCTTCAATAATAAGCTTCAAGTTTTCCGTGTCAAAATTAGTTAAACCTAGATGCTTAATTTTACCCTCAGTTTGAAGTTCTGCCATATATTTGAGGGCATCCAGGTAATTTTTATCCTGATATTCCCACCAGTGGAATTGCATCAAATCTAACGATTGCACATTCATCCTTCTCAGGGAAATATCAATATTTTCCTCGACGAGTTTTTTCGTCATTTTGCCCGGACGAGGAACCCATTTTGTAAAGGCTTGCACTTGAGATAAAGCATCTTTCCCACGAGTATCAATTAGTTGACAGCGAAACTCACCAATGAAGTCTTCTGCAGGGCCATAATGGTCTGCTAAATCCCAAGTGGTAAAGCCTGCATCTACATATTTGAACATAGTCTCAATGACCGTTTGGGGATTGATCTGTCCGTGTGCGCCGGAGACTTGCCACATTCCATTTAAGATGCGGCAGATGTTTAAATCAGGAGTGAATTGGAGACGGCTAGCTGTGGGTAAGTTCATTTTCAAGTTTAGTAGTGAGCAAAGATGCGATTAATCGCGTCTGTACAGGAGTTAGGTGTGAGAAGAATGAAGAATTACTGAGTTTGCAAGCATCTTATTACAACATTCCTTTAGACCTTCTTAAGAATCATTTATAAGAGCGATAATCAATAACTCTTAAATCTTAGCTCTTAACTCCTAACTTTGAACTCCTAACTCCTAACTTTCTAACGCCAGCCTTTTTCAGCTTGTTCAAGAACGTAAGCAGAAACTTCTTCAATTTGCTGTTCACTGAGGCGATCTTTGTAGGCTGACATATTATTTTTACCATTGGTAACTATAGATGTAACTGCCTCTATTGAATCCATCCCATACTTTTTCAGGGCTTGTTTTTTGAGATTTTTGCCTCGCCTGATTATGTTGCTGCCGTTGATATGACAACCAGCACAATGAACACTAAAGATTTGTTCGCCGTTAACTATATCTGCTGCACTAGCGGACGAGTTAAAAGTACTTGTTAATAACAAAAATGTTACTAATACTAATGTGAATAGTTTTTTCAATTAACTTCTCCCAATTTGGACATAATGGTTGCGAGCATAAGTATCATAAGCAATATTACAGAGATTCAAAGTCAGTTGTAAATCCGGCAAAATTTGCACAATCTTCTTGAAATGCTTCTGCATCACTAACATCCTCAATTTTATAAGACATAATGCGCGTACCATCTGGCATCTTTTTAGAACCAATTAATTCACCTTGATATTTTGCTGCGATCGCTTTAAAATCAACACCATAAACTTTCCAAGCATCACCCGAACAAGTAATATTTACTCGCCACATATTTTACTCTCAATTACTATCACTAAACATTTATCATCTCACAAATAGGCAACATCTTACACATCACCTCTTTGGGAATGTAATTTTCTATCTAAAGGAAGTGACAAGCTCGATTGGGCTACGCCATAATGTGGATGTAGGAACATTTCTAGAAACTTTTATCCCAATTAGTTAAATTTTACGAGTTGAAAATGCCTAACAATATCAAACAACAAATTCAAGCAGACTTACAACAAGCGAAAGAAACTGGACAATTAAGAACTGAGCGAATTCGAGAAATTGTGAAATCCGCAGTTTCTCAAGTAGCTTCTGAGTTTAAACAAGGTTCTAGTGAAGTTCGTAGCATTGTCAAAGATGCCGTTTCTGCTGTAATTGATAACTTCCAAGAAAAAGGTAGTGAACTCAAGGATGAAGTAACAGCTTCCATTGAAGGAGCGTTAGAAGGAATTAATAGCCAAAGACACCAAAACATTGCTAGAACTCAGACAGATATCAAGCGCCTACAGGCTCAACTGGATGGTGAAGAAGAAGAACTCCAGCAAGAAGTTGATGTAATTTTGGCAGAGATTGAAGAGACGGGTAAGGAAAAACCTGCTAGTACCAAAACTGCCATTGATTCTGCTGTCAATGCTATTAAAGATAGTGATGAAGTCGGACTGTTAAAGAAACGTTACGCGCAACTGCAAGCGCAGCTAGCCATTGTCCGAGCGAATATGGCTGCACGCTATGGCGGACGTAATATGGAGGTTCAAGATTATCTAGACGAGGCTAAACACTGGTACGATAAGGCTCGTCCTCAAGCAGAATCTATGGTTGTACAGGTAGGAGAGAAGCGATCGCAGCTAGAAGATAAACTGGGTGAAGCTGGTACATCTTTAGCTAGAAAAGAGCGCCAAATCAAACAAACATTGAGAGAGTTACTCTTAACGGCGGCTGATTTATTCAAAGATAAGGAACCCGCTAATAAAGAGCGGGAGACTATTCATAAATAGGCTAGACTGCTTTTCATAAAAACCCTGATACATATATAATTTTAGTAGGGACGCGGCAATGCTGTGTCCCTACTAACGTATTTGTAGAATTATTAAATACTCAGCTTTTTTAGAGTGCGTTAAGACGTGTTTTCAAACTACTCGTCTTGTCCCATAACTTCTTAGATCCCCCTAAATCCCCTTTAAAAAGGGGTACTTTAAGAGATTCTTTGCTCACCTTTTTAAGGGGGGTTGGGGGGATTTAAAGACTTTGAAAACATACCCTAGGCTTTGGTATAACCCACCGCTTGATAAGCTGAAAAATATCTAAATTGCATAATCGTAGGACTATCGTTATAGCGGTTCTCGACAAGCGTGACGTACAATTTTGACCTCTCTCCTAAAAGGAGAAAGGCTTTGAATTTTTCTTAGGTCTTATAACTTCTAATTCTGGTAGAAACTAAAATGGTGCGTTACGTCTAAACCCGTAACGCACCATACTTAAGATTCCCTAAACTTCATCTTGCCTATTAGTAAATATTGCCTTCTCTATTGAGTTGTTCATCATGCTTGGCAATAACCCAAATTGCATGAATGCTACCGGGTAGCCAACCTAGAACTGTAAGCAAGATGTTAATAAAGAGAGTTGGGCCAACTCCAACAGTCAGGAAAACGCCTAAAGGAGGCACTAACAAACCTAGAAGAAAACGAACTAATTTCATGATTTTGCCGTATTTTTGTGATTTTCTTTAATTACAATTACATTCTGCTGAAGATACCGAATTAGGAAATCCACCTTCGGACATTTTACTAGGAGTAGAAACGTGGCAATAAAATTGGTCTTTCTACTCCTTCTAATACTTATCTAGAAGGTAATTCACCTTGTGTTTTTACATCACCACTGCTCGTTAAAAGGTTTCTTTCAACAAAGTAGTTGTTAATGAAGGTATTAGCAAAAGTTAGAATCACTGGCCCAAGAAGGAAACCAATAATCCCGCGAACTGCGAACCCAGGAACTAGGACTGCTGCTAACCAGAAACACAAACCGTTGACGACGAGCGAAAATGCTCCAAATGATAGAAAGTTAAGTGGTAGAGAAAGAGCAGACAAAACTGGTTTAACTGAACCGTTAATTAAACCAATTACTAAAGCAGCAATTATAGCTGCGGGAAAGTTAGCAATATTAACGCCTGGAACAACTAAATCAACAATCAACAGGCTCAAAGCTGTAGCTAGGGCGGTTAATAATGGTGTTAACATTTTTTCTTACCTAATCACTAAAGATTTTTTGTAACTTCTTATCTCATCTTCAGCTATGTACTAAGTTTTAACCTCTCTTGCAAGGTAGAATTTGGTTCTACCGTTAGGCCTATCATTGAGAAAAATATAGCGGTTCCAATACTGCGTAGGTTTTCCTTAAAAAAGCACTCCGAGGTAGGTTGGGTTGAGGAACGAAACCCAACATTTTCAAGATTTTGTCGGTTTTCACTACCTAACCCTAGGGGGATATTGCTACAACCCAACCTATAAATTTTCTTAACCGATTAGTATTGCGATCGCTCAGATTTTCCAGACTCAGGCTGATAGTAAAGGGCTGATTTATACAAGATTTGTTCTTGGTGGGTTTCTAAAGTGCAATCAGACAAAGGGTAAGTTACACAAGTAACAACATAACCAGCCTGTACTTCGCTTGGACGCAGAAATTTTTGCTCACTTTGATCAACTTCACCGCTAATGAGTTTGGCGACACAGGCAGAACATTCGCCTTGTTTGCACCCAGATGGTAGGCGAAGACCAGCATCTTCCGCCATATCTATAATATATTGATCATCTGGTACTAGAATGGTGCGATCTAACCCAAGTGTAGGATTGATAAATCGAACTTGATAAACTGCCATCTGCTGTTTGTAATTATTGTTTAACTGCTTTCATCGACAAACTAATCCGCTTCAGTTTCTCGTCGATTTCTAGCACCTGCACTTTGACTACTTGTCCAACTTTGACAATTTTGTTGGGATCGTCTACAAATCTATCAGCAAGTTGGGATATATGCACCAAGCCATCTTGATGTACGCCAATATCAACGAAGGCACCGAAGTTGGCGACGTTTGTCACGATTCCCTCTAGTTCCATTCCTTGCTTTAAATCCCTGATTTCCTTAATCCCTTCTCTGAAGGTGGCATATTTAAACTCAGCACGGGGATCTCTACCTGGTTTTTCTAGTTCGCTGAGGATGTCGCGCAGTGTGGGTTCGCCGACGCTATCAGTAACGTATTTCTTCAGATTGGTCTTTTTGAGTTTTTCGGCAATTTGCGTCACCTGATTTAATGGCACATTTAGATCAGATGCGATCGCTTCTACTACAGAATAACTCTCTGGATGCACTGCTGTATTATCTAATGGGTTGTCACCGTCGCGAATCCGCAGAAAACCCGCCGCTTGTTCAAAGGCTTTCGGCCCCAACTTTGGAACTTTCAACAGTTGTCGGCGATTTTTAAAGGCTCCATTCTGGTTGCGATGGGCGACAATATTATTGGCAACAGCTGCCGTAATCCCAGAGACGGATGTTAGAAGTTCTTTGGAAGCAGTGTTTAAGTCTACGCCGACGTAGTTAACGCAGCTTTCTACAGTGTCATCTAATTTCTTTTTCAACAACTTCTGATCGACATCATGCTGATATTGTCCCACACCAATGGATTTGGGATCGATTTTCACTAGTTCCGCCAAGGGGTCTTGCAAACGGCGACCAATGCTAATCGCACCACGCACAGTAATATCTAAATCAGGAAACTCTTCTAGCGCTACTTTACTTGCAGAATATATAGATGCGCCAGACTCATTCACCATTACCTTAACTGGTTTGCGTTCTATAGTTTGCAATATTTGCGTGACAAATTCCTCTGTCTCGCGGGAGGCTGTACCGTTACCGATGGCAATTAACTCAATTTTGTACTTTTCAATCAGATTTTTGACAGTTTGTGCGGCTTTGAGTCGTTGTTCAGCCGCTTGGTGGGGAAATACCGCTTGATATTCCAAAAATTTTCCAGTTTGGTCAAGAACAGCAACTTTACACCCAGTTCTAAATCCAGGGTCTATCGCCAGCGTTGGTTTCATCCCTGCTGGTGCAGACAGCAGCAACTCCCGCAGATTAGTTTCAAATGTCTTGATAGATTCTATGTCTGCATATATTTTCTTCTCAGAAATTACCTCTCCCATAAGAGAGATTTTCATCAAACGGTTGAATGCATCCTTCAACATGGCCTGATAAAAATCCCGAACTGACCGAACTTTGGTTTTAATCTCTTTCGACTCCAGATAGTAAAGTACCGTATCCTCATCGAAAGCAATTTCAAAGCTCAATATTTTTTCAGTTTCACCCCGACATAACGCCAGCATATTGTGGGGTGCAATATTTTTTACCCTAATTTGATAGTTACGGTACATCTCAAATTTGGTTGTACCTTCAGGATAATCATCTTTGATGCGAGAAACGAATACCCCTTCTTGTAAAAGATAATCGCGGATATATGCGCGTAATTCAGCTTTTTCAGCGACTTCTTCCGCTAAAATGTCAGCAGCACCTTTGAGTGCTTCTTCTGCTGTTTTTACTCCCTTAGTTTCCGAAATATACTTAGCCGCTTCTTCCTCCAGGGAAGCTGTTACAGCATTTTTTAGATTTAGAGACTTGATGAACTCCGACAGTGGTTCGAGTCCTTTTTCTCTAGCGATGGTGGCGCGAGTGCGTCGTTTTGGTCGATAGGGTAAGTATAAATCCTCAAGTTCGGTTTTTTGTAAGCAGGATGAGATTTTGGCTTTGAGTTCATCTGTAAGTTTACCTTGTTGGGCGATCGCACTTAAAACCACAGATTTTCGTTCTTCCAGTTCTGTTAAATAAGTATATCGATCAGCCAGTTCGCGTAGTTGCACTTCATTCATCTCATCGGTGCGCTCTTTGCGGTAACGTGCAATAAAGGGAATTGTTGCACCCTCCGCCAAAAGTTCCAACGCGTTTTGCACCTGATGGGGTTTGAGGTTTATTTCAGTTGCCAGTAGTTGAGGAATGTTCAGCATTAGATATCTAAAATGAAAAAATGAAAATGCTACTTCTAAAGGTAATTATGCTAGATCCTTATCCTGGCATCAGACGAAGATTTTAAGCTAATTTATCAGATGATTGATCTTAAGAGCGCAATTGGCGAAATCGACAAAATCCACCTATGGAAGTTTTAAACTCTATCAATCTAGGTAATTGAACGAGAGTTTGTATAGCATAGCGCAGCTTTAGCGAGTTGGCAGAGCGGCAAAATAATTATTGCCATAAGGGATTGTGTACTTCTAAATATGCGAACATCTTGTAGCCTACTACGCGCATCATCTACCCTAAATGAAGAAGTTATTCACTAAGTTTTTAACGGTCTTATCTATGGCAGCAATTATTTATATTTGTATAAAAGAAAACATTATATAATTTTATTTAATATTTATTTCGCTCGACTGTTGTGCCTAAAACCTGATTAGATGTAGAATCACCCACAATTCCAAAAACAATTTCAAATTTGTTTTATAAACACTACATCCTTTAGTTCAGAGGTTAGTAAGATGCCTTTGTTTTTCTTGATACCACTGTGTACTGCTTTAATTACTGCCTACTTGTTTAAAAAGGGTACTGATGAAATTGCATATCTTGCAGCTATGTTTACAGCTATTAGCTTGATATTAACCTTAGTACTAGCACCTTGGCAGATCCAATTGGGATTATTAATCATTGTTTTTCTCATTACCAATAAACTTTTGCAGAAAAATGAGTCTAAACAATAGGTAAACAAGTATAAACAGTTAATAATACCAACACCAAAAATTATTTTTTCTCAATTTTAGACTGCTGGAGTAATTAAGTTAACCCTCAACTTAGTTCTGTCTAAAATATGCGAATTTGGAGATTTTTATAGGTAGAAAAGGATTCAGACTATTGATTGCTAACTATCATTTTTACCGTAACCTAGTGTAGCTTTTGCGTTGTAATGCACTCTTTTTGGCGTTTTTGTTCAAGTTGTAATTCTACTTTTATAAACTATTAACTCTGATGTATTCTGATACTAAGTCTCTACTTGTGCAAGTTTAGTATCCAGAAAGTGCTTCATTAATGTGCAAATCCTCAAAATCAAAATTTATCTTTAATAAAGTTTTGGCTTTATGAAGTTTCTGTTTAGCTATCTTATCGGCAAATGAATTTTTAATATTGAGTCCCTACTTATGCAAGTTTAGTATCTAAAAAGTGCCTCATCAATATACAAATCTTCAAAATCAAAATTTATCTTTAATAAAGAATAAAGTTTTGGTTTTATGAAGTTTTTGTTTAAGTAGATTTTCAGTAAATGAATTTTTGATGAAGTGTGGCGATAAATTTGCAACATACCTTTGTCATGGTATTCTAGTAAGTAATTATATGTAATAGTAAATTTGGAGAGAAAATCTTAGTTAAAATTACGAGTAACAATCAAGCAAAACAACACAACTTGTCTAACGCAATGTTATTAACGTCAACTCCGAGTCGATCAACCGAAGCTAGTTTACATTAGCAGTTTGTATCGTCAAAAACTCCATTTAGACATTCAGTAAAATTCTTTAGAAATCTGTAAACCGCATGACTGTAAAGTGATTCATCTATCTACGATTTATGCAACCACGCAGACTTCAATTTTTTTTGTCTTCTTATGTCTAAAAAGAGCAAATATATACGCTCAATTTTAGTGAAGGTTTTTATTAATTGGTTTAGTTCTCAGTAGAGATTAAAGATATGTCTGTGAGGCTAAAGAAGTCCTATACTATATCAGTAAATTAATAAACTTTCATAGAGTAACATAAAGAACATTTATTAATCGAGTTAGGCTCTGATGTATAGGTTGATGGCTTGGGAATTTCAGTAATGTTTTCAACAATATTTTTACAACAAAATGCAATTGATGAAAGTTAATGTATGGATTAATCAAAAATTATGGTCATCCATTTTTATTTGTTTAGCTCCATCTGTTGAATATGTAAGTCAAATTCGAGTTGAGCATAAGCGATGTCGTTTAGAGCGGGCTACGCCTATGCACAGTGCTAAAGTTTGTCCCGAGAGAGTTTGCAACAAAATCTTCAACTTCGCTACATCGGTATTTTTTATAACTTAGATATTGCGATCGCAATATCATATTGTTTAAGCAAAACTTGGTTGCAAAGCAATAAAAATGCTTAAGAGACAAGTGTAAAATATTACATTATTTAAGTTGTATACTCTGATAATATTGAGCGCTGCCAGATAAAGCAACCATCCTGGAATATTCATAGCATTTAGCTACTAACTCTATGACATGAGTTTCAACGTTTATTTTGATACGAGTCCTTTAACATAGCCTGACTAATTTTGTTGTCTATTTATTGAAATGGAGGTTAAATTGCAGAGAAGGTATAACCGACCGAAACGTTCGAAACAACGGACTGTTTACTGTCCGGTTCATACCTACTATATAGATTGAGGCAAATCTACTATGAAATCTATGTCGCAAATTTCCAGCTTAAAAATAATTCCTTATATCATCCTATTCATCAGTATTGTATTTAGCATTTCTGGGCAATTACTGATGAAACATACCATGAGCCAGACAAATGAGGGACTATTTGCTTGGGAATTTCTGAAACAATTAACATTAGCTGTTACTGTTTATTGTTTGGGTGTAGTCAATTGGATCTTGGCTCTGCGCTCTGTAAAATTAAGTATTGCTTATCCACTTACTAGCCTAAACTACGTTGGGATACTTTTCGGGTCATACTACTTCTTTAACGAGGAAATTACATTAACTCGAATAGCAGGAGTCATGACTATTTTTCTAGGTGTTCTTTTAGTGGTTATTCCACTAAAAAAATCTATATAAGTTTGTAGTAAATTTCACAAAAAAATTTAAAAAATGAACGTTATCACTTGGCTACTTTTAATGATTGTAGTTTTATTAGGAACAACAGCTAATCTCTCACTAAAATATGCACTTTACATTTCTAGCGCTACTAAGGAAGCAAGCACATCTATCCTAAATTTGTTATTTTCTCGTTATTTTATGATTTGGTTTATCTGCTATACATTTATGACTCTGTTGTGGCTTTATGTATTGCGGACAATTCCTCTAAGCCAAGCATTTCCAGTTCTAGGATTAATGTATGCGCTTATACCAATTGCTTCTCACTATCTTCTAAAAGAACAGGTGATATTTAGCCAGTGGTTAGGAATTTCCATTATCATAACTGGCGTAGTTTTGGTTGTAAACTAATAGCTGTATAGATAACAACCCAGGTTACTAAATATTGAAAAAAGCCTTTAGCGATAAATATCAAAAACATCCCTACAAAAATCTAAATTAATTTATGAATATAGGCATTGTTGGCGGGGGTATAACTGGTCTAGTATTAGCCCAACGTCTTTCACACCAAGGACATAAAGTCACTGTATTCGATAGCAACAAGCAGCTTGGTGGGCTTACCACTTATCATGATTACGGATTATTTACCTGGGATCGTTTTTATCATGTTATTCTACCTTCTGATACTCACCTAATAAGTTTTATCAGAGATATTGGTCTTGGAGATAAACTGCGGTGGCATCGAAGCTTAACAGGTTTTTATGATAATCAAAAGTTTTATTCTATCAGTAATAGTATAGAATTTCTGCGCTTTCCTCTGTTTGGACTTATAGGTAAAATCAGATTAGCTTTTACCCTCCTGTATGGTTCACGCCTTAATAACTGGCGGCGATTAGAAAAAATTTTGGTTGAAGATTGGCTATTAAAACTCGGTGGTAAAAACACATACGAAAAGCTCTGGAAACCCTTACTTCTATCCAAATTAGGAGAGAACTATAAGCGAATATCAGCAGTTTTTATCTGGGCTTATATCAAACGATTATTTTCAGCGCGGGATTCTTCATTAAATAAAGAACAACTTGGTTATGTTTCAGGTGGTTACAAAACGGTTTTTGACCATATAGAAAAATTAATTTACGCAACTGGAGGCCATATTCACAAAGGCATTGCTGTGGAATATATTGCACCTCATCCAGAAGGTGGAATGTGGGTAGAATATCAGGGTAAAAAGGAGCATTTTGATAAAGTCATTTTTACTGGCCCAGTCAATATTCTGCAACAGGTTGCTGCTAAAGAACTAGTGAAAGTTTCAGACACTGGTGAAACAGTAGAATACCTCGGTGTAATCTGTATGGTACTTATTACTCGCAAGGCCCTAATTCCTTATTATGTAGTAAATATTGCCGATAGAAATGTTCCTTTTACTGGAGTAATCGGTATGAGTAACCTAGTTTCTTTGCAAGAGACAGCAGGATATCACATGACATTTTTACCAAAATATATACTTTCTACTGACCCGTTGTTAAAACAGCCAGATGATGAATTGCGTCAAGTATTTTTCCAGGGTATACGTTTGATGTTCCCAGACCTAAAACCAGATGACATTGTGGCAGCACACATTAATCGAGCGATTAAAGTACAGCCACTGCAAGTTTTAGACTATTCAAGTATTGTTCCCAAAGTGAGTACTGAAAACAATGATTTCTTTGTTGTAAATACCTCACAGTTGGTCAATGATAGCGTCAACAATAACGCAGTTGTGCGACAGGTTGATGAATTTCTCAAAAAATCAACATTACTGAATTCTTGAAATTTAGGTAGTGGTATTCGATTTTAAAAATTATAGGAGTTACTTATGAGTCTTTTTGTTCTTTTACCTGCATACAACGAACAAGAATCAATTCGCCCCTTGTTCAAAAGATTTCAAACTTTGCAACAAATCTCTAATATGGAGATAAAACTGATTCTTGTTGATGATGGCAGTAGTGATAAAACTGCTGAGACTGCTTTAGAAGTATCGCAATCACTGGGGATATTACTAAAATTAGTCCAACATTCCAAAAATGCTGGTTTAGGTCAAGCAATTAAAACAGGTTTTACAACTTTTTTAGAAATTTCTAAGGAAGGCGATTTTTTAGCTGCAATGGATTGCGACAACACTCAACCACCAGAATTATTAATAAAGATGTATAACACTATGATAGCTGGTAGCTATGATATTGCGATCGCATCTAGATATCGAAAAGGTTCTAAAGTTATAGGCTTGTCAAAATTTAGAGAGATAATGAGTTATGGAGCGAGTTGGCTTTTTAGAATTGCAGCCCGTGTAAAAGGTGTAAGAGACTATACCTGTGGTTACAGACTGTATAACCGTACTTTCCTTAGTAAACTGGATATGTATTATGGAGACAATCTATTCACTGAAAGTGGGTTTGCTTGCATGATAGATTTACTGCTGAAAGCTAAAGTACTCAAACCAAAAATCGCAGAAATTCCAATGGTTTTGAGATATGATCAAAAGCCTAGTGCCAGCAAAATGAAAATTCTTAAAACTATTAATCGAACTCTAAAGCTATTGTTTAAGAATTTAACATCGCCAGCGCCAACTACTGCTAATTTAAGTCAGACTTTCAATAAGCAAGAAACACTAAGAATTCCGCTGAAAATAGGAACTCGAAAATAAACCTGAGTCAAGTTGGAAACTCGAGGTTTCAATATGGACGAGGTTTAGATAGAGTTTCTTGCATTTCATTCCTAACTTATGACTTCTTTCGTTGAGAATAGTGCTAAGTAAATACATATAAATTGTATTGTATATTACACTTAACTCTTCAATAAGTGAAAACTTTAAAAATTTCAGCCCGCCTTTGCGGGCTTTGCTTATATAGTGCCAAACTTCTATCTAATCTACGGGCGGATTTGCCAAGGCGTTCCTGAAGAGGAGGGAAATCCACACGTTTTTCTAGCAACTGTGGCTTTTGCTCATTTGTTAGACTGAACACACCAGGATTTTTCAGTCAAATCTCTGAACTACGCCAGCAGACGAGGCTACCCATGCTTACAAGTACGCTACTTCTCTCGAATCAACTTCCCACCCTCCAATATTCTTCCACACCAGAGCGTTTCGATGAAACCTGGGAAGCCCCTCTGGCTACCCTGCTAGGACTAGGACGCGCCGCTGGTGCTGACTTCATCGAATTATTTTTAGAACGTCGCAACTATATCAGTTGTCTGGCAGAAGAAGACTCCATCACTAGTATTTCACCCAGTCTGTCTACAGGCGCGGGAGTCAGAGTATTTCGCGGTAAAGCCGACTGCTACGTTAGCACTAATGACCTTTCTTTTTCCGGTTTGAAAGCAGCCTTAGAAAAAGGTCTTTCTATCTTAGGATTGCAACTACCTACTCCTAAAGCTTTCATCCCAGAAATCAATCTGGAATTATTGAGAGATTACGCCACAAAAAGAGGTAAAGATGCATGGCTACCAGTGTGTAGCTCCATCCGAGAAATGGGAGAAATCCTTCTTGATGGTACTGCTCACCTGAAGCAAAAAGCTAGCCACATCCAATCGCGCCGTGCTACCTATTTTCGAGATTGGCAAGAAGTTTTAATCGCTGCTAGTGACGGTACTTTTGCCCGTGACATCCGCCTCACCCAATCAGTAGGATTTAACCTATTGTGTGCTGATGGTGCTAATCGTACCTCAATTAGCGATCGCGCTGGCAATACTAGTGATGCGAACTTCTTAAAAACTTGGGATTCTCAACAAGCTGCCGAAAAAATAGCAGATTCTGCTGGAAAAATGCTCTACGCAGATTATGTAGAATCGGGTACTTACCCCATAATTATGGCCAATCACTTTGGCGGCGTAATCTTTCACGAAGCTTGCGGACACCTGCTAGAAACCACCCAAATAGAACGCAATACCTCTCCCTTTGCTGACAAAAAAGGCGAAAAAATTGCCCACGAAAGTTTGACAGCTTGGGATGAAGGGCGCTCTGAAAATGCCTTTGGGACAATTGACATGGATGATGAAGGTATGCCTGCTCAAAGAACCCTATTGATTGAAAAAGGCGTTCTGAAAAACTTTTTAGCAGATAGAACAGGTTCTACACGCACCGGACACCCCAGAACTGGAAGTGGACGCCGCCAAAATTATACCTTTGCCGCTGCTAGCCGGATGCGTAATACTTATATTGATTCTGGCGAATATACCATTGATGAATTATTTGCCTCTGTTGATAAAGGTATTTACTGTAAAAAGATGGGTGGTGGTAGCGTTGGTGCTACAGGTCAATTTAACTTTAGTGTTGATGAAGCTTATTTTATTGAAAATGGCAAAATCACCAAACCACTAAAAGGAGCAATTCTCATTGGTGAAGCCAAGGAAATTATGAATAAAATTTCCATGTGTTCCCAAGATTTAGAAATTGCACCAGGTTTCTGTGGCTCAGTCAGTGGCAGTATTTATACCACAGTTGGACAACCCCACATCAAGGTTGATTCTATTACCGTTGGCGGAAGATAAACTCATCAACTTCCAGGTTCTACCTGGAAACGCCTTCTTATTTTATCTAGGAAGCACAAGCTCTCCATTATTACACTCCCAGATTAAAGCAGGGAGCGAGAAAATCCCAAACCCAAAATTGACTATGCCGAATATCAATGAAATTGCAAATTCTGCCAAGGACAATGCTGATAAACTTGGTATTAAGAAATTCGACATTTATGGCTCAACAGTAGATGATACTAATGTGCAAGTAGACCAAGGAGAGCCAAAACAAGTCAAAGCTTCAAATCGTTCTGGTGTTATTGTTCGTGTCTGGAATGAAGATAATACAATGGGTGTCACCAGCACTACAGATGTAGACCCCAAGGGACTGGAATTAGCTTTGAAAACTGCCTACGAAGCTAGTTTTTTTGGTGTTAAAGAAAATGTTCCTGACTTTAGTCCAGACGCTACTACTCCTATCCCAAATAAACCTCAAGATAAAGCACCCCAAGCACCTGTTGCTGAACTTATAGAAAAATTGCTGGTAGCTGAAAAAGAATTACTAGCAGTTCATCCGGCAATTAGAGGTGTACCTTATAACGGTTTATCACAAAGAGATGTTGACAGATTCTATCTCAATAGCGATGGCGCAGTAAGAACTGAATCTCACTCTTTGGCATCAGTTTACCTTTACAGCAAAACTGAGGAAGATGGAAAAAAACCGCGCAGTGCAGGTGCTTTTAGAATCAACCAGAGTTTAGATAATCTAGATATTAATGGTTGCATCAAAGAAACTGCCGAGAAAACTATCAGTCACTTGAATTATGAAAAAATTCCGACTGGTAAATATCGAGTTGTTTTCTCAGCGGAAGCTTTTTTAAGTCTGTTGGGTGGTTTTTCTAACTTGTTTAATGCCCAAAGTATTTTGGACAATCAAAGTTTATCTACTCCTGATGATTTAGGAAAGCAAATCGCTTCTCCTTTGCTTTCAGTTTATGATGATGCACTGCACCCAGCCAACGTAGGTGCAGAAACTTTTGATGGTGAAGGAACTCCTACCCGTCAAATTTCACTGATTGAAAATGGTGTTTTAACAGGATTTCTCCATAGTGCCGGCACTGCTAAAAGATTAAATGCCCAACCCACGGGTAATGCCAGTATTGGCGCAAAAGTTAGCGTCAGTCCTAATTTTTATCACGTTTTCTCAACAGCAACTCCTGAGCAGGAGTTTAGCTTAGAAACGGCTGAAAATGTGATTCTTATCGATGATTTACAAGCTCTCCACGCTGGAGTGAAATCATTACAAGGTTCTTTTTCTTTGCCGTTTGATGGTTGGCTAGTTAATAAGGGTGTGAGGACGAGTATTGAGTCAGCAACGGTTGCTGGCGATTTCTTAGAACTCTTAAAGTCAATTATTTATGTAGAAAAAGAGGCAGAGTTAACGCCAGGGGGAGTCTGCCCGAAAATCTGGGTTGATGAACTATCGATTACTGGTGAATAAAACTTAAAAAGTGGAGAGTTGGGAGTTTAATATAACTCTTAACTCATCACTTCGAAATTTTTACTCGCCATTAATATTCACCACCTACACTGATGGCAGTATTAAATACATCAGCACCGCTTAAATCAACACCAGCCAAAACAGCGCCATCTACGTCACTATTATATAAATGAGCATTACTCAAATCAGCGTTGGTAAGATTAGCATTATTTAGACTAGTACCATTAACGAATGCTTCTGTGAGATTAGCAGACTTTAAATTAGCACCAGTTAAATCAGCACCCTCTAAGTTAGCCCCTTCAAGATTGGCTCCTTTTAAATTTGCATTTCTCAGGTCAACCCCTATCAGATGAGCGCCTTTAAGGTTTGCTCCTGTCAAGTTACATCCAGAACATTCTCTAGTTTGCAGTAAGCGGCGGACAGGGGCGGAATTTTCTGCTTTGACGGGAATAGGAGCAGCTAAAGATAGCGTGCTGAGTAAAGCTGCTGCCGTCAAAAAAATTCGTTTCATATTTACCTCCGACACTTCTAGAAGTTGTTAAATTTTTAACTTTCACCATCCCACTGTGCCAAAATTACAGAATTCTGTATTCATGCGATCGGAGGAATATATAATTTCTAGGAGATTAGGTATTCTTCCGTAAGCTAGTCCGATAGGAGTAAAATTAAAAGATTCTTAGTAAGAATTTTAGATATATGAGACTCTGGCTCCAGTTAAACCTTGAGTCATATCATGTTCGACTTAATACTTATGTCATTGCGAGCGTAGCGCGGCAATCCCAAACCTTTGCGATTGCTTCATTCCACTTCGTTGCATTCGCAATGACATATTATAAGTGATTTGCCGAACATGATATCAGGGCTTGTGTTTACACCGTAGGCTTGCGGGGAGGGGAGACAAAGTATGGCTTTGACTCTTTTCTTTTGGGTTCTTGGGCTTTAGTAGATAATCAAGCGGACATGGACTTCCAAAAAGTTCTAAGCCACGGCAAAGATGTATCAGACTTGAATAAGTATTAGAGGTGGCTGTAATGCCGACGATTCATTTGGTAGATGGTGAGAAAGGCGGGGTAGGGAAATCTCTCTTTACCAGGACAATGATTCAGTATTGCCTGGATAAGAAAATCCCATTTGTAGCAGTAGACACAGATAGGTCGAATCCAGATGTAGCAGAGGTGTATAAGGAGATATGTAAGTATGCTGTGTTTAGTGAGAATGAACGACAGGCTGATAAGGCAGATAGAATATTCGAGTGGGCGATAGAGAAGCCAGTAATTGTGAATTTAGCCGCACAATCGCATAGAGCAGTACAAGGGTGGATTGATTCTAATCAATTACTTGAACTAGCAAGTTCGCAGGGAGTGATGTTTTGCAAATGGTTTGTATCGACAGGAGGATACGACAGCATCAACCTGTTTGCTCAGTCAGTGAATATCTACGGTGAAAGAATCCCTCATATTCTAGTAAGGAATTTAGGGCTGTGTGATGATTGGGAGCATATAGAGTCAGACTCAAACTTTCAGAAAATAGTAAATAAATATAAGATAAAAGTTATAGATTTTCCGAAGTTAGCATATAAAGAAAGAAACATAATTGACCAAAACCGCCTGACGTTTGCGGAGGCGAGAGAGTACAAAGAATTTGGGATAATTGGGAGACAGAGAGTAATGAATTTTCTGAAGCTTGCTTATGCTGCTTTTGAGAAAGTAGGGATTTGGTATGAAAAAGTTGAATAGCTTTGCCTTAGAGAGCTTAATCATTCCAATGAATGAAAAATCTATTGGAACTCGGTTTTTACCACTTTGGCCAAAGAAGCCAATATTGACATTATTTCTTGGAAGTCCCTAGAAGTATTCAAACTTAGATTATATTAAGCCTTGCCGCTACCTAATAGGTACAACAGCGCCATCCGAACAGCGACACCGCTGGTAACTTGTGATTGAATAAGACTAAACTCTGGATCATCCATCAATTCAGAACTAATTTCAACACCACGATTGACTGGGCCTGGATGCAAAACTTTGACATTAGGTTTACAAAGTTGCACTTTTGTGCTTGTAATGCCAAATAGCTGATGATATTCTCGCAAGCTTGGCAGTAAATGAGCCGTCATCCGTTCTTTTTGCAGGCGCAAAGTCATGACAAAATCGGCATTCTCCAAAGCTGGTTCTAGCTGCCAATGTAGAAAAAGCTGGGGAGTGGGGGAGTCGGAGAATAATTCCTGACTTCTGACTTCTGACTCTTCACATATATATTCAGCAAATAACTTAGGTAAAAGGGTTGGTGGTGCTGCCAGATGCACTTCGGCACCACTGGCAATTAAACTCCAAATATTTGATCGCGCCACACGAGAATGGAGAATATCTCCAACGATGGCAATCTTTTTCCCCTTTAAAAGTTCCAGCCGGGGGCTAGCTGGGTCAATTAGAGTAGTTATGGTAAATAAATCGAGCAGTGCTTGGGAAGGATGCTCATGTTGACCATCACCAGCATTGAGGACGCTAACTTTTACACCTAGACGATCCATTTCAGCTGCGATCGCATTTGGTACTCCTGCCTCTCGATGGCGGACTACCATAATATCAGTTCCCATCGCCAAATAGGTTTTTGCCGTGTCGAGAATTGTTTCTCCCTTAGTCATAGAGGAAGATGCTGCGGCGAAGTTCAGGGTATCTGCACTTAAGCGTTTCGCCGCGAGTTCAAAACTGCTGCGAGTGCGGGTAGAAGATTCAAAAAATAAATTCGCCACCACCTGTCCCTGCAAGGTTGGTACTTTTTTCGTCCGCCGTGATAGCACTTCCTGGAAACTGGCAGCAGTTTGCAAAACAGTATTATATTCAGCAGCCGTAAAGTCAGCTAGGGAAAGAACGTGATGACGATTCCAGGTAGTAGTAGGCATAGAATTTGCAGGGTGGAAACTGGGGATTGGGGACTGAGGGAGATAAGGGAGAAATAATCAATGCCCAATGCCCAATCCTTTTACGTTGGTAAATGTAAAACGTTTAAAGCTAGAGAAATTAAGCTGAGAAACGTTAAAAACCCAATTGTATCTAGCATTGTAGTCACTAACGGCCCACTGACTAAAGCAGGGTCAAGCTTCAGCCGTGTCAAACCCATTGGCAATAAAGTGCCAAATGTAACAGCCACAATTGTATTAGTTGCCATTACCATTCCAGCAATTAAAGCTACCCATCGCTCTTGGGGCCGCGCCCAAATTAAGGAAAGTAGCATCATCGTTGCAGCTAAAACTACGGCTGTGCCTAAACCTGCTAGAAGTTCTTTGCGAAGAATTTTCATTGTATCTTTGGATGTTACTTCTCCCACTCCCAAGCCGCGAATTGTCACTGTTAATGATTGAATCCCAACAGTACCACCAGTGTTAGAAAAAATCGGCATGATGACTGCTAAGACTGGCACTGCGGCAATTACAGATTGAAAAGGCGCGATCGCACTGGCTGCACCAATATATAGTGCCATAATTCCCAACAGCCAAGGTAAGCGGTTGCGGATGGTAAGTAAGGGAGAGGATAAAGCTGCTTCATCACCACTGACACCCGCCAGTTTTTGGATATCTTCTGTGGCTTCTTCTTCCAAAATATCCATCACATCATCAATGGTGACGATGCCAACCAATCGGTCTTCTCGGTCAACTACGGGGATAGCGATTAAGTCGTAGCGCTGCATGATTCGCGCCACTTCTTCTTGAGGGGTTTCAGTTCTAACTTTGATGACGCGATCGCTAGCAATATCTTTGATGAAAACATCGGGAAAGGTAAACAGCAGTTGGCGTAGTGAAACCACTCTCACCAGCGTCCGATTGTCATCTGTGACGTAAGCGTAGTAAATAGATTCCTTGTCTTCGTCCTGACGGCGGATTTTACTTAGGGCTTCACCTACAGTCAATCCTTGCCGTAATCGCACATATTCGGTTGTCATCACCCGCCCAGCAGTGCCTTCTGGATAGCCGAGAATCGTTGCTGTTGCTTGCCTTTGTTCTGGACTCAGTTCTTGCAATAGCCGTTTTATTACCCCAGCAGGTAGTTCATCAAACAATTCTGCTCGTTCGTCAGGACTCATCGCTTCAACAAGTTGCGCTACCTGGATATCATGCAGAGAATTAAGTAGTTCTTCCTGCACCTCTGTTGGCAGATATTCAAATACATCAATTGCCTGAGCTTTGTTGAGTAAACGAAATGCGATCGCGCGTTGTTGTTCAGGCAATTGTGTAATGTAATCTCCCACATCCACAGGTTGCAAGCGATTTAAATCCCATTTCAACTGATTTAAATCGGTAGTATCAGTCAGCAAATCACGAATATCTTGTGTGAGCATGAGATATATCTCCTAAGTCTCCCCCGCGCTGGGAGACTTCCTCGCCAGCTCAGAGGAGGTTGATACTGCCATCTGGTGGACTATTGCCCATAAAATTTCAACAATTCAATATCGATATCTAAATTAAGGCATCGCTAGTCATCATCCTAACCCGGAATAGCGCTCTCCGGTAGATACTGAAGATCAGCATTCAGCATCTGCGATATTTTTAACCATTGAGTAATTTAATCAAAAATAATAAATGCGATCGCCGAAATAACAAATCCATTGGTGTAGCCGCGCCGCAGGCATCACCATGATTGCAACAATTTAGCGTTGTCACGCCAGTGTAACGCACCACAATTCTTTAGTGGATGAAGTTTTTCCGACTTGTGTGTACGCCGGAGGCATCTCAGGTGGGAGATTAGGCTCTCGCTGTACACCGCAGGCGAGATGAGCAAATTCGTCTAGCTCTGTGTAATTTAAATATTTTATTTTAGCGATTTCTGATTACTGATATGCTTTATAGTTTCATTATGAGAGTAAACATCATAAACAACTTCTTCGAGTTTCGGTTCAACCACTGTCAAGTGTTGCTCTAAAATTGCCAAATTACGAATATTGGACTTATAGAAAGCATCAAACAAATCACCCACAAAAGGCACAGTACCAACGACTGTTTCCAAACCAACATTAAAAATCATTTTGGCTAAGTCTTGACGTGGAATGCCGAAACGGGTAGCTAAAAATATGATGTAAGCTGAAAACCCTGTACTGATTAAATCACCAGCACCCGGAACTAAACCGATAATTGGGTCTATTCCAATGTGAAAGCCTGTTAGAGGGATACGTATTGATGTATCCATCAAGCGGCTGAGTTTGCGGATGCGATTTAGAGTAGCAAGGCGTTTGGCAGCGTCCATAATTTACGATTTTACACTACTCTTAAAGTTGCACTATTTTTAGTTCTTTGTCTTGTACCGTTAGAAATAAGAACTATGAATAAAAATCCTGACTAAGCTAACGCGCCCCATAATACCCGCAGAACTATTGCAGCATCGCTGTGTCAACTTTATCTATCCACAGATTTGACGAGAAGCTAACTAGAAGTTTGAACAAATATCATATTTTAGTTTGCGATCGCTAAAATTCAGTACCCAGAGGCGTATTAACAGGAGATAATGATAAACTCACACCACCCTTAGCTGTTGTCCCATCAACCATTACAGAACTTATTCTGGCTTGGTTTAGGTAATTCACTTGACAGTCACAGGGTCAAATTTTGCAAGTTGTTCTGAACCAAACCATGAAAACATCTACCAAATTGCTAACTCGCCTGGACTATTACTACCAGCAAATCAAAACGATCATCCTGACTCGCCAGAATCCAATTACTGGTTTACTACCTGCGAGTACAGCGATTACAGCCCACGGCGATTATACTGATGCCTGGGTGCGAGACAACGTTTATAGCATTTTGGCAGTTTGGGGTTTAGGACTTGCATACCGCAAGATTGACGACGACAAAGGACGCACCTATGAACTAGAACACAGTGTCATCAAACTGATGCGCGGGTTACTCTTTGCAATGATGCGACAGGCTCATAAAGTAGAGACATTTAAACATACTCAATCGCTATTAGATGGACTGCACGCAAAATATAATACCGCGACGGGTGACATTGTTGTTGGTGATGATGAATGGGGACATTTGCAACTTGATGCCACATCTATATTTTTACTGATATTGGCGCAAATGACGGCAGCCGGATTGCAAATAATTTATACCATTGATGAAGTGAATTTCGTCCAAAATTTAGTTTACTACATTGGACGAGCTTACCGCACACCAGATTATGGCATTTGGGAACGTGGTAATAAAATTAATCGTGGTAGTGCTGAGTTAAATGCCAGTTCTGTAGGTATGGCAAAAGCTGCTTTAGAAGCTATCAATGGACTGGATTTGTTTGGTGTGCGTGGTAGTCAAGCATCGGTGATTCATGTGCTACCAGATGAAATTGCCCGCGCCCGGATTACTTTAGAATCCTTATTACCGAGAGAATCTGGTTCCAAAGAAATTGATGCGGCGCTGTTAAGTATTATTAGTTATCCTGCCTTTGCAGTGGAAGATTTGCAGTTACGCGATCGCACCTTAAACGATATTATCAATAAACTCGCAGGTAAATACGGCTGCAAACGCTTTCTGCGTGATGGACACCAAACCGTTTTAGAAGATAATCATCGTTTGCACTACGAACCGTGGGAACTCAAGCAATTTGAGCATATTGAATGCGAATGGCCGTTATTTTTCACTTATTTAGTTCTAGATGGATTATTTCGCGGCGAACAAGAACAAGTAAAAAAATACCAAGAGCTTTTAGAATCATTACTTATAGAACAAGATGGTTTGCGTTTATTGCCAGAACTTTATTATGTTCCAGCCGAAAACATAGAGGCAGAAAAATTAGCGCCTCAAACACAACCACGTTTGCCCAATGAAAATATTCCTTTAGTGTGGGCGCAGAGTTTATATTTTCTCGGTGAAATGTTGAGTGAAGGGTTACTGGCGGTTGGTGATATCGACCCTTTGGGAAGACATTTGTGTGTGGGGAAACAGCGCGAGGCATTGGTACAAATTGCCTTGTTAGCAGAAGATGAAGATTTACAAACAAAACTAGAAGTTCACGGAATTGAAGCGCAAACACCCGCCCAAGTAGAACCAATTCAAGTGAGAAAAGCTGGAGAATTTTCAGCTATTTATACCCAAATTGGACGTAATGATAAACTTGGTTTAACTGGACGCCCAGTGCGAAGGTTGCGGAGTTTAACAACATCTAGAATCTTTCGGATTAGCGGTGAAACAATTGTATTTTTGCCTTCCTTTTCTGACTCTCAACAGTTTTACTTAACCCTTGATTACCATTTTTTATTGGATCAAATTAGAAGCGAACTAGCTTACATTCAAAAATATTGGAGTGATTTAGGTCGTCCTACCTTGACTTTAATGTTGACGCACACAATGTTAGAGGCAGGTTCGGAAGCACTACTAGAATTGATGCAAGAACTGAAAGATGGTGTTTGTAACGGTGTACGGGTGAAATTAGGGCGGTTAAATCAGCTAATGCTAACAGCTGGAATCCAAAGAATTGATTTTCTTCCCAATGCAGAATTCTCGCGATCGCCAGTGAAAAATGCTAGTCCACGTTGCTATTATCTAGCTTATCATCCTGGTAAAAACTGGCGCTTAGGACATACCCAAGAATTTAAAATGGAGTGTGAAACCAACTTGGGGTTATTACTTTCTTATTTGCGTTCATCAGAGAATATCTACGAGCAAATTGAGTTATTGCAAACTTTAACTCGCTTGCAGGGAATGGAATTTGATACGGGATATGGTGGGCCAGGATATCGCGTCACCGTTGCTGATTTACTCGATGAAGTTTATACCAAAGCTGGAGATTTAGGTATTTGGGCAGTGGTACGCCGGGCTGCGGGGTTAAGGCAAATGGTTGATATCAGCCTATCAGATGCAGTGACAAGTATTTTGGTGCGAGGTAAGCAAATTGCTGTGGGTAAAGCTTACAGTGAAGCATCCTTGATTAGCGTACCCATGCCCCACGATGAAATTGCCGATAAAATTAATCATTTTTGTCGTGAGGATATCCGCGATCGCGTCCTCACTCAAGAGATTTTAATCTATGTTGGTATCTTAATTCGCTCAGAACCCGAACTATTCCAGGGACTACTAACGCTGAGAGTCGGCTATCTGATCTTATTGATCACCAGCGAACTAGCGCGGGAATTGCATGTTACTCAAGATGAAGCTTATGATCGCTTAATGCAACTTTCACCCTTTGAAGTTAAAGTGCGTTTGCGTCAGGTATTAAGTGGATATACTGGCATGAGTAACCTGTTGCGCCAGCAAGAATCACTGCATGTTAAACAAAAAGAAAGTGATATTGCTTGGGTGGTGCTACCAGGAATCGGCGAAGGGATAGAAGTTCCGCCAGGCGGTTGGCGACGTTTTCGCCAAGCCGAGGGTGCGACGGGGCGCGTACCAAAAGAATTTTTTAAACAAGTTTGGCTATTAATGCAACATTGCAAGGGTCTAGTAATTGGCGATAAACTAGAGCGGCGCAATCGTTTAGATAGTGAGATAATGCTGTCGGAAATGACAGCAGGTGAAAGAAATTTTGCTCTGTTAGTTGAGCATTTGCTGAATAAAATCGAAGCTCCAGAATATCGACAAGTAAATATTGAAGCATTAATTGAATTAGCTGCGATCGCTGCCAATAATCCCAAGCTGCAAATTGAAGAATATATCGTATTGGATGTGTTAGTTGGCCATGCAGTGCGATTGGCGTGGCTGGAAAACCATACTCATCGCAGCGATCGCTATGACGAGGATAAAGCGAGTGCGTGGCGATCGTTTTACAATACTTCACCTAGAGATTGCGCTAGTTATATTTTGAAGGCATTTAGATTCTTGACGGAATTTGTGAAGGATTTTTAAACGCAGAGGAGCGTAGAGGGAAACGCAGAGGGGCGCAGAGGATGAGAGAGAATGATTTGAGTGGGGTAATTATTGGTTGTGCGATGAGGGTGCATACTGCTTTGGGGCCTGGCTTGTTAGAGTCGGCTTATGAGGAGTGCTTGGATTAGGAGTTGAAGAAAGCCGGGTTGAATGTTAGTAAACAAATTTCATTGCCTCTGGTTTACCAAAAAGTGAAATTGGAATGCGTTTATCGATTAGATTTGATTGTCGAAAACCAAATAATTGTAGAGATTAAATCTGTAGAATCCTTCCACCCGATTCACTCCGTCCAACTCCTAACCTATCTCAAACTAGCAAACTGCAAACTAGGTCTTCTCCTCAACTTCAACGTCCTCCACCTCAAAGAAGGCATCAAACGCGTAGCCAACAACCTCTAACTCCCCCTCTGCGAACCTCTGCGCTTCCCTCCGCGTACCTTTGCGTTAAAAAATATCCCCCACCTCAGATTTCAAAAGCAGGGGTTTTATTAAAACTACTTAACAGAAACAGCATCAACATCAATAGTGCTTCCACTAGATGTAGAACCCTCAGTAGTATTAGGCACTTCAGTACCTAGATCACCCTTACGAGCTTTCCAGCCCTCAATGACTAGCCCAGACACCTCAGAAACTAGCAAAGTCAAAAGGAAAACATCATCAATTTGTCCCACAACTGGTATAAAATCTGGGAGAACATCAAATGGGCTAACCAAATAGACTAATGTTCCTAAAATTACCCACCAACGGTACTTGGGGTTACGAAGCACATCGCGATACCAAGCGTAAAGTGATTGGATTGAAAATTTCATATTTTGAACCTCCAGTTATCTTTAATTTTGACAAACTATCCTAGAAACTTCCGGTGTGAATAACCGCCCTAGTTTAGTCTGGAAGACGCTACTAATAATCTGTCAGCAAATACAAACAAGTAGGCAACTGGGAATATTTATAACTATCTTCATTTAGAGAACAAATTGTTTGCCTCTTTATCTAGTTTCACAAATAATTAGTTATTCAATATCTACCAATCGGGATGACTGGATTCGAACCAGCGGCCCCTTCGTCCCGAACGAAGTGCGCTACCAAGCTGCGCCACATCCCGCCATAAAAATGGCATTGTAAATTAAGAATATCACAACCAGTGGCAAATATCAGAATTACATCTATATATGATCACTTCATCAAAGACTTTGCTTGCTACGATTAAATTTGTATAACTCTAATGGTAAAAGCGGATTGTGACTGTAAAACCAGACTGGTTGCGGGTGAAAGCACCTCAGCTTGAGCGCATTGGTAACGTTAAAGAAATTTTGCGGGATTTAGCCCTCAATACAGTTTGCGAGGAAGCGTCCTGTCCGAATATTGGTGAATGCTTCAACGCTGGGACTGCCACGTTTTTGATTATGGGCCCGGCTTGTACACGCGCTTGTCCCTACTGTGATATTGATTTTGAGAAGAAACCTAAACCACTAGACCCGACAGAACCTGCACGACTGGCGGAAGCTGTTCGCCGCCTGAACCTTAATCATGTAGTAATCACTTCTGTAAACCGAGATGACTTGCTCGATGGTGGTGCATCTCAGTTTATGGCGTGTATTGATGCAGTTAACTCTGTCTCACCCAACACCACAATTGAGGTACTAATTCCTGATTTATGCGGTAATTGGAATGCTCTAGAGTTAATTCTACAAGCTGCGCCAGAGGTTTTAAACCACAATACCGAAACTGTTCCACGCCTATATCGCCGCGTGCGTCCCCAAGGAAACTACGATCGCACATTAGAATTATTGCAACGCACTCGCCAAGTTTCTCCTAGCACATACACTAAATCCGGCATCATGGTTGGACTCGGTGAAACTGACGCAGAAATTCGCCAAGTCATGCAAGACTTGCGAACTGTCGATTGCGACATTTTGACCATTGGGCAATATCTCCAACCCAGTCAAAAACATTTGCAGGTAAACGAATTTGTCAATCCAGAACAATTTGCTGACTGGAAAGCATTCGGCGAAGAAATCGGATTTTTACAAGTTGTTTCTTCACCATTGACAAGAAGCTCCTATCATGCAGAACAAGTTAGGGAATTAATGAAACGTTATCCACGCTCAAAAGTTAGGAGTTAGGAATTAGGATTTATGAGTGAACAGATGTACTCCAACACAAAACTTTCCGTTGCAATTCTTGGTGCAGGTGCTTGGGGTGCATCTCTGGCAAATCTCGCCATAGCAAATGATCATCAGGTGCGCGTGTGGTCGCGTCAAGGTTCCCAAACTCTCCAAGCAGTTTTAAAAGATGTCCAAATAGTTCTGTCCGCTATTTCAATGATTGGTGTGAGAGATGTTGCTTGCCAAGTCCAGTCTTTCCCCCTTTCTCCAGAGACAATTTTTGTGACAGCGACCAAAGGCTTAGATCCCCAAACCACCTGTACACCGTCACAAATTTGGCAAACAATATTCCCTAACCATCCGGTAGTTGTTTTGTCTGGGCCTAATTTATCAAAAGAAATTCAAATGGAATTACCAGCAGCCAGCGTGGTAGCCAGTAATATTCCCACGGCTGCGGAAGTAGTGCAGTTAGTGTTTTCTTCTCATCGTTTCCGGGTATATACCAATCCTGATCCCTTGGGAGTGGAACTAGGGGGAACACTGAAAAATGTGATTGCGATCGCAGCTGGTGTATGCGATGGTTTACAACTGGGAACCAATGCCAAAGCTGCTTTAGTCACCCGTGGACTTACAGAAATGGTTCGCATCGGCAACAACTGGGGTGCAAAGACGGAAACATTTTATGGTTTATCAGGTCTAGGAGATTTGTTAGCAACGTGCAATAGTCCCTTAAGTCGCAATTACCAAGTCGGCTATCAGCTAGCTGGTGGTAAGTCACTCACAGAAACTCTCGCAAATTTACAAGGAACAGCTGAAGGTGTGAACACTTGCCGCGTTTTGATGCAACGAGCCAAGCAAGAAAACATCGCTGTCCCAATTACCGAGCAAGTTTATCGGTTACTGCAAGGCGAAATCACACCCAGACAAGCACTTGATGAACTGATGCTTCGAGATATTAAGCCAGAGTACAACTATTAGCACCGCAAGGCGGAAGTCAAAAGGGCGGGGTAAAGGGAAATGAGGAAAGGTGTTTGATCTTTTCTCCTTTAACCTTTACCCAATCCTCACCCAGAATTTTTAGGTTGGCAGACTACCAGTAGTCTGTAAAGTTGAAATTGACGGGTTAATACTGTTACCGAAGAGGACGCATTACTTACTGTTTGCGTCACTTAATCTCCGTATAGATAGAATTTTTGCAGTTAAGACTAATCACTTTCCTAATATCTATTAGTTCTACTTATACGTAAATAATCCTGAGAAAAAATTGCTAAATCGTCAGGATATTACTTTTGTAGCCGTGTAAATGTGACTATGCCAATTATAAAGATGACATTCACCGAAGGATGTTTATACTGTGTTACAAAAGTTACTATCAAAAACCCATCTAGGTTGAAATATTAACTAAGTAGTTGAAATATTGAAAGCCTAGCTGCGAATTTAATCGCTATTGGTTGAATCAAAAGTTTATCAGCCGATTAAGTTCAGTAATCTTGTATCGAATAAAACCCTTATAGTTAATTTCTAAAAAAAACTGTAATGGAACCTTCAACCATGTTAGTTCATCGTAAATCACGGGAACAATAGCAACAGTTGAATAGCTGACCGTAATCTAAGCTGACCGAAATCTATTGTTACCTGGAGCCATTGAGACGATCTTTATGCCAGCAACATCTTTTTATACAGACGCCCCCTACAACACCAAAAAGTCCCGCCAGGCTTTGGACTCGGATCTCACGGTTGATGACAGTGAGTTATCGGTAGATGATTTACAGGAGCTAGAAATCGCTTCTGCTGACAATGCTAACTTTGCTGCTAGTACTAACCGTCGGAGTACAGACTTAGTACGTCTATATCTTCAAGAAATTGGTCGGGTTCGCTTGTTAGGGCGAGATGAAGAGGTTTCAGAAGCTCAAAAAGTCCAGCGTTACTTGCGGATGCGGATAGTACTTGCTAAGGCCGCCAAGGAAGGGGATGAAGTGATTACACCCTATCTAAGGTTAATTGAAGTTCAAGAACGTCTAACCTCGGAACTAGGACATCGCCCGTCTTTGGAAAGATGGGCTGCCACTGCTGACATAATTTTATCCGATCTTAGACCAACTTTGGCAAATGGGAAACGTCGCTGGGCTGAAATCGCCAAGTTGACTGTAGAAGAGTTGGAGCAAGTTCAGTCCCAAGGACTCCAAGCAAAAGAACACATGATTAAGGCCAATCTTCGCCTAGTTGTGTCTGTTGCTAAGAAGTATCAAAATCGTGGTTTGGAATTGTTGGATTTGGTGCAAGAAGGCACACTAGGTTTGGAGCGGGCTGTAGAAAAATTTGACCCCACTAAGGGTTATCGCTTCAGTACTTATGCTTACTGGTGGATTCGTCAGGGAATTACACGGGCGATCGCTACTTCTAGTCGCACGATCCGCCTACCGGTTCATATTACCGAAAAGTTAAACAAAATCAAAAAGGCCCAACGCAAAATTGCTCAAGAAAAAGGTCGCACTCCAACTCTAGAGGATTTAGCAACTGAGTTAGAGATGACACCGACCCAAGTACGAGAAGTTTTGTTACGGGTTCCTCGCTCCGTTTCTTTGGAAACTAAGGTAGGTAAGGATAAAGACACTGAATTAGGCGAATTACTCGAAACCGACAGTGTAACTCCAGAAGAGATGTTAATGCGAGAATCTTTACAAAGAGATTTGCATCATCTTCTGTCAGATTTAACTAGCCGGGAACGCGATGTAATTTTGATGCGGTTTGGTTTAGCAGATGGTCATCCTTACTCTTTAGCAGAAATTGGCCGCGCTCTCGATTTATCACGAGAACGAGTCAGACAAATAGAATCCAAGGCTTTGCAAAAGCTACGTCAGCCCAAGCGTCGCAACCTTATCCGTGACTATTTGGAGTCTCTAAGTTAGTCATTTGTCATTAGTGAGCCAGTGCGGTCTTGGGGGTTTCCCCCATGAGCAACTGGTGAACCCGCAGGGTCATTTGTCATTACAAAACTACACTTGACAAATGACTATGGACAAAGGGCTGATTTGATCCGATATTCAAAGCCTTTTAGAGGCTTGTAGCAAATTATTTGCATTTAATTCTCCAAAGCTTTTCCCATACCTTTGCTTAGATATCTTGAAGGTGGGGAGCAGCTGCACAATTCAAAATTAATTTATGCAAAATTTAAAGTTAAGGGATGCAATCGTTACAAGTATCCTAACTATTAGCTGTATGCAAATTAAATGCACTACAGCTTATTACTTGAATTTTGATCGAGATTTTATGAATTGTTCTTAAATATTTAGTAAGAATTGTCAATAGGCAATGATTGTTGCAAATTGCTCCCAAGATTTGTTATATTCTCAACTAACAAGCTTTGTTGAGAACTATTAGTATGACTGTCTACACAACTACTTCACTCAAGGCAGAACTGAACGAACGAGGCTGGCGATTAACTCCCCAGCGCGAAACAATTTTACACATTTTTCAAGAACTTCCGCAAGGTGAACATCTGAGTGCGGAGGATCTTTATCATCGGCTGGAAACTGATGGTGAAGGGATCAGTCTGTCAACTATTTATCGAACTTTGAAGTTGATGGCAAGGATGGGAATTTTACGGGAACTAGAACTGGGCGAGGGACATAAGCATTATGAAATCAACCAGCCCTATCCCCATCACCACCATCACTTAATTTGTGTTAGATGCAACTCAACCATTGAGTTTAAAAACGACTCAATTTTAAAAATTGGGTCAAAAACCGCTCAAAAAGAAGGTTTTCACCTGCTTGACTGTCAAATGACCATTCATGCAGTGTGTCCCAAGTGCCAACGGGCACTAATGCCGCTTTAGCACTTGGATGGATAAAAAACAAAACTACTCAAATTAACCAAATAAATGGAATTTTGAGCAGTTCGTAATTTACTGTTACTGGAGGCAAGCAACCAGTTGGGGACTGATACTAACAACGCCAAAGCGGATGTTAAAAGCGTCCGCTCTTAAGATCCTTGAGACTGATGCCGTAGAATTGTTGGGCTTGTTTAATCGCTTTTTTGGTGTCATCTGCCATCACACCGTTCAGCTTGCCTTTATAAAAACCCCGCTCCCGTAATCGCGTTTGGATTTCTAGGGTATTAAATTCGCTTTTGCTAGCAGTATTAACTGAGCTATATAACTTAGCTCGCGTAGTTGGGCCAGCAACACCACTTGCTGCTAAGAAATTAGCTGCCTGAAACCTCTTTACAGCATCGGCAGTATAGGGGCCATAGTAGCCATTTGGCTCTCCCTCTAAATATCCTGCCTGGATCAATTGTTCTTGAACAACTCTAACTGGCTCACCGCGATCGCCTACACGAAGTTTATCTCGATTGACTACCTTTTTGGGAGCTTCTTCTCCATCACCGATGCCCACTCCCGGCAATTTACTTAATGTTGCTGGGCCAACAACTCCATCAACGCTTAATTTGTAAGAATCTTGGAACCGCTTGACAGCTTCTTCGGTAATTGGGCCAAATATTCCTGTGGCGTTTCCGTAATAAAAGCCTGCAACTCTTAACCGTTCTTGCAAAGCTCTCACTTCTTCACCTTCATCCCCCTTAGCAAGATAGTTGGAATTGCGGCGCTGGCTACTAGCTGAACTAGCTGAACTAGTAGTGCTGGACTTTCTGGCTTGTGCGCTTACAGCAGTGGTTCTTTTAGCTTGTGTAGCCCCAGTTGTGGGTTTTTTCGCTTGCCAATTTTCTAATTTTTGCAGGGTGCTTGCGCCAACAATGCCGTCTACTGGTAAACCAGCGGCTTTTTGGAAGCGCCGCACAGCCTCTTGTGTGGATGCGTCATATACTTGGGTAACAGAGGATTGGTAAAAACCTGCTGTTCTCAACTTTTGTTGTAGATTTCTGACGGAAGGGACTTGATCGCCTTTTTCCAGTGCCATGACGCTACTGACGGCACCAAGAATAGATAAAGACAGAGCAAGGGGCAACATATACTTCCAAGCCCTACCAGAAAGCCTTTTCCAGTCTGGTGCAGCTGCTTTGTTAAACAAAGAACTGAGGGAGACCAATTCACTGGGTGTGCTGTCTTCGTAGGCGAAAGCTAGGTGCAAATACGCAAGATTTTCCATATTTGTTTCCTACACCATTGATTTTTCTTCGATAACTGCTTCAGCTTGATGTACTAGGTTCCTCAAAGCTTCTAATGTTCCTATATTTACATCCTCCCACAAATTGCGCTTGTGTGCTTCTAATAATTTTTCAGCAATATCACGCAGTGCGTAAGGATTATTTTGCTGAATAAATTCTACAACAACTGGATCAAGTAAATAAGCATCTACTATACCTTGATACATATAATCTTCAGCACATTTTGCGGTTGCATCGTAGGCAAATAAATAATCTACCGTCGCCGACATTTCAAAGGCTCCTTTGTATCCGTGGCGCATGACTCCTGCAATCCACTTGGGATTAACTACGCGAGAACGATACACTCGTGCAATTTCTTCTTTCAGTTGACGAACGCGTGGTTTAGCGGGTATAGAATTATCTCCAAAATAAGTTTGAGGATTTTTCCCCTGTAGAGAACGCACCGCCGCTGTTAAGCCACCCTGAAATTGGTAATAATCATCAGAATCTAGTAGATCGTGTTCACGATTATCTTGATTGTGCAGCACAACTTGCATTTGCGCCAAGCGTTGCTTGAAGGCTTCGGCGGAGGGGAGTGGAGATTGGAGATTGGAAATTTTATCCTCCCCTGCTCCCCCTGCCCCTGCTCCCCCTGCTCCCCCTGCTCCCCCTGCTCCCCCTGCCCCTGCACCGCTTCCCGAAGAGTAGGCGTAAGAACTCCAATTAATGTAGGCGCGGGCTAAATCTTCGTCATCTGTCCAGTTTTGGGATTCGATTAAACCTTGGAGTCCTGCGCCGTAAGCACCGGGGCGAGAACCAAAGATGCGATAGCGCGATCGCACCACGGCTGCTTCTAAAGTTAATCCTTGACTTGTCCACAAATCAGTGTCTTGGCGAACTGCATCCGCTAGGGGATTTTGTTCTGGCGGTTCATCCAAGTCTGCTACTGCTGACACTGCTTGATCGAATAAGTCAATTAAATTGGGAAAAGCATCGCGGAAGAATCCCGAAATTCGCAAGGTGACATCTACACGGGGACGCCCCAAAATCGCCAAGGGCAAAATTTCAAAATCTACTACTCGCCGCGCTGCACCATCCCAGACAGGTTGGACTCCGAGTAAAGCTAAGGCTTCGGCTATATCATCACCGCCTGTTCTCATGGTGGCTGTTCCCCACAGTGATAAACCTAGTGTTTTGGGATATTCACCATGCTCTTGAGTGTAATATTCAACGAGGGTTTCAGCAGCTTTTCTACCGATATCCCAAGCTGTCTCTGTGGGAATGGCGCGAATATCGACAGAATAAAAGTTTCTCCCTGTTGGTAAAACTTCTGGGCGGCCGCGTGTGGGTGCGCCAGATGGAGCGCTGGGGACGTAACCGCCATCAAGTCCGTGTAATAGATGGGTGATTTCTTGATCGGTTTTTTGTAAGGCGGGAAGGAGGCGATCGCGTATCCAAGTAGAGACGCGATGAATCGCGTCTCTACAAGAATTCTGATTTCTAAATTCTGAATTCTGAATTCTGAATTCTGAGTCCTGATTTATTAGTTGTTCGACTAAAAAGGCGGCGTGTTCTTCTAGGACTTCGACGATATCACCGAGGGTACGGCATTCTGTGCCATTGACTATTGAGTATTCACCACTAGTCATTGACAAATCGGCTGTGAGGGGATCGAAATCTAGTCCCCAATCTTGAGCGATCGCACGGGTAATACCTGAAGAATGGCGATTGGGTATGCGAGCGATCGCTACTATTAAATCTCGCAGCTGCCTTCCTTGGGGACATTGCCCGAAAATGTGTAACCCGTCGCGGATTTGGGCTTCTTTCAATTCACAAAGATAACCACCGATGGAATTCAAAATTAAGGATTCAGACTTAAAAATTTCTGTTTCATTT
This sequence comes from Nostoc flagelliforme FACHB-838, assembly GCF_014698065.1. Lineage (GTDB taxonomy): Bacteria > Cyanobacteriota > Cyanobacteriia > Cyanobacteriales > Nostocaceae > Nostoc > Nostoc flagelliforme_B. Next base: position 48,975 of record NZ_JACJSI010000015.1, read on the forward strand.
TGGATTCCTAAATCTAGATGGAGATTTTCTTTGATCACCAGTTCGTGGATGCGATCGCGAATCACTGGCAAACGCGAAGGATCTAAACTGTCGGCTTCATAATACTCATCAATTAAATTTTCTAACTGTTGCAACGAACCGTAGAGTTCCGCACGAGTCATTGGCGGCGTGAGGTGATCTATAATCACCGCTTGAGCGCGACGTTTGGCTTGGGAACCTTCGCCAGGATCATTCACAATAAACGGGTACAGGTGGGGAAGTGCGCCGAAAGCCACTTCTGGATAACAATTACTCGATAAAGCCACACTTTTACCCGGTAGCCATTCTAGATTTCCGTGTTTTCCCACATGAACTACTGCATCAGCACCAAAAGTTTCTCTAACCCAATAGTAGAAAGCTAAATAAGCATGGGTTGGTTCTAAATCCGGCGCATGATAATTCAAACTGGGGTCATCATCATAACCTCTTGCTGGCTGAATTCCCACGAAGACGTTGCCAAGTTGAATTCCGGGAACGGGGATGGAGGCAGAGGGGCGGGGTGCAGGGGGCAGAGGTGAAAACTCGTCTCCCCTGCTCCCTGCTCCCTGCGCCATTTTCCAACGTTCACTAATACCTTGCTGAACTGCTGGCGGTAATGAAGCGAAATATTCTTGATATTCTTCCCAAGAAACACTTTGGTATACCGGAAGCGATTCTCTACCTTCTGGATCGTTGGTTACACCGTCTGTCAGCCGTTGAATCAACTCGTCTCCTTGAGCAGGTGGATGTTCTACTTCATAACCAGCCTGATGTAAAGCTTGCAGAATTTCTACACAACTTGCTGGGGTGTCGAGTCCTACACCATTGGCGAGGCGGCCATTGCGGTTGGGGTAGTTTGCCAGAATTAGGGCTATTCGCCGTTCTTGGGGTGGTTTAGAACGTAGACCCGCCCAGTTTGCTGCTAGTTTAGCAACGAACTCGATGCGATCGCTCACTGGTTCATAAATTACCACATCTGTTTCTAAATGCGGATTACGAGTTTGTACGGCTTTAAAAGACACAGCACGAGTAATAATCCGCCCATCTACTTCTGGTAGCGCCACATTCATCCCAATATCGCGGGGAGAAAGCCCTTGAAACTGTGACTCCCACTGCTCAATTGATCCGCCACTGAGAATTACCTGCAACACAGGTACATCTAATTTTTCCCATAGTTCGGTTTGGGGTGTTTCGCTTTCCAACCGTGCTAGAGAAAAACTGGTGGTGTTCAGCAGTACAGCGATTGATTCGGCTTCTTTAGGTTGGAAAAATTCACTCAACTCAACTTGCACATCTGGTTCACGCAATGAGGAAACAAACACTGGCACTGGTTGTAAATTTTTCTGTACTAAGGCTTGGCATAAAGCATCAATTACTTTGGTGTTTCCGGCTAAATAATGAGCGCGGTAGAAAAGGATGCCGATTTTGGGGATTGGGAATTGGGAATGAGGTTCCGAAGTAGATGAACGGAGTTCTGAGGTGGATTCATCCAGTTCAAAGGTGGATGAACGGAGTTCCGAGGTGGATTCATCCAGTTCAAAGGTGGATGAACGGAGTTCCGAGGTGGATTCATCCAGTTCAAAGGTGGATGAACGGAGTTCTGAGGTGGATGAACGGAGTTCTGAGGTGGATGAATCACTTTTTAATTCCCTTTGTCCCCCTTGTCCCCTTGTCCCCTTGTCCCGTACCTCCCCTGCTCCCCATTCATACAATCCCACTCGCGGAACTGAACGGGGTAACGGCGGATTGTATGTAGTTAACAGGCAAGTATCAGAAATAAATTGCAGAGCATTAACGAAATTCTCTACGCCGCCTTCGCTAAAATACTGCCATATCTGGTTAACAATACCCAAAGGCACGGTAGACTGAGAAATTAAATCGGGATCAAAAGCATCATCACCTGGCATTACAATGAGGGTTCTACCATTTCGTTGGACAATTTCTTGCACTACTTCTAATCCATAACCCCAGTAAGAACGTCCTCCTAATAGGCGCAAAATAATTACTTGGGCAAGTTCCAAAACTTGCTCTCCATAAGTATCTATGCTTAATTGTTGCTGCAATTGCAACAGGTTGGCGACTCTTAATGCCGGAAAGCTTGCGGGTAATTTTGTTACCGCAGCTGCCAAGGTTTGAATGTCAGTATCAGCAGCTGTAATCAATACAAAAGGCGCGGGAGTTTGTTCTAAAAAAAATAAACCTTCTGACTGATTCCATCCACCCGGTGTGCTACTTATACGATGCATAATCCTGTGTTACCGTTTTAAATTGTTGGTTAGTACATAATCAAAACAAAATTTTTTCCCTGCATTTAGCCCCCTCTTACCAAAATGATTGAAAATGCTTAGTTCTCCTGATTTGAGCTTTTCTCGAACTTTGCCTATTGTTGTATTTAATCAGCTTGGGGAATTGTTGGAACGGATGGCTCAAACGGTGGGAAGTGCCACTCTGATACTGACAGAAGCTGTGTTGATGCGGATTTGCATACCTGTGGAATGGCAAATGCAAAGGTTTACGTTGGTGGTTTCTGAGCAGTTTAGTGCCCTTCTGGTAGGAAACTTTGAGGAGGAGCAGGGAATTTACTCGGCACTCAATGCTCAGTTGACGTTTAATTTAGAGGCGATCGCGTCCTTTATCTACGAATTAAGAGACTTGTTTGAGTGCGACTCTTATACTCACCAAAATCTCGAACGCTATCAGCAAATTATTAAACCTAATGATGCCACGCTCCAAAGTCAATTCACACTGTTGTTATTAGAATATCTCCTAACTCAGCCAAACGAAGAAATAATAGCACCTCCAAGCCCAATTGCGGCGGCGGTTTATATCTGTCAGCCAGTGGAAGATGCTTTAAAAAAACAAATTTCCCAAGAGAGGTTGTTAAATCAGGTAACAACGCAGATCCGCAAAAGTCTTGATTTGCCAGTGATTATGGCAACAGCAATTACACAAGTGCGTGAGTTTCTGGAATTAGATAGATTAGTAATCTATAAATTTGAAGGTTCCCAAGTTAAGGAAAATAACAGTAAACACTCACTTTTTGTATCAGTCAATAATCAACCTCTAGTAGAAGATTACCAACAGTATGGAGGTTATATTGTCTACGAAGCTCGTGCTACAGATGTTATTACATCGGTGTTGAATTACACAGAAAAAAATTGTTTTATCCGAACCTCTCAGTGTTGGGAGAAGTATTGCCAAGGCTTTACTTTAGCTGTGGATGATGTCGAAAAAACTTATGCTTTAGAAGAGTGTTTGTTGAATTTTTTAAGGGAATGCCAAGTTAGGGCTAAGTTCGCTGCACCGATTATGTTTGAGGACAAACTGTGGGGATTGCTGATTGCTCATCAGTGCAATGAACCTCACCAGTGGAATGATAGCGAAAAAAACTTGCTGATGGCGATCGCCGAACAATTAGCGATCGCAATTCACCAAGCTGAGTTAATGCAAACCCTCACCCAAGAAAAACAAAATCTCGAACAACGAGTTATTGAACGCACAACGGCTCTGCGTGATGCTCTCCTCGCCGCCGAAGCTGCTAGCCGGATCAGAAGTGAGTTTCTCGCTACTATGAGTCATGAATTGCTCACGCCTTTAACTTATGTGATTGGGATGTCTTCGACGTTATTACGTTGGCCTTTAGGTGAATTGAGTCAACGACAACGGGGTTATCTACAAACAATCCACGACAGTGGAGAGCATTTATTAGGAATGATTAATGACATCCTCGATTTATCGCAAATCGAAGCTGGTAAGACAGCTTTAAATATTTCAGAATTTTCTCTGGTGACTGTTGCCGAAAGTGCTATAGAGTCACTGCGAAAAAAAGCAACAAGCGAACAAATTAATCTTATACTTGATTTGCAAATCGATCCCAGGCGCGATCGTTTTACTGCCGATGCCGAACGAGTAGAACAAATTCTCTGGAATCTGTTAACTAATGCGATTAAATTCACCCCCGAAAGTGGCAGCGTTACTTTACGTCTTTGGGTAGAAGATGACACTGCGATTTTTCAAGTAGAAGATACCGGAATTGGCATTCCTGAAGAACAATTACCATTACTATTTGAGAAATTTCAGCAACTCGATACACCCTATCGCCGCCGCTACGAAGGTACTGGACTTGGACTAGCTTTAACTAAACAACTTGTAGAGCTTCATCGGGGTCGAATAGAAGTAGAATCAACTGTAAGTATTGGTTCAGTTTTTACTGTATGGATACCAACTCAGACAATAAGAGTGGTTAGTTAGGAGTTAAGCAGGAGATACGATGATTTATTTCTTCAATTTGAGGCTAGGTTAACGAGCATTTTGTCAAAAATTTTCAACACATGCTCTTCTCCATTGTCTCTAATAAAAATGCCAAAATTTGGGTGAGAGTTGATTTCAATTAACCAATATTGATTATCTCGATCTAATACGATATCAAAACCACCATAATCAAGGTCTAACTCTTCAAAAACTGGTTGAGCAAAATTAACAATCTCTGACAGTATTTCTGGATCGTTAATATACTTTGCTTTCGCACCATCCCAGTGTAAAGGACTGAGATTACCGACAAATTTGGCATCAGTTATATCTTTTTCATAGAGTAGAACTAACTCTTTATTTAAGAAAACCGCTCTATATTCAGATTTGATGTGAATAAATTCTTGAGCAAGAGCGACATAATCATACTTGTTATTTATATTAAATATTTCTTTTAAAGCAGTTTCAGTTTCATCTATATTATTACATAAAAAGACATTATGTCCGCTTGCACCAGAGTTCCTTTTAATAATCACTGGTGTTTCAAAGTTCTCTTTTATTTCTAATAGGATATCTTGAATAGTTGGAAATTTTAAGTAAATCTTATATTTGGTGTCACAAAAAGGGGAAAGAAACCCCACCGTCCGAGGAATTTTAACTTTTTTATTTAAAACATGATAGGTATATTCTTTGTCTTTGAGCAGGTGTGCTACTGCTTGATTAAGTAACGGAGTGCTATAGTTACAAAAATAATACTGTTTACTATTCAATTTTATTTTGACTAAGTTTTCAGAAGGATGAAGAATTTCATAGTTAATGTTTAAGTTTTCACAAGCTTTGAGCAATAGCGAAACATTGTCTAACATAAATACTTCAAGTTAAACTCCAAATTACGTTAGTTAGCGTAGCGGGGCGTAGCCCATTACGAATTATTTTAACTTGCTGTCTGCCGCTTAAAAATTACCATTTCAGTACCAACAACTGGGTTACGAGCTATTAACCTATCTTGAGAGTCGAGAATTTCTAAATGGGTAAAATCAAGTTCTTGAGAGCGTTGTAATATTTCCGCAGCTAGTTCGTCCTGCTGAGATTCTTTGAGAGTGTACCAATCATCACTAATTTTGACAGTCAAGTTACTTGTACGGAAGTTGGCTTGAATTGACTTTATCAGACCAGAGGCAATGCGATCGCTAATTTCGGCTACCTGATTTTCAATAGCCGCAATCAAAGCTTGTTCAGGTGTCAATTCTATAATTGGTGTCGGTGTCGGTGTCGGTGTCGGCGTTGGAATTGGTTCTGGTTCCGGTTCCGGCGTTGGTGGAGTAGTTTGTACTTCTGGCGGCGTAATTTTCTCTGCTGGCTGTGGTTCTGGTGCAACTGACTCCGGTGGAGTAGTTATCGTTGGTGTCGGTGCAGGAACCTCTTCAACCGGAGGAACAGTTGCTACTTCCGTAGGTTTACCAGTAAAGACAGTCGTAGTCGTCCAAACAAGAATTACAGCAACTCCAGTCACAATTCCCGTCAAAGCTGTATCTGATAACTTTGTTGACACATTTGATGGTAAAAACAAGCGGATTGTCCTTAACAGCCCACCCCACCTCAACTGAAGCTGCTGAAAAAAACCAGGTTTTTCCTCAGTACCAGGTGGGGGTACTGTCTCCAGTTTTTCCACCGTTACTTCTAAAACCCCAATCGTCCCTTGGAGAAGTTGGATAATTTTAGCCTTCCAAAATGGCTGAACTCTCTGGTAAGGTTTTTGGGGAGGTTGAGTTATCTGCTCATCCGTCGGTTTTGACTGATTGTCTTGTGACATGGAACTTTCACCAAAAGCAGCGAATCAAAGACAAACAACGTACATTATTACTGGTGCTGCCTTCTTTTGCATTAATGTATCACTTCATTGCTCCTTGTTTTCGCTAAACTGACTATTTCTTAAATTTGGTGAATTATGAAACTGAAACGCCGTCAATTTATATTTTTAAGTAGCGTCAGCGCCATTGGTACAGGATTTTTAAGCTGGATGTTAGCTCATAAAAATCATCAAAGTGCTGATATTACCAATTCCATAACAGCTATAGCCGCCAACCCAGCCAAAAAAGACTTGTTATTACGTTTTGTGTCTGTAGCTGATACAGGGACTGGCGCGAAAGGACAGTATGCTGTGGCTGGAGCAATGAATGCTTATCATAAGAAAAATCCTTATGATTTAGTCGTTTTAGCTGGAGACAACATTTACAATAACGGCGAAATTGAGAAAATTAATGCAGTTTTTGAGCGTCCTTATCAAGTTTTACTCAAGCAAGGCGTGAAATTTCAGGCTTGTTTAGGTAATCACGATATTCGTACCGCCAATGGCGAACCACAAGTCAAGTATGCTGGCTTTAATATGAAGGGACGTTACTATACATTTAAACGTAATCAAGTACAATTTTTCGCTTTAGATACTAACAGTAATGCTGATTTGAAAAACCAGATACCTTGGTTAGAAAAAGAATTAAGTCTTAGTAAAGCTCCTTGGAAAGTCGTATTTGGCCACCATCCAATTTATTCATCCGGTCACTATGGAGTCAATCAAACTTTTATTAAAACTTTTACTCCTCTGTTTCAAAAATATGGCGTTCAACTCTACATCAATGGTCATGACCATAGTTATGAACGCACTAGTGCTATTAGTGGAACGACTTATTTAGTTACTGGTGCTGGTGCAGGTACTCGTCCTGTAGGGCGTTCAGAATGGACAGAGCATTCTGCTGAGAAGCTGAGTTTTGCAGCGTATGAGGTGTATCCAGATAGAATAGAAGTAAGTGCGATCGCTACTGATAATCGCATTTTTGATAAAGGTATTATTCAATTAAAATCAGCTTAGTTATATGACTCAGCAAGAACTTCCTTTTGCACTCAACAATATTATAGAATCATCTCAAACACTGGATACTCTATTTTCTGCACTGTTACCAGCTATAGGCGATTTTCTACAGTCTGATAGATGTTTTCTATACCTGCATAATCCACAAAATAACCTTGGTAGAGTCGCCTTTTGTTGGATTCGCACTCCAGATATACCTACTGTTTACAATGAAGACTGGGCAGCACAACCCCCAACTTTAGTAGATGAAGATCCGATGTTTGCGGCTGCATTACGTGCTAAACCTTCAATCTTTGTCGAAGATGTGGAAACTGCCGAACCTCAAGTGTTAAATCGGGAATTTGAACAGAAGTATTTTGGACATCGCGCCCTTATTCATGCCCATATCCGCCAGGATGGACAACTCTGGGGAATTTTACAACCATGCATTTTTGGTCATCCCAGAATTTGGACTGAATATGAACGAGGGGTGATTAATAATCTTGTCGAGAAAATTACACCTTTTGCAATTTCTTATGTCAAGTCTGCTTTTGATTAGCTGTAGACTAGGCATTACTAATCGAATACATTACGTTCAGCGTTGTTAAAACTATGAAAGTCAAGCGCTTGAAAATGCAAGCCTTCCGTAAAATCGGAGATTTGACGCTGGAGTTTGATGAAACAAGTCCAACGGTACTTATTGGTATCAACGGTGTAGGGAAATCGAGTATTCTTGATTGCCTTGCTATTCTTTTGTCGCGTTTTACTAGCTCGATTGAACACTCAACACCATCTGGAAGACTCTTCAGGGAAGAAGACATTACTAATGGACAAAAGGAAACACAATTGAACACTTGAAAATCAAAAGTATTTATACACAATTGACTTATGAATACACAAATCTCATGGTGTCATGTCAAGGTTGAGATGATGAGCAACTTCGAGTACCAGTTCATTGTGGTCATAGAAAAGATAACTGGTATGACGATCATCTAATGGTCTCACCTCTAGAAATAACCTGTGCTGATTTTTTTAAATATCTTCCTTCTGGCGAAATTCAATCAACAGATGAGCCAGCTAAAAAAGCTGCTGCTGAAACAACAATTGAGAAGCTTGCACTCAATATCAGTAAGCTGCAAAATATGCCTAGGCTAGCAATTGATGCTGCATTACTTGCTACTGATGGTTTAACTGAAGCAGAAATACAGCTACTTGCTCAAGGTTATGAAAAACTAGATGCTAATAGTCAACATACTCCATTTTGTGCTACTAGTAATTATTTTTTTCAAAAATTATTTTTAATTTAATAAAGTGTTTGCATAGGGTAGCCCGTCGTAGACATACATTTAGATTAAACTAAGTAATATTAACTTAATTATCACCGCGAAATTGTATGATTCTTGAGGCAGTTATTCTTCATGTCAAACCTAGTCTAGAATCCGATTTTGAAGCTACTTTCAAAAAAGCTTCTAAAATTATTTCCTCAATGGAAGGATATTTATCCCATGAATTGCATAAATGTATAGAAGTCAAAGGGAAATATTTATTACTTGTCAGATGGGAAACTTTAGAGTCTCATACTGTTGGATTTAGAAATTCTCCTGGGTTTCAAGAGTGGAAAAAACTTCTGCATCATTTTTATGATCCATCTCCCACTGTTGAACACTTTGAAGAAATTGAAATATAAAAAACAAGTCATAAGGGTTTAGCATTACTCATTGGTGCAAACTTAATGTGAAACCCTTGTCAAGACGTGATATTAAGTTCATTCAGTGACCGTTACTCACTGCGTTACCCCACCCCGGTTTTGTCTAAAGCTAAAACCGCCCCTCCCCTTGGTAAGAGGAGGGGTTGGGGGTGGAATAAAGCGTATGTGGGACAAACGTTTGAGATACTTTGCAAACGCCCCAATATCGCAAAGCTTTCTTTGCTGTAGCTGTCTAGCAGTTTTAAGAGAATAAGTTACAAAAACTCATCCTTTAATAACTTCAGAAGAAGCTGGAGTTAATACAACTTAAGCTCAACTTATAAATGTTGATATTTTAGTTACAAATACTCGTTTTTAAATAAGTAAAACTAAAGTTGGATTTAATCAATTCAATAACTAATTATAAGAAGTTCAATAATAATAAGTAAAATAGGAGTTTTAGTTAATAAAACTTCTTCTTAACTTATTAATTAACAAGTTTTAGTTAATCCAGCACGTTCTGGAGTTATAAATGAACAAGTTTTAGTTACTACAGTATGTTCTAGATTTATAAATGCTTCTCGTGTAGCAACGCACCATCAAAATATAGTCTATCTGGTCGTTTATATATCTCTTACTCTACTCGTTGCAACTGCGCTACCCTTGGGTCAACTATTTTTTGTCCCAAACTAGCAAATTTAATTGCCACAGACATCTTATTACCTGTTCCGAAAACATGAGTAATTTCACCAATACCAAAAGTTTTGTGTAATACTCTATCACCTACTTGCCAATTCTGCGTTGAGTCTTGTTTCCCACTAGTAGTAGAGGCAGCTTTAGTATACGTTTGACGACTCAGGCGTTGAGTAGATAATAATTCTTCTGGCAATTCATCGAGAAATTGCGATCGCATGGCGGGTTCACGAGAACCATACAAACGACGTTCCCGCGCGTGTGATAAATACAACCGCTCTTGAGCGCGAGTAATCCCCACATAACACAGGCGGCGTTCTTCTTCCAAAGATGCAGGATCGCTTAGGGAACGGTAGCCGGGAAATAGCCCCTGTTCTAATCCCACCAAAAATACTACGGGAAATTCCAAACCTTTGGAAGCGTGCAAAGTCATCAAAGAAACGGCTGTTTGTCCTTCTTTTAAATTATCCAAATCCGAACTGAGGGCGGCGCTACTCAAAAAATCTCGCAGGGAAATCTCTTCGTTTTCTTCTTGAAATTGCAGTGCAGCGTTATAAAGTTCCTGGACGTTTTGTACCCGATCTGTGGCTTCATCTGTGCCTTGATTCATCAAGTCTTGAACGTAACCAGAATCTTCTAATATTCCTTGCAAAACCTCAGTTACAGGAAGCGTGGCAACTTGTCCTTGCCAACGGCTAATCATTTCGGCAAAACTATTCACAGCTTTTGTCGCCCGTCCAGCTAATGTATTAACTGATGTTTCATCGCTGAGTATTTCCCACAAAGTTGTCCCTAATTGCTGAGATGCGTTCATCAAAGCGTCAATAGTGGTTTTGCCAATTCCCCGCCGGGGAGTATTAATAACTCGTAATAAACTGACTGTATCAGCTGGGTTATTTATCGCTCTTAAATAAGCGACGACATCTTTAATTTCTTTGCGATCGTAAAACCTCATTCCCCCTACAACTGTGTAAGGAATTTGATATTTCACCAATAATTCTTCAAAGGGACGAGATTGAGCATTCGTCCGATAAAGTATGGCAAAACTACCCCAGTTTAACTCTGGATTTTGCTGTTCTAAAGTGCTAATTTGATTAATCACAAATGCCGCTTCTGCAAGTTCTTCGTCGGCTTTGTGACAAGTAATCTGTTCACCCGTCCCCCGCGTCGCTTTCAGGACTTTATCAATACGTTGGGTGTTATTTTCAATCAGTTCATTCGCCGCTTGGAGAATGTTTTCACAAGAACGATAGTTTTCTTCCAGCTTAACCATCGTCCGGGTATCATCATCTACCAAACCATCGCCAAAGTCTTCCTGAAATCCTAGCAAGATGGTAAAATCTGCCATCCGAAAGCTGTAAATTGATTGGTCTGCATCACCGACAACAAAAACCGAGCGATTTTTCCATTGCCATTCGCTCTTTTTGGTTTCGCCATTAGTAACTAATAAATTAATAAGTTGATATTGAGTGCGGTTAGTATCCTGATATTCATCTACAAGGATATGACGAAACTTGCGATGCCAGTAACCCAATACCTGCTCGTTTTGTTGAAATAATCTAGTAGGTACAAGAATAAGATCGTCAAAGTCAAGAGCGTTGTTTTGTGCTAACTTATCTTGATATAAATTGTAAACTTGGGCAATCACGCGTCCGCGGTAATTTGGTTGGTCTTGCTCAAATTCTTGGGGTGATAAACCTTGGTTTTTAGCATTACTAATAGCGTAGCGGACAGAGCGGGCGTCAAACTTCTTATCGTCTAGATTTAGCTCTTTATTAACGATTTCTTTGACGAGACTGATTACATCTGATTCATCAAAAATAGAAAAATTACGATTCCACTTGCGTCCTTTTTCGTCTACGTATTTTTCAATATCAAAGCGGAGAATGCGAGAAAATAGACTGTGGAAAGTGCCACACCACAAATCTTTGATCGTGTTTTTGTAAACTTGCGATCGCAGTTGCGTTTGTTGATATTCTGTCAACAAATCCAATCGCTGACCGTGTTGTTTCATTGCCAGTTGTTCAGCAAACAACCGTTGAATCCGTTCTTTCATCTCCCGCGCGGCTTTATTGGTAAAAGTAACCGCCAGGATATTTTCTGGATCGACACGGTGTTTAAGAATCAGATTGGCAATGCGATAAGTCAGCGCTCGCGTTTTGCCGGAACCTGCGCCAGCAACAACTAGCAACGGGCCGCAGTAGTGTTCGACAGCTTGACGTTGACTAGGGTTAAGGTGACTGAGAAAGTCGATGGTTGTTGTCATGGATGTGAAAAAGCGATGTCTCCGATGGTCACTGAGCTTGTCGAAGTGCGGGCTACGCCTACGCCTGGCATCACATCAATAGAGAGTTGCTATTGCCCAGGTTACAATATCCTAACGAAACTTAGTGAATAAAGATTGTGTGGCAATATTCTTAACCAGAATGGTACTCTATCATGATTTATGTAGAAGCAAGAAAAAGCTATGCTGTCAGTCAAAGGCATATTCCAAAACGGTGTGGTTCATCCTAACGAACCAATTGAAGGGCATGAGGGGCAGTCAGTTATAATTAATTGTGTTTTTCGAGGAAAACCGCACACTTGGTTCAGCAACACCAGAAGACTCAGATTGGGATAATTTTATCTGAAATTAAGTGCCAAATAATATTTTAAATTAGTACCTAAAAACGTAACTTATTAAGCGAATTGACTGTACTAACCTAATTGAGAGGATTTTCAATATGCCTAGACTTACCGTTCCACCAAATTTCATCGGCACCCCCGGTTCTGACACTTTAGCCGGGGAAGAGTTAAATGCATCGCCGGCAATTGGTATTGATATTTTAACTGAAGGTTTTATTCGTACACGCTCAGGAAAGGACACCATCACTGGCATCGGTACTGGTGATAACGGTGGTAACAGCCAAATCGCCGAGCAGGGCAAAGTTGGTATCGGCATCAGCAACAGTGGCAGTCTCAATACTGGGGACGGAAATGACACCATCACTGCCAAAGGCACTGGCGGCAAGGGCGGCATTGGCGACAGCTTCGTTGACGGCGCCGGTGTCGGCGGAGCTGGGACGGGCATCAGCAACAGTAGCAGTCTGAATGCTGGGGACGGAAATGACACTATCACTGGCAAGGGTATCGGCGGTTTCGGTGGTGAAGCCGGCAACCGAGGCAGCGATGGTGGAGATGGGACGGGCATCAGCAACAGTGGCAGTCTGAATGCCGGGGACGGAAATGACACTATCGCCGGCAACGGTACTGGCGGCAACGAAGGCGGCAGTGGCGGCGACGGTGGAGTTGGGACGGGCATCAGCAATAGTTGCAGTCTGAATACAGGAGATGGAAAAGACACGATTACTGGCAACGGTATCGGCGGTTTCGGTGGTGAAGGCGGCGGCGGCGGCGACGGTGGAGCTGGGACGGGCATCAGCAACAGTGGCAGTCTGAATGCAGGAGATGGAAAAGACACGATCATCGGCAACGGTACCGGCGGTTTCGGTGGTGAAGGCGGCAGTGGTGGCGACGGTGGATCTGGGACGGGCATCAGCATCAGCAATAGTGGCAGTCTGAATGCAGGAGATGGAGAAGACGCGATCATCGGCAAAGGTACCGGCGGTTTCGGTGGTGAAGGCGGAGGCGGCGGCGACGGTGGAGCTGGGACGGGCATCAGCAACAGTGGCAGTCTGAATGCAGGAGATGGACAAGATAATATCACTGGCAACGGTACTGGCGGCAACGGCGGTTACGGCGGCGGCGGCGGTGACGGTGGAGCTGGGACGGGCATCAGCAACAGTGGCAGTCTGAATGCAGGAGATGGAAAAGACACGATTACCGGTAACGGTACTGGTGGTTTCGGCGCTGAAGGCGGAGGCGGCGGTGACGGTGGAACTGGAATCGGCATTAGCAACAGTGGCAGTCTGAATGCCGGGGACGGACAAGATACTGTCGCTGGCAACGGTACTGGCGGTAACGGCGGCGGCGGCGGTGGCGGTGGCAACGGCGGAACTGCAATCGGCATCAGCAACAGTGACAGTCTGAATGCCGGGGACGGAAATGATACTATCGCTGGCAACGGTACTGGCGGCAACGGCGGTTTCGGCGGCAGTGGTGGCGACGGTGGAGCTGGGACGGGCATCAGCAACAGTGGCAGTCTGAATGCCGGGGACGGACAAGATACTATCGCTGGCAATGGTACTGGCGGCAACGGTGCCGGCGGCGGCAGCGGCGGTGACGGTGGAACGGGAATCGGCATCAGCAATATTGGCAGTCTGAATGCAGGGGACGGAGAAGACACGATCACGGGCAATGGTACTGGCAGTTCCGGCGGTTTCGGCGACAACGGCGGCGACGGTGAAGCTGGTACTGGCATCAGCAACAGTGGTAGTCTGAATGCAGGGAACGGAGAAGACACTATCATCGGCAAAGGTACTGGCGGCGACGGCGGAACTGGCGGTCGCAACGGCAGTATCGGTGACGGCACCCGCGACGGCGGCAACGGTAAAGCTGGTACTGGTATCAGCAACAGTGGCAGTCTGAATGCAGGGAATGGAGAAGACACTATTATTGGCAATGGTATCGGCGGCAACGGTGGCAATAGTACCGACGGTAGTATCGGTCCCCGTGACGGCGGCAACGGTCCCCGCGACGGCGGCAACGGCGGAACTGGTATTGGCATCAGCAATAGTGGCAGTCTGAATGCAGGGGACGGAGAAGACACTATCATCGGCAACGGTTTCGGCGGAAGAGGCGGCAGCGGCAGCGAAGGTGGCAGCGGCGGCAGCGGCAGTGCTGGAACTGGCATTCAGAACATCAAAGATGCCACTATCACTACAGGATGGGGCAACGACGCAATTACGGGTTATGGGAACAGTTCAGGAACAAACGCCACTGCCTATGGCATCTTCAACGACGGAGTTATTGATACCGATAATGGTTGTGACATCCTTACCGGACAGGCTACAGCAACAATTGGTGGTACTGCCTATGGCATTTATGGGCAAGGAATCATCAACACAGGCAATGGCAATGACAAAGTTATCGCCACCAGCATCCTAGATGGAGTTCAACAGAAAGTCTCTATCGGTGGCGAAATTAACATTGCTCTGGGCACTGGGAATGACTACTTCAAAGGATTCGGTGCTGCAACTGTTGATGGCAGTCAAGGTTTTGATACCCTGGATCTTAGAGCTTTCAATCGCTCTGAACTCTTTGTATCTGGTATTATTTCGGGCAATACCCTTAATGCCAACATCACTTTCAACAACAATGGAAGCTCCATTAGCTTGTCTACAACTGGCTTTGAGAAATTTATCTTTGCAGATAGCTCTTTCTCTTACAGCACTTTGGCAAATGGAGCATGAGTTTCTTAATTCCTCTATCTCATAGGCGTTAGTAGTAATAAGCCTGCCCATTTTCTTCGCCCCCTCTACAGATAGATACCTCTGGAGACAATACGGTTCAAAGAAGAGAAAGTTATTAGTTTAGGCAAGCTTTTCTTGAGAGGAGCAGCAGTTTTTCAGGACAAAAGCACCTTAAAGCTGTCGCTTATCTGGGGTGATGTCGTGAAATAGTAATTGTTGTAAATCAAAAAATACTGGGATTTAGGCAAGGTTTGTGTTGTGGCAATTCATGATTGCTATGACAATACGTTAACTTTTCTACGTAGAAAAGTTAGCGACCAGTTATTCCTGCGCGTTCTGTCGTAAAATCAGCGACGGGGAATAAAACATCATAAAAATAGTGAGCAAACTCTGACTTGTTCTGTTGTTAACAGTAGCTTACAGCTATTTTCAGTTAATCGAACTACAGATTTTCATAGGGACACCGCAATGTTCCTTAGTCCGTGGTTTATTTGCTTGCAAAACGCTGTAATACTTAACCGAAAGTATTGTCACTAATAGGACTATTCACTCTTTGAACACCCAATTGACATTGGGTAACAATACACAGTACATCATGATTCAACCGTTAAATTTTTAAAGATGAAAAATGTCTTTAATTTCAGGTTTAACCAATACAAAGAGGGGTGGATATGGATCTTAGCTTAATTGTATCCAACATTTTGAATCCGCCAATCCTGTTTTTCTTTTTAGGCATGATTGCTGTTTTTGTCAAGTCCGATCTCGAAATTCCCGCACCAGTCCCCAAACTATTTTCGTTATATTTGCTGTTTGCCATTGGTTTTAAAGGAGGGGTAGAACTAATCAAAAGCGGTGTAACTCAGGAAGTGGTTCTAACACTGGCAGCAGCAATGATGATGGCTTGTGTTGTGCCAATTTACACCTTTTTTATCCTGAAGTGGAAATTGGATACTTACGATGCTGCTGCGATCGCAGCAACCTACGGTTCTATCAGTGCCGTCACCTTCATCACAGCTAGCGCTTTTTTAACTGAGCTTGGCATTGCTTTTGATGGTTACATGGTGGCAGCCCTTGCCCTGATGGAATCCCCAGCAATTATAGTTGGTCTAATTTTGGTGAATATATTCACCGAAGATGGAAAGCGAGAGCTTTCGTGGCCGGAAGTTTTGCAAGAAGCATTTCTTAATAGTTCAGTTTTTCTATTAGTAGGTAGTCTATTAATAGGTGTGTTGACAGGTGAACACGGTTGGCAAGTATTAGAACCCTTTACTCAAGGGTTGTTTTATGGCGTTCTCACCTTCTTTTTACTGGACATGGGATTAGTCGCTGCGAGAAGAATTAAAGACTTGCAAAAAACCGGAGTTTTCCTAATTTTATTTGCCATACTAATTCCTATACTCAATGCAGGCATTGGGTTAGCGATCGCCAAATTGATCGGTATGCCTCGCGGAGATTCGCTGTTGTTCGCTGTATTGTGTGCCAGTGCTTCTTATATTGCTGTCCCAGCGGCTATGCGGATGACTGTTCCAGAAGCAAATCCCAGCCTGTATGTTTCTACCGCTCTAGCAGTGACATTTCCATTCAATATTATTGTGGGAATTCCGTTATATCTCTACGGAATTAACCTATTCTGGAGGTAATAATATGCACATAGTTAAAAAGATAGAAATTATCGCCAACTCCTTTGAACTTGCCAAAATTTTAGATAGTTTAGACAAGTCGGGTGTACATAACCATGCCGTAATCCGAAATGTTGCTGGTAAAGGATTACGAGGAACGACAGAAGATTTAGACATGACCATGCTTGATAATGTTTATATCCTTGCTTTTTGTATGCCAGAAGAACTCAAGCGTGTTGTCGAAAATATCAAACCACTCCTTAATAAGTTCGGAGGTACTTGCTACGTTTCCGATGTGATGGAAATTCGCTCTGTCAGATGTGTTGCGTCAATGTAAAAAAGTTATAAATCAATGAAGCATTTCATAGAACGTCGTGACTTTTTAAAGTTAGGAATGACCGGGGCATTTGGAATGATGCTATCCACCAGCGATTTACTCTGGCGGGTAGAACAGGCTAAAGCTGGCGAAATCCCCTCAAATTCTGCTGAATCCCTCAGTCCCGATGCCGCTTTACAAAAGCTGATGGAAGGGAATCAGCGATTTGTTCAGCATCAACCCCAATACCCCGATCAATCTGCACTGCGGTTGCAGGAAGTTGCTCAAGCTCAACATCCATTTGCAACTATTCTTAGTTGTGCGGATTCACGAGTAGCCGCAGAAATTGTTTTTGATCAGGGTATGGGGGACATTTTTGATGTTCGAATTGCCGGAAATATTGCTACACATGAAGCGATCGGCAGTATTGAATATGCAGTCGTCTTGTTAGGTTCTCCACTGCTGATGGTGATGGGTCATGAGCGTTGTGGGGCTGTAACCGCCGCTGTCCAAAACGAATCGTTACTCGGTGATATTGGTACTTTTGTGAAGGCAATTAAGCCAGCAGTGGAAAAGGTCAAGAGTCAGTCGGGTGATGCGGTTGAGAATGCTGTGGTGGCAAATGTGCAATATCAAATTGAACGGTTGAAGCGATCGCAACTTTTAACTGAGCAATTGGAATCAGGTAAATTGAAAATTGTCGGGGGTCGTTACGACTTGGATACAGGGAAAGTAACTATTATTACTTAGATCGGGAGATGAGGGGACAGGGGAGGCAGGGGGAGAAGATATTAATAACCAATGCCCAATGCCCAATTTAATCCTGCACAGTCATTGGCAGACGAATGGTGAAAGTAGAGCCAACTCCCGGCTGACTTTTGACAATAATTTCACCACCCATCATCTGGCAAAAGTGGCGGCTAATTGCTAACCCCAGTCCTGTACCTCCATACTTCTTCGTAGTCGAGGTATCTCCTTGGGTAAAAGGTTGAAATAACTGCTGCTGCTGACGTTGAGACATACCTATGCCTGTGTCAGTAACAGTGAAAGTAATCATGCCCAAAGGGGCCTCCGGTCGAAATTCATCCTTTTCTCTGTTAACTGTCAGTATGATCTTGCCGTTTGTAGTAAACTTACTGGCGTTACTGAGTAAGTTTAATAATACCTGCCGCATTCTAGTTTGATCGGCGTACATCATGCCAAGTTGCTCATCAAAATGCACTTCTAAAACATTGGCATTTTTTTCGATAGCTGGTTTGACTGTGAGGACAACATTATGAATTAGCGTTGCAATCTCGAATGTCTCTGGATAGAGGGTCATTTTCCCCGCTTCAATTTTTGACAAGTCGAGGATTTCGTTGATCAAGTGCAGTAGATGCTTACCAGCAGCGTTAATTGTTTCTAAATCTGTGATAAAGTCTCCCGATAAACCAAGATCGGTGGCATCATCTTCTAGAAGTTGGCTTAAGCCAATGACAGCATTTAATGGTGTGCGTAATTCGTGGCTGACATTGGCCAAAAATACGCTTTTTGCCTTGCTAGCAGCTTCGGCTAGTTCTTTAGCTTGTTGTAGTTCTTTTGTTCGCTCAGATACTCGTTCAATCAGACGATTTAGAGATTTGGCGAGTAGCCCAATTTCATCTTCAGTGGTGACAGGCGCTCGCAAATCGAAATTATGTTTCCTTGCAACTTGTTCAGCTACTTGAGTTACAGTGATCACTGGTTCAGCGATCGCTCGACTGGTACGCCAAGCTACAATGGCTGCGATCGCCACCGAAACCAGCATACTCACAATTACGATGAATCGCTCAACTATTCTCGCCTGCTCAACGGCTCTTTGCCTTTCTTGCTCTTGTTCTTGGGCAGTTTGCAAGATGTTAGCCAAGCTTTGCGAAAGCTGACCTAGCCGCATGGCTGTTTCACCACGCATTATTGTCAATAACTGCGATCGGGCAGAAGAAATTTGCTGAGATTGTACTTTCTGGGAGTCAATTTTTTGTAAGACAACCTCGATTTGCTCAACGTAGGCTCTTAAATTATTCTTGTAATCCAGCAATAACGTCTGTAAAGTCGAACTTGTTGCTGCTAGCCTTTTAGGTTTTCTGTCTATAAATCCGCTAATTTTTGACTCTAGGTGCTTGGCTTTTTCAACATTCTTCAGAAAATCAGCTTTTTTGCTTTGCAGCTGTTGTGTATTTTCTAACACAGCAACAAGGTTAGAGCTATGCAATTGCGCCCCTACTACTGCATCTTTATAATTACTCAGTAATTGTCCTTGTTCATAAGCTTGATTGAACTGTCTGACTTCCCTTCCCCGGTAGTAGTTAGCGATGACTAACCCAGTCAGTGAGCCAAAAAAGCCAATTCCAATAGCTACAAAGTACCCATAGCCAATTTTTTGATGGATGCGCCAAGAACTAGCTTTAAGTTTCCCTCGTGAGGGAAATTCTATGGTTGGGAGTTCGTCTGTCGATGGCTCTTCGGCTGACACTTTTTTGCTTTCTGAACTGCTGTCAATAGGGGTTGGCTTTTGAGTTGGCATTTCTCAAACCTCCTTGCCTTCCCGCAAAAATAATCAAATTAGTTTAACTTGTGGAAACACTTTAATTGGTGATTAACATCTACATTATCTTGTTTTATAGCAAGAGCAAATAATTGCTTATTTTTAGTATAGCCCTATGTTATACTAGTGTTTTTTTTGCCGACACCACCTATATGTAAAATTACTGCCAACGAACAGGATTTACTTTTTTCAGCAGCAACGAATAACTTCTTGCATTCAAGCCCCGCCTTCTCTTTAACACAGTACTTTCCTCAATATGCGCTTGATAGCATTCTTGCCATCAGGTACGCCACTACTTTACCTTAATGCTTCCTTATAAAAGTAATAGAATCAGGAAAAAACAAAAGGTTTGCCATTTGTTGGGTATGGGGCATGGGGCATTGGATATTGATTACTTTTCCTTCATCTCCCAGGCACATATATCATAAAATAAGTTAAAAGTCTAGTTTGTATGAATACATAAAAACTTTTATTACGTATTAATATCAATTACGAATGGTTTAATTGACGAACGCGGCTGAAAATCGCTCTAATATCAGATAAAATCGGCTTCTAGCCTTATATAAATGAGAGCTGGACTTATTTTTGCATGATTTGTACTTAGATTTAGTACGATTATGAGCAAATGACACGGAATGGGATAATCACAACCTGAGGATTCCAGTTGATTCCAAAAAATAGAACTCAGGAAGTTGATTATAATACATCCTGCTGCATTCTGAGTTCTATCCTCCTACTGACTGTCTACCTTGTAGTTGATGCAGTAGCTATTACGAGGCAATTATGGTTATAAGGCACGACAACCCTTTTGTGTCCTTAGCCCAATTGAACTGATGCACTTGTGCATTACCTAATCAACAGCCTTTTGGTTGTAATTATCCAGATTAGAAAAACTCAACTGTCAAATTAATGGGAGTGAAAATGCCAGAACAAGAATTTACCGAAACCGCATCCAAAGAGGCTACAGTGGCAGAAATCAACAACCAGACGGGAAGCATCACAAAACTTCAGCCTCCTGCACAGTCTCAGGATGAATGGCTAAAATACGGAGAGCAAGTTTCTACGTTTTTAGCAACATTACCAGAATATCTAGGAAGCTTTTTTAATCAATATAAGCAACCCCTGGTAACAGTTGGTTTAATTGTGGGGTCTATTGTTGGGGTTAAAGTACTCTTGGCAATATTAGATGCTTTGAATGATATCCCCTTGGTAGCACCTACTTTCGAGTTGATCGGTATTGGCTACTCTGCGTGGTTTGTTTACCGCTATTTACTCAAAGCCTCAACAAGGAAAGAGTTAACTAGTGAAATCACCACTCTTAAATCACAAGTTGTCGGTAAAGAAATTCCAGAAGCTTAATATCTAATTATTGCTTCTTTATGAGACGCTACGCCTAGCTTGCTCCTGTGTAGAAATACGCTCTAATTCCAAATTACCGAAGTCTGAACGCTGGAAGTCGGCGTTCAGACTTCTCTCAAAATCCCCTGCGAAGTTCATTAAAATATAGATAGAAGCTAGAGGATTTTTGAAAAGTTTTGGTGCTAACCTACCCTGTGCCTCATGCAAATGCAAATCTCTATATTTGGCTATGATACCTGTATTTTGATTAAGAGATGCTCAGAGCCATCAATTCTTCTGATATTTCAAAGTTAGCTGTGACATTTTGTACATCATCCAAGCCTTCTAAAGTATCAATTAACTTGAAAAGCGATCGCGCTTGATCCGGATCAGTAACTTCTACACTATTACTGGGAATCCAGCGCAATTCCGCATCGATTACCTTAATACCTTGCTCTTTGAGTGTCTGGCTAAGGGTTTCTAAATTACCAATATCAGTAAATACCTCAGCCATCTCATCTTCAGTCATTTCATAAGACTGGGCGTCGCCTTCGAGGGATGCTTCTAAAAGCTGTTCTTCGTTAACCACATCCTGCACTACACAAACGCCTTTTTGGTCAAACATCCAACTAACGCAACCTGTTTCACCAAGATTGCCACCATTCTTGCTAAAAGCTACACGCAAGTCAGCAGCCGTGCGATTGCGATTATCTGTGAGGGCTTCGATTAAAATCGCTACGCCACCGGGGCCGTAACCTTCGTAGCGAATCGCTTCAAAGGTAGCATTATCGCCGCCAAAAGTGCCTGCACCTTTAGCGATCGCTCGTTCAATATTATCATTGGGGATACTCGCAGCCTTTGCCTTGTCAATTGCCGTGCGAAGTTGAAAATTCAGCGCCGGATCTGGTACTCCGCTTCTAGCAGCCACGATAATCGCCCTGGATAACTGAGTAAAGGTTTTTCCCTTTTTTGCATCTACTACCGCTTTTTGGCGCTTAATATTTGCCCATTTACTGTGTCCTGCCATAATTTGAAATTATCAAAACTCTATTCCAGACTAGGATATATTCGTTGGCAAAAACCATGATTTCAGATAACTGTGCAACGTTAGATCAGAGTGGCAAAGTTTTTATTAGCTAATTAGCAATGCTTTTGGGATAAACCCAATAATCTCTCTTTTGGTCTAGGGAAAGGTTAAAGGGGAAAGGGGAAAAGGTAAATTCAAACCCTTTCCCTTTCCCCTTTCCCCCAAAACCCGAAAGTATTGAGCTAACGAGGAGAATTTAGAAATTATTTTAATAAATATTATTATGCACGATTTTTTAACCCTCCCCGCCATAGCAAGCGAAAAATCAAAAAAGTGTCACACTACTTTATCCTAGTTACAATCGAATTCCTGACAGTATAGGTCGGAAAATTGAATCTGTATTGTTGGGTAAAAGTTCCCCAACATAATCACTCAAAGCAACGCAGCAACTCTTAGATTTGATTTTCAAGTGAAATGAGGAATAGAGACGCGATTAATCACGTCTGTGGTGTCGCATCCTGTTTAAATTACAAAAGGTTGAAGTTCGCTGTTATGCCACTCTTCTTCAATCCGTTCAGTAATTAGTGGTCTGATAATAAACTTGGGCGGACAACCATCAAGAACATCAATCCGCACGCATGAGTAAGGTAGTCGGTTTTGGAAATTGTAGTCATGACGCCCCACAAAAAGCGTTGAATCCGCAACTTTTCGAGTGGGTTTACCTGCAATTTCCGCAAAAGTCTCCATCAATTCACTCCCTTTTCGCCTTTGATAACGGGGACGATGACCACTACCACCAGAGATAATGCAGTTAATGTGAGAGTCAGCAAATCCGGTATCAGTTGTGCAAAGATGCTCCAAACAGTGAGCGTGACCATTTAAAATCAAATCGACTATGGGACGTTCTTTAATTAGAGAACCAAGAGTTTCTGCCACTTGTTCAAACACCCAGCGCAAGCGGTGGCGAACCGCCAAGGTTTGTGCCTGATTCCATTTGGTAGCTTCTGTGACGTAGGGGGGATGGTGGAAAAAGATTACACGTCCGCGCACTTCTGAAGTGTTCCAAGATTCAATTAATCTGCTTCGCAACCATTCAAGTTGTTCAAAGTCGATCGCAGGCATTTTCTGAGATGCTAGTTGTTTCTCAATGTCGATTTTGATCTCATTTATTTGGTCTAATTTGGCGCTAAGTTCATCAAGTTGTTCCGCTTCGGTGGGTTTGTCTGGGTTGAGGCGATCGCATATTTTCAAAATTTGCAATTCTTCTTGATCGATCTCATGGCGACGCTTTTGCAATTCCTGGCGGTAAATTTCCCCTTCTTGAGTTGCAGGCAAGGGTGACGGTGTATTAAAAGTATTAGAATCTAGTGCGAAAAAATCTATCCCGCCGTAGCGAAAGGTGTAATAGCGATTGGGTAAGCGGGTAAACTGTCCAGGTTCATAACGCAAACAGCGCCCTGTGTCGGTCTTAGCAGTATAGTGCCGATCTAAATGACGTTCTAACTCTTTTGGGGAAGCGATCGCCCCTGTATAGTCCATAAATGCCCGTGCGTAAGCATTACCTTGGTATGATCCATGCCAGCCAATCTCAATATCTTTGTAGCGGAACAGGCGACGTAGTGACGATGTTGTTCCAGTAAATAAACGGTACATCAATGGCACATCGTAGTAATCATGATTACCAAGTACTGGCAAAAACGGCAGATTAAACACCATGCGGTCATAAGGAATGCTTTTCGGGTTATCGCCACCGACAAGAAATTCCCGGTAAGGCTCAATAAAGTTTGTTGAATAATACTCTTGGGAACCTACCACATAGATTACATCGCCCGTGTGCAACACAAAACTGCAATCATCGCGGTGAGGAAGCATCAATTCGGCAACTTTTCGTTGGGCGTGGTGGCGAGAATGGGATTTAGTGCCAGAATCACCAATAACCATAAAGGAAAACTCTGGACTATCTTGCTTGCCATCGTCAATAACTATACTGGTTTGGTCAATTCCCCGTTGCACAAAACTTGGATGCATCCACCGCACCCGTTCCTTCATCTTTTGAATTTTTACAGGAATGGGTGGATCGGAAATCAATTTCATGGCTGATAACTCTTGAATGCCTAACGCGTAAGCAGATTGTAACGAAATAATAAGAATATATTTAATTATGATTCTCACAGCCATGACAATCCCCACGCCAGTTGCTTCACTGTGGGGATAGGCACGCCGATAATTCGCTACTAATTTAGTGAGATGGTGTGCTTAGGCGTTCTAGTTGGGCTTCAATGGCTGCCAAAAGTTGGTGTTGTTGCCAATCTTGGCTAAGATGGGCGGCTATGCAAGCGGCTCCAGCACCCATACCCTCTTTCACAAAGCCTTGCTCATAAGCTCTCAGTTGGGGATAACGAGAATCAGCAAAACTTAGATGAGTTGCTAATAGGGGAGGGATTCTTCCACTGTGAGTTAAGCTGCCTTTTCCTAAGTTGAGGGCTAAGTCAACTGTAGCGCCAGTAGGGTCTTCTGCCACCCAACGGGTTGTGCCTACAACTACTTCTTCTGGTTGCCATGATAAGGCGTAAGCTTGAGCGATCGCACTCATTAGCGCATAAACCGCCAGCATTTGCGTCCCCCCAGCAAGCATTACACCACAACTACGGCTAGCAGCGATCGCCATTCCAGCTACCACCACTTGCATGGGATCACCCACAGCAGCGACAAGTTGTAAAGGGTTAACTGGGGAAGATGAGGACAAAGTAAAATTTTCTCCCCCTGCCTCCTGCCCCCTGCCCCCCCTCATCTTCTCCAACCCAGTTTGGACTAGTGCCCACTTTTGCTCGTGGTTACAAACAGGGTGGCTACTGTTAACTTTTCCGGCAGCTTCTATACCTAAACCAGTTAAGATTGCCAGGGCAGTTGTAGTACCTCCAACGACGCACTCACCGATAATCAGATACCCCTGTTGGATATTGGCAGCAAGGCGTTCTCCCCAAAATAGCCCTTGTTCAAGCAAGTGCTGTACCGTTGCGATTTCCATAGCAACACCCCCACTTAAACACTTAGCTGGGATGCCACCTAAATCAACTACTGGTACAGCAGGAGGCTGGGGTAAACCAGCATTAAACAAATGAACTGGTATCTTTAATGACTCAAAGACAGCACGAGAAATCAGCACAGGTGAAGCGCCAGCCGCTAATGGCGGTAGGGGATATTGGGCTTTATGTTCTGCGCCATAATACAAAAACTCGGCATCGGCACAAGCAGTATATTTCCGATCTTCTGGAGTGCGGCCAGCTGCGGAAATCCCTGGAATTAAACCAGTTTCAGTAAATCCTAAAACACAGGCAAATACGGGTAGACAACCACGATAGCGTTGCAGCCATTCTTCACCTTGTTCTTTTTGGGTATAAATACGAATTTGGGCATTGGGCATGGGGCATTGAGCATTGGGGGTTAGTTAGGACTCATCCTTGAAACAAGGACAAATGACTAATGACAAATAACTATCCGTCATAATCCATGAGGACTTGCACCCAGCGTGGGGGACGGGGAATGGGGTTGCCGAGACGGTCAAAAAGCAACCACGCTGCCAGGTGTACCACAAAAAGGTAGATAAAGTTGTTGAGTAAAATTAAAGCGATCGCTCCCACTTGAATCAAAAAGACACTGGGAGTCACCAACAAACTCAGCTTCAAAAATACCCACTCAATGAACTCAGTCACCTGGGTAATTACATAAATCCACAGGTCTTCACCTGACAAAACAGACAGCAGCCACAGCCTAAAAAATACTCCCAAAGTACCTAACAACGTACCCAAGCTGATAGAAACAATCCAGGGAACACGACGGCGATACCATGTTGCTCCCAAAAGCACGCCCATGAACCCGTAGGGCATGACAAACAGTAAACTACGGGCTGGCCCCATCAGTACAGTCAGCAGCAACCCGCAAGTAAGTGCTGCCATCCACGCCGCGCGTTTACCCCAACGCAGATAAACTAGAGCGATCGGCACCGGAAAAAATATCCGTAAAACTGGGCCCAAAGGAAAGTAAAAATTAATAAACCAAATTAAGCTAGCGGTACTTGCTAAAAATGCCGTTTCTACCATTCTCAAGGGCGCATCAGCCTTGAGTTGAGGAGGCATTAATTGCTGTTCTTTGTCTAACCAATGATTCTGAGGAATTGGAGACTCAGGGGATGGGTCTTCCTCCGGCTCATCTGGCAGAGAATTTAAAATACTCATATTTGATAAGTTCTTAAACTGGGAATTGGAGATTGGGGATTGATTTTACTGGGCATTGGCAAAATCTGGATGGGAATTTATACCCCAACCAAATCTTAAAAGAATTTCTTCCCCAGTACGCAGTACCCAGTTCCGAAGCGTTCATTCCTCACCAATTTTTCTTAGCTTTTTGCGTAGCCTTTCGTAGAGAAGTTGGGGAAAGAAAGGGCACGACCTGTTAAACGATCATTCTTTCTAAGGCTGACAAATCGGGAACACAAATAGTGTCTTGATCCCGTTTAATCAAGCCTTTTTTTTCTAGCCTTGTCAATACTCGTGTCACCGTTTCCCGCGCCAGTCCGCTCAAACTGCTTAATTCACGATGAGGTAAATTAGGTATTTCAGTTCCTGTTTGCCCTTGTTTTCCTTGTCCTTCTGCCAAAAATAGCAACGTATCTGCTACCCTTGACTGGCTATCAGATTCCCGCAACCGCAATCGGCGATTTACTTGCCGCAAACGTCGTGCCATTAGTTGCGCTAATCGAACTCCCGCCAAGGGTTCTACCTGAAGTAACTTGACAAAATCTTGAGCAGGCATACTCCCAATTACTGTTGGGGCCAAGGTAATCACATCTGTGGATCTAGGTACTTCATCTAGCGCCGCCATTTCACCAAACAATTCCCCTTTGCCAAGAATATTCAGCGTTACCTCTTTTCCTTCCAGATTGTAGGTACGAATTTTTACCCATCCGTCTATAATAAAGTACACAGAACCGCCCCAGTCATTTTCCAGTAGAATTACCTGATTGGCTGGGTGAGTACGGGTAACAAGATGGACAAGGGCTAATTCTACAGCAGTTTCTGGCAACCCTTGAAAAAAGGGAGCGGAGGTGATCATCCAGGAATTAGCCTGTGCTTGCAAGCTATATCTGTCTTCCATTACGACATCTTTAATTCAAGCTGCTATATACACACAACAAACAAGAGCGCCATTTTTAGCCTAAGCTATCAAAGCACAGCTCCCTTTCAAAGAGAACACTAAACTATGCTACATAAGAAAACCACAAGAAGGTTTTTCTAAACAATTTTTACCTATCGGTTGGAAGAAGTCAGAGGGCAGAAGGCTTTTATGTTTTACCTCAGTTGGGAATTCAGACCCCTCCCGAATAAAAGCCACCAAATTTTTAATTTGGTATTCTTGTCTCAAACCTTTGTTCCCTTTCGGTTATGGCAGATAGCGCAGCGTAAAGTCTTCTCTACGAGAGACATTTAGCATAGCAACTCTTAGAGTTGCTATGCCTAGCTTGCTTCTAGGTTCGCGCAGTGCTTTTCTTGATAACCTGCAAAAATAAGCTTTTCACACAAATGCTGACTGAAGATTGCCACGGCTCTCAGTAATCCATAACATAATGACAGTCACAAGTCCAAACTTGGCTTTTGCTACTCAAAACCTCTCCTCTGGTCGACGCGGCGCGTAGCTTGCTTCCTCATAGGGGTACGGTGATTGTAAAGTAATTGTCACATTAGTTGGCATAAATTTTTAGGTAAGGTAATAAAAGTGACTTTTAGTACAGATGAAATTTCAAAGCTGATCGCAGACATTGACAACTTACTTGCTAGCGGTGGCAAGCGCCTGTCTAGATTTCTGTCTGGTCAGGCGCAAGAGCCTAAAGAAGTTTTAGAACGAATTCGCGGCTTCTTAGTGAAATTACAAGAAAAAGAAGCATTAGAAAGCGGCATCCCAAATCAGTCTTCTGAAGAACCGCGTTCGCCTTTGTTAACAAAATTTATTGATCGCGGCAATAACCAGTATCCACTACCGCCGCTAGAACCCATCCAGGAAGAGAGTACTGGTGGTGCAGGAGAATTAAAGAATGAATTTTCGAGATTGATTCAGCCGTTGCGATCGGAATTAGAATTGCTCTTGCAAGAGCGAACCACTCTCATACAAGAAATTCGCCAGCTAGAACAAAAGCGTTTGCAAAACTACTCCTTAGCGCAGCAATTGACAAACCAGGAGCAAATGATTACCGAGTTTTTACAGGTACTCATGAGTCGCCTGGTACCAACTTTAACGCCATTGATCGGACAGACTGGGGAAAATATCTCTAGTTCTTCAGGAGGAATTAATCAGGCATCTGCAACTCAACCTTTGTTAGAATCCCCAGAGCGTCTGGAGCAGTTAACACAGTTGGCCAGGGAGTTGGATCAACGCCTATTATCACTAGATGGCACAGTAAATGTAGTATTTGACGCACTACAGCGCAATATTAATACTTATTACGAATCCCTATCGCAAGCACTGTCAAGAATGCATAGCAAGGGGATGCAAGGTGAACAGCTGATGACCAGCTTTGTTAATAATTTCACCCAGCATTTGCAGCAAGAACCCCCTAGTTCCCAGCCATCTTTCTTGGGGATAGAATCTGAGACACTAACATCATTGGCTGAACCAGTTGAGATTGCTGCTGAAGTTACACCCCAAACTTTGGAGCTTATACAGCCAGAAATTTCATCTCCACTTACTATTAATTTTGAGCGACAGGAGACTACCCTCACAGAGGATTTAGATGCAGCAATGTTGCAGCTTGGTTTAGACTCGTCTGAATCTTCTGAAACCCTGACCGAATTACCGGAAAATATTTCTGCGTTAATTGGTGATGAAGTAGACCAACTTTACGCCAGTTTGTTTGGTGCTGGTGATGTTAATAATCCAAGTCTCAATGTTGCCACAAATGACTTATCCACAGTCTCTTCATCACCGTTAAACATCGCTGAGACCCCACCTGTTACCCCAACGGTCGATTCTGCGATCGCAGCGCCAGATACGAGTTTTTCAACCCAAGAGACTTTAGGAGAAACCACAAATTCATCAGAGTCACAGGAAGAACTATTTTTTGAAGAGGATACTGACTTAGACACACCTCTTAGCTTCTCTACCCCACAAACAGAGAGTTTCCCGGTAGAAGCCAACACTCAGCCTGCTAGTGTTGATACAATTAATAACCTAACTGACTTATTGCCTGATACAGGTAGTGATGAGCCACGCCTGGAAGTATCATCTTCTGTGGAGGATGTCACAAGTACAGCACCAGTTACTCCAGAAGTAGCAGAAATTGCATTGGCATACCCCTACGAGGAAGCAAACTACGCGCAGGGTCTTGTAGAGAAGCCTACCGAAATCGCTACATCGGAAGTATTAATTAATGATGATCGGCAAGAACTTTCTTCAGATAGCTACATTGCTGCTTCACCACAAGAAAACTTGCTTTCTGTTGAGTCAAACCAGTCTCCGGTAGTACCTGATATTTCCTTAGATGAAGAACAGTTGCAGCAATTAGATCGGGATTTGGCTAATTTTGATCAACAGCTAAATTCTGAGTCGCAACCAGCTACCAACTTGGATAATTTCGCGGAACTAATTGATACAACTCAAGACACAATCCCCACAACTTCCTCTGAAAGTCTCCAATTAACAGAAGATACCTCATCTGCTGCTTTCGTCAGTTTGTCAGATCCCCAGCTAGAAACTGACAAACAAGAGGAAGTCACAACTGCTGTTCAAGACAGTTCTTTATCTTCAATTTCTAACTCCATAAATAATCCAGAAGTTTCGCCTAATTTTAGAGAATCAGTTTGGTATTTAGGAATTGATTTAGGTACAACAGGAATTTCTGCCGCATTATTAAACCGCTCAACTTTTGTTGTACATCCTATCTACTGGTCAGCAGAAAATCCACCGGAAACAAGTTCCTTTCAGCAATCATTTCGTTTACCAACAGAGGTTTATCTACCTACAGCTTCTATACCTCACGGTGAAAATGAAAGTATCGAAGCACATGAGCAAACAGCACCTGCGGCTGTTGCTCAAGATAAAGGTAGCGATCGCTCGGCTACCACTCCTACAACACCGAGATCAACGGCATATCCGACCATAAATAATCTCTACTCGGCGCAGTTGAAGCCTTATTTACAAGTAGCCATTCCCTACAAGAGTGAACGACAGAAATGGGAACCTGTTTTGCAATTAAATGAATTTTCGGCAGGCCCTTTAATTTGGATTGTGCGATCACTTTCTAAACTACTATTAACCCTCAAATCCGAAAAAACTTGTACCACCCCCAGTTTAATGGCGGCTGCTGTTGGCATCAGCGAACAAAATTTTCCCCAGATTATCAATAATATTGCTGGTGTAATTTGCACCTGTCCATCTAACTGGTCGGAACAATACCGCTTTAACGTGCGGGAAGCTTTACTCACTAGCAAACTGATCCAACATCCACAGCAAGTCTTTTTTGTCGAAGAAGCGATCGCTAGTCTACTTCCAGAACTCAATGCTGCTAACGGTGAGCAAGTAAAATTAAGCGATGCTCAAGGTTCTTATCCGGCAAAAACCAGCGAACATCCCATTGTTGGCAACACCCTTGTAATTAACATTGGGACAACTGCCACAGAAATGTTGCTGGTGAATGTACCAGAAAGCTTGGCGCAATTGACATACAATGATTTCATGCTCCACAGTTTTGCTTATGCTGGCAAGGGAATTGAACAAGATATTATTTGCCAGCTGCTATTGCCACCGAAATCTCGACAATCACGCTCAGAAACACCAAGCGAGCGCAAAACTACCACCAGCAATCCTTGGCAATGGCAACCGTCAATTCCCGGTTTAGACCAAATGCGCTGGCAGAGTTTGGGGTTGGAAGAATTAGAACTACCCAGAGTCGGAGAACCAGATATTACCGCTCGTATTCGCCTCCAGCAGCGTCTAGAAAGTTCTCTACTGGGACAGGCAGTATTAGATGCAGCATTAGCTCTAAAGCTGATTTTGCAACACCAAGACTCTTTTACTCTAGAATTAGCCGATCAGCGATGGATTTTGCAGCGACGAGACTTAGAAAGCCAGGTATTTATCCCCTTTGTACGCCGCCTGAACCGAGAACTTAACAAGTTATTGGTAGCTCATGGTATCCCTACAGAAGCCATTAATCAAGCTATCCTCACTGGTGGGGTGGCTTGTGTCGGGACGGTGAACCGCTGGTTACGCCAAAAACTCCCTAGCGCTAAGATTATTCAAGATTTATATCTCGGCGAAAACGGCGCTCCTAATTGCAGTCGAGTTGCTTATGGTTTGGCGATGCTACCTCTGCATCCCCAAATTTTAGATATACCCAGGCAACAATACACTGATTATTTCCTCTTTACAGAATTGCTGCGACTGCTACCAGACCGATCCGTATCTTTTGGTGAAATTACCCAGCTATTTGAGGATCGTGGGATCAATACTCGCACTTGTCAGCAACGACTGCTGGCTTTTTTGGAGGGTGAACTACCTTCGGGTTTGATACCTTCAGTTACAGATTCAACCTGGCTTACCCAGAGTTCACAAGACAATCTAGACTATCAAGCGATCGCTACGGCACCACTTTTTGAAAAACAGGGGAGTCTCACTTATCGTCCCAATTCCCAACAACTAGTATCTTTGCGCCACTATCTAGATGCGATCAAAGCTAGTAATCAGCAATCGCTGGAGGAACCATATACGGTGAATTTCGCCTTAGAGGTTGACCGTTGAAACTAGTATATAACGCTAGAAATAAGAATACTACTGAAAATTCCAAATGCTGATAACGTAAGCATTTGACTTTTCACGGCATCTGGAAAACCTCACTTCTATTTCTCTCTCCTAAAAGGAGAGAGACTTTGAATTTTCCCCCTTCCCGCGTCGGGAAAGGGGTTAGGTATTTGGTGGACTTTTCCACATAATTTGAAAAGTCAACGTAAGCATTTGGAATTTTGCAAGTACTACTAGTATTTCACTACAGTATTTTTGAGATGTGTACGTGTAGTAGTAGGTTGTTTATTTTATGGAAAAAACACTGTAGATTCACAATGTCTCAGTGTAATTTAAAGATTCTGTAAAATTTAAATTTTCGATTTTTTTATTGTTTCAATTTTATGTACAGTACCAATCGGTAGTAGTGACAAAAGCAGTATAAATAATTTGTAAAATCATGTCTATGTCCACACTACTAATGGTGTAAAAATTCCTGTAATAAAATAAGTTAGCCCTTGTGAGTAATCTTTATCTTTATTCAGTTAATTCCTCGCAAAAGCCTTCACACCCTTCAACATTAAGCGTCAGAAAACGATTAATTGACATTATGGGAGCTATTGTGGGGTTAATAATCACATTTATAGTAGCAATTCCCGTAGCAATTGCTACCTTTATTTATGAGCCAAATCCAATATTTTATTCTCAAATTCGCTGTGGTTTAAACGGAAAAACTTTCCGAATGTGGAAATTTCGCTCCATGATCGTTGATGCTGATAAACTCAAGCATTTGGTTCAAAATCAAGCAAAAGGTCATATCTTTAAATCTGTTGATGATCCTCGCATTACTCCTGTAGGTAAATTTTTGCGGCGTACTAGCTTAGACGAATTACCTCAATTTTGGAATGTTTTGTTAGGAGACATGAGTTTAGTTGGTACTCGTCCTCCTACTCCTGATGAAGTCAGCCATTACGATCTACACCACTGGGATAGATTGCGAGTCAAACCAGGTATTACTGGAGAATGGCAGGCCAATGGGCGTTCAACAATTACAGATTTTGAAACTATTGTCAAGATGGATATAGATTATCAACGCAAGTGGTCTGTAATTTATGACCTGGTTCTGATTATTAAAACTATCTGGGTGGTATTCAGAAAGACTGGTGCTTATTAAATTGGGCATAGAGAGATTTTTATCCCTTAACGCCGCTACCAGTTTCAGTGGGTACAATGTAACGTTGTAAAAATAGAAACAATAATAATACTGGCGCGATCGCAATTACTGAGCCAGCAGCTACCAATCGCCAATCAAGAGAAAATGTCCCTGCTAACTTGGCGACTCCCAAGGGAAGAGTGTATAAATTTTCGTCTTGGATGACAATTAAAGGCCATAAAAAGTCACTCCAAGCACCAATGAATACAAAAATAGCTAAAGTTACTAATGCTGGGCGAACTGCCGGTAACATAATATGCCACCACAAACCTAACTCCGAACTTCCGTCCATGCGGGCGGCTTCTTCTATTTCTTTGGGGACACTCATGAAAGCTTGGCGCAACAGAAAAATGCCAAAGGCAGAAGCTAAACTCGGAAAAATCATCCCTAAATAAGTATTTCTCAAACCCAACTGGACTGTCAAAATATAGAGAGGAATCATTACGATTTGAAAGGGAATCATAATCGTCGAGACGATCGCTACAAAAATCCCGTCTCGCCCCACAAACGACAATCTTGCCAAGGGATAGGCAGCCAAGGCGCAAAACAGTAGATTTAAGCCCACAGTCAGCACTGACACCAAAGTACTGTTATACAGGTATTGTCCAAAAGGTAGAGAGTTCCACACACTAAAGAAGTTATTTAGTGTTGGTTGACTGGGTAACAACTGTGGCGGTGTCTGAAAAATATTTTCCGTCGGCGATTTTAAGGCTGTACTAATTAGCCATAGTAAAGGAAAGAGCATCAACAGTGCGATCGCTCCCAACAGTGCATACATTAGTAAAATCTGCGATCGTGATTTTTTCAACTTCAGCATTTGATTAATAACTTTCCCAGTTCTCTAAATATTTATTACAACTTTCTTTATAACGCTACAACTTGCTTTCAATATTTTGCACTTGCTTAAATATTTGGAGTTTTTTCTTCATCATCCTGAATCCTTCAGCCTCTCTGAGTCAATCCGGTTTCCGTAGAAACAGCTTGTAGCGGTTTATCCCAAGGATCAATCGGTATTTGAGGTAAATAGGCAAAATCAAAGACAATTCCGATAGTTGTCTTTGCTTGCCACTGCGGTAAACTGAGCAAGCGATCGTAATATCCACCGCCATAACCCAAACGATATCCTTGATAGTCACAACCTACACTAGGGACGAGAATCAAATCTACTTCAGCAGCATCTAATAGGGGAGCA
Organism: Nostoc flagelliforme FACHB-838; assembly: GCF_014698065.1. GTDB lineage: Bacteria > Cyanobacteriota > Cyanobacteriia > Cyanobacteriales > Nostocaceae > Nostoc > Nostoc flagelliforme_B. Next base: position 82,853 of record NZ_JACJSI010000015.1, read on the forward strand.
TCGGGATGTGGTTCAGTAATGCCATAAGCGCCGCTTTGAACAGAATCGTTAGGTGTGTAAATATGCCAATAGATAGATTTATCAACGCAACGAGGAAATCCCCAACGATACTTAGTGTTTGCAAATAATGGACTGAGATCGGGTTCTTGGCGAAAGCTGAAATAAGCGAGTATTGTTTTTGCTTGGGTAAACAAAATAGAGTTTTGTAAATGAGAGCATAAGCGATCGCTTTTTTCTCTCCACTCTTGAGAAGACATTGATTGACGTGTATTGAGTAGAGTACGGCGTAGTTTTACTTTTTCCATGACAAATTTAATATACCTATGTGCAAAATAGAAACAACCCTTTAAACCTCGTCGATTCCGAAACCTAGAGTTTTTAAAGAGAGTATATTAATTCGCTCATAGTTTTGGTTGTAAATTTTACCCTCCTTACAAAGAAACTACGGTTTTCAAGATAGATAAGCTTTAATTGGAATTAAAATATTTTTCTGGTCAAGACTCATGTACAAGCAACTCAATCTTTGGGAAAACGGAGAAACTTTAGAACCTGCAACAGTTCAGTCGCAGATAACACCACAAAATTTAATCCTTCCTGATGGAGATCTGGTAATTTACCCTAATTTATTTGATACAACAGAAAGCGACCAGTTGTTCTACGAATTATATAACAATACCCATTGGAGACAAGATGCAATCAAGCTTTATGGAAAGTCTATACCTTTACCAAGGCTAACAGCATGGTATGGAGATAGGGGTACATCATATACTTACTCAGGAATAGAAATGAATCCTGAGCCTTGGACTAGTATCTTACTCCAAATTAAATCTAAAATTGAACCTTTGTCCAATGTAAAATTTAATAGCGTGTTACTAAACCTTTACCGTGATGGTAAAGATGGCGTGTCATGGCATAGCGATGACGAACCTGAACTTGGCAATAATACTGTGATTGGTTCTGTAAGTTTTGGAGATACACGCCGCTTCATGTTCAGACATAAATCCAAAAAATATGCAAGCCAAGAAGTTAACTTAACTCATGGAAGCTTTCTACTTATGAGAGGCACAACCCAGCAATTTTGGCAACATCAGATACCCAAAACATCTAAGCCAGTTAAGCCAAGAATCAACCTGACTTTCAGAGTAATCATCACCAGTACCTGAAATATTGCCTTAGAGCATTTCAGTTTTGTAAAAATATTTAGGAAAAAATCCGAAAAGCAGCAACTTTAGATTGTAGATAAATCTGTACCTACAAAAATTATATGCGCCTATGTCTTAAAAATTAGATACTATGCCATGTATAGTATCTAATTTGTTATTACGACGTAGTCAAAATCTTGTTCTCAAACAGTAGAGAGCCAGTTTCCACATCATGATAAATGTAATTATTTGGAAGTTACATTTATCAGATGGGGAAAACTAAATTTATTTATTTAAATATCGACTAAATTAGCGTTGTCATAAATTATTAATGTTTTGGTGCATTAGTTGAAGTACCAAAACAACGAAATTTTATAGATAAAAATACAAAAAATTGCCATGCGTAACTTTTGTAAAACTTTCATTTTGAATGCATATAGTAAAGTAAAATGTTTTATTTAGTTTTGCTCTACTCATTATGACAAAATTAAAGTTGCACATCGTCTACAATTTCATTCATAATTTGGCTATTTCCTATCAGGAAAAACCCAAAATCTGATGAGTATAAATCTGAGTTAATTCCTAAATAATTGTCTTCTTCTATAGCCATCCTATTTCAAAGTCGAATAGGGGGTTACTTTTAAGTGGGTTTTTTAATTTTGCTATTAAACTTGGAGCCTAAACATTATGGATGATATTTATAACCGTATTATTGCTGGAATTTGCGACAGAAATAGAATCAGTAGCGAAGTAAGTTTGAGACAATACTTAAGACATTTACAGCCACACGCTTTGAAACTATGGCAATCATATCGTAACGATAATGTCACGGTTGATTACACTGATTTTGATACCCAAGCTGCTTACTTGCTTCGTTATTATCCTCTTTATGCAGCAATGACTCGTCAGATTTTTGAAGACTTGAATCAAAATATTTTATTTTCTACACAACATATACAAGCTTGTTTTTTTGGAGCAGGCCCTGCACCTGAAACTGTGGGATTGATAACTTATTTGGAGGATAATTTTCCTTGTTTGTTGTCTGCTCAATTTAAAATATACGATATTGCCGCAGATTCCTGGAGACATAGCCGACGTATTACAAATAATTACTTGATAAAAGAGTATTTCCTAGGGTTGTGTAAATTAAATGCTTCGCCAATCGATTTGCTAGATATCAATACTTTTGAACCAATAGAATATGATATTACAAATAGTATGATATTTGTGTTTCAAAACTGCTTAAATGAAATGGGTAATGACTTAAATACATTCCTTAAAAATATAGGTTTTCTTGTAAGAAAAATGCCTAGAAGAAGTATTTTAATCATAGCCGATCAGAGTAATTATCGCTCTAGTAATAGACTAATGAATAGAATAGAGAGCTATATTCTGGCTATGAGGCAAGGAAATATTATGCGAAGTCACACCCAAGGAGGAATTACTTTTCAATCGAGAGATTTACTTCCACCGATTCCAGTGGTTATTAAAAAATATCTTCTTACTGGTGAACATGGCCTTATTCCTCGTCATTCAGTAGATTTTAATTATCTAGCTTTTAGAAAAAATGCTAAATAATTTTTATAAAATGTATTTTTGAATGTATTTCTAAAAGCAAATAGGGTGAGCATTGCTCACCCTAAATAAGTAATGATTATTCAGCGTATTGGCGATACCATTCAATGGTATTTTTTAGCCCTTCCTCAAAGCCCACATGAGCAGTGAAATTAAAGGCTTGCTTTGCCCGTTCAGTATCTAAACAACGGCGGGGTTGACCATTAGGCTTGTCGCTTTGCCAAACAATTTCACCCTTAAACTCCATCAATTTACAAATTAAAGTAATTAAATCAAAGATGGAGATTTCGTAACCCGTTCCCAAGTTAACTGGTTCTGATTCGTTATAGAATTGAGTCCCCATAACAATCCCCCGCGCTGCATCTTCTGAATAAAGAAACTCGCGTGTGGGACTGCCATCACCCCAAACTGGGAGTTGGTTTTCTCCCTTAATTTGGGCTTCGTGAACTTTGCGAATTAAGGCTGGAATGACGTGGGAACTTGCAGGGTCAAAGTTATCTTCTGGGCCATATAAATTTACTGGGAGTAGGTAAATCCCATTAAAACCGTATTGCTGGCGGTAAGATTGCAATTGAACTAAAAGCGCTTTTTTTGCAATTCCGTAAGGGGCGTTGGTTTCCTCTGGGTAGCCATTCCAAAGGTCATCTTCTTTGAATGGCACTGGGGTAAATTTAGGATAGGCGCAGATTGTGCCAACACAAACAAATTTTTCTACTCCAGCTTGGTAGGCAGCGTGAATTAGCTGGGTTCCCATGATCAAGTTATCATAAAACAACTCAGCGGGTTTTTCGCGGTTCAGACCGATACCACCGACATGAGCTGCTAAGTGAATAATTATGTCTTGCTGGTCAACCGCCCGTTGGCTATTTTCCCAAACACGCAAATCACAATCGCGCGATCGCACTATTGTAATCTTCTCACGATCAGCCCCTGCTTTACACAGTTGATCGATCACCTGACGACCTAGAAACCCCGACCCACCAGTGACGAGAATTCGTTGATTTTTTAGTTCTAAGGCGGTCATATTTTTATCCTCTGTGGTGCGAATCAGAAGTGCAAAGCGCCCAATTGTTGACGAATAGTTGCAATATCTAATGGAAATTGCGAACCATTTCCATTGGGTGAAGTGTGACCCAATGCTTGTAAGTCTGCTTCTACCATTAGGGAAACTAGTTCTTCAAAGGTCACTGATGGTGCCCAGCCCAAATTCTGCCGTGCTTTGCTAGAATCGCCAATCAGTAAATCTACCTCAGATGGGCGGAGGTAACGCTCATCAAACTCTACATAATCTTGCCAATTGAGATTCACATAATTAAATGCCAGTTCCAAAAATTCCCGTACCGAGTGGGTTTCGCCAGTAGCAATTACGTAATCGTCTGGCTGGTCTTTCTGCAACATCAACCACATTGCTTTAACGTAATCCTTCGCATAGCCCCAATCTCGTTTGGAATCTAGATTACCCATGTAAATCTTTTTCTGCTTACCAGCAACAATACCAGCCACGGCTCTAGTAATTTTCCGGGTTACAAAGGTTTCACCCCGCCGTGGGGACTCATGGTTAAAAAGTATACCGTTACAAGCAAACAAATCATAAGACTCACGATAATTTACAGTTTGCCAGTGGGCGTAAACTTTCGCACAGGCGTAGGGGCTGCGGGGATAAAAGGGCGTTGTCTCAGTTTGAGGTATTGCTTGTACTAAACCATACATTTCTGAAGAACCCGCCTGGTAAAATCTTACCTGAATTCCAGTACGACGCTGGTAGTCTCGAATTGCTTCCAACAGACGCAATGTCCCCATTCCTACAGCATCCACCGTATATTCTGGTGAATCAAAGCTAACTCTGACATGGGATTGAGCACCGAGGTTGTAAATCTCTACTGGCTTTACTTCTTCTAAAATACGTCGCAACGTCGTACCATCCGTCAAGTCTCCGTAGTGAAGAAATAACCGCACTCCCTCTTTGTGGGGGTCTTCGTAAATGTGATCAATGCGGTCTGTGTTGAAGGTAGAAGTGCGGCGAATGATGCCATGAACCTCATAACCTTGTTCCAACAAAAATTCACTTAGATATGAACCATCTTGACCAGTAATACCAGTAATTAAAGCTCGCTTCTGTTGCGTCATGCTCAATATATCCCTTATTTTCCTTGATTAAAAAGTTACAGGCAATCTGATACAACTTAGCAACTAATTGCTGAATTGCCTAATGGGAAACCTACGAGTTCTTGCTGTTATAAGACTTTTTCTGTAAATAAATATACGTAATAAAAAAATCATTTAACACGTAAGTATAACCTGAAATAGCTCAAGATTCCTTAATTATGTATATTTATTTTTTTACCAGAATAGATCAAGATTATTTTTGTGTACATTGTTTTTTTGTCAAAAATTTATTGATTTTATAAGGACTTAATAAATAAAATAGGTATTTTGTATTAGACTTCTGGCAACAATCCAAATCAGGGCAGAAAAAAGCACAGAGACATACCCAGAAAAGCCTGAGTTAAGTAGAAAAGAACAAGGCACAAATTATAGATAATTATACAAACAAAGATGAGCAATCACTTAGTATTAGGGTAATAATTAGTATTTAGGGGCATTAACTGCCCCACAGAATCGACCCTAAGTAATTTAATCAGTATGCCCCGTTGTTTTTGGGCAGAATGACCACATCAACAGTTTTCAAAATGATCCATAAATCAAGCCAGAAATTCCTAAATTTGACATAATGCAGGTCTATTTGGACTCGCCGAGGGTAGGGAATGTCATTACGTCCAGATACCTGCCACAAACCAGTAATTCCTGGACGGATTGTTAAAATCTCATCAATATGATAACCGTATTTTGGCAGTTCTTCTGTTACCAAGGGTCGGGGGCCGACTACACTCATGTCCCCTTTCAAAACGTTCCAGAACTGGGGAAATTCGTCTAAACTAGTAATTCGCAAAAATCGACCGATTTTGGTAATCCGGGGGTCTTGTTTTAGCTTAAAACTGCTCTCAAATTCTTGTCGCAATTCGGGCGATGTTTCCATCATTTGCATGAGGATTTCGTCCGCATTGCTTACCATTGTTCGGAATTTAATACAATTAAACGCTTTGTAATTTTTCCCTACCCGTTCCTGGACATAAAAAATCGGCCCTTCTGAGCTAAAGGCAATCAGCAAGGTCAAAATTAAGTAGACGGGGAAGAACAAAATTAATACCGACAGCGAAAACACGATATCAAACAGTCGTTTGGCAAACTCTCCGTTTAAACCCTGAAAGGATAAACCTTTGGGTTTAACTTTTGGCGTCTTTGTTTTTTGACCGCGTTTTAAGAAACGCGTAGACGCTCTGGTATCTTGCCTTACGCCTTGCTTGCCGGAGAGGAGTGAGCTCTGGGCAGTCATCATACTCCTTAATAATCCACACCACACATAGTCCCAATATTAAAGCCAAAATGAGGTGCTTCTGGTGAAAATTGCCAAAAGCCTAAAAAAATAAGACGTTAATCAAGACCATCATTGCAAAAATGGTCTTTTTCCGTTGCACTTGTTTACAAAATCTAAATAACGATCGGCAAAAATTTGCGGTGAGAACTGCTCGGCGTGCGATCGCATATACTCGGAACTGAACGAACCCTGATAAACTTCAAACTTTTCTACTGCCTCCACTAAAGCCGCCTCTGTTTGTGTCTTGAAAAATATACCTGTCCCTGTATCCACACAAGAGCGGATATCTCGCACACTTTCTAAAGCACCCCCTGCACCATAAGCAATTACCGGCGTGCCGCAAGCTTGTGCTTCCACTAAGGCAATACCAAAATCTTCACAAGCTGCATATACAAACGCCTTAGCCCTAGACATATATTTTTTTACCACATTATCGGGTTGCCAACCCAGTATTTGAATGTTGGAGTTTGCCATTTCGCTAATCTTGTTCATTTCATCTCCTGTACCAATGACTACTAATGGTCGTTTTAGTTGATTAAAAGCCTTGACAATCAAGGATATTTGCTTATAACTCACTAACCGGGAAACTGTCAGGTAAAAATCCTCTTTCTCAGAGAGAAACGGAAATTCAGTAATATTCACTGGTGGATAAATGACTGTTGCTTCTCGCCGATAGCAACGCCAAATCCGCCGGGCTGTATACTGCGAGTTGGCAATGAAGTAATCAACGCGATTGGCACTCAATACATCCCACTGCCGCAAACGATGTAATAAATATCGCGTTACCCACCCAGGTACGCCACTACCTAGTTTGCTGTGGCGCAGATAATCAAAGGTTAAGTCCCAGGCATAGCGCATAGGGCTGTGACAGTAGCAAATATGCATCTGTTCGGGAGTGGTAAGGATTCCTTTGGCAACAGCGTGAGATGAAGACAGAATTACATCATAATGCCGCAAATCAAGTTGTTCAATTGCCAAAGGCCACAAAGGCAAGTATTTTTGTACACCGTTGCGGGCATAAGGAAAGTTCTGGAGAAACGTCTTGCCAATCTGACGTTTATATAAATAACTTTCAGGATTGCTGGATTCAAAATCGATGAGAGCATACAAATCAGCATCAATGTGATTCAAAATTTCTCGGACAACGAGTTCTGAACCACCGGTGGCTTTGGGTGTCAGCCACTCATGAACCAGAGCATATTTCAAGGGCACAGCTAACTTGAATAAATGGAAAATACAAAGACCAACTTGATGACGTTAACTGAAAAGTTTCCCTTTGTGATTAATTTACGGGAAGCGCCCAGATTAGCACATAGGACGAATCTTTTCCTCTGAGGTTCCAGATGGATGCTGCAACCTGATAACCTCAGAATGGGGATTGAGGATTGGGGATTGGTGAATGGGGAATAACCAAATAGTTATTCTTCCCCTGCCTCCCCTGCTTTTTTACTCCCTTACTCCCCACTCCGTGAACGACAACTGATATAGAAAGGGTGAATTTATGCGAATTCTGATTATGGGTGGTACTCGGTTCATTGGTGTGTATTTGACTCAGCTACTAGTGGAACAAGGACACGAGGTGGTGCTGTTCAATCGTGGGAATCGACCTGCACCTTCTTTACAGGGAGTAGGACAAATTATAGGCGATCGCACTGATGCTACTCAATTAAAGGAAAAATTATCACAAGAAAACTTTGATGTTATTTTTGACAATAACGGGCGAGAACTGACAGATACTCAACCACTAGCAGAAATTTTTCAAGGCCGAGTGCAACATTTTGTGTATATGAGTTCTGCGGGGGTATATCTCAAATCTGACCAACTACCCCATGTCGAAGGAGATTTAGTAGATCCCAAAAGTCGCCATAAGGGTAAACATGAAACAGAAGCTTATCTAACTCAATTGGGATTACCTTTTACCTCTATTCGTCCTACTTATATTTACGGGCCTCGTAATTATAATGAGTTGGAAGGCTGGTTTTTTGACAGAATTGTGCGCGATCGCCCCATTCCCATCCCCGGAAATGGCTTGCATATCACCCAGTTAGGTCATGTAAAAGACTTGGCACTAGCTATGACTCAGGTTTTGGGCAATAAACAAGCTATAGGACAGATTTATAATATCTCTGGTGATCGCTTTCTCACTTTTGATGGTTTAGCCCGTGCCAGTGCTGTAGCGGCTGGCAAATCACCCGATGCTGTAAAAATCGTCCATTACGACCCGAAAAAGTTTGATTTTGGCAAACGCAAAGCTTTTCCGATGCGGGTGCAGCATTTCTTTGCTTCGGTGAATAAAGCACAAACAGAATTAAATTGGCATCCTGAATATAATTTGATTTCTGGGTTACAAGACTCTCTGAAAAATGACTATTTAGCTAATGCAAAAGATAAAGCTGATGTTGATTTCTCTGTAGATGAGGAGATTTTACAAGCGTTGTGATTAACCAGGGCGAATAGAATTCGAGGCTACACAGGCTTTCGTCCGCCTCCGCGGACTAAGGTCAAATTAAGGGTTTGAAACCCACAGAGGTGGGTTTTGTTTCGTGTAGACGCGGTTTCTAACCGTCTGTTTTGCCTTAAGTTGACACCAATAATTGCTGATGCGATCGCAGCATCATAACTCATCAGGGTTAACGCCTAACTCTCGCAGTTGTGCTGCTAATCTGTTAGCACGTTGACTTTCTCGTTCTAGCGGCGTGGGAAGCCAATTCCCGGATGCATCATACCAACGTAGCCACAATCGCTCAATTCCTTGGTAAGAACCTTGCCAAAGTCCTAAACCTAGTTCCAAACCCGGCATCCATACCCGTGGAGTACTCAAGTCCAATTCGCTATAACTATCTGCAACTAATTGAAATACTTGGAGTTTGTCAGTGTAGCGGTCAAACACAATGTAGTAAGGAACTCGCAAAATCCGCTCATAAACTTCCCATTTGGTCGGCGGTTGGTTAATCTCCCGTAGAGTTTGTCCTAAGTCTTCTTTTTCAGTGCCAGGAGAAAGCAATTCTACCACTACAAAAGGGGCAACCCCTTCTTGCCAGATAACATAACTCAGACGCAAGTTTTGTTGTTCGTAGAGACCTGGCAACAAATACTTCCTCTGCTGGATAGTTTGGTGGATAGAAGGTTTCGCGCAGAAGCTGGGGCTGAAAAAGGTGAAATTCGTCAGGCAAACCAGAGTCCTCGGGGTATTCACTGGGAAGATCATACATGGTTGGTAGGACTTCTTTGGGAGAGAGAGGTGGGTCTGTTTGGTACATAAGGAGAATCTTGACCGACTAATTTTAAGTTAACGGATCGTTGTAAAGGTTTGGCGAAAATCAAAATCAAAAATATTTTCTTCTACTTGGGAAAGACGCGAGAAATTGCGTCTTTAGTTTTTACTGGAATAGGAATAACAATTTTTTTATCAAGGAAGGCAAACCTTTTTTAGAATTGCCTGAAGGCTACTAAAATTAGTTTCTGTAAATATTATTGGTGGTTGATAAGATGAGCCAGGTTTTACAATATCTACTCCAGAATGTTCTAGAAGCTCGTGCGCGTTTAGGTGAAGGCCCCATCTGGGATTCTACCCAAAACGTAATTTACTGGGTTGATATCTACAACCATCGTGTACATAAGTTCAATCCTGCTACAGGGAAAGACTTGTTTTTTGATGTGGGAGAAGTCGTAGGTGCGATCGCAACAGCAGGTAAAGATAGATTAATTATGGCACTGCGTCATCACTTGGCATTCCTCAACACCCAGACAGGTGAAGTTACACCCATTTTGGAGATTGAAGTAAATCTGCCAGATAACCGTTTTAATGATGGCAAATGTGACCCCCAAGGCCGCTTTTGGTTCGGCTCAATGTGTTCTTTAGAAAAACCCCAGGCTAGTCTCTATCGTTATGATGCTGATGGTTCATTGCATTTGATGGAAACGGGATTGACTATCTCTAATGGTCTGGGGTGGAGTCCCGATCAAAAAACGTTTTATTTGAGTGATTCTCCTCAACAAAAAATATATGCTTACGACTTTAATTCACTAACAGGTAACATTACTAATCGCCGGATTTTTGTTGATTTAACTCATGAATCGTTTTACCCAGATGGGTTAACGATAGATAACCAAGGAAATATTTGGTCAGCCATGTGGGATGGATGGTGTGTGATTCGTTTCAACCCCAAGGGTGAAGAGATATTGCGGATAAAACTACCTGTTCCACTCGTAACGAGTTGCACTTTTGGCGGCGAAGATTTGCAAACACTATACATTACCACTGCTTCAGTTGGACTCAGCCAGAGGGAGATTGAAAAAAGTTTCTACTCAGGTGATTTGTTTGCTCTCCAAACTGATGTTACTGGATTACCTAGCTATGGTTTTGAGAAATAAAGTAGTATATGTGTGCAAGTGAAGTAGATTGAGGGTTTAAGTTTAAACGCATAGGCGCTTCTCTACGAGACGCTACGCGAACGCCTTCCCGCAGGGTAGGGGCGCAGAGTATAGCGCAGAGGAACGCAAAGTTTTTTTGAGTCACTTTGTACCTAACGGTGTATTTTCACTAGTCGGGTTTTGTGGTAATAAGTAAATCGCTCCAGATATTAAAGTCAAGGTGACAGAAACCCAAAAAGCAATCAGAGAGCGAGTTTGCCACACTTCAGGTAGTGGTGCAATCAGAAGTGCGATCGCAACTATTTGACTAACAGTTTTGAGTTTACCCCAAATATTCGCTCCGGTAATTGTCGTTTGATTCACCCGCCAACCAGCGATCGCTAATTCCCGCGCTAAAATCAAAAACACTCCCCAAGCTGGGACTTTTCCTAGTTCAATAAAAACCAGCAACGGCGCAAGTACTAGAAATTTATCTACTAAAGGGTCAAGAAACTTACCCAAGTCGCTGATTTGGTTGAGTTTTCGCGCTAAATAACCATCTAACCAATCAGTTAACGCCGCAACAATAAAAATCGCCAAGCATATCCACCTAGCTTGTGGTATGGGATTGTATAAGCCATAAAGCAGAAATGGTACACCCAGAAGGCGAGAGAAGGTAATCCAGTTGGGTAGAGTCATGGGAAATTAAAAATTAACAACTGTAAAGCAACAAACAGCCAAGCAAATATGCAAAATATATGCAGATTAGTGTATCTGAGTGTACCTGCGTGGGAAAATCTGTTTTCTGTAGCTCTCCTAAAACAATACTATGACTGAACACACAGACTCCCAATTCCGCGTTGAAAGCGATTCGATGGGCGATCGCCAAATTGCTAGTAGCGTTTATTACGGCATCCAAACACTACGAGCAATCGAAAACTTTCCCATTAGCGGCATTAAGCCTTTAGCTACTTACGTAGATGCAGGATTAATAATTAAAAAAGCTACAGCAATTGTCAATGGAGAACTAAATTGCATTCCCCAAGATATTAGTCAGGCGATTGTGCAAGCAACTGATGAAATCTTAGCTGGGAAGTTCCGTGATCAATTTGTCGTGGATGTTTATCAGGCTGGTGCGGGAACATCCCACCACATGAATATCAACGAAGTTCTCGCAAATCGCGCCTTAGAAATTCTGGGTGAAGAAAAGGGCAATTATAAACGTGTTAGTCCCAATGATCACGTTAATTATGGACAGTCTACCAATGATGTGATTCCTACCGCAATTCGCATTGGTGGATTATTGGCATTATCCAAGACATTACACCCAGCAATAGATAGTGCGATCGCATCCTTAGAAAACAAAGCTGTAGAATTTCAAGATATCGTCAAATCTGGCAGAACCCACTTACAAGATGCTGTACCCGTGCGCTTGGGTGAAAATTTTCGCGCTTGGGCACAAATTCTTACAGAACACCAAAACCGGATTTATACCGCGTCTGGGGATTTAATGGTGCTGGGTTTGGGAGGTAGTGCAGCGGGAACGGGGTTAAATACTCATCCTCTATATCGCGCCCGTATAATAGAAGTTCTTTCAGAATTGATTGATACTCCTTTAGAACCTGCGCCCCATCTCATGGCAGCCATGCAAAGTATGGCTCCATTTGTGAATGTTTCCGGTGCTTTACGCAACTTAGCCCAGGATTTAGTCAAAATATCTCACGACTTGCGTTTGATGGATTCGGGGCCAAAAACTGGTTTGAAAGAAATTCAACTGCCTCCAGTGCAACCCGGTTCCTCGATTATGCCAGGGAAATATAACCCCGTGATGGCAGAGATGACATCAATGGTGTGTTTTCAGGTGATGGGTTACGACAGTGCGATCGCATTAGCCGCCCAAGCCGGACAATTAGAATTAAATGTGATGATGCCGCTAATTGCCTATAACTTGATTCACAGTATCGAAATTCTAGGTAATACCATCGCCGCACTTACCGAACGCTGTATTGAGGGAATAACTGCTAATAAAGAACGTTGTTTAGCTTATGCCGAAGGCAGTTTAGCTTTAGTAACAGCACTAAATACCCACATCGGTTATTTAAATGCTGCTGCTGTAGCTAAAGAATCTTTAGAAACTGGTAAATCCCTACGACAGATTGTTCTAGAACGCGGATTGATGAGTGAAACAGACTTAGCTACAGTGTTAAATCTAGAACAAATGAGTGGTATCTTACCGCTCAGAACAGAATAATAGATTATAGGGCATGGGGCATTGAAAAGAGGCAGAGGGGCGGGGTGCAGAGGGCAGAGGGAAATGAAGAAGCAGGGGAGTAGCGGGAAAAGGGGAAACTTTCTCCCCTGTCCCAATTCCTCTTTTCCTTATCCCCTGCCCCCTGCCCCTTGCCCCCTGCTTTTTCCCACTCCCCACTCTCCACTCCCTCTATCCCCATTTATCCATGCAGACTCAAAAACCATCTGTTAGTCTCATTCGGGCTACATCCTACGAACGAGAAGCCTTACGAGAATCCTTAGTTATTCTCCTGGAACCTTTTGGAGGTATGGCAGCATTTGTAAAAAAAGGCGATCGCGTTTTACTCAAACCGAATCTACTTACAGGGTCGCGTCCTGGTAAAGAGTGTATCACCCGTGCCGAACTAGTTTATCAAGTTGCCCAGATGGTAATTGAGGTTGGCGGTGAGCCATTTTTAGGCGATAGTCCTGCTTTTGGTAGTGCCAAGGGCGTAGCAGTGGCAAATGGCTACTTACCGATTTTAGAAGAACTCAATCTTCCCATCATCGATTTTCAGGGTCAGCGTTACCAAACCATTAGTGACAATTTTAACCATCTGCGGCTATCTAAAGAAGCAATGGAAGCAGATGTGGTGATTAACCTACCTAAAGTGAAATCACACATGCAGTTGACATTAACACTGGGTGTAAAAAACTTGTTTGGTTGCGTCCCAGGTAAAATGAAAGCTTGGTGGCACATGGAAGCTGGAAAAGATGCGAACAGATTTGGTGAAATGTTAGTAGAAACTGCCAGAGCAATTAACCCTAACTTAACCATATTAGATGGCATTATTGGTCATGAAGGTAATGGCCCCAGCAACGGTGAACCTCGTCAACTGGGCATTTTAGCAGCCGCATCAGATATATTTGCCTTAGATCGGGCAATGATAGAAATCCTCAATGTTCCTCCTGAACAAGTACCTACAGTTGCAGCTTCTCAAAGGCTAGGGGTATGTCCAGAACTTGCTGACATAGAATTTCCGCATTTAAATCCTGACTTATTAAAAATAGAAGATTGGCGACTACCAGACAAGTTAATGCCCATTGATTTTGGTATGCCCCGCGTCATTAAGTCTACGTTTAAGCATCTTTACACCCGATTTATCAAAGAACCAATGAGTGTTTATGGAAAGTAGAGACGCGATTAATCACGTCTGTAAGGAGTGAGAGAGATGAGGGCGACAAGGAGAATAACCATGCCCAATCCCCAATCCCCAATTTAGTGCAAACTTCGTTACAGCAATTTCATTTATTAGCAGAGTAATCTGTAATTACCCTCCGATTGCTTAACAAGACCGCCCTATGATAGTTAGTGGCGGTTTTTTTAGTTAATTAATTTGTTATGTAAGATACAATTTGTTGTATTCTATCTGGATTGATCCAAAAAATTATACGGATTTAGAATTTGGAAATTGAGATTGGGTATTTGATTCAAATATGAGCAAAGTCTGGCGATAACACTCTACACATACACACCATTCTCTAAAACATTTTTTACTCTATCTATATATAGATTGACAAAATTACTGTGATATTAAACAGATTTGAAAATTACAATTCTTAAATATTTGTTTAGTGTTATCACTGAATTCATGCTGCACAGACCAGTTACTGTATCTGTATTTATTCGGTAGTTATGATTGGTTACAAAAATCATTACTAGCCATTTCTTCTTGATCGCCAAATATTTGTGTGTATAACTACCGTATAACAATAAAAGCACTGGTAGATATTCAGTGCAATTGCGGTTTTGTGTCCTGTATCACAAATTAGCAATTTTAGTAAAATAACCTTATCAAAGGCTTTACAGAATGATATAATCATGAAGTATCAAACGAGTACATTTCGCTAAATAATCTTTAAGCAGCGAAAAAATGTAATTTATGATGCTATTAAAATTGGCTTTACGCATTAGAGTCGTCACACCATACAGGGAAACATCTGAAAATATTAATCACAAAATAAAACATGATTTGTTTACTTGTAGCTTGGTATTAATAATTTCATGTATAAAAACGCTCTTTTGACAGTTGCAAAACTGGTTTAGCTTGTGAAATGCTACACATTCTAGAGTTTAAAAATAGCTAAAATAGCATCAACACTCTCATTGAGAGAGTAGACCTATACAGTGTTACGAAAAACTTCAATTTTGTATGAATTCAAATAGCCAGTCTGCCAATGCCGACACATATTCCCAACGTTTGGCAGACATTGTGGGAACTGCGATCGCTCTGTTAACTCTTATCCTACCTGTATTTGTCATCGCCCATTATTCTTCAGCTAATGTTGAAAATAACCAGCAACCCCTGATCCAAAACCTACAAGGAAGTAAAGATTGATAAAGCTTTCTAGTAGCCTCTCCCTAATAGGAGAACTGTAAGAAACGAGAAAAGTGATTTTGATGCAATCTCTATAGATTTTGGATCGACTTCATCAGGAATAAGCTGAATCTGTGTTGTGTGACTCCAGATTTAAGTTGTCTTGACACAATAAGGGTGAAAAATCCCCATAACAGTAATTAAGGGCGGAGGATATCCATAATATCCTCTTGGAAAAAGCGTTGCGAGGAAGCTTGCAACGCTTTTTCTATTTTTTGGCTACTAATTCAAGCCAATAGGGTACAGCTTAAAGTTTCGTTCCCAGTCCCCTAACGTAGAACGAGTACCTTGGGAAGAGAGCCATATTGCCCTAAAATTCTACACGGGGAGCGAAGCTGACTGAGTATCCCCATGATTCAGTTATCAGAGGAGTTTTTTGTGGACTTATCTCGTATTCCAGCCCAACCGAAACCCGGTCTAATCAACGTTCTGGTTGAAATTGTTGGCGGAAGTAAAAATAAATACGAATACGACAAGGAACTAGAAGCTTTTGCTCTAGACCGAGTACTTTATTCCTCGGTAAAATATCCTTATGATTACGGCTTTGTACCAAATACTTTGGCTGATGATGGCGATCCCCTAGATGGTATGGTCATAATTGACGAGCCAACCTTTCCAGGCTGTGTGATTGCCGCACGACCGATTGGCTTTTTGGAGATGATTGACGGTGGCGATCGCGATGAAAAAATCCTTTGTGTTCCTGACAAAGATCCGCGCTACACTCAGGTCAAATCCTTGAATGACATAGCGCCACACCGCTTAGATGAAATTGCCGAATTTTTCCGTAGTTATAAAAATCTGGAAAAAAAGGTGACTGAAATTCTTGGTTGGCAAGATGTAGACAAGGTTGCAGCTTTAGTAGAAAAATCCGTCAAAGCTTATAGAGGATAATAGAGGAGTTAAAGAGTTAAAAGTTAGGAGTTAAGAGTTATGAATTTTTATTTCTTACTCCTCACTCCTAACTTTTATAACTTTTGCTTGTTACGGATTTTCAAATCTGCCACCAACCCCAAACCAGAATGCAGCGTACTCTCCTTTTGGCAAAAATTCATAACTGCACCCTCACGGGGGCAAATATCAACTACGTGGGTAGTATCAGCATTGATGAAATCCTTTTAGACAAAGCTGGTATCTTACCTTATGAGCAAGTGCAAGTAGTTAATAATGCCAACGGTCAACGCTTTATTACTTATGCGATCCCGGCTCCGGCCCATTCAGGAATAATTGAGCTTAATGGGGGTGCGGCACGTCAAGGCATTATTGGCGATCGCTTGATTATAATGACTTACGGGCAGTTCACTCCAGAAGAGTTAAAAAGTTACTCTCCTACGGTAGTCATTGTGGACGAAAAAAACAGGTTGTTGGAAGTGCGGCGCTACGATGACCTGCTCAGTAAGGTCTAATTTCAAGGAAAATGTCAAATTTTGAGTTGTCGGATTCCCAAAGCTACATACCTGAAAAATCAGCTACCCTGCCAAGTAGTGCAGCAGATAAATTTCTCGTGCAATTTTGGGGTGTAAGAGGTTTAATTCCCACCCCAAGTAGCAACACTAATCGTTATGGTGGTAATACCGCTTGTTTAGAAATGCAGGTAGCTGGGAAACGCTTGATTTTTGATGGCGGTACTGGCTTACGTATATTAGGTAAAACTTGGCAAGAACTGCAACAGCCAATACAAGCCCATTTATTTTTTACCAACTGCCAATCAAACAGAATCCAAGGTTTTCCCTTTTTTGCTCCCGCATTTATTGGAGAAAATTGCTTTCATATTTATGGCACAGCTGCCTCAAATGGAGCCTCAATCAAACAGTGTCTGTACGATCAGATGCTCCAGCCGCACTTTCCTTATCCTTTGCAGGTAATGCAGTCGGAGTTGCAGTTTTATAATCTGACTCCAGACAATGACGTAAAGCTAGATGATGTCACCATTACAACTGCATTAATTAATCAAACTCAGCGGTCAGTTGGCTACAGAGTGGCTTGGCAAGAGTATAGTGTTGCTTATGTCACGGATTTGCATCAGAATGCCGATCAAGTGGAGCGAGAGCAGATTTTACAGTTCATTAAAGGCGTTGACTTGCTGATTGCTAATGCCACTTACACTCCTCCTACTTCTCACAACCATGACTCTGCTGATTTACTTTGGCAAGCTGGGGTGAATGCAGCTCTGAATGCTGGTGTTAAACGGCTAGCCATTTCTCATCATCACCCAGATGACCATGATGATTTTCTTGACCAGGTTCAAGTCGATATTAAATCTGCTTTTCCTCAAGCGATACTAGCCTATGAAGGTCTAGTATTAAATGTTGCTAACTAATTTAGACGCATTGGCACTTTGAATGTATAGAGCGATGCCCTTCGGCAAGCTTAGGGTAAGACCTACGGCGGCAGACTACTCACAAGCACTGATTTGTCAGTTTGCTTTTACTGTCGATATGGCGTGATCTAGTTTGTAAAGGCAGATTTTCCCGTAAATTATGAGGGGAGGGCGCTATAATTTACTAAAATTCGTAATCTTTTTCAACCTGAGACTTGATAGTATAATTCACTCATGAGTACTCTCGATCAAGTGCTGAAAGACGCTTTGCAACTTTCCTCCGAGCAGCAAGAAATACTGATCAATATTTTACAAAACCGCCATCACGAAAATCGTCGTGCAGAAATAGTTACGGATGCCCAACAAACCCTAGCTGATTTCCATGTAGGTAAATTTCCGCATCAGTCAGCCCAAAATGTTATCGCAGAATTACGCCAGTCGTTAAACGAACCAGAGAAATGAGACTGCTGGTTTTGACCCCAAAATTTAAACGAGCATTCCGTAAGTTTGTGAAGCGAAATGCTGAACTCCAGCAACGCATTGAAGACACTCTTCAACAAATGGAAGCAGACGTATTTGCTCCAGGCTTAGACACCCACAAACTGAGTGGCAAACTTGATGGTCTTCAGTCCTGCTCTTGCGGCTATGATTGTCGTGTTGTCTTCTCTATTGAACTGGATGTAGAAACCAATAGTGAAGCCATTGTTTTACTCGACATCGGCACGCATGATGAAGTTTATTAACTGTGTCGTCATTTAATTGAGCGGATGACATTTTGATATAACCGCAGTAAGGGTACAGCAATGCTGTGCCCTTACTATTCCACACAATTAAAATCGGCTATATTCGGCTATATTGTCCCCTACGAAGCATTTTGCAACTCAGCTGTGCGTATTGAAAGCTGCTGTGTCTGATTACCCCGTTGCACTTTCACCTGTAATACTTGACCAAGACGACTGTCTTCGACAACATTCTGCAATTGTTCAGCACTGGTAATAGCTTTACCATCAACTTGAAGAATTACATCCCCGCGCCGGATACCCGCAGATGCTGCTGGAGAATTGGGAACAACTCGCATGACAAAAACACCACTAATTTCTGGTATCTGAATAGGAGAGTTGGGATCAGTGTTATTTTGCTTGGCAAGTTCAGGTGTCAAAGTTAGCATTTGCACACCTAGATAGGGGTGAGCAACTTTGCCATCACGTTGTAGTTGGGCAGCGATCGCTTTGGCTTTATCAATAGGAATGGCAAATCCAATACCCATTGCATCAGGGCGAATGGCTGTATTAATCCCAATCACTTCACCTTGACCATTTAATAGTGGCCCGCCAGAGTTTCCTGGGTTAATAGCGGCATCTGTCTGAATGAAGTCTAAGCGTTTGTCACTAATGCCGACTTGAGCGCTGGAACGCTTGAGGGTGCTGACAATTCCCAAGGTAACAGTATTATCAAATCCTAAAGGATTACCAACTGCGATCGCCCAGTCTCCTACTTGGACATTACTAGAAGAACCCAAGGGCGCTACTGGTAAATCGTTACCAGCATTAATTTTGACTACTGCCAAATCTGTGACTTCATCAATACCTTGAACTTTCCCTTCAAAGGTGCGCCCATCTTTGAGCCGGACTGTTACTTTATCAGCCTTATCGACCACATGAGCATTAGTTAGAACTAACCCGCTTTTGTCAAGAATGAAACCTGAACCTACACCGCGTAATTGCTCAGAAGGAATCTGTTGGGAGAAACCTTCACCAAAAAACCGACGGAAAAAGGGGTCTTCCATAAATGGATCAACGCGACGAGTAATTGTGCGCTCAGTATCAATTCTGACAACTGCTGCGCCAACACGATTCACTGCTGCTGTGACAAAACTAGTGCTACCGATCGCAGCAGCGGCTGGAGATTGCCGTTGAGCAATTAGGTTTGAAGTATCTCCAGCAGTTACTGTGGGTGCTGGTTCGGCTTGGGAAGGTAACACCTGCAATGTGCTAACTGTTAGCAGAACTCCTAGCGCGATCGCTAAAACATGAGTACCGAGTTGACGGAAAGACCGAAATAATTTGGGAAATCGCATAATCACAACCTAATTTATAAGCCTAATTGTTGCTTAGTCGTGACAAATCTATTTACAGTTATTTTTATTCTAAGTTTCGCCTGTTTCCACTCCTGGGGTTAGGGCATTTTACGAACTGCCTGTAATCAACTTAATAGAAAATTTAACCCAAAAGCTATTATGGACATTTACCCTTTACAAGTTCGGTTTTTACCCATCAATAAAACTTTTGGATTGCTCATAAGATTAGTCCGCTCTCTGTTCTAACTGTAGACTATCGATGAACTAACTTTTGTATAAGATTTCATTCCGACTAGCTGCGCCTAGCTGGGGTAAAGAGTTTACCGCCGAGTGGGGAGTGAGGGCAACAGGAACAGTAAGAGGTAGTTGTAATTGTTTGACAACACTTTGCAAGAGTTGGTCTTGTTCAGTCCGCAAACCCCAGACATTTGTCCCACGGTTGATAATAGCAAACCAAACCAAACCGCGATCGCGTGTGGGCATTACTCCTGCTAAAGCGCTGACATCCCGGAGAGTACCAGTTTTGATCACAGTAGCAATGGGAATATGCCTAGCGTGTAGTGTCCCCCGCTGATCAAAACCAGACATGGGGAACAAGTCAGCTAGATTCAGTTGATGGACGGCTGCCTCACCTTGAATAGCCATCAGCATGGCACAAGCGGCTCTGGGGGAAATACGATTTTCTGGGCCCAGTCCAGATCCATTGATTAACTGAATTTCTACTTGTGGCACTCTAGCAAGGCTGGCGGCGGTTGATTGAACTACAGATGCTCCCCCTACTGAGTCTGCCAGCATCTCTGCCATATCGTTGTTACTGTAAACGTTCATCTCCTTGATTAGTTGCTTCAAGGGCAATGAGCGATGACGCAGTAACAAAGTTTGTTGAGGGTTTGGTTGGGCTTCAACTTTCACCCCGCCTGCAATGAGAACTTGAGGCTTGGGTGTTCCCTTGGGCATGATTGAGTGTATATAAATAGCGGGGCGACCCCAAGTCGCACGATTTAGTGTTTGTTTGAGCATCAGACCCGCCAGCATCGGCTGACGTTGGAAATTCATGGCAAAATTGCCAGTAATGATCAAATTTCCCTTTACTTGCTTAATGCCCATTTGATTGAGAGTATTACCAAGAGCGATCGCTTCTTCCCAAACAAACAAAGGATCGCCACGGCCAGCAACGATCAAATCGCCCTGTACAACTCCATTTACTACAGGCCCAGTGACACTCACCAAAGTATCAAATTGGTAATCTGGCCCCCAAGTTTTCAAAGCAACTAGTGAAGTTGCAATTTTGGTTAAAGAAGCCGCCGGTAGAGGAGTTGTACCTTGGTGATTTGCCATCAGCATCGGCCCCGACTGCATCCAAATCCCCTGACTCTCAGCCAGATTTTGCCCCACAACTTTTGATGTTATGAGCTTTTTTAGATATCCCTGCACCGTAGTTGCCCCAGTTGGATTTGGATCAGGGGCAAGAACTAAGCCAGGGCTACTTTGCCAAGTTAGAGCATCTAAGGCATCTAGAGGCTTGATTTGTACCCCAGCCATTTCCAGCCAAAGTGACACCAAACCTGAACCCAATAATTCCAGCATTTTTTATTCCTCTGTTGAGATTTGAGATGTTGTTTACTGTGCTAATATACAAGTTTTTTTACGACAATCAGTATTGAGCCATAATAATTGGGGAAAAGGTTAAAGGGTAAAGGTTAAAGGTTTTTTCTTTCCCCTTCCCCCTTACCCTTTTCCCAACTTATGCAAGATACTTACTTTCTTTCTGGATGCGCTGCATCCTCTGGTGAAGGAGTACCTTTCTGGTTAATTGTGGCAATCATTTGATACAAGCGCCCTAAGTCGCGTTGATTGAAGTATAAAGTGAGGCGGGGTAGTCCAAAAGTTTCATCTTGGGCTTCTTGAGGTAATGCCTGACTTTTTTCAATCCTTCCTTGAATCAGGATGTCGCTAAAATCAGCATTGAGTTGCTCTACAAGCGCGTCTGATATATCTGTCTTCAGGCGGATGACTAACTTATTGCTTACATAGCGGCTGGAGTGATAAACCTGGTAAAAACTAGTAATGGCATCACAAGCCACATCCAAGTTATCTGTCACTGTATAAAGGTTGGGATCTTCAGGACTGACAAGACCATTTTGCACTAATTGCTTATCAATATATTCGCTCCAAGAGCGCCAGTAATCACCACCAGGGTGGTCAATTAAAACTAGAGGTAGTGGGCCAAATTTACCAGTCTGGCTTAATGTCATACATTCAAAAGCTTCATCTTGAGTGCCAAAGCCTCCAGGAAACAAGGCTACAGCATCACTTTCTTTGAGGAGAAACAGCTTGCGGGTAAAGAAATATTTGAAGTTAATTAGCTTGGGATCACCTTCTATAAAGGGGTTTGCTTCTTGTTCAAAGGGTAACTGAATGTTTAATCCAAAAGAATTTTCTCGCCCAGCACCTTCATGACCCGCCTGCATGATTCCACCACCACCGCCAGTCATCACCATAAATCCTAATTGAGAAATAGCGCGAGCAAACTCAAGGGCCATTTGGTATTCTGGTGTATCTGGCGCTAGACGAGCAGAACCGAAGATGGTGACTTTGCGAACGTGTCGGTAATCATAAAAAAGCTGGAAACCGCGTTCCATATCTGCTAATGCAGCCGACAATATTTTCCAATCGAGACGCTCAATTTCGGTATCAGCTAGACGAACAATAGTAGCAAGTGCTTGCTGAATAAATTGCCGATTTTTTAATGTCGGTAAATGAGCGATCAATTCAGCGATATCCGCCTGTAAAGACTCTAATGTGTCAAACGACGCAGATGAGGTCATGAGAACTGCTGCAACAATGGCACTATATTTTACGTGAACTACTCACACTCTAGCAAGCAGAATATAGCCTTCTGATGTGCAGTTAGCAAACTCAGAGCGGGTTTTGAGGTATTATTCATCACTGCTCAAGCTCAGATCCCCATCATTTGAGATTGGAACTCGGAAGTTCATCTTCAGAACTCGGAAGTTGGTGTTCGGAACTCGGAAGTTGTTGTTCGGAACTTGGAAGTTCGCGTTCAAAACTCGGAAGTTCGTGTTCAGAACTTGGAAAGTCGTGTTCGGAACTCGGAAGTTCGTGTTCAAAACTCGGAAGTTGGTGTTCGGAACTCGGAAGTTCGTGTTTTGCGTGAGTTCGACGAACCTCTCTCTGCTTTGAGTTTTAGTTCAAGTCTGTCCCTCCTCCAATACGGTTCGGTTAAGCCCAAAAAATAAAAATGTGTAGGTTGGGTTGAGGAACGAAACCCAACATTTTGCGGGGTTTGTTGGGTTTCACTTCGTTCAACTCAACCTACAAATATTCTTAACCGAACCGTATTGATCCCTCTCCGAGTCGGAGAGGGACGGTTTTGCGTAGTAAAACCAGGGAGAGGTCTTTTTTTTCATTGAATTAATTAGGCGGACACTATATGAGCCGTTGAATTCACGTTCAATTACAGTTATGTACCGATTTTCCCCTGTTCCTTTGCTTCCACTTCTTCTTAACTCAGCCCCAACTGTTGCTTTAAGGCTTCTGCCACATTCCTCGCTGTATCCAGCCCTTTCACATCATCCCATTTTGTCTTTTCATCCCAGCGGATATCTCTAAAATCTTTACCGCTGAAGTAGTCGCTGCTGAGGTCTGCGCCGCTGAGGTTTGCGCCGCTGAGGTTTGCGCCGCTGAGGTCTGCGCTGCTGAGGTATGCGCCGCTGAGGTCTGCGCCGCTGAGGTTTGCGCTGCTGAGGTATGCGTCGTTGAGGTTTGCGTCGCTGAGGTTTGCGTCGCTGAGGTTTGCGTCGCTGAGGTTTGCGCCGCTGAGGTTTGCGCCGCTGAGGTTTGTGCCGCTGAGGTCTGCGCTGCTGAGGTTTGCGCCGATGAGGTCTGCGCCCCTGAGGTCTGCGCCGATGAGGTTTGCGCTGCCGAGGTCTGCCCTGCTGAGGTTTGCGCCCCTAAGGTCTGCGCCCCTGAGGTTTGCGCCCCTAAGGTCTGCGGCGATGAGGTCTGCGGCGATGAGGTTTGCGCTGCTGAAGTTTGCGCCGCTGAGGTTTGCGCCGCTGAGGTTTGCGCCGCTGAGGTTTGCGCCGCTGAGGTTTGCCCTGCTGAGGTTTGCCCTGCTGAGGTTTGCCCTGCTGAGGTTTGCGCCGCTGAGGTCTGCGCCACTGAGGTGTGCGCCCCTAAGGTCTGCGCCCCTGAGGAATTGCCCAACTACACTATTGAAAGTTTGAAACTGAAAGCAATCACTGTAATTAATGATGCGAAGCAGTTGGGTTGTCCAAGAATTTTCTTCTGGTTGACCAGATGGATAGAAGATAATTTGCTTTTTGAGATCATCTCGCTCTTGAGCATAGCGGTGCAACTCCAAAAGCAAAATCATCACATTCAAGCCTGCGTAAATATCTACCTGACGCTGACCTAGCCCTTGAATTCCATACTTTTGCAACTGTCGCAGCTTTTTCTGGGGTAAAGTCTCTTCAGCAGAGTCAATAAATTTCCCCTTACACCAGTTAACGTAAAACTTTTCTAAGCGTTTAAATAACTGCTCCCAACGGAAATCTTGATTTTCAGTCAGCAAACCCATCAAATATTCCACAATTTCTCGTGTGAGTCTGCCAAAACCCAGCAAATCATAAATTTGCCAATTCATTTGGGCTTCGGAAATAACTAATTGTCTTCCATCTTCTGCTTCGTAATATTGTGTCCAAGCTTTCAGGCGTACTTTCAAACGTTCAGCAAAGAGAAATTCGCCAAAACTCTTATGAAAAAACTCAACTCCACCCTCTTGTTTATCAGCAGGACGAATGTAAAAAGCAGCTAAAGCTGTTTTGAGAGCTTCGTTACCCAGTTTTTCTTTAGCTTTTTCAATTAAGGCTTTTGCAGCTTCATCGTCTTGTAAACGTGCTTCTAACATTGACATAGAAGCAAATTCGCCTCCCAACTGCACAACGCAAACAGCCGCTTCTGTGAGAATACGTTTTAAATCTTCGGGTTTCTGTTGAGTTATATCAGGATTTAAATCAACGAATTCAGTCCCATTTTGTTGAGAAACCTTTACTTCGGAACGCTGTTTTGTCAGTACCCAGTTTAAAGACTCCTGATAAATTACAATCTTGGCTGTGCTATGGCTTGCTTGCTCTAATTTATCAATTGCCAATTTTCCATCTCGATACATTGCCGCTAACAAATAAAGTAAGAGCGGCTCTTGGGCTAATTTTTTCACCTCAGACGGACATTTATCACCTTGTAAAAACTGCCCAAAAGCTGCGGTTTTTTCTTTATTAGCTGGTAGCTGTTCCCATTTATCTAACCATTTTTGTTGCAGTTCTCTATCCATTTCGGCAATTTCCACCCGCTCTAAATTGCGAGGCAAGTGAGGGATACCTTGTAAAGACATCGACCTACCAGTGATCAACACTCGATGTCCCATGTCGCGGTAACTTTTACACTCCTCCTGAAATCCAGAGACTTGTTTGATAAATGCTTCTAGATTGAGGTTGGTTCTAGCCTCAATATGCAATTCATCAAACCCATCAAGGATAAACAAAACACGGGTGTTTTTATTCGTTAACCAGTTTTTATCATTTTGAATAAAATTAATTTTCAGTTCTGCTTCTAAAGTATTTTCTAAACGCGATTCAAAAGAGTCTAAATCCCGTAAACGAATCAAAATTGGTGTCCAAATAGGATGCAAATGCTGCCGTACCCAATCAGAAAACATTCGACAGAAGACACTTTTACCCCGCCCCGGGCCTCCTTGAACAAACATCACTTGTTCTAGGTTATTTGGATTTAGCAGATTTTCTTTAGCCCATGTTTCTAAATATAAGGAGTCTACTTTTTCATCTATTTCCCCATTTTTATCTACAAGTTTGGCTTTTAAAGGTACGTAAATATCTTTAAATGAAAAACTCTCATCAAAAACTACTTCTAAAGGTTTGCTAGCAATATGAGCTTTTAGGTATTCATCAATACTAGAAAACTTCTGTTGTTCTTTCTGCCATTCACCAAAGGAAGGTTGAATTATATTTTTGATAGCATCGCCTGATTCTATCCAGGCTTTAATTATGTAGCGGTGAGTATTCCAAGCTACTCGTTGCGTCAAAATATTAGCATGAGCATTGGGGATGTTTGCTGCTGCTAACCGCGCTAATAAAACTTGATTAAATGCTTTAGCTAATTCTGATTCGTGGAAACAGGCTATAGCATTGCTAGCACTTTGATAATCTAATTCAATATCATTGAGTTTTTGTAGTTGTTTAGTTAGTTCTTTATTAATATTGGGGTCAGCATCCCATTTAATAGATGGGTATAAAGATAAAATTTCATTGACACTTTCTAAATAAGCAGCTTGACTAACAATAAATACACAGTCTTCTAGGGAAGGATCTTGTTTTGTTATATCGCGGGAAAACTTCAGCAAGGCTATTCCCAGCGGTACGAATGGCAAACCCGCACCCACTACCTGCGATAAAGGTGAACACAACACATCTAGCAGTGAAGATGAGTTTTGTAAGAGAGGTTTCAATGGTTCTAGGCTGGCACCTTGTTCTTTAAAGGTGTTTGCAGCTTCTAAAATTGCTTTGCCAGTCTCAACTGTGGTGGTTAAAGTCTCTCCGACTGAGAAGGATTGCCGAAACTTCTGCCAGGTTTGCGATAAACACTTGTTCATTCGCTTAGACTCGTGTAATTACTGGTTATTTAGAGTCTAGTGTAAAATTTGGGGTTGATGGGATGTATTAAGAATAACGAACCGCAGAGGCGCAGAGGACACGGAGGAAGAGAAAAGGCGATCGCACCGTGCCAATAATTAAACTTTTGCTGTTTCTGAGTTCATCATTCAAGCTGAGATACTCATAGATAGAGTTCAGAACTCAAAAAGTCGTGTTCGGAACTCGGAAAGTCGTGTTCGGAACTCGGAAAGTCGTGTTCGGAACTTGGAAAGTCGTGTTCAGAACTCGGAAAGTCATGTTCGAAACTCGGAAGTTGGTGTTCGGAACTCGGAAGTTGGTGTTCAGAACCCGGAAGCTGGTGTTCAGAACTCGAAAAGTCGTGTTCAAAACTGGAAAGTTGGTGTTCAAAGCTTGGTTTTACCTTCCCTTTTGTCTCCTTGTCCCCTCATCTCAATTCAATCCCAATTCTTCTTTCAACGCCTCCGGCATATTAACTGCTGTCTCTAATCCTCGCACATCTTCCCACTGCTGCTTTTTACCCCAGGTCATTTTTTCCATATTGGCGTCGCTGAGGTCAGCACCACCCAGAATGGCGTAACTTAGGTTGCTATGGCTGAGATCCGCACCATTGAGGATAGCACCACTGAGGTTACTGCCACTCAGGTTAGCACTGTTAAGGTTGGCATAACTGAAGTCTGTACCGAAAAGAATAGCGTCGGTGAGGTCGGCACCACTGAGGTCGGCTTCGTTGAGAATCACGCCACTGAGGTCGGCTTCGTTGAGAATTACCCGACTCAGGTCTACACCGCTGAGGTCGGCGCCTAAAAACATTGCACCGTTAAGTCTGGCATTGTTAAGTTTGGCACCATTAAGTTTGGCATAGCTGAGGTCTGCGGCAACAAGCATGGCATCACTGAGGTTGGTACTAAAAAGAATTGTGTCACTAAGGTTAGTACCGTTGAGGATGGCATGACTCAAATCAGCACCACTAATGTCGGCACGACAGAGGTCAGCATGATTAAGATTAGCGCTGCGGAGGTTGGCTTCACTCAGATTCGCACCGAAAAGGATGGCATTACTTAAGTCAGCATGGCTGAGGTTGGTGCTGCTGAGGTCGGCGCGGTTGAGGTCGGCGTGGCTCAGGTCGGCGCGGCTGAGGTTGGTGCTGCTGAGGTCGGCGCGGTTGAGGTCGGCGCGGCTAAGGTTGGCACAACTAAGGTTGGCACCGCTGAGGTTGGTGCTGCTGAGGTCGGCGCGGCTGAGGTTGGCACCGCTGAGGTTGGCACCGCTGAGGTTGGCATCCCCCAGGTTGGCACCGCTAAGGTTAGCACCGCTGAAGTTGACACCAGTTAAGTTGGCATCGCCGAGATAAGCAAGGCTTAAGTTAGCACCGCTAAAGTCTGCTCCGGTGAGGTTGGCATCCCCCAGGTAAGCATTCTGAAAGTTGCCCCTTTTGAGGAATTGTCCAACTATGCTGCTAAAGTTGCCAATTTCCAGTGCATCACTATAGTTGATGATCCGCAGTAATTGGGATGTGAAAAAATTGTCTGTGTCTGGTTGGGCAGATGGATAAAAGGTGATTTTTTGTTTGAGTTCATCTTGCCCTTGAGCGTAGCGGTGTAACTCTAACAGTAAAATTAGTACGTTTAAACCTGTATATATGTCTACTTGTCTTAACCCGATCGCAATATTTTCTGCTGCTAGCTTTAATCTGGTTTTCTGAGGCAAGTTATCATCTGGTGTTCCATCGATAAATTCTCCCTGACACCAGCGACGATAAAAATCTTCTAGCCGCCAGAAAAGCAGTTCTAGGTGAATTTTCTTATTTGTCACAACCAATTCTATTAATTGGTTGACTATTTCTGGTTTCAGGGCACTATTACCTAATAAATCGTAAATCTCTTCATGCATCTGGCGATCGCATATTTTAAAGCAAAACCCAGAAGCGACAATGCCCGATGTCTGATTGTCTATCTTAGAAGTCAAACCGTTGACTGGTATTGTCCATTTTTCTAAGCTTTTTTGCAGTGTTGGCGAGTATAAATACTCCTGCAAATTATCTTGAGCAAATTTAACACTTTTGTCTGCTTCTTTAATACTTTTTCCTAAAGGTAAAACTGCTTCAGTTTCTAGCGATGTGGTCTTTGGCATCTCTTGCAACCTCGTACCCCTCACATAATTTCTCAGCAGCAGCCAGACTTGAGATAAATATGTTGACATTTTTGTGTCCGTTGTTACATTTAAGTTACTGTTTTTGATAATCCTGAATTAAAAGTTTTTCTATGCTAGTTTGCTTCTCATTGACAGAAATCAATAGTATAAATAAATACTATGGTAAAAAAATCATGAGTTGACGATGTCTACACCGGACTACTTCAGTGAATTTACCAACAGCGTTCCGAAAAGGCGGCTTCTCATAATGTAGATAAAGTGTTAACTGAAAAATTATCTTAAAAATAAATTAATTTCCATACCTTGGCTAATTTGTTATACTTTT
This sequence comes from Nostoc flagelliforme FACHB-838, assembly GCF_014698065.1. GTDB lineage: Bacteria > Cyanobacteriota > Cyanobacteriia > Cyanobacteriales > Nostocaceae > Nostoc > Nostoc flagelliforme_B. Next base: position 111,609 of record NZ_JACJSI010000015.1, read on the forward strand.
TTTCCCATAAATTTCCTAGTCTGATGTAAAAATAATACTTACTGTTTCTTGGAGACACAATTGTTAGGAAAAATCCTACACTAAAACAACACAATAAAGCTAGTAAATGGCAACTAAATTGAAGCCAAAGTTTGCTGCTTAATATAACGCAACTGAGAAAATCGGCAGAGTGCAGGCTATATAGCTTTGCAAAAGTTATAAATTTACTACGGGATAGTTATCGGGAATGGATGCGATGAACAGATTAACCTTTTATATAATTTTGTTACATGGTTTGTTTGTAGGAATAGCAACAGCTAGTGCCAAGTCACCGTCTGTTAACAAAGTTGATACATTGTCAGGCAACCATAGAGTTGTAGAAGCTGTGGTGACAGCTAAAAGTGGAGAGAAATCCAATAGTCAGTTAAAAACAGAATCTTTTGCAACTAAAATCTCAGCCTTATCGCCAAATAATATCAATATTTCTGATAAACAGAGGCTACCGTCAGGGCAAGTTTGGGTAGTTAACCAAAATAAATCCGCACAGCCTCAACCGTTTACGTGGGTAGTCAAAGACCTGAAAAAAGCAGCACAGCAACCATTTTTACAAGTTGCCAAACCTCCAGAAAAACCAAATACAAAGCCTAGTCCTAGCGCTAAACCAGCAGCCAAGGATGATTTGGAACCATTTAATGAAGTAATTAAAGACACCCAAAAGTCAGGGGGATTGTTTACCCTTTATCGCAATAAAGAAAAGAATAAGATTTATCTAGAAATTAAGCCAGAACAACTTAATAAAAATTACCTAGCTACGGCAACCCTAGAATCGGGCATTGGCGAACGGGGTATTTACAGTGGTATGCCGCTGCAAGATTTTTTGTTTTATTTCCAACGGGTGGATGATAAATTAAACTTTGTGATCCGCAATGTGAATTTTCGCACTCGTGAGGGAGATCCACAGGTGCGATCGCTAGCGCGGTCTTTTAGTGATTCTGTTCTCTATAGCATTTCCATTAAAAGCATTCATCCAGAACGCAAAACTCTTCTCATTGACTTGGGAGATTTGTTACTCACAGACTTAGCTGGATTATCTGTAAGTTTAGGAGTACCGGGAAGTACAGATCAATCTTATTTTGGTACTGCTAAAGCTTTTCCCCAAAACTTAGAAATCGAATCAGTTTTAAATTTCTCTGGTGGGGTTGACCGCAATAGTGAAGTGGCAAGCTTTGCTTCGCTAGCTGACAACCGTGGCTTTACCCTGCGCGTCCACTATAGTCTCTCCCAACTACCCGATCAAGATTATCGACCTCGCATTGCTGACGATCGCATCGGCTATTTCATCACCGCCTATCAAGATTTATCCAAAGACGATCGCGGCGATTCTTTTGTCCGCTACATCAATCGCTGGCATTTAGAAAAACAAGACCCGAAAGCAATAATTTCTCACCCCAAAAAACCGATTGTCTTCTGGATTGATAACGCTGTGCCTTTAGAGTACCGCGATGCGATGAAAGAAGGCATCCTGATGTGGAACAAAGCCTTTCTTAAGGCGGGATTTAAGGATGCAATTGAAGTCCGCCAAATGCCCGATGATGCCACATGGGACCCAGCAGATATTCGTTACAACACAGTTCGCTGGATTAATACAGTAGATGGATACTTTGCAATGGGGCCATCCCGCGTTAACCCATTAACAGGGGAAATTTTGGATGCAGACATTCTCGTAGATGCCAGCTTTGTAAGGGTACTCAAAAGTGAGTATCGTAAAATCGTTCAACCCAGCCAAACAGAAAATCGCACCACTTTATCAGCGTTGATGCAAAATCGTCTACTTTGCGCTAATGGTTTAGATGCTAAAAACAGTGGTGTGCCCCAGCAAATGCAAGGGAAACAGGGGTTGTTGAGTCGTTTGTCAAAAATGGCAGGCGAGTACGATTTATGCTATGGCATGGAAGCTGCTAACCAGTTTGCCGTTGGTTCACTAGCGATGTCACTGCTGCCAGAGACTATGGCCACTCCAGACCAGGTAAAAGAATATATCAATCAATATTTACGTTTAATCATCGCTCACGAAGTTGGGCATACTCTTGGTTTACGTCATAATTTCCGTGGTAGTACACTGTTAGCACCGCAGGAGATGAATAATACAGAAATTACCAAAGCTAAAGGTCTGACAACTTCTGTAATGGATTATATTCCCCCAAATATCGCTCCTCAGGGTACAAAACAGGGAGATTATTTTCCTAGCATGGTAGGGCCTTATGATGAATGGGCGATTAAGTATGGCTACACACAAATTCAGACATCAACTCCCCTAGCAGAAAAGCCAATTTTAGAGGAAATTGCTGCACAATCCTATAAGCCAGAGTTGAGTTATTCTACAGATGAAGATGTGTATGACCTTGACCCAACTGCTGATGCTTGGGATAACAGCGGCAATGTGCTGCTTTATTCTCAGTGGCAATTGAATAATTCGCGGGTGATGTGGGAACGTCTCGATAAACGTTTCCCAATGAATGGTGATAGTTACAGCGATGTGAGCGAACGTTTTAGTATGGTATTAGGTAACTATTTCCAGCAAATATATTACACCACAAAATACATCGGGGGACAGTCTTTCTATCGCATTCACCCTAACGAGCTCCCCTCCCAAAAAGTCTCTGGAGTCCGGCAAAATCGATTACCATTTGAAGCAGTACCAGTTGAAGAACAACGGCAGGCTTTAGAGACGCTACAAAAATATGTGTTTGCAGAAGATGCCCTGAAGTTTTCACCAGAACTACTGAATAAGTTAGCACCTTCCCGTTGGCGGCATTGGGGTAGTTATCCGCGAGTTGGTCGTTTGGATTTTCCAATTCATGACTTGGTGCTACTCATGCAGAGTTCTGTGTTGCGAGATTTACTCTCAGGCGATCGCCTCTCTCGCCTCAAAGATATCGAACTCAAAACTAGCGAGGGAAAAGCACTGTCTCTACCGGAACTATTTGACACTTTACAATCAGGTGTTTGGACGGAAGTAATCAAACCAAAAGATAAACCGATGAAAATCGCCAGTCTACGGCGAGGCTTGCAGCGCGAATATCTGGACATTTTGACTGGTATGGTATTGCGAAAAGAATATGTTCCCGAAGATGCTCGGACTTTAGCTTGGTATAAACTTAAACAGCTAGATGAGAAACTCAAAGGGGTTAATTCCCAGGATCAATACACCAAAGCGCACTTACTAGAAACACGCGATCGCATTGAGAAAGTCTTAAACGCCCCGTTACAAGGGAATTAAAAAAGTTAGGGTTAGGAGTTAATAATAAAATTCCTAATTCTTATTCCCGCTCATGTTGGCAAAATATATTTAGAATGCTATAGACTTGTCCGAAATATTAACTTAGGAAAAGAAAAATGGTAAAACGTTTAAGTAAGTGTCTACCATTTTTCTGTATTAGTTATGGTTTTTGATTATATCCAGAAGTATCCGCACCGAACGAAACAAATTCTAGGGATTAGTTACGAGCAGTTGCAATCACTGTTAAATTGTGCCATAAATCGTTACAAGGATATTAAAACTAAACAAGAAAGTCAAAAAATTAGAATCAATGCGTCAGGAGGAGGTCGCCCTACAAAGTTGTCAACGAGTGAGCAAGTATGTTTGTGCTTATTTTATTTAAGACAAATGCCAAGATTTCAAGTATTAGGAATGTTGTTTGGTGTTTCTAAGACAGAAGCTAATGATACATTCCATGATTGGATACCCATTCTTCGTGACATCTTACCATCTAGTTTATTAGAACAAGTCTCAAATAATGAAAGCGATTTACTGTTTGTTCAAGAAGTCTTAACGAACTTCAGACTATTAGTCGATAGCATGGAACAGCCGATAAAT
>NZ_JACJSI010000150.1 GCF_014698065.1 Nostoc flagelliforme FACHB-838
TTCCACATTGCTTGACCGCACGAAGGGCATTTTTTTTGAACACAATCGAGTACTTCAAACGATGTTGCCTCTGGTTTTAAACTTTTTCTTGCCAAGTTTTTGCACCATTATTTCGCTACAAGGTCAAGATTACAGGATTTCCGCTCTTCTCTAGTAAGTTTTGCCACGCTAGGTTAAATTACTATTGAGTAATTTAAAAATTTTTAATGCTGTTACTATGCTTGTTCTAGGGGTGAAATTTATAGTTAATAACGGTAATTCATCGTCTACAATATATTCACGAAATATATCAGCGTAAATTTTGTAATTACTACCTGTAGCAATAATTAGATGATATTCTAACAGCTTATGAATTACATCACATTCATATTTATCTATCACTTCTTGTTGTGAAATAGGAGATGATTCAGCAATATATTTTAAACAATCATAATAGATGTTGCCGATATTTTTTATCTCATCTATATCTCTATCAAATATTTTTTGGATGTCAATGTTATTAATTATTTGCTTAGATTTGAAATCTACAGATTTCAAAGTGTCTTTATGTATTTCACCACAAATTTTCTTTAAAAGCCAAGGCATATTTTGACAATTATCTAATAGCCACTTTTTAATACTAGAATCTAATTTTTTAATATGAGTATTCTTGCTCAAGAAATTCTCGAATTTTTTTAATGCTTGCGCTGTATCTTCTTCTGAAAAAATAAAATTATTTAAGTCTATTGTTGTACTAAGATGTTTTATTTTATACCAAAATTCCGACTGAGGGCTTTTAGCTGGTAGATAAATGTCTGCACGCCAAGAAAAACCAAAAACAATATTTTCTTTAATGTAATTAATTTCCTGCGCTACTTCAAGAAAGTCTTTATAAATTGATACCCATGAATTATTAGTTAAAATCTCTTCAAATTGGTCAAAGAATATAATTATTACTTTTCTTTCTTCTCTTAACTTATGTCTTAATAATTGAATAGAATCACTTTCAAAAAAAGGATATTCTAAACTATCTAGCTTTATTTTATGATTTGTAATCTTAATAAATTCATGATCAATAGCTTCTTGTAATGTTGTTTGAATAACATTCGCTAGAAAAAACTTTGCTTTATCATCTCTAACACTGGTAACATCAACATCACGGATGTAAAATTCATGTTTATATTCTTCTTGACAAGATTCCTCTATTAATTTAACTAATAACGAGGATTTACCCAGACCTGTATTACCAGTTAAACACACTATTCTTGAATCAGGTTTTTTATCTCTTACATCTTTTATAAATTGCCAAAATATCTCTTTTGGTTTTACACGTCCGAAAAAATCTTCTGGACTACAAGGTAAATGATAATCAACAAACTTATCTGCTTTGCGTATTCTTGATATAACAATTTTCTTCAAATCATGTTCTCTTTCAATATTTAATGATTGATAAATGTTCGATTTGTGATTATTCTCATTCAAAAATTTTAAATTATATTTTTGATATATATTAAAATGATCAAAATAACTCTTCCAATAATCTACAGAATGATTCCGAGTGAATTTAGTCGGGAAAATAAAAGCATGGCTATTCTCTATATCTGTATCTATTTGTTCTACAACCCAGATAAACTCTTTCTCGTATGTTACTAAAAATGTAATCCTACTAACTCCTATGTTTCCTAATATATTTAGGTCAGGGTTTTGAATATCATACGCACTTTTAAAAATTTCAATAAGCTTTTTACCAGTCCATACAATTAATTTATCATTATGTTTATTATTAAAAGTATCTACTACTGTTTGACTTGTACCCGCTAGTTCAGAAGTAGATAATAAAAATGCGAAACTGTAGTCAGAAAGTAAAAAAGCTTCTGATGTTAATTGTTTGATATCATTACTATAAATTTTATCTTCATGAAATTTACATTGTACTAATGCTGTTTGTTTTGTATGTTCATCTTCTACAGATATATCAATCTCTGATCCTGGTAAAACTTTGTTGCGTGCAGTAACTTTCCATCTCTGATTTTTGAACAAAGGAGTAACCAGTTCTTCAAAAAAATCACCCTTTTCTTTCGGTTTTTCTTTACCTAATGAATCAGGGACTAATATTTTAAACATTCCCTTTAAATCGTCAAATTTTATATTCATGATTTATGATTATCCTTTTCATTAAATTTTATTATAATAAATAATACTCAGATATGGCACTACTATTGCTTTCCTAATTTATCAAAATCTGAAATAGAATAGACTTTCTATTTTAAAAGTGTATAAGTATAGGCTTTTTTCAACATTAAATAACCAGTACTCATTCAGAGCGATGCCTACGCCTACGCAAAACTAAACTCTGTAGGAGCAATTCATAAATTACCCCTACCTAAAATCAGGGTTTCGGCTATTGTTTGCGTAAATCCTGTTCACTTTTCGCTGTTCGGCTGAAGATTCGATAGTATAGCGACGTACTAGTTTCCTTTAAGGGAAACAGCAGATAGGTGAGAGGATTTATTGCCACAATAATATTTCGGAAGTCGCGCCGTGCGAAAAATAAGATCGCACGAGCAACTTGCTGTGCAGACATCACTCCATAAGGATTCAGTTGGCTCTTAAATGGGCCAAGAATTAACTTGCGAATTACACAATCTCCGTCCAAACGCTTCAGGGTAACAATATCTCCTAGCGCTCTTTTGCTGAGTTCATAAAGCGGACTTAGTGCTGGAGAAACCTCAGCCTCAGAAGTATTCACCCAGATTTCCTTGCTTGCTTTTGCTTGTGGCCCTGTTACAGTTGTCAAAAATATATCCATCAACCGCAATGCTGAAAAGGTATTCACCTCATAAGAGGTGTTGATCGCCTCCGATGTGCGGCTGGCGTAGACATTGATTCCGTGGTTGATAATTAAAATATCTACTTTCTCTAAACTATTCCTCAGTTCGGCTTCATTACCCAACTGCCAAGGAAGCACCTTCACTCCAACTTGCTCTACTAATTTTTCTGGATTAGTGGTTAATGCCACAACTTTAGCATTATTCTTTACAAGTTCAGCCGCTAATGCTTGTCCCAACGCTCCTGATGCTCCGGTTAAAGCGATGGTTTTACCTTTAAGAGACAGTCCTGTACCAAGAATTTTATCCACTAGGGGAAAGACACCACTGTAGTAAGCGTTGACATCATCAAAATGATGCCGCCAATGGTAAGTCCGATTCACCCACCAAAGGGATGGTATTGTCTCTAAAGGGCCAGGTAAGTGGTTGTAGTCTGTATCAATTTTTCCCTGGAAATATCGTACAGACGCGCCATATAAGAAGGTACAACCATAAGCTACTCCCAGCCATAACCCCATTTGCTGGACAATTAAGGCAACGACTACCAATACCACCAGCAGTAGACTCGACTCTAAAATGTCGTGATATAGCTGGGATTCTTGGTAAATTTTCATGGAAACTATCGATAAATCGCGGCGATAGGCCATGTGGTGCTTGTTATGCCATTTCGCAAGCCAATTGACTTGGTGACACAAAGCATGGTAGCTATCTCTCAAAACCTCAGCGAGTAAAAGTGAGAAGAGTGCCCAGCTAGCAAACTGTAAGCTGGCATTTAGCCAAACCCAATTAATTTGTAATCTTGCCTCAATTCCCATCAAGTTTTCAGCTAGCATTTTTATCATATTTGTTTATACTTGTTTTTCTTAATCATTCTTCATGATCTGACAAAGGTGCATTAAGTTCGAGTCTAGAGCAAATAAAAATCAAAAGAAATAGGGAAAAGGTGACAGGTGATAGGGGAATGGAGAGTAGGAAGTAACGATTAAGGAGGGATAGTAAAGTTTATTTGTCACTAACGACAGTCTTGACAGGAAAATAAGTAGATAAACAAAATTAATTACACAATGTCATTGCGAACGCTCGCAATGACTGTGATTAATTCTGTACGCTTACTTTTAGTACCTATGACAAATGACAAATGACGAAATTTAAGCAGCACAAAAAATCGGGGCAGGTTCCAAAGCCGCCCCGACATCTGATATACTGCGCCCAACGGCTGTAGCTACAGGCTTTAAACTATCAACTAAATGCACCATATCTTCTAAAGAAAGCGCTTGACGGGCATCAGAAACAGATTTTTCTGGTTCTGGGTGACATTCAATAATTAATCCATCTGCACCGCAAGCGATCGCAGCTCTAGCCACAGGTGCAACCAACTCCCGTTTCCCAACAGCATGGGAAGGATCTACAATTACAGGCAGGTGAGTTATTTGTTTGAGTGCTGCCACTGCCCCTAAATCTAGAACGTTGCGGGTGTAATCATCAAAACTGCGGATACCTCTTTCGCACAACACCACATCAGGATTCCCGTGGCTGAGGATATATTCAGCAGCCATAACGAATTCTTCAATTGTCGCTGCTAAACCACGCTTGAGCAGTATTGGTTTACCAGCTTGTCCCAAAGCTTTGAGCAAGTCGAAGTTTTGCATATTGCGGCTACCAACTTGAAGCATATCAGCATGGGCGGCGACTACTTCAATTTGAGAAATTGACATAACTTCGGTGACAACTGGCATATTATAATGCGATCGCACCCTTGCTAAAATCTCCAATCCATCTTCACCCATACCCTGGAAGGCATAGGGAGATGTGCGGGGTTTGTAGACACCGCCACGCAACCCCTGCACGGATGCAGTAGATAGCTTTTGGGCGACTATCTCCATTTGTTCTAAACTTTCAACAGTGCAAGGGCCGCCGATAATTACCAGTTCTTTGCCCCCGAAAGCGACTTTTTTTGAGATTTTAACGATTGTCTGGTGGTTCGGATGAGATTGTGCGGTAAGTTTGGCGTTAATCATGGTTTCGTTCTCCTAAAAATTGAGTATTGGGCACTATATGCGGACAATAAAAAAGCCCGAAACCTTTGAAGAGTTCCGGGCGCGTTCTGATTCATCGACATGACGCTACTTACCCGGAATTTAATCTGGGCCAAAAGTAAAAGCCATAAAACCAGCTACTGAAATAAGTCATGACGATGAAATTCTCCTTAAAACAACAAAAACCGCAGAGTTAGCTCTGCGGTTCACCGGGCGGTTTCCATTAGGAAACTCAATTCACTCCCGGTGAACCACCCTAAACCAAAAATAAAAGTAGGAATTTGTCTTAAGCATTTGCGGAGTTTTTGCTGGAAAATTTAATAACTATATCTATGTAGCCTAACACTAGCAAGAAGAGCAAGCGGTGTCAAGACCCCCACAAAGCAGAAAAAAGCGATAGACTCAGTACAAATGTGGGAGTCAAGACTAGTAAACAGGATTCAGAAGTTAAAATATATAATTTTCCTGAGTTGTCACCTCACCTTGTGAAAGCTTATTGCAGACAATTGACGATCGCCATACATTCTTCTTACCCAAGTCCTCATTAACCAGATCAACTTTTTAGGATCATTCAGTTTGATTATGCCCAGCTCCAAAATCTTAGCCCAATCTTTCGACTATTATGGAGTTTACCCCTGCCCAGTCTGTCGGATAGGTAAGATTTCTCACATGCCAATGATGGAAGCTATGGGTTGTGACTTTTGTCAAGAGATTTTTACAGTCAACTCAGAACTACAGCAAATCAAGATGCCTTCTAGGCAACCACCCTTAATTTGGCGTTGGAATGGGTTTAGTTGGACAGAAGGCCAGTTGGAAGGCGTGGAATTAGGTTGGGGTTATGGACTAGCAGCAGCAATTTTTGTAATTCTTCCCACTTCTTTAATTGGCATAGTAGCTTACTATTTTCCTGCTAATCTCAAAGAACCCATTACCTGGACACCATATATTTGGACGATATTAACTTTCTTGTCACATTTATCAATTATTGTTTGGATTGTGATTGAAATTTATCAGATTCCAGTTGCAGCATATTTAAGAGCGATCGCTCGATGGAGAAATGGGGAAATGGGGAGATGAGAAATCAATTAAAAATTAAAAATTAAAAATTAAAAAACTTCTACCTCCTGCCCCCTGCCTCCTGCCTCCTCTTTCCCAATGCCCCATAATCAATAACAAATGATGCAGCGAATAAATGGCTCCATCACTCATAATTAAGTTGATTGTCCACCAAAATATCGTATGAGCGATCTGGAGCACTACTATAGAGTTTTGGAATTAGAGCCTGGAGCAACACTTGACGAAGTGAACCAGGCTTACAAAGATTTAGTCTTTGTTTGGCATCCTGATCGCATTCCTAAAGACAATCTCCGTTTACAGCAGAAAGCACAAGACAAGCTGAAAGCCATAAATGAAGCTCGTGAAAAGTTGCGCTCTCTAAAAACCAAACATCAAACCACACATCACTCACCGCCACCTCAACAGGAAAAACGATCTCAAACAACCCAAAAACCATACTCACCGCCACCTCAACAGGAAAAACCATCTCAAACAACCCAAAAACCACCAAAGCAAAACTCAGACTTGAGTGGTAAAGACTACAGTCGGGCAAATTTGAGCAATAAAGACTTATCTGGCAGAAATTTGAGTTATGCCAATTTGAGCGGTGCTAATCTCAGCGATACTTTTATGCACAAAGTCAACCTCAGAGGGGCGAATTTATCTGAAGCAAATTTATTTCGGGCAAACCTACTTTTAGCGGATCTTAGAGAGGCGAATCTACGCGCTGCTAATCTGATTGGAGCGGATCTCAGTGGGGCCGACTTGCGAGGAGCCGACTTAACAGGAGCGCGGATTCGTTCTGGTGAGCGCCTTCTGGTTAAACTAGTTGGTACTAACTTAGCAGGGGCAATTATGCCTGATGGTTCAATTTATCAATAGCTGAGGCTGCGCTATGAAAAAGCAATCAAGCAGTCATTGTTTGGATGCAATAGATGGTAGTGGCATAGCAATGCTGTGCCCTTACAAGTGATCTGTATTCCAGATCCCTACAACCTGCCTGTAAAATTGAATATGATACCTCAAGGCTTTTAGGCACTGTGAACTTTTTTATTGGTTGTGCTGTTTGGGCATATAAAGGTTGGGCGGGCGAACTCTATCCCCAAGGTACTCGCACTGCCGATTTTCTCCACCTCTACAGTCGTCGCTTCACCACCGTAGAAGGTAACACCACTTTTTATGCCGTGCCTAACCAAGAAACTGTAACCCGTTGGGCTGCCGAAACTCCAGCAGGTTTTGAATTTTGCCTGAAGTTACCGCGAGATATTACCCATCAAGGGTTGCTACAACCCTATATTCCAGCAGCTTTAAAATTTTTAGAAGGGATGCGTCCTTTAGGTAAGCATCTCGGCCCAATATTTGCCCAGTTACCACCCAGTTATCCACCTACATTGCTTGATGATTTGACCAACTTCTTGGAAGCTTGGCCGCGCACACAAGCACCCCTAGCGCTGGAAGTTCGACATCCCGACTGGTTCAGGGAACCCTATGCTAATAATTTGACAGCGCTTTTAGAAAGGCTAGGTGTGGGACGGGTACTGTTAGACTCGCGCCCTATTTATACTGGAGATGATGACCCCCAGCTGCAATCGGAACGGCGTAAACCTAAATTACCGTTGCAATTGAGTGTGACAGCACCTTTTACTCTGATTCGGTTTATTTCTCATCCAAATTTATCAGTGAATCAGCCGTTTATGGAAGAGTGGGTAAAGCAGATTCAGCAATGGTTACAGATGGGAGTGCAAATTTATTTCTTTGTTCATTGCCCAATAGAAGCGCGATCGCCTAGCACAGCACGTCACTTCCAACAGCTATTAGAACAGAGTGGTACACCAGTTCCACCCCTACCTTGGAATAACCTTGAGCATCCTCCTAATCAGCTGAGTTTATGGTGAGCATATTTAGTACATAATTAGTTTTGTAATACTTTCCTGTTAAAGCTTTATACTTTCTAATTTTATAAAAATCAGGGTAATAGCCCTTTTTTGCTCAATTTTCATGAAAGTATATGTGATACCTGAATATAACTGATAAAAATGTATTAACTTTTATTGTGTATGTAATTTAAGCTAGTTTTTTAAAAGCAATTCCATCAAAGGAGGTTGGATGAGTCGTCTTATTTATGAAAGTTCAGTCTCATATAAAGGATATCTCATCATTCCATTTGTTTTTGGTAAGGCGGATGGTTACGAGATTTATTCGTATAAATTGCTATCTGAGATTGGTCACAAAAGTCAATTTCATAAAGCAGAAAACCCAGCAGGAATTTATGGAAGTTGTGTCAGTAATATCATTGATATTGCTAAAGAACATATTACTAAAAATTTAGAGTTTGTTCATCGTGGAGATAGTTTTAAGTCTCGCTATGTTTACCGTAACAATTTGATTATCATCTTCCAAGAAGCTGATAAATATTTTTACGACCATTACCCACCAGAGTTATTGAATAATATTGCAGCTCCAAAATTATTCAAGTCTGAATATGAATGTCTAAGTTGGATTAAGCAAGGGTTTGATGGACGACATATATCGCAAAGAGCTATTTGAAGAAGGTAGGAGGTGGTGAACAGGAAGAGGTTTAGCGATCGCTCAGTCGAACCGCAGATTAAATAACCCTGCTGCATCTACCCTTTCAGAGTGAACTCAAATTATCTAATTTCAATGATAAAGCTGTCTTTGCTTTCTCTCAAGAGGCTTTAATACAGCAGGAAAATCAAGTATAAAAAATTGCAAGCATAAACTTCAAGTCAAGCGAAAGTCATGCTTTCAATGACAGCCTGTGAGTGAAACCATAACTTTGCCGCCACTGGAACCATAACTTTGCCGTTAACGAAGCTGTGATCCTTATTTTACCGTTAGGCGATCGCTTGCGTATTTTAGCCATTAGAAGCATAAATTTGCCGGAAGCCAAAATTGGAAGCATAAGCTTGCCGCAATTCGCACTCAGGGCAGAGGCTTGCATCATATACGAGCAGTTTGCACAAGACAATGCTTTTTAGAATTTGGTAGTTTTGAGGTTGGAAATTTAACAATTACTTTAACGCTCCAAAATTACAGTAAGTAAAAATGAATACATTACTTCTTCAAGCTCAAATTACCCTCCTCCATTTATTTTTGTTATGCAGTGAAAGTGAAGTCAGAGAAATTGAACTTATCGTGCCACCAGCAGCAAGTATGCCAGCACTACGCGGGCTTGCACTACATAAAAAGTTCGGTGGCGGTAGAAATTTGACCTTAGCTGAGGCGATCGCACACAAAAAATCTCTGACCCTTGAAGATATCAATACAATGGTGGATTTTTTTGATAAATTTAAACCAGACATGACAGATCCAGGGTGGTACAACCCTGATAGGCCGTCTGTAGATTGGATTCGCTGGTCTCTTATGGGAGGTCAGTCTGGTAAAAGCTGGTCAATAGACACCAAAAAAATGCTTGAAAAAGGTTTGAAAGATAAATCTATAAAAATAAAGACGCCGGAATAAATATACAGTAGGAAAAATACTAAAGCTTCTAGTTTTTCTAGGTAGCTCTATTTGGCGATCGTAGTTGGTAACACTGGTATAAGTAGAGTTTTAAAATATACTGTAATTTCCCAAACTGAAGCTTTCATGAGTGCGATCGCAATAACTCAGTCTCCATATTATGCAGCCCAGTCCTTACAAAGAGTTTCAGCTTGAGTGATTACTGTTAGGGTAGCTCTCTCTTGTTTATCAGGAGGATAGCCATATTTTCTGAGTAATCGTTTTACAATAGCGCGGAGTTTGGCTCTAACTGTTTCCCTTTCCGTCCAGTCGATCGAGACGTTGCGGCGAACCGCTGTGACTAACTCACGAGCTATGGTTTTCAGCGTTTCATCACCTAGTACCTGAACTGCGCTATCATTCACTTCTAAAGCATCATAAAAGGCTAGTTCATCTTCTGATAATCCTAAGCTTTCTCCACGTTGGCTAGCTTCTCGCATTTCTTTGGCAAGCTCGATGAGTTCTTGTAGAACTTGGGCAGATTCGAGCGAGCGGTTCTGGTAGCGGCGGATACTGTTTTCCAACATCTCCGAGAAGGTGCGGGACTGTACGACATTACGACGCGATCGTGCTTTGATTTCATCATTAAGCAGTTTTCGCAGCAACTCTAACGCTAAGTTTTTTTGGGGAATACCTCGCATTTCTTCCAAGAATTGGTCGGAGAGGATGGAAAGTTCGGCTTTTTCGAGTCCAGCGGTGCTGAAGATATCAATTACTTGATCAGAGGCAACTGCACGGGACACAATTTGACGCATAGCAGCGTCGAGATCGGCTTTGCTCTTGCCTCCTTCAACGGTGTGTTTGGAAAGTGTGGCTTTGATGGCTTGGAAAAAGCCAATTTCTTCCCGCAGAGCAATCGCTTCCTCTTCAGTGGCGCAAAGGGCAAAGGCTTTGGAAAGTTCGGTCACTGCTTGAATGTAGCGTTGCACGCCGTTGTCTTCCTGAAATTCGGGGCGTAAAATCCAGTCGGTTGCTTCCCGCAGAACGGTAAGACGTTCTGAGGGATTGCCTGTGAAAAAGCGAGAGTAGTTGCTACCGTGAAACATTGTGGCGACGATTTCGTATTTCTCCTGCATTAGGGCGACGGCTTGTTCAATGGGAATGCCAGTTTCACCGCGATCGCCTTCTGTGTATTCCTTTAAAGCATTTTTCAAGTCTTGGGCGATGTCAAGGTAATCGACCACTAAACCGCCCGGTTTTGCCCCAAAAACACGATTGACACGGGCGATGGCTTGCATCAAATTATGCCCTTTCATCGGTTTGTCGATGTACATGGTGTGCAGACAAGGGGCATCGAAACCAGTCAGCCACATATCCCGGACAATTACAAGTTTGAGTGGATCTTTATGATTGCGGAGACGGTTAGCGATTACATCTTGTCCTTTTTTGGTGCGGATGTGGGGTTGCAATGCTTCTGGATCGCCAGCGTTGCCAGTAATCACAACTTTGATTTCGCCTTCGCTGTCCTTGTCAGAGTGCCACTCTGGACGGAGTTTGACGATTTGCTTGTAGAGTTCGGCGCAGATGCGGCGGCTCATGCAGACGATTATGCCTTTGCCTTGCATTGCCGCGAGGCGATCGTCGAAGTGGTTGAGGATGTCTTGGGCAACAAGTGCTAGGCGTTTTTCAGTACCAACCATTGCTTCCAACTTCGCCCATTTGCTTTTTAGCTTGTCTTTGGTAGTTTGTTCTTCGCCTTCGGTGACTTCTTCAACGTCAGGGTCAATTTTGGGTTTCTCGCTCTCATCGAGGGCAATTTTTGCCAGACGGGCTTCATAATAAATTGTAACGGTAGCTCCATCTTCGACAGCACGTTGGATGTCGTACATATCAATGTAGTCGCCAAAAATTTGTTTGGTGCTGGCATCAGCTTTGTCGATCGGGGTGCCAGTAAAGCCAATAAAAGAAGCGTTGGGAAGGGCATCGCGCAGATATTTAGCGAAACCATAGGCGGTGTATGCTCCTGTTTCTTGCCCAGTTTCTTTGTCTTTGGTTTTGACGACTCGCGCTTTCAGTCCATATTGGGAACGGTGGGCTTCATCAGCAATGAAGACGATGTTATGGCGATCGCTCAACATTTCATACTCACCGCCTTGTTCCTCTAGGGCGAATTTCTGAATGGTGGTAAAGATAACGCCACCAGATGCTACTTGTAGTTTGGTTTTAAGGTCGGCGCGGTCTGCTGCTTGGACGGGTTGCTGGCGCAGTAAGTCTTGGCATTTGGAAAAGGTGGTGAGGAGTTGGTCATCTAGGTCATTGCGATCGGTCAAAACAACTAAGGTGGGGTTTGCCATTGCCGGATGCTGAATAATTTTTCCAGCGTAGAATGCCATTGAGAGGCTTTTACCTGAACCTTGGGTGTGCCAGATTACACCCACCCGCTTGTCGCCTTCTGAAGAGGTGGCTTTGACAGTTTCGGCAACGGCTTTGTTGACGGCGTGGTATTGGCGATACCCTGCCATTTTTTTAGTAATGCTTTCCCCATTGACTTCAAATACGATGAAGAAACGTATGAAATCAAGGAGACGCTCTTTATCAAAAACACCCTTTAAAAGAATCTCTAGTTCTGGCTTTCCCTTAATGATAATGTGTTCTCCATCAATAGTTCGCCAGTGAAAAAATTTTTCAAGCCCTGATGTCAGGCTACCAATTCTGGCTTGTAGTCCATCCGAAACAATTAATAGTTCATTATAAGTAAACAATGAAGGAATATCTTGTTTATATCTTTGCAATTGACTAAAAGCTTGTTCGATAGTTGCTTTTTCTCTTATTGGGCTTTTAAGTTCAATTACTGCCAAAGGCAAACCATTAATAAAAACTACCAGATCGGGACGGCGAATTATTCTATTCTCTTGAACACTAAACTGATTAGTGATTACCCAATCATTACGCTCTATATTCTTAAAATCTATAATCTGAATTTGTTCGTAAATGATTTCATCGTTCTTAGAATATCTAATTGATATGCCTTCAATCAACAACTTATGAAAAGTATAATTATTATCTAATAAGTTTTGGCTTTCAGAACGAATTAATTTTCTAATAGCTTCCTCTAAAGCTTCACTAGGTATATGTGGATTCAAATTTTCAATTGCAGAACGTAAACGATTTACCAATAAAACTTCGTTATAGCTGCTTCTTTGAGAATTTGATTCCTCAGGTTTTATTTCAGAATAATACAATCTTGTATAACCAAGTTCTTCAAATATTTTTAGTGATAATTCTTCAAGTAACTCTTCAGTAATCATTTTTAAATACCTGGGTAAAGCTCTAAGTTTCAACCTCTATTACTTGTTCACCATTTGCTATCCTATCTAATTGGTTTCGTAGAATTGCCAGTGGCTTTGAAGAAAGACGATCTACTGCCTTAACTAGAACATTAGCAACAGTTAGTTCATCTAACTGTGTGAGTTGAGCAGTTTCTCTGAAAACATTATGATGCTTAAAGAATGTTTTCATAGTATTCAGCAAAAACTCGGCATGAATTTCATCTTCCCTTAACTCTGATGCTAATAGTTGTAAGCCTTCAGGACAAGATAAAATCTCTACAATCCACTGTTCAGGTGGAACTGTACCTGGTAGTTTTATCCTATTAATTTTGCTATTTTTATCTTCACTTGACATATCCAAGCTATTCATCCATTTTGTAATGTCTTCAGCTATAACATCACCGTCCCAAACAATTAACACTCGCTGTTGCCAGCCTGAAATTATATGTGCTTCAGCAAGACTAGCTAATTTTGATTTTGTTCTACCACAAACAATCTTTAATCTTCTCCTTATATGACCAGGAACAGCTAGTCGTATGAGACTTTCTGCTACAGAATCTTCACAAAAAATAATAATATCCGGCTCAAAAGTAGATGATATTGAAGAGATTACTTTATTTTTAGCAACAAAATCATGTATTTGATGGGAAACATTATTAAATTCTATTAGACAACGAAATTGCCTTGGTAAAGCATCAAGAAAATCAAGAGAACGAGTTGTAATAATCATTTGAAACTTTTTATCTTGGCAAATTTCTATAAGATGAGGTGCAAATCTAGTAATTGCAGAGGGATAAAGCCCAGACTCTATATCTTCTATAAGAATCAAAGATTGAACTTCAGCAGTTTGAAGAATGCAGAACAATTCTATAAGTACATCCTCTCCTGAAGACATATTTAAACTTGAATACTTTTTGCCTGATAAGCAAGACCTAAGTTTTAGGTCATCTGTAATATTAAGGGCAGCTTCATAGAATGTTTTTCCCAATGTATCGCTTAATCTTTGTCTGAATTTTTCATTTAGGGCAAACGTTGTATCAAATACGGGATTAGTTTTAAAGTGACTGGCAACTGAAATATGGTTTAAGCCTAAAATTGATCGAGATGTACTAACAAAAATAATATTTTTATTAGGGCGATTAGCTGAAAAAGATCTATTAATACCATCAAAAATAACTTCATCATAAATTTTAGGGTCTGGTCTTTGATTAATATATTTCCACTTGATCTCAAAATCAGTGAAAGCTGGATCAATGTGAGTTGTTAGAAATAAATTATCAAAAGTATATTGGGCAGTATCTATAGAAGAACTATTTTCAAAAGCAAGTCTTAAAAGAGAGAGAATAGTACTTTTGCCTACTCCTGCTTTACCACATATAGCCGTTATTGGCCTATCTAAATTTATACAGAAATTTTTGATTCCTCTAACTCCAGAAACGCCGGAAATTACCATACTAGATAATCTTGGCTGTGGAAAAGCTTTAGGATTATTCCACTGTTTTATCAACTGACTCTCAATACTTGATAGCTTTGTTCCAGGCATACTTTACCTCATACAGATAAATTAGTATCAAGAGATAGTTCATTCAATCTATCAACTGCCTTAATTTCACCTGAAAGGAGGTTGTAAAGCAAAGTATCACGAATAGCATTTAAAGAAATTATTTGTTCACTGTTAGCTTTTATAGTTCTCATAATTGGTTGAATTACATCTCCAAATTTTCGAGGTACTGTATTAGATGGAACCGTTAGTAAGAATGATAAAAAACAATTAACTGGTACACGTTGACGACCACTAGAAGCAGTCATATTTTGAATTGCATGAGTTCTTAGTTCTTGACTTCGAGCAAGAAAGTATCCGAATTCAACAGGTATAGCAAGCGCCAAGGCGGTTAGGACAAACAGTATAATTAGTGAGTAAAGTAAAACTAGATACAGATGAAGCGTTCAGCTCAAGGAAAGCTCATGCCAAAACCTTACAGTTACGACTTACGCCAGAAGGTAATTCAGGCAATAGAGTTAGACGGGATGAACAAAACGGAAGCAGCGCAAGTTTTTCAAATCAGTCGAAACACAATCAACCTATGGCTGCAACGAAAAGCCAGCACTGGAGATTATCAAGCATTA
>NZ_JACJSI010000151.1 GCF_014698065.1 Nostoc flagelliforme FACHB-838
AGCGCGGGAAGTTGGGCTTAATCCGCCCCCAATCCATCGGTTGCCAGTTTTTGAATGGGTCAAGTGACTGAATCCACGTCCCACCTAGTAATAGGTGCTGATACATTTTTATGTATCCATCTGTTACCCGACCCGCATTCTTACGTGGCAGTTTATCAGATATGAACAGGAAATCATAAACTGATTCTCCCTCTACATGGAAAAAGTTGCGCTTAATCAAGCTTCGATGAATGGCGCTACCAGCTAACAACTCATGGTATTCCGCTGCCGTGAGATTGTTTGGATATTCAGTTGTCGCTGCATTCATCGGTTCTCCCCTCGGAATTCCTTGGAGAGAACTCTTTCAAGCTGCGAAACTCTTGCTCTAGCCTGGATATTCCTGAAATTACCTGATGTCACAGCAAAAAGTTGCCGTGCGAACACTACACTATCACACCCCATGCGCTCAACTACAGCGCTCTTAGGTTTGCTATCTATCACGATATTTTCCCCTGATAACTTGGTTTACAAGCTTCAGAGGGGGTTGTATCAGTCAACAGTCAACAGTTATCAAGGACTGGAATTCTAACTGATAACTGGTAACTTGTAACTAATAAATGGTATTCGCGCTGCTACATCTTTTAGCTACAAAATTCGGAGTTTTTTTTAATCTAATTTAACATTTCACCAACTTGAAGAATTTCAACAGCCAAAAATTCGCCACCAAAAATTCGACGTTCTGGTAACACTCCCTGTATAATAGGGAAAGCAGCGCGGATTTTCTCTTTTGACCAATTAGTGGAATTAAGTCGCCAAACTTTGTAGTCCACTGCTTTGGTTTCTAGGAGACACCCCCGCTTGAAGCAATTCATTTTTTACTTTTTGGACAAAGCGCCTACTGCTAAGTGATGTTTTGTCCTTTCAATTTTTGTATTGTTGTATACTTTTCTCCTTTTGCCGCTTCAACTAGCCTTGATTTTACAGAAGTTCTGTCCTTGTAACATCTAGCCTGATCTTGTTTTTTCAGTTCAAATTTCTCAATATCTGTTGATAACTGTTTGAGAGAGAATTTGAAAATTGGCAAAAACCTTGCACAGTATGATTGCTCAGTCGAGTTAACAATTTTACTTAAAAGGTATTTAGACGTAAATGTTGGACTTAGGCTTGAACACTTGGGCGTTAAAAAGTGTAGTTTTGGCTCCTCCACTAAAAACTTATCTTTATCTATTTGACTAAGTTAACCAACGCTACAGATATTCACTGGAATAGCTACTGGCTGTTGGCTGTGGTCAGTACCTCCCTCATTTGAACTAAAAATTAAGTATGACAAGGCATTTAAAGGGTAGTATTACTACATTAAAGAAGTAACATTTTAATCTTACATCTCAGAAGGTAAATTAGGAAACCAGCTTATATTAAGAAATATGAAGCATTTATAGATGAACTATGATTAGAAATACATATAAAGTATCGGTTACAGTAGCGTTGTACTACGGCTAACTATGAATTTAGATATAGAACGAGTGCTGGAAATTTTAGAAGAACAAGTGCTTCAGAGTACCGGAAGGTATTTGTCGAAAGCTGAAAAGGCTGTAATCAAGGGTACTTGGGACGGCAAAGAATATAGAGACATAGCAAGTGACTCAGGATACAGCGTACAGTATTTACAGACAGGAGTAGGGCCACAGTTATGGACAATGCTTTCAGAAGTTATTGGTGATGCAGTACAAGTAAAAAAAGCATACTTAAAAAATATTTTGATTAAATTTACAAAAAAGTATTACATGGAGCTAGAAGCATCTAAGCTGGATAATGAGAGTCTGGTCGGCAAGACTAAAGTGTATGGGAAATTGCCTAAGATAGTGAATTTTTATGGGCGACAAGAAGAGATTGGTGATTTAAAAAAGCAAATTAATATTTTTCAAGAGTCTTGTATAACTGTAACTGGAGTTGGAGGGGTAGGAAAAACTTTATTAATAGCCAAAGTAATTGAAGAAATACTTTTTGAACATCCAAATAGGTATGATTATGTAATTTGGAAGTCAACTAATCGTTCTTCCTCGATCAATGATTTACTTTCCGAAATACTCATGATTTTCGATGTAGAAGCAAGTAATAAGCCTCTTACCACCAAGATATCTTTGTTATCAAAGCAGTTTCAGGCGCACCGCTGTTTGTTAGTGCTAGATGGATTTGAAAAGCTAGTAGAAATAAATAATTATGAAAAGAAATTAGAATATGAAGATTTCTTTGTTGGGCTTACAAACGAAGACCATCAAAGTTACATTATTTTAACAAGTCAGATACCTTTAGAAGAAATTACTCATTTAACTACAAGCTTCTCTTTTTTCTCTTTACAACTAGAAGGCTTAGAGGAGAGGGCAGCGCTACAAATGATACATGAAAAAGGTTTAGGTGGAGAGAAATGTCGGCAACTAATTGAAATGTATCGTGGAAATCCATCAGAATTAGAAGCAGTTATTAATAAAATTCATCGGTTTTTTGAGGGAAGTGTAGAAAGATTTTTTGAGTATAGTACTACTATGATGGGGCCTCAAATCCAAGCAATGCTACATGTACAGTTTGGGCAAGCTGGATTTTTGAATGATCTTCAAAAGCAAATCATGATTTATTTGGCACGTCAGATGTCAAAAATTCCTACTCCTATTCCTTTCTCTAAGCTTGTTGACGGCTTAAAGGAGCAATCATCTCTAGAAGTTTCAATTTCTGAACTAATAACAGCGATAGACGTTTTAGAGCGCCGCTCATTAATTGAAAGTAGTAAAAAATCAAGTAAGCAAGAAGTTAGTTATAGCTTACAGCCAGTTGTTAAAAAGTATATTTTAGTCGATCCTCTTGGTTTAGTAAATAAAGAAGAAAATAAAATGGCGACAAGTCATTTTATGTAGGAGTAAATGTGGTTTACTGCATAAATCCACTTTGCGTCCAACGCCACAATCCTGATGAAACTGAAAATTGTTTAGCCTGTGGCAATACTTTGCTAATAAACGGACGTATTCGGTTGTTGCGTCCGTTAAGTTCATTGGAAAATCAATTTACTTATACAGATGTTTTTGAGGTTGAAGACACTGGCACAAAATTGCATCCAAAATGTGAAATAAGAGTTATGAAGGTACTGAAATGGAGTGACGATACTAAAATAGTTGAACTATTTCAGCGAGAAGCAATTATATTACAAATCCTTAAACATTCGGGAATTCCTAAGTCTACTAAAGATGATTATTTTACTTTTGCACTAAATGATAAACTTTTGCAATTACATTGCATAGTAATGCAAAAGTTTGAAGGAGAAAACCTAGCTGAATGGGTAAAAAATCATGGGCGAATTACTCAACGTCTTTCATTAGATTGGTTGTCACAACTAATTAATATTCTTGATACTGTGCATCGATCTGGTTTTTTCCACAGAGATATCAAACCAGATAATATTATTCATCAACCTGATGGGAAATTAGCTCTTGTTGATTTTGGTGCAGGGCGACAGATTACTAGAACCTACTTAGCGAAAGTTAGTACTAGTGGAGGAACTAAGACAGGATTAGGCAGCGGACACGAAATAACTGTCGTCCGAACAGCTTGTTATTCTCCGTTTGAGCAAATTCATGGGCAGGCTGTACCGCAGTCAGACTTTTTCGCCTTGGGCAGAACTTTTGTTTACTTACTTACTGCTATTTCGCTAATTGAAATTAAAATAGACCAGAAAACAGGGAAACTACTTTGGAGGCAAAAAGCACCTCATATAGATAAATCTCTAGCTGATTTTATTGATGATTTGATGTCTCTATTTCCAGGGCAGCGGCCACAAAGTACTCAAGTAATCTTGCAGCGTTTACAACGTTTACCGCTAAAATCAAAGATAAATCGAGTAATTAAGTCTAAGATATTCAGATTTAGTTTAATTAGTTTATTGGTAGTCTTATTTATTAGTGGTTATGAAGGATATAGATTGTTATTGTCTAGCTACTACTTTTATGAAGGTTCTCGTCATTTGGATGAACCCAGCGTAGCTAGAAAATATTATTATTTAGCAACAATATATAATCCAAAAGATGTAGCAGCATATAGTAATTTAGCGCTAGCTTGTCAACAACTTTACGATATTAAATGTGTAAATGACAACTATGAGAAAGTTTTTAAACTTCAACCCAATACCTGGGAAGCACGATATGGACTAGGAAAATTTTACGATGACCAAGGAAAATACGACTTGGCAGAGGAGCAGTACAAATTAGCGATTCAGTATAGTAACAACCAAGCAATGAATGCTGTCAGCAATTTAGCGCGAATAAAGAACAGACAAGAAAAATACTCTGAGGCAGCAACACTTGCAATTCAAGGTTTAAGCCGTACCAAAAATCCTGAATGGCAAGCTGGGCTGTACAAAAATTTAGGCTGGGCAAGATTTAAGCAGCAGCGCTATGTAGAAGCAGAAGATTACTTGCAAAAGTCAGTAAAGCTGGACTCGGAAAGAGTAGATGCCTACTGTTTACTAGCACAAACGTATGAAGTAGTAGGTAACTTGAATAAAGCCAAAATATATTGGGAAGTGTGTTTGCTATCAAGATCTGGCCTACCAGAGGTACAAAAATGGAGAGAACAAGTATTACAGCGTCTGCTCCAGAAAAATTGACCTAAACATGCCATTTCCAGTATGCTGTCAATTAAATTGCAAGTAGCTTGATAAATATGATGCTGATTGTACCAAAATCAACAGTCCAAGGAGAAAGAAAAGTCTTTCAAGCCCAAATTGCAGCGATTGCATCAATACTAATTTTTTCAAACTTTAGCAGTGCATGGGGTCAGCGCCCATCAGTAGCAACAAGTGATTCAATAGAACAGGAATGTGCGCCTGTGGCTCGAATTATTAATGGTGATTTACATAAGGTAGTAGGAAGCCAAGTTTGCAAACAGGATAAGTTGCAATCAGCTAACGGAGCTACAGTCGAAGTGTTTTGTTATGCAGACGGAAATATTTTACAACTTTATAGTGGTATTATTGGTGAGCAATGCTCAACGCTTCTTAATAGCCCAAGTCAAGATTGTGTTTCTAGAAGTAGAGGCGCTTGTTTAAAAGTTAAAGGCCCAAATGAGCATGAAAATAGACCTACACTAATTACTCCTTATAGTCCTTTAATCTTAAATACCCGTCCGACGTTATCTTGGACTCCTGTTCGGAATGCTAGCGGCTATATAGTGCAAATCAAAGGTACAGGAGTCGAGTGGTCAAAAGAAGTTAATTCAACTTCACTGCTTTACCCCAAAGATGAACCGGCTATGCGATCTGGAATTATCTACGAGGTAAATGTACTTGCTAAAATGGCGGAACAAGACTTTATTGGCAAATCCTCTATCTTGATGATAATGCACGCTGACAAAGCGCAGCAGGCAAAAGCTATCATTGAGCGCATACAAACTCTGAATTTATCTCCAGATGAGTTAGCTGTAGACCTTAATCATCTATATAAAGCAAACGACTTGCTAACTGAAGCAATTGAGGTTTTGAAGGAGCGAATTCAAGCAAGAACTCAAAATCCTACTATTTATCGAGCGTTAGGAGACCGTTATTTAGATGTAGGCTTGCCTCAATTGGCAAGTCCTAAATATAGGATAGCGATGCAATATGCGAAGCTTGGAGGGGATTTAAATGAATTAGCTAAAGCGCAAGCAGGACTAGAATTGTCGCTGCGACAACAACCATAAGTTGTCCACAGTTTTACTCATATTAAATTGCCAAATTATGGTTGTCAGACCAACACGTTTCAAAGCCAGTCGCCAACCAGAACAAATCCGGCCCAAAAGTAAGGATGCTCATATTTATGATTAGACATTAGCTTTAATTGTGCAAAGCGCAGTGCTTCAGCTTTAGGTAGACCATTTCTCAAGCCTCTGTAGAATTCTTCCATTAGTAAAGTAGTAGATTCTGCTTCTACTAACCATAGGCTAGCAACTGTACTACGCGCACCTGCTTGAGATGCGATACCAGCAATTCCTAATGCCGAACGCCGATCCCCTTTCGCTGTTTGGCAAGCACTTAGGACAAGTAGATCAATTCCAGAACGTTCAGTTTTTAGTAAAAATTTCAGTTTTTTAACAGTAACAGGAACGTCCCAAGCTAAGACAAAAGTTTTTTCCGGGTCAGAGCTAAATTGACCGTGAGTACTAAGATGAACAACTTCAAGTTGATTATCTTCCATCTTTCGTTGAAAGTCGTCTGTGGTAAATTGGGCGTTGAGTAGTAGTTCTGATCCTGGAGCAGTTTTTGTTTTAATGCTTGCGACCTCCTTTTCAACTTCAGGGAGAGCTTTAAAACTTTCAGGAACTAACGAATTATTGAAACTAGGTCCTATCTCAGAAATCCCTGCAATTAATGCTCTGATATTTTTTGGATTTAAAGCTCGGCTCTGCCAAAAGTTAGAACTTGAAGCCGTTGAAATATTGTAATGCTTTACTAGATAATTTTCTCCATCGTACAACATAGAAATAGGTAGATTTTGAAAGTAAGTATCTAGCACTAATATTAAATTACCGGAATCAGGTAAATGCTTTTTGATAGGTGCAAATACTAAATTATAAATAGTTTGAGGGTAAACTAGTAAATTAGAGTGCCGGATTCCAATAAGTTCTTGATTTTGAACGCCAAAAACTAAACTATCAATACTATCGCTAAGTAGCTGGAAATCTACAGTATGTCGATAAAGAGAACCTTGCGGAGTTTGAACAATTACTTCCGCTCGGTTTTTTAATTTAATTAAATGTATTATTGGTGGTAAGTTAGCTACTCTAGGACTATCAATTAAAGAAACTGATGTTAGTTTACCGCACTGTAAAAAACTTTCTAATTCAGCAATTTTTAGTTTTTCTTGAGTTTTGATTACTTTTACTAAGTTGGGGTTATTCTCAGATAAATTTAACTCCATATATTCTAGGTATACAGGTTCAACTTTTTCTTTAAATTCCCACTGAATTTCTGGATTAATAGCTAAAATACTACCTCGAACTTGATCAAGGCTATTGATAGCAGCCGTATATGCTTGCGTCGCTTTATTAAAATTATTAGTGCGCTGATACAAGCGTCCTAGTTGCCATTGCCACTTATAAGCGATGTCCGTAGCTTTAACTGATTGGGCTAGCCCCACTGCTTGTTCTAAAGATTTTTTAGATTCAAGTTCTTGCCCTAAAGAGCCATAAATGTTACCAATAGTTCCTGAAGCATAAGATTCTGCTCGTTCATTATCTAACTTTTGAGCCAATGATTGGGCTTGTTGAGCAAGGAACAACGCTGCTTTTAATGAGTTTTCACCATTAGGGAAGATAAATTGTTTTAACTTACTATTTTCAGCGATTCGTGTTAAAGTTTCTACAAAATTCAGTCGAGCATAAATAGATTCGATTAGTGGAAGTTGCTCAAACTGATTTGGTGTTGTTAATAATTGTTTGATTAAAGTTTTAATAGCTTGCCTTCTGGTGTCAATATCTACATTTGCTATATCGGGCCATTTCTCCATTTCTAGTAATAAACTTAATTGATATAATTGTGGCAGTACCGGAATATCTCTCAGGTTTTGATATTGCTCGAAAGCCAAATTAATTTTAGATTTAGCTGTTATAAAAACCTTTTGTTTGCCTTCCGGATCGTCCATCATCTGATATCGGCTCTTAGCTTGATTATAAAGAGTGCGTTCCGTATTCGCTTGACTTAATAATAATTGATTATTAAAATTTGATTCTAAGTTCAGCCTTTTAGCCATTACAGAAGACTTTGATAAGACAATTAAAGAGGCTTCTAAATCCCCAAGCATTCGTAAGACGTCACCTAAATTGCGGAGTGCGATTACTCGCACTTTTAACATTGGTTGCTTTTGTAAAGCAAGGCTCAATCGCTCTTGAGATTCTTCTAAAGAGTATTGCCTTTCTTGAAGTGAACTATTACAAAGCCAATTTTTCATTTCCAAAGCTTCAACGAGAACCTGGCAAGCTTGAGGGTACATACCACTAGCCTGAAATGCCAAGCTTTGATTAATCAAGCTACCGGTCATTCCATTAGAGTCGTTTAATCGTTTGTAAGCTTTGTAAGCTGCTTGCCAAGTTTGTTGGGCGGCTTCAACTTGCCCTCGATGAAGTTGCTGATATCCTCCTTGAGTAAGGCTTTGTGCATAAGAATGTTCAGAAGGGGTGGGCTGAGATTTTGCTTCTCCCAGACACAAAATTACCAGCAGACTCAAAGATAGCCCTAAGCTTAAGTATTTCAAATTCCATAAGTAATGGATAAATAAACGCCGTTTTCTTGCCATGTTCGAGAGTCCGTATTTGTATCAACTGAAATCAAAGGAAGTCCCCAGTCGAGTCGAGCATTAAAGCGATCGCCTGACTGGTACTGCAAGCCTAATCCTACAGAAGCTAAAGTGCTTGCAAAATCTGGGTTTAACTCATCAGATTTACCATTGTTCCAAGCAGTCCCTAATCCAATAAATGGTATCACCTGGATTTCTCCCTCTTCTCCTGTCCAAGCTTTTATACGTAACTCCGCAGAAACAAGAGCTGCATTGTCAGTTACAAAGGTATCCTCACGGTAGCCACGTATAGTCGTTGCGCCGCCTAAACTGAATTGTTCTAACGCGGCAAGAGGTCTATTTGCTAATTGTATTTCTGCCCTTCCCAAGAAAACTACATCACTAGACAACTGCCGCAGCCACGCCGCTTGACCTTGCCAAGAAAAAAATCGGCCATCAGGAGCAGAACTATTAATGGTTGCATCAAATGCACCAATACCCCAGCTAAAGCCAGAGCGTAATAACAAAGCCCCTTTGAGGGAGCGTTGCGTCCAATCCTGGAAAAATCTCACAGCGGAAATTCGTGTACGTCCTGTTGAATCTGCTCCCTTAGTTAACGGGTATGGAGTGCCATCAATTGATGATTCGCTTTCGAGCCGGGAAAACGTCAATCCCAAAGCAAATTCTTGGTAGGTTTTGTTGTCGGCTTTTTTAATTAATGGTTGACGATAAGTAAATTGGTAAGCACGAGCATTAGACAGAATATCTAGATTACTAAGTGGACGTTCAATAATATTGGTCGAAGCATTCACATAGGACAACTGTAAAGTCCCGCTTTGTGGGTTGATGGGGATAGAGTAGCTGGTTGCAATAGTATTACTTCCTTCAGTATTTTGATATCCAACACTCAAGCTATCACCCAGCCCTAAAAGATTAGCATGATTTAGTTGAATTCCACGTTGAAAGCTACCAACAGCAGGTGAACGATGATTGTCTAAAATGACTTCTGCTTTAAATGGCTCTCGTTGCTTCACTAAAACGTTCAAGACAGTTTTACTAACTTGAGAACCTTTATCTAACTCTGCCGAAATTGCCTCAATTAAAGGATCTTGTTGCAATACCAATAAAGCTTCAGTAACTTGATTACTATTAATAACTTCATTTTGGCTTGGTAGGCGGGAAAGGATGTAGTTTTCCAAGCGTGAGCCGCCTATAACGTTAATTTTCTCCAGTCTTCCTTCAACTATCTGAATAGTGATTACTGCTCCACTCGCATTCGTTGCTTGATTTTCATCAAATGGGATAAAAGCTCCAGAAGTAATGTATCCTCTGTTTACATACAAATTGGTGACGGCACTTCGAGCATCAAACAATTCAGTAATAGTAATTTTTCTTCCTCTATAAGGTGCTACTACTGCCTCTAATTGTTGTGTAGTGAATACTGTATTATCTTTAAATACAAATCGGTCAACTTTAAAAGTTACTTGATTTGAATCAGGGATTTTAGGAGGAGACTTTATAGAAGGAGGCTCTAGTATTTGTTCTCCACTTGAAGGCAAGGGAGATGGAACTTTTTGAGGCTCTCGTATTATTGGGATTTGTGTAGGGACTTGACCTAGATTTACTACTTGTGCTAGTACAGGCTTGATTGCTAAACTCAAAACAGTTAGGAGAAAAGTTGCTTCACAAGCATTATTTAAATATTTGAATTTTGGCATGACCAAAATGTTCCTAGTAGTATAAGTAAAAGCAACTTTTTTAAAGTATTAAAAAAGTTAAAATATAGAAATTAGATCGGTTAGTGGTGGGACTAAATCTCACCACTGTCTTGTTGAACACGTAATAACTAAAATTTGATGGGAATTTGAACTAGTTTATTTATCTGCTAATTAAACTCCAATTTATACGCTCATCTTGACGTGTTTTTGTTAAGAATTTTATCCTTATAGATAACTAAGATTAATGCTTTTAGTTACTATTTCTTATTTCTGCTCATCTGATTTTTCAAATTCCTCAGAGCGGTGGCAAGGAGCATCTGCTCCAAAAGTGTATGCAACTTTATTAGACGGTCTTTTTGTGAAACTTATTGTTCCGTCACCATTATCTATCACTTCTTGCACCTCAACAAGCTTGGGGGGTAATTCACCTTCAGTTGATTCTATAATCTCCTTAAATTGGAGAGTTGAGGTAGGGATAAACTCATCAGTCCAACCATAAAAGCTGTTGAGGTTCTCAGTGGGACTAGCCGGAATAACTCCTGTTCTTACATCCACAAACTCTGCTGCATCTCCCAAGCGTGCAGTGCAATCCAGAGCAGGTTCGGGTGGCTGAATTCCTGATGGGGCTATTATCTCTTTGCTAGAACCAACTTTTGGTGCATTAATCACAACTGTACCGTTAACTCCTTTTTCAGAGGTTGCTGTAGCCTCGCTACCTGGAGCGAAGAAGACTCCTATACCATTAATTACAATATCGCCGCCCCGCCCTTCAACTGCGTTCGCTGTAATATCGCTGTTTTCTCGTGCAAATAACGTACCCGTATTGATAGTTATATCGCCTCCATTACCATTACCACCGGCATTTGTGGTAATGGTACTGCCTCGACGCAATTGTAAATCTTGAGAGTCAAAAATGATGTTGCCACCTTCACCACCTTTAGTTGAAGCAGAAACTTCTGCTTTATTATCTAGGCGAACAGAGTAAGCATTAACTCTAAGTGTTCCAGCGTTTTTTGTACTATCGTTTCTAACTGTAACCGAAGCACTATTTTTCACATTTAAGCTTGGTGTATTGATAAAAACGTTTCCCGATACAGCGTTTGGCGGTTCTTTAAGGTTGTATATATAACTTATAAAAGGGTCGCCAGTACCTACAGAGGATACAATTTTACTAGGATTTAAAGAAGGATTAACTGAGCTTACTCCACTAACATCAACAGATTTAAAAGCGTCAATATTTATGTAACCAGAATTACCAGTTTTTAGCCCAGATGCCGAAATTCCAGCTCCATTTTCAACTATTAATTGTCCTGTTTTAATATTTATATTGCCAGAATTACCAGCAGAAATAGATAACGAAGCTATATTACTTGGTGAAAAAGTAGGAATAGGCTCTGCTTCAGGAGCGAACAATACGAAATCAGCATGACCTCCTGATATATTTAAAACTTCAGAAACATCTACGTTTATCTCACCTCCTTGACCGTCACTAAAGGTTGAAGACTGCAAAGCTCCTCCATCTTGAATTAATAATTTATTAGTCGATAAATTGATTTTACCCGCCTGACCAGAACCATAAGTTACAGTACTAAGTGTAGAACTAACTCCAGAGCTTTCATTGTCTGCTTTGCCAAGTATTTCAATTGATTCATAAGAATTTACAATTAAATTTCCGCTATTGCCAGTACCAAAAGTTAAAAGAGCGATAATTTCAGAATCTCTAACAGTTAGTCTTTTCGATGAAATAATAATATCAGCTCCTTTACCAGATTCAGTTGAAGTGATAATACCTCTATTAATTCTCGTTCCACCTAAAAATGGTTGTACATTAAAAGATGTTATTCCTGTCATATCTAAAGTTTCAGATGCATCTACACGTATTGCTCCTGAGCTAAGAGAACCAAAATTCGCAATTAAAGCTAGTGAACCGTCTGTGAAATTTATATTTTTACCTTGAATATGAATATCTCCAAACTGGAATCCACTAGCATCTAATAAAGACTGTCCAGTAAATCTAATATTTCTAAAGTTTTTTGCTCCTTCATAATTAAAACTCCATCCTGAAACACCGGGTATCAATCTAACCGTACCACTATCAACACTGCCTACTTCGATCCCACCAGAAGGGGCTGTCACTACGCCACCATTAAATGAAACATCACCTCCTATCAAAGCAAAGGTTTTACCTGGTTGCAAACGCA
The DNA here is from genome assembly GCF_014698065.1 of Nostoc flagelliforme FACHB-838. Lineage (GTDB taxonomy): Bacteria > Cyanobacteriota > Cyanobacteriia > Cyanobacteriales > Nostocaceae > Nostoc > Nostoc flagelliforme_B. The sequence goes on from NZ_JACJSI010000151.1 coordinate 12,190, forward strand.
GTCCATTTTGACTTTCTCCTGCCCCTATTAAAGTGATAGAAGCTGCAACCTGATTACCGAATATAAACTGTGTGTGTCCAGTTCCCTGCACGTTAATTGAACCAGGATTTTCTCCAAACTGTAATCCTTGAGGAACTTTTACGGATAGTATTGTATTAGATCGAGGATTCGTAGCATTAAATTGAGTACCATCAGGAAAATTAATACTACTAGCAGTGCTGCCTAAAAAAGAGCCGCCGATATTAAGATAAGCACCAAGACCAAAAAAAATCCCATTTGGATTAATCAAAAACAAATTTGCACTCCCGTTAGCTCGAATTGAGCCATAAATATTAGAGATGGATGAGCCTGTCACTCGGCTAATAATATTTTGAACCTCTAAAGAGTTATTGATATAAGCCTCGCTTCCAGTAGGAATAGAAAACTTTTCAAAACTGTGGTAGAGGTTGCCACTTACCTGAGTTCCTCCCTCAATAAGGCTGTTGTCCCCCTGATTAGTAACGCGGGAATTGTTGGGGAGACTTGTATCTGGAATTACTTGTGCATGAACAGGAGAAATAAGTAAAAAGAAAATATCGAAATATAAAAGTATAACAGAAGCAAAGTAACCGGATGTATTTTTCATTATTAGCTATCAAACTCATTATGATAATTATTGAGCAAAATGATATAGATTGGCAATCTTTATAAGATAAAATGTCCTATACAATTTCAAATAGCGGAATAAACTTATCATGTCTATGCCTCAAGGATCAAGAACTTCATCTTTATTGCAAAAAATCCAGTTTTTGTTTCGCCCATTAGAAACTTTAGATAACTGGCATCAAGAATATGGTGATACTTTCAGAGTTCTTGAGAACGAGCTTCCTGCCATCATTTACTTTAGTAGCCCAGAGGCTATACAAAGAATTTTTACAGCTGATCCAGAATATCTTAGCTCTACTCAAAAGAGTAATGTAACAAAACTATTGTTAGGAGAAAATTCTATCATCTTTCTTACAGATCAACATCATCAACGCCAAAGACGATTGCTGTTGCCTCCTTTTCATTCAGAACGAATGCGCGAGTATAGCCAGATTATCTGTGCGATTACTGAAGAAGTTATAAGCCAGTGGCATCCTGGAAAGTTTTTTGTAGTTCACTCAGTTATGAGAGAAATTTCTCTGCGTGTTATTCTTAGTGTTGTGTTTGGACTGCAAGCGGGCAATTATTACAATCAACTGAGACAGATGCTTAGTTCGCTGTTTGAAACTTTTGACCATCCTTTAAGTTCTATACTTCTACTATTCCTGCCCGTCTTTCAAAAAGATTTAGAAACCTGGAGTTTACAAACAAATCTTATGCGTCAGATACAGCAGATCAATCAAGTAGTATATGCTCTTATTGCTGAACGGAGATTACAAGACAATCCTTCAACTAAAGACATTCTGTCCATGCTTATAGAAGCGCGTGACGAATCTGGAGAATCAATGGCAAATATTGAACTACGCGATTCTTTACTAACACTAATTTTTGCTGGTTATGAAACCACTGCATCAGCTATCTCTTGGGCATTGTACTGGAGCCATTACTTACCAGAAGTTCAAGAGAAGCTTTTGTCTGAACTTAACCCTCTCATTCCTGCTAGAGATAAGAGCGAAGTGGCTAGACTACCTTATCTTAGTGCAGTTTGCTCTGAAACATTGCGTCTTTATCCAATCGCCTTAAACGCTTTTGCGCGGGTTGTACAAAAGCCTATGGAAATTCTAGGCTATCAGCTTGAACCTGAAACAATTGTGAACGTCTCAATTTACTTGGCTCATCAAAGAGAAGAAGTATACCATGAACCAAAAAGTTTCAAACCAGAACGCTTTTTAGAAAGACAATTTTCTCCATACGAGTACTTACCATTCGGTGGTGGCAATCGCCGCTGTATTGGCGCAGCTTTAGCACAACTTGAAATTAAACTTGTGCTAGCAACTATTTTGTCACGGTTGCAATTAGCATTAATTACTCCCCGTCCTATAAAGCCTATTCGCCAAGGACTCATTATGATGCCTCCCAAATTTGAAATGGTAGTGACTGGAGTACGTTAGAAAACTCATCTTAACTGCTCTCTGTATCTGCAACTTTAAGTTGCAGATGTTTTCACTTATGTGGGCTTGCATTTCAGCCTCGGACTGGGAGCATTCGATGCCACGATTAACCAAGAGGCTCCCGACAGCCGCTTCTTTTCATGGCAGGGGCAAGCGCAGTGGGCACGCCTTTTAGCTCGTGATACCTTAATGTTGCTGCATCTGAATACGCAACTAGCTACTACTACACTTTTGCCGCTAGAACAGTTTGGCGCGGGTGGTGTGGATAGTGTACGAGGATATCGCCAAGATTTTTTATTAGTT
>NZ_JACJSI010000152.1 GCF_014698065.1 Nostoc flagelliforme FACHB-838
TAGTTGAGGTTGATTTCGGTGAACAGCCAACACGCCGTATTATTCAAGGGATTTTTAGTCTCAAAGATAATTGGCTTTATGGGGTAGAGTGGCGCTCCCCAACTTTAGAAGAAATGTCTACCCAAAGCAGAACAATATGGCTTGCTGATGTTGATTTAGTCAGTGTTAGTGTATGAACAGTTGCCATTAAAGAGCAGTACCAAGTTAACTAACAATTTGGGTTATTAATCTCAAGTTACTGGTTTTATTAGCTACTTTTAATTATTTATCTAGGCATCATAAAAAATAGAAAGCTTTGATTAGTGCAAGTTTAAAACTTGATAAAGAAATTTAAGTTGTATTTGAGATAATGTTTTAGACAGTAAGGAAATAGCTGGCACTAAGGGTGAGGTTGCTAGAACCTTGAATGATCGCAATTAGTTCAGGACTAGTTTCATTCAGGAATAAGGCTGTACCTGTAGCCAAACCAGTTGGCGCTGCTCCCAAGCTATAGCTCGAGTTGGAGCCAGACAATTGCAGCGTATCTTCGGTGGCATTGAAATCAGCAATCAGAGCGTAGTCGCCCAGTCCCGAAGTACTAATATTGCTATCGCTGTAGAAGACACCGACAGTAATACCTAGCACAAACTGATCACTCCCAGCGCCGCCAGTCAAAAGGTCAACTTCAGCAATACCTCTTGTTGTTGTATCTGTTCCTGTAAGTATGTCGCCACCTTCATCTCCAAATAGGCGATCGCTCTCAGTGCCGCCGAAGGCAGAATCATTCCCACGTCCACCATAGAGAAGATCATTATTATCGTCCCCAAACACGGAATCGTCACCATCGCCACCTGTAATGTAGTCAATTCCTACATTACCACGGATGGTATCATTGGCTGCACCACCCGCTTGTGTGTCGTTGTTAGCAGTACCCAAAAGATTCAGAGCAACAATAGCCAAATTGCTTTTTGTGCTGGCATCGTTGTACCCAGTAAATTCAGCATTGACTATTGTATTCAAGTTCAAGAGAATACCGTTGGACTGGGTAAAACTATTGCCTTGGAGTAATTCTGTATAAAGGAAGGATATGGGCATAACCGTGATTGCCAGCAAAATTCCACTGTCCAGGCTGGAATAAGTCATTCCAGTTTGCATAAATATCTAAGGTAGCCAACTGAGAATCATAACCCAAAGATTCACTAGTATGTAAAGATACAACTCGATTAGCATCGCTTGGATCTAAGCGATCGCTTGCGGCTTTGTCTTCAAACTCAGGTCCTGCGGGGTCGAGTCCTACTATTTGAGCAAGAGAACGCCCTGTAGATTCACGGTAGGTTGAAGCAGTGAATCCAGCAATGTGCGCTCCCAGACTATGCCCGATCAGGTTGGTGTAAGTCGGATCTACACCATTATTTATTAAGTAGGTAGCTAGCTGATTGGCGACATCGCGTGTTCTGGCGGCGGAAGTGGGATACCACAGGGAACTAGCTCCTTCTTCCCAATCTAGAAGAATGATATTAGCATTTGACTCACGTTGCCGAATGGTTTGGGCTATATTTTCCATCCAGTCAGCGGCTTTGTAGTTATTGCCTGCATTGCCACCAGTGCTTTGATAGCCATGAATAACAATATAGGTTGGTGCCTCAGAAGTAATGTGCCCAGAACGGTTGATAGAACCGTTACCCCAAACATTAAAGTTGACTTCAACCATCTGAAAAATTCGGTAGTGGAAAATTTTTATTTCTTGAGGCGAAAATTATTTTTTACCCTGGCAGATTTCTAGGTGGGATTTCCCCTCCTTGATAAAACATCTAATCCGCCAGGAGAGTCCTTTTGTACTACTCTAGTTAGGGATATTACTTGTTGTTGAGAACCCTCTTGAGGTAAAACAGTATAGGACATGGTAACAATTGAAAAATATGTTATTTTATATCCCAAAAAATACATCTAATTTCTAATATTACTGGTGTCGATAAATTGAGAAATCAGTCTTTAGTCTCAAGTGGTTTCGGCCAAAGCAGAAAATTTCTGACAAATAAATCGTAAAACTTTTGACATTAAAAACTTTGGGTATACCTGAATGAAATGTAACCATCCAAGGGCGTAGGTTCTTTTAAAATAAAGAGAACTATTTGCGTTGAAGACAATTATTAATATCTGTGTTTGTCAATTTTCAGACTAAGTTATTAAGTAAAACTTTGCAGTTCTCTGTCAAAAAACATAATGCCCCCTTGGGCATTTGCTAAGTTGTTTTTCCAGGAATCAGAAAAATTTTTTACTTAGGCTTGTCTGTGAATTGGTTGTCAAAAGAGGCAAGGTTGTTCAAGTGCTATCTATTTTAGAATGCAGTTAAATTGCACCCTCATTTGTGAAATGCTGTAATAAGCGCAATATCTAGGGAGTGGATCTCCATGACATCAAAAGGTAGGAAGAAGACCTCACGGCGTGGTTTTATCCAAGGGGTAGCTATTAGTACAGCTGCTGTAGGTGCAGCAGAGTTACTAAAAAAAGAAGTGGCAGATGCTGCAAGTCCTGGGCAGGATCAGGCAATCCCTCTCCAAAGTACTGAATTTGATTTTATTCAGAAATCGGCTGCCCTAGAGCCAGATAAGATTATAGATAGCGCTTGTCAATTCTGCAATTCTCTGTGCCGATTGAAAGTTCATCTCAAAGACGGACGCATCATAGATGTGTTAGGTGAACCAAATGACCCAGTACAGGCTGGTGGGTTTTGTATCAAGGGGCCAATGATGACCCAGCTAGTCTACAATCGTTTTCGCTTGAAAAGCCCAATGAAGCGGGTTGGTGGAAACAAAGGTGACAGCAATTCTAAATTTGAGCCAATTTCTTGGGATGAAGCACTTTCAATTATAGCTAGCAAGTTTTTGGCACTCAGAGATGCAGGTCTTGCCAGAGCGATCGCCAACAAAACCTCTGGCAGACTCCCACGGGGGACAGGTTCTCTGGTCGGGCGCTACTTTAGTCTGCTGGGCAGTCCGAATAATACTGATGTTGGGCCTGTATGCAACGATGCAGGCGGCAATGCTTTGGCATGGACATTTGGCTTGGGTAATTTTACAAACGGTTACGGAATTGATGATGCGACTAAAAAAGAAGACTTGGGAAGTGCCAAATTCCTTCTATTTTTAGGTACGAATCAAGCGGAAACGCATCCTGTAACCTTTGCCTATCTTCTCAGAAGTCGTGTTCAGACCAAAGCCAAATTAGTAGTCATCGACCCGCGCTTGACTCCTACAGGAGCGCAAGCTGATGAGTGGATTGCACCGAAACCACACACTGACTTGGCCTTGGTTTTGGGAATGCTCTATCACATCGTGACTAACAACTTATACGATGCTGCTTTTGTAAAAAAGTGGGTACTGGGTTTTGATGAACTGAAAAATCACTTAAAAAGCTCTGGTTATACACCAGAGTGGGCAGCCAAAGTGACGGATGTTCCAGCATCAAAAATTAGGCTTCTAGCTGAGGCTTATGCCAAAACTAAGCCTGCCGCTATTTTCTGCAACGCTGGGATTTCTCATCAATTGGGGGCTTTTGACACTTACCGTTGTTTGACATTCCTAGCAGCAATTACAGGTAATATTGGTATTCCTGGTGGTGGTTGCAATTTCATGCACAATACCTGGCCGGGGGAATTGAAGTTGCCAGCGATTATTGGTAAAACACCTAGCAAAGATATTGCACTACCAGTTGGGCCAGATTATTTTGCAGAATCGATCATTTCAGGTGAACCTTATCAACTCAAAGCGATCGTTACTCAGGGGAATCCTCTGTTGGCTTGTTCAGACACAATTAAAGTACAACAGGCTTATCGGCAATTAGAATTTTATGTTTACACTGGATTGTTTATGGAAGAATCAGCCTACTATGCTGATATTATTTTGCCCGTAACCAGTGGTTTTGAAATGGAAACCGTTTATATGCGGCGGGATGATCGAGCAATCCGTTGGCAAGAACAAGTGGTTACTCCGGTGGGTGAGTCGAAACCAGATTGGCATATCTGGATTGATTTAGCACACGCCACAGCGAAATTAGACAAACGCAATCCGCCTGAATACTGGAGGGACAACTTTCCTGATTCTTGGAAAGACTATCGTCATCTGTGGGCAACTTTTGTAGCGAATACTCCAGCAATGGGAGGTATGACCCAACAGAGACTATCTCAAAGAACAGAACCCTTGCGTTGGCCTTGTCCCACAGTAGATCATCCTGGTGTGAGTACACTTTACCTAGATCATGCATCTTGGTATGAAGCCGCATCAGCTCTTAACCCTGATAATATTGGTAAGCGATTCCTAACTCCCAGTGGGAAAGTAGAAATTTATACTCCCCAATTGCAAAGTCGGCTAGCTGAGGCTGGACACTCTGCTCTACCAAGCTTCTATACCCATCCAGAGGTAATAGGTAAGCATCCTACCATTGAATACACATCTGAGTTGGTAAAAAATCCTGTGAATCCACAGGCACTGACTCAAAACATTAAATTAGGAAAAATCTCTTCTGGGAAAGTACACAAGCAGTACCCACTGATGGGAATAACTGGTAGATCGAGTGTAGTTCATTTCCACTCTGTAACTCACTGGACTTATACAGGCAAGCAAATGAATGGTGTTCGCTTAGTACAAATCCATCCAGAAGCAGCAAAAAAAGCAGGGATTAAAAATGGTGATGAAATCATAGTTGAAAGCCCCAGAGGAGCAATCACTGGCACTGCATTGCTTTGGTCAGGAATTCGAGAAGACACTATTTTTGTCCCTGGCTGGTTCGGGCCTGGGCAGAAAATGGCAGAAGAGTTTGGAACTCCCTACTATGAGTCAGTTAATATCTTGATAGATAAACAATATTATGACAATCTCTCAGGACAGCAAGCATTCAAATGTTTTGCCTGCCGAGTCAAAAAAGCATAAGGATTATTTGTTCTAAATGATAGCCTAGCGTAAAGCCAACTCTTAGAAACGCTACGCCTAGCTTGCTTCCCCGTATAAGTACGTTTAGAGCGAGTTAGAAGTGCAACTTTAACTTAAATAATTTTTGTCAGATGCAATAGTCCTACAAGCAAACATGAGTGTTAAAAGCAACTTAACCCAACATCTCTGATTTACTCTGCTTTGTTATTCTTATAAAATTAAAGAAAATTCTTTGATTTTGAGTATCTCCCCACTTATTCCAACCAAATATGTGTCTCAATGATATCGTGATTGCTCGTGCCAGCCTCAGCGATGTTACTGGAATTCTCAAGTTGGCGCAAGCCAATGACGCAGAACATGGTGGTATGTTGTTAGGTCATCTTGAGCCAGAGGCAGTGATGATGACCATATCTAAAATGCCTTGTGTTGTAGCCCACAAAGATGGACAAGTTGTAGGATTCTTACTCAGTTGGTCAAAGACAAGTGCTAATTTACCAATTATAGCGGTAATGTTACAAGCCTACGTTGGTACAAAAGATGCTTACTTATATGGCCCCATCTGTGTTGATGAAACTATGCGTGGGCAAGGTATCGCTGCGAAAATGTTTGCTAAATTGAAAGATTTTTTACCAGAGCGAGAAGGGATACTGTTCATCAAGGCAAACAACAAAGCATCACTTCAGGCACATCAAAAGATGGGTATGTGCAAGATGGCAGAGTTTATCTATCAAGGCACTGAATTTTTGGTATTTGCGTATAATAGCTAACTACTTGATGGGTTTGGGTCATTCGAGCGACGCGTAGCTTGCCGCCGTAGGCATCACTACTAGTAGTCTGCCAAGGTAACTTTGCTAAGTAAAACCTCTAATTGGTAAAATAGCCAAAAACGGGGTATAACATGGCGAAAAAGTACATTGTTGACTTGGATGAAGGTGAAGTTTCTCAACTGCAATCGATAATTAAGAAATAACTTCTGAGATTGCCGCTTGGGAGAAACAACGTAATCAGCAAAACGCCAGTGTCTATTGGGGTTTCCAAACCAAAGATGCTCGCCGAAAAATGCAGCGTTTATATCCGAATTTAACGTAGCAAAGTTAGCTTGGCAGACTACTAGCGCTCAGGGCGTAATCCCAAAACCAATAAGCCAACGACTATTCCAGCTACTAGAGTTCTTGGATTTTGTGCTTGTTGCAGTTCAAAGAAAAAATAGCACCATAGATGCATTGGCTTTATCACTAGCAATCCAATCACTGCAAAGCCGTGACCCTCGCTCTTATAAAGACAGGATATGGCAACGGTAGGGAGAATGTGAGTGTTGGATTGCAGATGTAAAAAAGCGCGATCACTTGCCATTTGAGTCAAAGCCGTAGCCAATCGGCTCCTTGATTGAACCTTCCAATGTATTCTCCAGTTTTATTGCAAAAACGAAAAACGATTGACGTAAATTTTGTTTTTTTGATGGCTAGAAGTTGTATTGCGCGTGTTGAGTCGTGAATTAATGTCGTTAGGGGACACAAGCATATTCAACCATGTTGATCAGTTCGCCGTGAATCCGCCATCTATAACCAGAGATTGTCCAGTAATGTAGCTAGCAGCATCAGAGCATAGAAAAACCACAGCTTGAGCGATTTCTTCTGCCTGACCCATGCGCCCCATTGGAACCGTAGACGCTAAATCATCTGTGGTGCTGCCTACTTGGCCAACAAGGCGATCAATCATATCAGTCGCAATCAAGCCAGGATTAATCGCATTGATCCGAATATCCTGTTTGGCATAGTCGAGCGCTGCCGAGCGCGTCAATCCCATAACAGCATGTTTACTTGCGATGTAAGGAGATACTCCTGGAAACGCAATTAACCCTCCCATTGAGGAGTTGTTGACAATTACCCCAACTCCTTGAGACAGCATTTGCCTAATTTCATATTTCATGCACAAAAATAGTCCCCGCACGTTGATCGCCATAAGTTTGTCAAAGTCCTCGATTGAGTGTTCGTGAAGGGGTTTTAGAGGTGCCTCTATGCCTGCATTATTAAATGCACAATCGAGTCGTCCGTAAGTATAGATCGTCTTCTGCACTAATGCTTTGACATCTTCCTCACTCGATACATCTGAACGTACAAATAAACATTCAGCGCCAGCATTACGCATGAGCGCAGCGGTTGCCTCTCCTTCTGGCTCGCGTCTGCCTGAAAAAACGACTTTTGCACCTGCCCTTCCCAGTGCTAGAGCAGTCGCTTTCCCGATTCCTGATGTGGCTCCAGTGACTAAAGCTACTTTGTTCTCAAGTGTGATCATACTTACCTCTGCTTCAGAGTTGGTGCGAATAAAATTTATCAGGCGCACCCCAGCGCGGGGTGCCGAAGGTCATCTTGTCCAGGGCAATCGAGCGGTTCGTTCATAATGCGCTTGACATGAACACTCGTGAAACGGTTGATGCGAATCAATGAAGGTCATCTTTGAAAAATATAATCGTTTCGAGATTACCGCTTCGTTAAGCCTAAACCGAAAAACTGTAAACTTTGCTCAATATAATGTGTCGAAAATTCGGCGGCTCTCATCTTTTCTTGCGCCCCAGCCCCAGTCCTCGCCGAAAGTCATTGTGCCGAGGCAAATTTCCGACACCCGCAATCCGCTTTTTCCCAGTAATTTGTATTTCATAGATTTTTTAATGATTGAGCGCTTTCATTTGTTGTTCAGCATAGCGGGACCCAGCGGTAATTCCTTTGGGAGCAACCGCTTCAATCCGGCTCAAATCTTCAGGAGTCAGCATGATTTCAGTCGCAGCAGTGTTTTCTTCCAGGTACTTCCGCCGCTTCGTACCTGGAATCGGCACAATGTCATCGCCCTGAGCCAGTAGCCACGCTAAGGCAAGTTGACCGGGTGTCACGCCTTTTTCTTCAGCGATCGCTTTGACCTGTTCTACCAGTTGCAGATTCTTGTAGAAATTCTCACCCTGAAATCGCGGTGCATTTCTGCGATAGTCATCTTGGGCGAAATCTTCTGGGCTGGTGAACTGTCCTGAGAGAAATCCACGACCAAGGGGGCTATAAGCCACGTAGCCAATGCCTAACTCGCGTACAGTCGGCAAAATCTCATCTTCTGGGTCACGGCTCCACAGAGAGTATTCCGTTTGCAGCGCAGTAATCGGGTGAACTGTATGTGCCCGTCGAATTGTGCTAGGAGCCGCTTCGGACATACCGAGATAGCGGACTTTGCCCTGCTGCACCAGTTCTGACATTGCCCTGATAGTCTCTTCGATCGGCACTGTTGGATCAACGCGATGCTGATAGTAAAGGTCAATCACATCAACTCCCAAGCGTTGTAATGAAGCATCACACGCTTGATACACATATTCGGGCTTACCACTCACACCCAGCCAACCTCCCTCTTCGGTTCGGACGTTACCAAATTTTGTAGCTAAAACAACCTGATCCCGATGATCGCGGATTGCTCTGCCTACCAATTGCTCATTTGTAAAGGGGCCATACATATCAGCCGTATCTAGCAGCGTGACACCGAGTTCTAAAGCGCGGTGAATTGTGGCGATCGATTCTTGCTCATCGCGTCCCGCATAAAACTCAGACATACCCATGCAGCCTAGCCCTAATTCTGAAACTATCAGTTCTTTGCCGAGTTGACGTGTTTTCATTAAAGTTCTCCTGATTTAACTTTCGATTTTCAGTCTTAGGGAGATCCAATAAATAAATCAGCCCAGCCGTCGCTTTCGCCTTGAGGGCGAAAGCGCCGAGATATCTAGGCGCAAGCCAAAAATATTATTGATACGGCTGGGCTGATTTATTCGTGTCTTGTGCCTTATCTTGCGGCATGGTTTCATCGTAGGTTTGATCAGCTTTTGTATAAATACACAAACCTTGCAGATGATTGCCTAATCCTCTCAAGTAAGGCTTGGTCAGGAGAAATATTTTTTATAATGAGCAGATTATAAGGGTTACATTAGTTAGGAATTCAGTATGAGGATTGAGACACCTGATCACGAGGCAGTGAGCGGCAAGTGTGGAGAACTGGCGGCATTAGTTGATCGGCATACTGACGGCAAGGGAAATGGTGCCCATGCCACCGCAATCGATTCCTTAGGGTTCATGCGGGAATGTGAGCCTGACACCGCAATCAGAGGTGTCAGCGAACCGCTTCTGGCTATTGTGTTGCAGGGCAAAAAAGCAGTATTGCTGAATGAGGAAACCTATCAGTACGGCGTTGCTCAGTATCTGGTTGTGTCGGTGGATTTGCCTTTAGGTGGATGTGCGGTAGAGGCGACACCCGAGCAACCCTATCTAGGATTTAAGCTGAAGCTAGACCCAGCCCAACTTTGTGAGATCATTGCTCAAACCAACCCTAGTATCAATAAGCAAGAATCAGTCAGAGGCTGGTTCATCAGCGATGCCTCGCCACCCTTGATTGATTGCGCCCTCCGGCTGACAAAGCTTCTAGACGCCCCACAGGATATTCCCTTCCTAGCACCGATGATCTCATCCGCGAAATCTATTACCGTCTTCTAATGGGTGAACAAGGGGAAGCGGTTCGTCAGATTGCTACATCTGGCAGTACCATGCAGCGAATTGCTGAGGTGATCAAATGGATCAAAGCTGATTTTATAAAACCGCTGCGAGTTGAGGATCTGGCTCTTGCAGCTAATATGTCTCCTTCCTCGTTCCACCGCCACTTTAAAGCAGTTACCTCCATGAGTCCGTTGCAGTATCAAAAACAATTAAGGCTATTGACAGCACGTCAGATGCTGCTTACCGAGAATGTTGATGCGACTAATACTGCCTATAATGTGGGGTATGAAAGCCCTTCACAGTTCAACCGCGAATATGCGCGTATGTTTGGCGCGCCGCCAATTCGAGACATTGAACGTTTACGGACAGCTTGAGCGGAGGATGTAACAAATAGCATGACGTTCACTTCTGAAGTTACCAGTTTGGATGACGCGAGCAACGTTGTTCGTGCGGCGCGATTCTCTCTAATGAAGGCAATGCACGAAATTAATATTTACAGGAGTCAAAACTATGGCTAAGGTGACAATTTCCGTTGGGTTAACTGATGCAGAAATCAAAGCTTTATCGGCAATGCAGATTTCCGAAAATGAGTCATTAAATCATACAGCGACAAGATTGCTCCAGGGAATCCTGGGTCAGACAAAAGCTGGGCTGGCGTTATCTAATGGTGATGAGATTAAGGAAATAGTTAAACAGGAAGTAAATGCTTCTTCTGCGTCTACACCTGATGGGGAAGAGATAAAACAGGTGATTAGGCAAGAATTAGCCCAAGCGATCGCTCAGATAAAAGGCTTAATAGAAAAGGGTTCGGGTGAAGTTGCCCTACAAACGCAAGAGGCTGCTTCTGTTGAGCAGCAAATTATACCAGATTATTCAGCAATACGCGAAAATATCCTTTCCCAATTGAAAACAGGTAAGCAGTCAGCAGCCAAGGCAATTGACGCTTTTATGGAGTCACTGGGTGGTGTAAAGGAGCAACAACAGCCAGCAACAGTCGAATTAGATGTGGTGAGTTCGCCCATAGAGAGCAACCTAAATCGAGTGATTCAAAATTGCCAAGATTGAGTTTCCCGGAGTAGCTAACAGGTACAGTTGTGAATTTCATAAGATGTCGGGTTTGGTATATATTAGTTGTCAATTTTATTCGCTAGTATCAACCATCTCAAAGCTGAGTCTTTTACATAAATCGCTAGCTTTTACACCAGTAATTCCTGGTTGAATTTCAGTAAATAATTCTTCTATGATTGAATGAAATACAGGGTCTTCATCATTGATTTCTACTTCAATCAAACCTGCATTATTCGATATAACAGTTGCCCAACTTGGCAAAGATTGAGGAATACTTGTTGCATAGAATTTCATAATTCTGATTCCTGATTAAACTTGACCTCAACAATTTCTTCTACACACCCCATTGCCTCGCCCAAGTAGTGCAGAACATCGCCCAAATGAGTCGCTGCTTCTGGGTCAATCTTCTTTTCAGCAATCAACAAAAGCCAATTTTCGTTTTGGGCAATCGCCTGAATCTTCAGATAGCACGAATTGAACTGGTTTAGTATTTCTATCGGTTCCATTGGTTTATCCGATGAGTTGTGTTGTTCTATTTGGATAAAATTTAAGTTTGCTCCTTCCTAATAGGTGGGTCTATCCTGCCCACCCGTTTCCTTACACTGCAACCAAATACTTCGCTTGTGGAACGTATTTCTTTAACCGTTCCCATTCGTCACTCGTCAGTGCATCAAACTCTTTATCGAGTAATTCTTCTTCTGTGGGCGATTGTTCTGTAGCCGTTGTTGATACCCTTGCCACCTTCATGAAGTCGTCTAGCCCCACTGCTGCATCAACCGGCTCGGCGTATCCAAGAGAATCCACTCCGTTAGACCAGTGGGTGATGTGTTGAAATATCACGCCAATCATTGAATGAGCCTTGTATACTCGATAATTCCTGGGGCAAGCTCCGTTAACATAAACCAGATTGTATCCAAGGATTTCCATGACCTCTGCGCTGGGGTCGGTTGGAGGCAGGAGTATTTTCTCTCTTGGATCATCCGATTGGGCTTTTTGAAAAGAAAATGTAGTAATCATAGTCTGTGTGCCATGATTTGAATTGTCATAAATTTTGTGTAAAAGCGATTGCATTTCTCTTGAGGGAGCAATCGCCTTTCTCACTTCCACGGCTAGGGATTCCTTACCCATCTGCATTCGCATCTGTAGCAGGTAGAAGAATTTTCTTAGTCACCTACTTGAAGTGCAGTGTTACTTGCTGTACTTTGTGTCATGATTATATTTATTCGAGATTAAACTCGTTGGCGATTGCAATTCTTTTGGTGTGCAATCGCCCTTTCTACCTTCAGCAACTAAGCCGCTACTGCCGCTCGGACTCCTAACGAGGCAATCACTTGTTCGGCACTAGCAGCCACGCGATTGACTCCGTACTGTCTTGGTCTTGCGTACCAGCTTTGTTGATTGCACCCGACGAAGCCGACAAAGCGCCCGTCTTGGTAGAGTTTGGTGCTAAAAGATAGCCAGTTAATCTCACCGTGGTACAGACCAAAAACAGTGCAAGCTTCCTCCAATTCATTGCTCAATCGTTCGTTCCGTTCCCGTGGTGTTTCTGGTAGAGTCGCTTTTACCTGCGCCACTCTCGTAGCGAACCAGTCTCTATCGAAGGGAAGCCGTCCGCCACCGACTAACTGCACCCATACCGTAATCCCGCCTTCGATCCAGATGGTGCGGATTGATTCGGGTTGGACTTCGATAATCTCGCCAATGATGCGGCGATCTCTGCTGGTGAGAGGGTTTTGGGTTGGGGCTACAGCTTCGGCTTGGGATTCGAGGTGGCTGTATAGTTCTGCTTGAGCGAGGGCTTGCTCGTCACGAGAAGAAGTAGGAATTGCTTGCTGTGTATGTGTTGCATAGTTCATAATGGAAATCTCCTTAATCGGGGAAAAGGCGATCGCTGAGTTTTGCAGACAGTAGCGGTCGTCTTTGTTATGTGTGCAAACGACGTTGTGGTTTAGCACAACGCTCTCAAACTTGATTTGGCGTAGCCATCAAAGCTAGTTGCTAAGAGCATTATCAAGACAGTAGACGGCAGCATCGGGGGATGTGTAAGGAAGTGCTGTGTTCGCAAGAGGACACTCTACTAAATTCAGCTTTGCTGTAAAATCTTTGATTTCTAGACGAATGGCACTAAATAACCAGTTTTTTAAGACTTGGTAGGTCATCGAGATCATCTTCGTTGGCTTGAGCATTACAAGTTTGGCTTCCGGCTGCTAGTCCCGGTGGCACTTGGTTTTGTGGTTGATTGAAATTAGTTAAGTTTGGTAATTTGCAAACCCTTTTTGCGTTCGGGTGCAGGCGGTTTGCTTGCCGTTACCCTTCTATTTATAAATATACGTGAGTCGTATATTTTATTAACATCTTACGAATATTTTTAGTAGTTTCAGTTATTTTAATAGTAGTCTTATGTATAATAAGGCTGTAGGCGCTAAAAGAAGATTAATCGTTTTTCCACTATGAATATTAGGATTGTGGAGTAATGACGATGGATAAAAGAGTGATTCGCTGGAAGCTGAATGAAATCATGGCCCAAAAAAGAGTCAGAAATAAAGACCTGGCCGAAGGTATCGGCATCACGGAAACTTCTGTTTACAGGTTACGGAAAACTGATACCATGCCTCGGATGTCACCTGAGCGGCTAAACGATATTTGTCAATTTCTTGATTGTCAACCTGGAGACTTACTGATTTATATCCCAGATACCGATGCAGAGATGGTGGAAAAAAATCAACAGAAACTAAGTAAGCGAATCGCTACAACAAAACACCAACTTCCTAAAACTGACGAAGAGGTAACTGAAGATATAGCAGCCTGAAGCGATCGCCCGCCGCCAAGCAACGCGATCGCTTTAATAACTAAACCGCTAAAACAGAGGAATAGTCATGTCTAATTTATCATTTAGCCAGCAATTGGCATTGACAATTTACCAATCTCAGGAAATATTTCCGGTAGACTTAGATGATGCCTGGGTTTGGCTGGGATATTCTACGAAGCAAAAAGCTGAAAAAAAGCTAAAAAGCAATTTTGAAGAAGGTATAGACTTCTTAGCCAAAGGGTTAAAAACCTCTACTGGTGGTCGTCCTAGCCAATTAGTCATGCTATCAGTTGATTGCTTTAAGTCTCTTGGCATGATGGCGGGTACTGAGCAAGGCAAGGTCGTTCGCAAATATTTCTTGGAATGTGAGCGTATCGCTAAAGCTTCAAATATTCTGCAACCAGCAATGACCCAGATTCAAATCCTTGCTGCACTCGCCCAACAGATGGCAGAACAAGAGCAAAGGCTATTGGAACAAGAACGCCGTCAAAACGAAGTGCTGGCAAGACTAAAAGCGGTGGAAGTTGAGCAAGATCGGTTTAATAGCCCATGTGGTCACAAGTACAGCGTTATGGGTTTTGCTAAACTTCGAGGACTTGAGATATCACTCTCACAAGCCGGCAGCAAGGGAAAGAAAGCCAGTGCGTTATGCCGCAAGCAGGGGGTAGAAGTAGAACAGATACATGACCCAAGGTTCGGCTATGTGGGTTTATACCCTGAAAGTATTTTAGATCAAGTCTTTTCCAGCAATTCAAAAGATAAAGCGATCGCTCGGCACTAAGGAACGTGCGAAGTAGTTTTTAAGGAAGCATATTCACAAATAGTTCAGGGTTCTAAATCGGTGGAGTGTTAAGTCCGCAGCGTCAATATTTTCATGCTCAAAACCCAATAAAGGATGAGAACAAGACATAGAGGGGAAAATGAGTAATTCTGTTGTAAGCAATCGCAGTGATTTTGCAATAGTCGTTCCATCGTTTCTAGACGACTATGGGCTTAATCCTCAAGAATATCGTTTATATGGGCACATAGTTAGACGAGCCGGAAAAGACGGATGTTTTGAATCAATTCGTAACATGGCAGCAATCTGTTTAATGAATGAAAAGACTGTCAGGAAAACCCTACAAATCTTGATTGCGGCTAGGTTTATCAAAATAGCCCAAGAACGAAAAGGGAAAACCACAA
>NZ_JACJSI010000153.1 GCF_014698065.1 Nostoc flagelliforme FACHB-838
TGAGGAGTCCAATTAAA
The DNA here is from genome assembly GCF_014698065.1 of Nostoc flagelliforme FACHB-838. Taxonomy (GTDB): domain Bacteria; phylum Cyanobacteriota; class Cyanobacteriia; order Cyanobacteriales; family Nostocaceae; genus Nostoc; species Nostoc flagelliforme_B. Next base: position 18 of record NZ_JACJSI010000153.1, read on the forward strand.
ATGGGCAGCTATTTTTTCCACGTACCAGCCATGTGCATTTAGCCTAACCACCTCTGCTCGGTCTTTAACTTTCTGTGGTACATCCACAGTTCTTAGGTTTAACAGGGTTTTGTCATCTTCACGAGTTAAGAATACCCTTATACGAGCACCCATATCTTGCTTACCTCAGTAGATACATTCTCTGTATTTATTTATCTTTACATAGTTTGGTTTTTCCACGCCGTTCTACTTACGTCTGGAATTTAGTTTTGCGCCCTAGAGGACATCAAGGAATCCATTTCCAACCAGGTCAATTTGCTTGGCTAAGTTTGGAAATATCGCCGTTTATAATGCGTAAACATCCATTTTTTTTGCTTTCAGTGCAGAAAATAGCGAGCGCGTTGAATTTGGCATCAAGGCTTTAGGAGATTTTACTAAGACAATCAAAGATGTCAAACCTGGCACAAAAGCCTTTTTAGATGGCCCTTATGGAGTTTTCACGACAGACCTCTATGAGAATACTGCTGGATTTGTCTTTATTGCTGGCGGGATAGGCATCACACCAATTATTAGTATGCTGTTTACCTTAGCAGAACGTAAAGATGAGCGTCCCTTAGTCTTAATTTATGCTAGTAAAAATTGGGATAATATAATTTATCGAGAGGAAATTAAAGCCTTAAAAGAAAAATTAGACTTAACAGTAATTCACGTTCTTAAGAATTGGCGCATTCTTCTTAGTAGCAAAAGAGTTAATTGCCAATCCTAGCCATTTAGAATTAATCAGTTTTGATATGGAAGAAGTTTTTTAGTTATGACATCAACAATAGCTATCAAAAAATCACTTACTGATCGCAATCTTTGGTTTGAACGATTAGTTGCCGTTTTAGCATTGCTAAATTTATGTTTGGTCTTTTTTGATTTGACCTATATACACTGGCGAGACTTGTATCTTCAAGTTTTGCCAAGTATTACTCAAGCTTATGACCCAATTAAGGGTATTCAACCTCACCCAGAAACCCAAAACTATCTCAACAAAGTTACAGAATTAGAAGAACAGGTTTTACAGGCTGGCTTGCAGTCACCCCAAGTAGAAAATTCGCTGGGTGAATTACGCCTTCTCAGCCAGCAGATGATTGAAGACAACCCATTTGATGTTGCAAATAAAAGTGGGACTTTAGCAAAGATTAAAAATGAAATTCGCTTGCGAACAAATCAACAATCAGCTAGAGAAGCCTTTAATATGTTTTGGAGTCAAGCTTATCTTTCACAAATAGCATGGCAATCAGAAATCAACTTTTTTAATTTACATATTCGTACTCTAATTAATAGTAACTACTATCGAGATATTGATAGGTTTGGCAATTTTATCAGTCGTTTCTGGCTGATTGACTTACCTTTTATCGTGATTTTTGCCTTGGATTTTCTAGCACGTACTTTTTATATCAGTCGCCGTAATCCTGATTTAAACTGGCTAGAAGCAATGCTGCGGCGTTGGTACGATTTATTTTTGTTGCTTCCCTTGTGGCGTTGGTTACGAGTGATTCCAGTCACTATTCGCCTTTACCAAGCACATTTACTCAACCTTGAACCGTTGCGATCGCAATTAAATCATGACTTCGCCATCAGCTTTGCTGAGGAAATCACGGAAATGGTAGGTATACAAGTGATTGACCAAATGCAAGATGCAATTCGCAAAGGTGATTTAGCACGCTGGTTATTTCATCCAGAAACCCGCAAACCCTATATTCAATTAAATGGAAAAAATGAGGTAAACGCTATAGCTGCTCGCTTAGTCAACGTCAGCGTCTATGATGTTTTACCGCAACTTCAGCCTGACATAGAAGCTTTGATGCAACACAGTATTACCAGCACCCTCAACCAATCTCCACTTTACCAACAAATACAGAACATCCCCGGTTTAAATCACTTACCTCATCAATTAACAGAAAAGCTGGCTCATGATTTATCTGACTCAATCTATAACAACTTAATCAAAGCACTATCAGACCCAGTAGCAGCAGAACTTACCTCTCGTTTAATCACCAACTTTCAGGATGTATTAGAGATGGAATTACAGAAAAATTATAATATTCAAGAACTTCAAACTTTACTGATTGATATGCCAGAAGAAATAAAGATTAACTATGTCAAAAATATTGCCGACTCTGGAGTCGAAAAAATCTTATATGAGGCAAATCAAATCTATAAAATTATTTATCGTTGATGATAAAAAATAATTTTTGTTTGAAGTGCAGTCAAAATATTTGGTCAAAAACCAAGACGTATAAATTTTTAGATGCCAGAAATATGCATCGTAATATTAATATATTGATTTATTTAATTAAGTCTATAGATAGAAGTTTTTAAAATTAGTTACAAATAAATATGTGTGTCCATTTAGTACCTAAAAAGCTAACTTTAAAATTAATTTATTATAATTAGCCATAAGTTATCTAGCTATTACCAAGACCATGCGAACGGCGATTTTTGGGAGAGAATTCATGAAACTGACAAAAAGTCTTGCTAAAAAATTACTTTTTGGCATGGTTTTACTAGGATTTTCTGCTTGCAACTTACCAACAACCGAGTCCACCAACACTAACCAACAAGAAACACAAACAGCCCAACAAGTTACCCAACAAAATGCTACTAACAATCAAGCGTGTAATTTAGTAAAAGATGGGTTTGGTTCACAAGGGCAAGTTAACCTACGAGTTGAAGAAGTAGTAACAGGTTTAGAAGTTCCTTGGGGAATTGCTTTTCTGCCTAATCAGGATATGTTAGTTACAGAACGACCTGGACGAGTTCGCATTGTGCGGGATGGTAAACTTGTCCAAAAACCAGTAGCTACTATCGATGTGACTGATAGCGGTGAAGATGGTTTACTTGGCATTGCAACTCATCCTAACTTTGCCGACAACCGATTTTTTTATGTGTACTATACTGCCGATAGAAATGGATCACAGGTGAATCGTGTTGAACGATGGCAGTTATCTAACAACGGACTCAGTGCTTCACGAGATAGGGTAATTCTAGATAATATTCCTGTAGCGCAATACCACAACGGAGGTCGCATCCGCTTTGGCCCCGATGGAATGCTTTACATTGGGACTGGTGATGCAGGGGAACCGCAAAGTTCCCAGGATATTAATAGCCTTGCTGGGAAAATTTTGCGTGTGACTCCTAACGGAGAAATACCACCAGACAACCCATTTGAGAAAAGTCCTGTATATATCACTGGGATTCGCAACACTCAGGGATTTGACTGGGCTGATAAATCGACGCTATGGGTAACAGACCACGGCCCGAGCGGCGATTTGGGTAGGAGAGGTCATGATGAAGTCAGTGTAGCAAAAGCAGGCGACAACCTCGGCTGGCCTACTATCTACCGTTGCGAATCACAAGAAGGACTTGTTACTCCCTCTATTGTTTGGCGTGAAGCTCTACCTCCTGGCGGAGCAATAATTTATACTGGTAATTCTATTCCTGAGTGGAAGGGTAGCTTAATTATTGCTGCTCTCCGTTCTCAACACTTGCAGCGTGTCGTCTTCAACCCCAAGTCTCCCCAACAAGTCGAGCGTCATGAGGTGTATTTACAAAGTAAATATGGGCGACTGCGAGAGGCGATTATGGGGCCAGATGGTGAACTATATGTCACAACTAGTAACTGTGATGGACGTGGGGATTGTCCATCACAGCAAGACAAAATTCTTCGGATCACCAGATAAAAAAATCTATACAAATTGATTACTTAGAGAGGAAAAATATCATGAGAGGATTAAAAGGAAAAAACGCCTTAATTACAGGTACAAGTTCGGGAATTGGACAAGCGATCGCAATTCGACTGGCTCAAGAAGGTTGCAATATCGCCATTAATTACCGCAAAAGTCCAGAAGGTGCGGAAGATACTGAAGAAAAACGCTCAATGTGAATATTTTGGTCAACACTACTTAGCTTGTGGTGACTAAAGTACAGCTTGCCTAAAAGTACTTATGGTTTAGATGTACTAGCATTTATTGCTTCCTCGCCCAAAACGAAAAACATTTACTTGCACAACAGCAAAGACTTCTTACATAAGTCGGGAGAAGGGGGAAGGGGGAAAGGGAAAAAGTTCTGTATAGTCTACTTCCCCTTTAACCTTTACCCTTTTCCCCCCTCTTGCAAAAAGCACTTTTGCAAGAGGTCTCCTAAAGGCTAGTATCTGGATCTCCATCATCCGTACATGAAGGGGCGCGGTTCTAGGACAGCATGGGTAAAATGTTTAGCCCTAACTTTGGTACTGAACTTTTTCTCTACCACAGGATTAGAGACAATATTCAGGATATTCAGAAAAACTTGGCCATCTCTGGAGTCAGCCAGGGAAACATTTCAATCCGCGATCGCTTGTTCTCCTACCCGACAGTAAAGGATCAACTGCTCACGCTGGGGAGCGATCGCATCATTCTTCAAAAAGCAGTTCCAGAAATCATCCAGTTTTTTGTCAGCTTTGTTTAGATCACACATTGGGGGAATACTTACACTAAACAAGGAGCTAAAGCGTTAAACAAGAAAATCTAGCAAGCCTTGGAGAAAACTATTGACCTGCGATCGCTAGCAGTTGAACCCCCAAAAGAGGATGCCCAAGAATGTCTCCGGCTCATGGGCATGGCATTGAAAAATTTTGCCAGTGCTATGAACAATACCCAAGCACTCGAAGCTGCGGCGATAATCTTGGAAAGGGAACCTACACCGTAGGCGATCGCATATCGAGCCGAGCAATTGAAAATGTTGCTCCAAGCGGTTAGTGACATTCGCCGGGTGCTGTCATAACCTGGGTGTACTTGGCAAGAGTTTTGGAATGTTGCCCAAGAGTACGAGGTAATTAAATCGGATTACTGGGCTGAACTTTCCATCCAAGAAACAGAACTAATTACCATCCTCCAGAATGCATCTTGTCAACCTACCACAATTGGCATCGGCTCTATCGTTGCCCCAGGGGCAGGTAGAATAAGGTTATTCTGCTACGTTGTCAGGAGAAAACCAAGTTTCTAGCGTTGAGGTGAAAGGCTGTTGTGAAGGCACTGGTTCCGCCGCGCCCGTACCAAATCCTGAAAAATGGTCACATAAGGCGATAGTTGCGCGGTCAAATATGCGACCGGAGTGTATGCACAAACTCAGACTTGCGGCGGATTCGGGACAGAATCCGGGTTTTGACTTCTTGCAGGAGTGCTGGAATGATGATCCGACTGTGCAAATTATGATTAAAAAACTATTGGTGAAGTTTCCGCAGTGGAGTATTGTTTGTGTGGATGGAGCGCTAATGAAGTGGAATGAGTAGCGTTCGTCATAGTTTGAGGGCTATGTTTGTAAAGGTTTGTAAAATTTTTAAGTTTTTGCGAAAAATTTGAGTTTGAGAATGAAATTTTATTAGGTTAATTGCTAAATAATAAAAAGCTTGTAAGAAGTACCCAACAAAGCAATGATGACTGGTTTTACCCAACTCAAACCCCAGTTCGTAACTCATTTAGGATTGCTATATCAAAAGTTTTATTTAATTTATTTGACTTGTGTGAATATTAATCAGCCGCTTCAGTACATTCTCAAACTATGCCTTCTGGCAACAATTGTTAACAGTTTACCAGTCAATGTTGTTGCTGCTGAAGTACAAACTTTTGGACAAGCTGGTAGAAATGGTGTAGATGGTCGGTCTGGACGAGATGGGAACTCTGCTGCCAAGCAAATAATTCGCGCTAGTGAACAACTACAAACGATTGACCTCTCAGGTACAGACGGCGAAGCGGGAGAATCTGCTATTTCTGGTGAACAAGCTTCTGGATGCCAACAGCCCCAGAATGTGACAGTGAACGTATGCGGTGCTAAAGGCGGCAATGGCGGTAATGGTGGTCATGGCGGTGATGGTGGTGATGGCGGTAATGCTACTGTTTACTTTGAGTCATTATCTCAACTCAAGAATGTGGTGTTACGTAATCGGGGTGGGAGGGCAGGTGTTGCAGGAAAGGGCGGACAAGCAGGTAGTGGATGTAACTGTACTCAACCGCGCTGGACTGTAAATTATTGCACTTGGGCATTGATGGTGCAACCAATCAATGTAGCTAATGCCGAGTGGAAAGAAATTAAAAGAGAATTATTTCGCTGTTCGGGTGATGCGTTCTATGACGAACAACAAAATCGACCCCAGCAGCTTTCAAATTTAGATCCAAATTACCGCTATGGCTGGAGATATATTGGTCTATCACAGCAGAGAGATTTTACTTGTAAGAATGGCCTTATTGGTCAACCGGGACGTAACGGTAGAGATGGGGAACCTGGTAGTTATGGTCAAGTGTTGTTAGTCAAGGGTACAGAAATTCCTCAAGAACAAATTAGTTATAGCAATCGCGTTAGCCTGTTAGTTGATCGAAGCATTGGGCTGATCAAGAAAAATTTGTCGAAAAAAACAGGACTACGGAGTCTACTTGGTACTGGTTCGGATGTCCGAGATAGTTATCGTTTATTAGAAACCGTCCAAAGTTCTTTTAAAGTGTCTTGGCAAACTGTTAAACGTCCACAAGATTTAGGCAATCCTCCGCTAAAAGCTGAAATTACTGAATCAGGGAAATTGCAATTTTATATTCCAGGCACATTGGAATATAAACTCAATAATTTGCAAAACCAAACCGAAATTGCGATTACTGGAGGTATTCACCCTAAACGTTTAGGACGTTATAAATTTAAAGGATTTGATCGCTTCCCCGATTCCCGCAATTTTACTCTTTTAGATGAAGGTAAGCTTTTGGGCGAGTTAAAAACGGTTAAATTGACAATTATTTTGTCCCAAAACAACTCCAAAGTCAGCCAGATGTCTTATCCACTTGTTCCACATCGACCCTATCCTCACTGGGCCGATGCTTATCAGATCAATTTGGGTGATCGCTTTGATTCTTGGCTTCAACCAGGGCAACCTGTTGAGTATGAAATTCGCATTGAACAAACTACCCGTTCCGGAGTCACCTATACATCTGGAATGAAAATTGGTTTCGTTGTAGATAAAGTTACTCATTCTCCCGATATTCAATACTACTCAGGAGCAACACTAACAAATCTCTTAAGGCTTATAAATAAGTAGGCGGGAAAAGTTTCGCAATTCATGTTTGTGTCTGGTCATAAAAGGGGTAGAATGATTATTCAGCCTCAGACTGGAGAGTCTATAGAAAAATCAATACAGCCGAGTCAGCAGGAAGTACACAAAGTATTGCAGCAGTTACGAGAAATACCTTGTACGCCAAAGTTTCGGCTCAATTCTGAGATTCACGACAATAGTCAAGCGTTGTTGGCAAAACGTGCTGGGTGCGTAGACGCTCTGCTTCGGCTTGTCGTAGACATAACGCTGATAATCTGGTCGCCTACTTTTAAGGCAGTTTTTGCAACAGGACTGCCATCAAGAATAGTCGATTGCTTCATACATTGAGTTGCTTAAAGCATTCTTTTTATCGGCATACAAAAAGCAGTAACGCTGACCGTCAGAAAGTAACCGTTGAGTCAGTGCTGCCGTACAAGTTTTTCCATAGCCAAACCCTGTTATTGAAACTTCTGTCCATTTTTTTAGTAAAGCAGACAGGCTAAAAAAATAGCGCTGGTATTCAATTGGTTAAGTGTAGTTTTCTCAAAAAATGCAACTTTGAAAAATCAAGCGAATAGAACTAAAATTTATATAGCACTTACATAAGATAAGATTAGTGAGCCTATCATGATACTCATTTTCCATTAGAGTAGGGCGAACGCACAACGAAAGAATGAGCATTAAAAGCTTGTGTCCGCAAGATTAGAGATATAAGGACAGTAACAATGGAAACATTAGAAAATTATCAGTTGATACTGAAAACGGGTAAAACTACGACAGAAAAAGCTTTAGAATTGTTTGACACCCTTGAACCCGTAAATTTAGGCTTTATGTTTGGTCGTTGGCAAGGGTCTGGACTGCATACAAATCATCCAATGGATGGTTTATTGGAGATTTCCAATTGGTATGGGAAGGAATTTATAGATTCTGAAAATGTTTATCCGTTATTGTTTTTAGATGGTCAGGGAAAAATTTTTCAGGTTGCGCCTAACCCCACTTTAATGAACTGGGTTTTGAAATTGCCGGTACCCAAAAATAATTCTCTTAAACCATTGCTGATCTCAATTAATTCTTTACTTAAAACCGATAAAAGTCAAGCCAGACTGCGAATGATGGAGTATAGAGGAAAAGTGACTGCTACAATGATTTATGATTATTTACCAATCAATGATTCTTTCAGAAAAGTAGATGAAAATACTGTGTTAGGAATTATGGATTATAAAAACATACCTCAACCTTTCTTTTTTATTCTCAAGCGATGCCTTTAGCATTTTAAATCGGCTCTATTACGCTAAAGTGATCGCTGAAATGGAGCGATTAATTGTTCATTCGCACCCTTCTGGAGTAATCATTCTACATCTTGGTTGATACGTCATTGAGTGAGGCTGAGGGCAGGGCGACCGCATCATGTCAACAAAGTATATTCTCAATAAAATTAAAAATAATGTCATTAAGCCTTACTTATTACAAAAGCTTGAGACGTAGGTGTAGCCCGTTGCAGACATCCCTTTGGGGTTTAAAAAATAATCAGGCCGTGACATACTCCTAGCCATTGACCGGAGCTTGCTACAGCAGCATATTTCTTGATCGAGCGGTAGTTGTCAACGAGCTTCAAAGCGACTTGTCATACTGCTGTGGCAACTTTTTATTCAGCGCAAATCATGAGGAAGGCAAACCTGAAAGCGATCGTTGCTCCATTAAAATTGCTGCTATAAAGTCAACCTTGAGGATTGCGTTTCATCGCCCAATACTCCCGATTCGCAAACAGCCCTTGATCAACAATTTCAAAACCATGTCGCTGGTAGAAGCGCACAGCAGCAGCCGTAGACGTTTCCAAATAGCAAGGGGTCTTAGTGCGATCGGTGGCTTCCAGCACAGGTTGAATCAGCTTTCCGCCGATTCCTTGACTCTGCCATTCTGGCGATACTCCCAACATTGCTAAATACCAGTGCGGTTCAGGCGAAAGCTTCTCATGCAATTGAATCTCTATGCTAATAAATGAAACGAAGTCAGCAATTCGATTCCAACGCATATATAACGGAAGTGTGATCAACCCCGATGCCGCAATTTGCCATAGCTGTGGCAACGTAACTTTGGAAGCATCTGGAGGTAGCCAAATTGCTACACCCTTTGGATAATCAGCAGTAGTGTAAATGTGGCTGTAGATTTGGGCATAGTTGAGCAGCGTCTGACTCAATTGCTTGAGAGCCGTTTGCTTTGCATCTTCGTCCTCAGGCAGAAAATGCGCCATCAGCGGATCTTGGCTGAATGCGGCGGCAAGGTAATTAGATGCGATCGCAAAGTCTGACTGTTTTAGCTTCACAATGTCCGTGTCTATCACCGTTACTGATTTTGCTGTTGCATTTTGTCTCTGATCAGTCTGCATAGTGATCTCCTTGATGAGTGTGAAAGACTATGAAAGGATGAGAAAATTTCCAGGGCAAACTGGATGAGCAGCCTTGGGTTGGCATCGCCAAATTAAGTTGTTGGATTCAATCAATTCATTCCGGCGATCGCGTCATTGCCAGCAACCGTTCCACTACCTGAGTTCGACGGGTTTCATCTAATGCACTCAGTTGAAACACTTCTGAGAACCATAAACCGTCGATCGCCAACTGAATGATCACGGCTTGAGTCGGGTCAAGTCCATCCGCTTCGAGGCGCTGACGACAACGCTGCTCATATGCTTTGGCAAAGTTGAGGAGTTCCGGCGGCATCTCGACAATCAGTGAGGTCAAGCGGGCAACTAATGCTAAAGTTTGCCCACTCATCCGCAGTGTCGAGCGAATATAGGCTCTTACCCACTGTCCGGGTGTTCCGGGTGCATCATCCTGGTCAAATTCTGCTTGCAGTGCCGCTTCAAATTCCTGGATTAGTTGTTCACCTAGACCCACAACTAATGCATTCTTGTTGGGGAAATGGTAAAGCAAGCCGCCTTTGCTCACGCCTGCTTGGCGTGCGACGGCATCGAGTGTCAACGCCTCTACGCCTTTCTCCAAAATGACTTGAGTCGCAGCGCAAAGCAGCGTTTTACGGGTGAGAGATCGCGATTTAGGCGATTTGGAAGGAGCCATAGGATCAGTCAATCGAGGAACGGCATTGTTTACCGTCCAGTCAGTATAGTACATAAACTCACCTCCTTGACTTCTCAAAAACTGAGTAATTAAATACTGTCTAAACAGTTTTTTATTGCTTGAATTCACTATACCGTCTAGACGGTTAATGATCAAGTGACAAGTTCTCTATCTTTAGGCGTAAAATCCTTAATTGTAGAGGCTTGCAAACAACAAGGGTCGGTGTCGCGTGTCCCGGTAGGTGTCGGAAATATCACGATAAGTGTCGGAAAAAAATAGGGGAGAAGTTGCATTAGCAAAAGATATTATGCGAACTTTATACCGAGGTGAAAAACCTTCTGTTCTGGATCGGGCGATTGGGGAATTGGGGCGTATAGCCAAAACTTTTGCCCACACGCCCAAGGGGGATAGTGTCAGCCTGACTTGTGACAAATTGCTGCACCTGCTCATCGCTCAATCCCATGAGATTGTAACCAGGAGTAGGAACCACGCCAGGACTAATGGCGTTAACCCGAATCTTGCGCTCTTTGAGGTCGAGTGTCCAATTACGGGCAAACGAGCGCACAGCGGCTTTGGTTGCGCTGTAAACGCTGAAGGCTGGAGTGCCTTTTGTAGAAGTGATCGAGGCGTTCAGAATGATAGAAGCGCCCTCTGGCAACAGAGGCAGTGCCTTCTGCACAGTGAACAGCAGACCTTTGACGTTAGTGTTGAACGTTTTGTCAAAGTGTTCTTCGGTGATTTCGCCGAGTGGGGCGAGTTCTCCACCGCCAGCATTAGCGAAGATCACATCGAGGTGTCCTTGCTCTTGCTTAATTGTGGCGAACAGGCGATCGAGGTCTGCCATAACAAAGACATCGCTCTGAACACCTGTGACGTTTTTACCGATCGCTTTTACGGCGGCATCAAGTTCATTATCAGACAACGTAGCTGAATGCAAGTATGAAGCGATTGCCGTACCCGTCGGGGCTTTGCCCATCGCCAGCGCCATCAGCATGGTTGAAATGGACACCAAGAAGATAAAGCAGCTGGGGCACGATCCTGCGCTCCTTTGTGCAACGTTTCATTAAGGGGGCCGGAAATCAAAATTTGACAACTCCTAGAAGTGAGCTATTCCTCAAACGAATTCCGAACCCTCTTTCATGGAGATGTGTGCTTAGTGCGTCCAATTGTTGTCAAGCCAGTGGCTAAACCTTGCACTGACTAGGCAGAAATGGGTTGCACCCGTGAGGTGAGAAATTGACGGATGTAGTTTGCGATCGCATCTCCGTCTTCTTCCAGCGCAAAGTGCCCAGTATCGAGTAAATGGAACTCAATGTCTTTCAGGTCACGCTGGTAGGGATAAGCGCCCTCGGCAGGGAAGATGTCGTCGTTCTTACCCCAAACAATTAAGGTGGGAGGTTGATGTTTGCGGAAATACTCCTGCCATTGCGGATAGAGCTGTGGATTAGTTCTATAGTCATAAAATAGTGCCATTTGAATCTCAGCATTTCCAGGGCGATCAAGGAAAAGTTGATCCATGTTCCAGGTGTCAGGGCTGATCGCTTCAGGATTGCGAGCGCCATTGGTGTATTGCCACTTCGTTCCTTCCAGGGTGAGAAAGTCTCTAAGCTTTTTAGCATTCTCAGAAGAAGGATTTTGCCAGTATGTCTTCATGGGTTCCGTAAACTCCCGCAGTCCCTCCTCGTAGGCATTCCCGTTTTGCACAATCAGGGCTTGCACTTGCTCTGGATATTTAGTTGCAATCCGATAGCCAACAGGCGCACCATAATCCATTACGTAAAGACTGTATTTTTTGAGATCGAGCGCAGTAATAAATTTCTCCACAATCTGTGCCAGGTGATCAAACGTGTAGTCAAACTCATCCACGGTTGGCATTGAACTGTTACCAAAACCGGGATAATCGGGAGCAACCAGATGGAAGCGATCGGCAAGCGCAGGTATCAGATTACGAAACATGTGAGATGAGGTCGGGAAGCCGTGCAACAGCAAAATTGTTGGATTTTCGCGGGAGCCAGCTTCTCGATAAAATATATCTAAACCATTGATCGTGATCGTGCGAAATGTAGTCATAAGATTACTCCTTGTCGGTTTATAGAACCCATTTGATATCTCATTCACTGCTAGTCTTTTGAGCAATTCTGAATGTCCAAAAGCTGTACGAACATGGCCATTTTTATCGGCCATAATCTCTGCGAATAAATCAGATGCTCCTTTCAGAACAGCAGCCTGCTAAGTCCAGCCTGGTGGGCTATTTACGTGACCGTCCACACGAGCGATCGCTTGCAAGTATTCGAGTGAGTCAAGAGCAGCTTTGATTTGGGCTACATTCGATTACGACAGTCTAGATCACCGTTTAATCTCAACAGATACCATTGATCTTGGGCGGACTTTGGAATGCTGATTATTTTCCTTCAAGAAAGTCCAGCAGCACAGGATTGACTTGATCGGCATGAGTCCAGTTTATAGCGTGCGGGCCACCAGGTATAACTACAAGACGACTGTCTTTAATTAGCTGCGGCAGCCTCAAATGGAAGGATGCGATCGCCATCTCCATGAATAATCAGGCTTGGCACATCAATGCGTGGCAAATCGTCACGAAAATCGGTTAACCACGATGGCACACAGTCCAGAGTCCCCTTAGCAGAAGCTCCTGCCGCGACATTCCAACTCATTTGGATGGCTTCGTTGCTAATGCGATCGCCCAGAAGCACATCCACGTTGTAAAAGTCTTTAAAAAATGCGGACAGATATGCTGGACGATCTTCTACGATACTCTTCATAATTCCATCGAAGACACTGCGCTCGACCCCTTCGGGATTGTCGTCTGTCTTCAGTAGGAACGGTGGCACTGGAGCCATTAGCACGGCTTTACTGACGCGTTCCGAACCGTAGCCCAGATAACGTGTCACTTCGCCAGTCCCCATCGAGAAGCCGACTAGCACAACATCGCGCAGGTCAAGTTTTGCGATCAGCGTGTTGAGATCCTCCGCGAAGGTGTCGTAGTCATAACCAAAGGACGGTTGGCTAGAATTTCCGAAGCCTCTGCGATCGTAAGTGATGACCCGATAGCCCTTGTCCAGCAAAACTCTCACCTGCTTTTCCCATTCTCACCTGCCCAGACCGTCATTTCTCCTTCCAGCACGTATAGTTGCTCAGAATAGCGCGTGTGGCGATGGGGAGGAGTCTGTGAGCCAGGAGGGAAGTAGCCTTCGATCAGATCGTACTGACCTCCGGTCGTGGTGTGATCGGCAATGATGTTGAGGCGAGCGCCAAAAAACCAGAGAGATTGTGTCATGAGATTGTTCCTATTGATGAATGATGTGTGTACTAAGCAGTCAAAATCTACTTTGCACCGATGTAGCTTGTGTTTGCCGCCTCCTTAGTTATCCATTAATTGGTTGTAAATGCAGTTGTGCTTTAGGTTAGGGTCACGCGCAAGACCAGCCCAAAACTCCACACTCGCTCCATCACTGTAACTGGACGATTCAATTCAATTGAAAGCGTCGGGTATTGCAAGGAAGCAGGGTTCACCAGGCAAAGCAACCAAAGGGAGGTAACTCACCTCTTTGGTTTGATACCGTTTTATCCGGTCAAGTGAAACCCACTTTAGACCTTTATTTTCAAAACTGGTTCTTCTTTGCATAGCTGCTTACCCTCTGTTTTTTAGTTGGGGTTAAAAACCAGGAACATTAATTACTTGCAGTCATAATGGCTGCCATCAACTGCTCAATATTCCAGCGACTGGTATATCGAATTCCATTAATAAACAGTGCTGGGGCAGCCGTTACTCCACTGTGTAATCCACTTTTTATATCTTGATTAATGCGTGCTATATGTATTTGACTGGATATATCTTGCAGAAATTGGGGAATATCGAGTCCTAGATTATTGGCATACTCCACAAGATCGCCGTTTCCTAACTCTTGTTGATGGGTGAACAAAATGTCGTGCATCTGCCAAAATTGACCTTGGGTGCCTGCCGCTTGGGCTGCTTCAGCTGCACGTTGAGCATAAGGATGTATTTGCGGCTGCAGAAAGTGGCGAAATACAAAACACAAGTCATTGGCCTGTTGCTGGATTGCTTTAATTAATTGGTGAACTTCGCCACAAGTGGAACACTGGTAGTCACTATATTGGACGAGTGTCACTGAAGCACTCACCAATCCCTGAATATGATCTTGTTCTGAAATCGGCACAAGCAACCGATTATAATCACCAAGACTCATGAAAGCACCTCTAAGGA
>NZ_JACJSI010000154.1 GCF_014698065.1 Nostoc flagelliforme FACHB-838
GATGTTACATATCATACTTGCTATGAGCGTCAGTCTGACCTAATTGAACAGGTTTCAGTATTTCAACAACAAATTAATGCCTCTCCCAATACAGTAGCAGATCGTTTGTGGGTGACAACTCATCTCAAACCTGATGAGGAAAAACTACGGGTCTCAACCTAGACGAGGTTTAAACGCCAACCACACACTTTTTTTATTCTCAATACTGCTTAATTCTTAACCGAGAAGTATTGACTCGTGAAGGTAATTTTATCAATGATCCCTATATTCAACACCACCAGACTCAATCAGTCTTTTGTTTACCTCTGCTCAATCAAAGCAAGCTCATCGGTGTGTTGTATCTAGAAAATCAGTTGGCAACTGGGGCATTTACACCGGAGCAATCGCAAATTCTAAGCCTACTTTCTATGCAGGCAGCGATTGCGATCGAAAATGCCAAACTCTACTCGAAACTACGCGACGGGAAAAGTCAGATAAATCAAATTTTAGAAGCGGTTCAAGTGGGAATTGGGGTCTTGGATGCGACTGGTCGCCCTTACTATGTCAATCAACGAGGCATTGAGCTACTAGGCAAAGGCATCGATCCTGCTGCGACACCAGATCATCTTGCAGAGGTTTATCAAGTTTACCTGGCTGGAACGGATCAAAACTGTTCCCCTGAGGACATGCCAATCGTCCGAGCGTTAAAAGGCGAATGTACAAGAACGGATGATTTAGAGATTCACCAAGGCGAGACTATTATTCCCATTGAGGCATGGGGAACGCCAGTCTTTGATGAACAGGGCAAGGTAGCTTATGCGATTGTAGCCTTTCAAGATATTACGGAACGTAAAAAAGCAGAAAATCTTTTAGCGAATTACAACCGCACCTTAGAACAACAGGTAGCCCAACGAACAGCCGCGTTACAACAAAGCGAAGCAGAACTGCGCGGTCGAGAACAAGAATTACGGCTGATCACCGACGCTCTACCGGCTCTGATCAGCTATGTGGATGCCAATCGATGCTATCAATTTATCAACCATACCCATGAGGTTTGGTTTAGCCGTAACCGTAATGAGATTCTGGGCAAGTCTGTTCATGAACTTTTAGGTGAGACGGTTTATCAACGGTTTGAGCCGTCTATTAATCAAGTGTTTAAAGGGCAAACTGTAACCCTGGAAGCAGAAATCCCTTCTTCGCTTGGTAGACACTGCATCAACGCGACCTTGATCCCCGATTTTGATCGCAATGCCCAAGTGAGAGGCTTCTACAGTCTCATCACGGATATCAGCGATCGCAAACGAGCCGAAGAAGCCTCCATTCTAGAAGAGCGCAATCACATGGCACGGGAAATTCACGACACTTTAGCCCAAGCATTTACAGGTATTATGATTGAACTGCCGTAAATGAGGAATCTGATTGATGAGCAGTCTTCTCAAGCAAGTTGTAGCTCAAGTTTCCAGAACGGTACCATTGCAGACGGTTTTGATTGTGCCGTTTGTGCTGCAAACTTTGGTGACAGTCGGCTTAGTGGGGTATTTTTCCTTCCAAAATAGACAGGAAGCCATCAACGATCTCGCCAGTCAACTGCGGCGCGAACTGACGAACCGGATCGAAGGCAAACTACAAACCTATACTGAGATACCCCATAACATCAATCGGCTCAATGCCAGTACCTTCGCTCAGGGAAAAATTGACCCTAGCGCAGTCAAAGGTGAGTTTCCACTCTGGCAGCAAATTCAGATTTATCCAATGGTGAGTGATATCTACTGTGGCGATCGCAAAGGTTCTCTGCTAGGGGTGCGACGTAGCCCTGCTGATCGCTCAATTGAACTGCGGTCGAGTAATGTTGCTACAGATCGTAAACTCTACGGCTACAGCCTCGATCGCAATGGTCAGCGAGATCAGTTAATCAGTCAAGGCAACAAAGCCTTCGATGCGCGGGTTCGTCCCTGGTATAAAGCAGCAGTGACGGCAGGCGAACCAAGCTGGAGTGGAATCTATGCCGACTTTGCTAGCCAGTTGCCAACGATCACCGCCAGTACGCCTGTCTATAGCACTGCTAATCGATCGCTGTTGGGAGTCTGTGCCACCGATGTATTTCTGCCTAATGAGATGAGTCGTTTTTTGGCTAGCCTGCAAATTGGCAAGACAGGCATCGCCTTTATTCTAGAGCGATCGGGGCAACTGGTTGCCACCTCCACCGGAGAGGCGATCATAAGTCGTGGGGCGGCAGCAAATCGATTGTCCGCAGTTGAGAGCCGTAACCCTACCGTGCGAGCTACTGCTGCCTATTTGCGCGAGCATTTCAGCGATTTGTGGCAGATCCAGACTGCGGAACAGCTTGATTTTAAGTTCGATGGCAGGCGGCAGTTGATTCAGGTGATGCCATTCAAAGATACTCGTGGGCTAGACTGGCTGATTGTCACGGTGTTGCCTGAATCCGATTTCATGGCAAAGATTAATCAAAGCATCCGCACGACGATTCTGCTTTGTATTGCGGCTTTGCTGCTTGGCATTGCGATCTGCATTTTGATTGCCCGATGGATCGTTAAACCGATTGTCAGCGTCAGTCAATCGGCAAAAGCGCTGGCAGACGGTGCATGGAACCAGACGGTAGAAATTGAGCGATCGGGCGATTTGGGCGAACTGGCTCGATCGTTCAACCAGATGGCACAGCAGCTTCAAATCGCATTTGCCAAAATGCAGTCTTTAAACCAGACCCTCGCCCAAAGTGAAACCCGCCTCCAGAAAATTTTAGAGTCGGTTCCGGTAGGAATTGTGGTTATGGACGCAACAGGTCGCCCTTATTACGCGAATCAGAAGGCAATCCAACTCTTGGGCAAGGGCGTGCTGCCGTCTGTCACCCCAGAGCAAATTGCCGAGGTCTATCAACTCTATGTGGCAGGAACCGATCGCCCCTACCCAACCGAACAACTGATGATTAAGCGAGCGCTAAACGGCGAACAAGCCAGTGTGGATGATATCGAAATTCACCAGGGGAATCGCATCATTCCGATCGAAAGTTGGGGAACTCCAATTTTTGATGAGTCTGGCAACATTCTGTATGCGATCGCAGCCTTTCAAGACATCACCGAACGTAAACAAGCAGAGAAGCTTTTAGCAGAATACAATTGCACCCTAGAGCAACAAGTTGCAGAACGAACGACAGCATTGCAGGCAAACGAAGCAGAGCTACGCGGTGTCTACGAGGAGCTTCGCTTACAGGAGCAGGAATTACGACTGATTGCCGACGCTCTACCCGTTCTGATTAGCTACGTCGATGCCAATCGCTGCTTTCAATTTATCAACCGTACCTATGAGGTTTGGTTCAACCGTAGCTGTGATGAAATTTTGGGCAACACTGTTCGTCAACTGCTCGGTGAGGCGGTTTATGAACGGATTGAGCCGTATATTAATCAGGTGTTTGCAGGGCAAACTGTCCCTCTAGAAGCAGAAATCCCTTTTCCTGATGATAAGCGGTGCATCAGCGGCACCTTTATTCCTGATTTCGATGACAATGCTCAGGTAAGAGGTTTCTACAGTCTAATGACAGACATTAGCGATCGTAAACGAGCTGAACACACTTCTATCTTAGAAGAGCGTAACCGGATGGCGCGAGAAATTCATGATACACTAGCTCAATCTTTCACAGGTATTTTGCTTCAAATTGGAGCAGCAGCACAAGTGCTGGCGGATGACCCAGAAGCAACCCAAGTACATCTGGAAATGATTGAGGAACTAGCACGCGCTGGGCTGGCAGGGGCACGGCGATCCGTATCAGCACTCCGTCCGAGGCTACTAGAAGAAGGTAATTTAGAGAGTGCCCTGCATCGTATAGTGGCTCAAATGCGAGCAACGACCGACACGGCTCTGATTTGCGAAACTCAGGGTATAGCCTATTCCTTATCAACCGAAGTGGAGAATAACTTACTCAGAATTGGGCAGGAAGCATTAACCAATGCGATTAAATACGCAAGTGCTGGCGAAATTCGGGTTGAGTTAGTGTACAACGAGACACAGTGTATCTTACGGGTTAAAGACGATGGCAGGGGCTTTGGAGTAGGTAGCACCCCTTTGAGCGGTGGGTTTGGCTTATTAGGAATGAGCGAGCGGGCAGAGCGCATTGGCGCACAACTAACAATTCAAAGCCAACCGGGACAGGGAACAGAAATTATTGTCACCATCAATCGAGAGTGAGAATTACAATGAGCCAATCCACTACGATTCGAGTGCTGATTGTTGACGACCATGCCATAGTCAGAAAGGGTCTAGTAACCATCATTAACCGCGATCCAGAAATGACAGTGATCGCTCAAGCTGAAGATGGGCAGCAGGCGATCGACGCGTTTCGAGAATACCAACCTGATGTCACACTAATGGATTTACGAATGCCCAAAATGGGAGGTGTTGAAGCCATTATGGCGATTTGTGCTGAATTTAAGCAGGCTCGGATCGCGGTACTCACAACCTACGATGGCGACGAAGATATCTATCGCGGTTTACAGGCGGGCGCTCAAGGCTATCTGCTTAAAGATTCTAAACTTGGCGAGCTTTTGAATGCGATTCGCGCCATTCATAGTGGTCAGAAATACATTCCGCCAGAAGTAGGCGCAAAATTATTGCAGCGAATTAGCAATCCAGAACTGAGTGAACGAGAGTTGGAAGTGCTGCGTTTGATGGCACAAGGAATGGGTAATCAGGAAATTGGGACTGCTTTGATTATTGGTGAAAGTACCGTCAAATCGCATATAAATCGGATTTTGAGCAAATTGGGCGTGAGCGATCGCACACAAGCTGTGATTACTGCTGTTAAGCGTGGGATTGTCAGTTTGTAAGTGGGGGAAAAGGGAAAGGGGCAGGGGGCAGCGGGAATGTTCCTTCTCAAGAGCCGTGGAATTGCAGGTTGAACATGGGTATGTTCGCGGAGCGTCTCCAAGAGTTGCCCCGCCCTCTTTAGGGCGCTCTTACTGGGGCGGAGTCTGAGCTTCCGTTTCAGTTTTCCCCCTTGCTCCCAGCAAGAACTGCTCCCCTGCCTCTTATGACCTTTTCCCCAATAGAATTGGCTTTAGACTCAAACTAAAGTTTGAGACAACCTTCGACTGCGAGATGGACAGGTTCATCCATCACTCGATTGTATAAAAATGTCAACCCAGAGTGGACGACAAGAGAAGGCCAATTGTCTATATTGAATTCATAGCAGCGTTAGTGCAGTTGGGTTGTAAGGCTTAAGTTTGCTTAATACAACCCGAAACATGACTTCCAACCGTGATAATCGTTCTTTATTCGTTCTGCCTTCAACCCAGGATCATATTCAAGGTGTACTAAATGCTGCTGTAGTCTTCGTCATGTATGGAGATTATGAATGTTTTCAAAGTGCCAACGTATATCGATTGATTAAAGTTGCTCAACAGCAATTAAAGGTTTCGTTTGGAGAAAACAATTTAGGTTTTATCTTCCGTCATTTTCCTCAGGTACAGATTCATACATATGCTCAACGGGCGGCGGAAGCTGCGGAAGCCGCAGCGGCTCAAGGGCAGTTTTGGCAAATGCATGAGATATTGTTCATTCATCAAAAAGAGTTAAAGAATGGCTATCTAGTAGAGTACGCCAATCGGTTAGGACTTGATATTTCTCAATTTTTGCAGGATTTATCCAAAGGAACGTATGTTGATCGTATCAATGCGGATATCGAAGGTGGACTGCGAAGTGGAGTGGAGGCTGCGCCCGCTTTGTTTATTAATGGAATTCGCTATCTTGATCGCTGGACTGTTGAGCAGATAATGGCAGCCATTGTTGCTGCAAATGATTAAGGTTTTTGATGCTTATCCCAACAAGTATTTCATAACTTCTATACGGACGACAAGAATCAGAGATTTCAGCAATTTAGCAAGAATACAGAGGCGATCGCAATGATAGTTTTTACATGGAAAAAAGTTCAAAAATTGTTGCTGTGGTTATTTGCATTAAGTGTTGTCGTTGGAATATCAATGCACCCAACACCAGCCACCTCCAAGGAATTACCTCAAACGTCCAACTCTAAACCTGCGATCGTTCTCGTTCATGGGGCTTATGCTGACGGTACATCATGGCAACACGTTATTCCATTGTTAGAGCAGGATGGCTACAGGGTGACTGCTGTGCAGATTCCGCTCACTTCTCTTGCTGATGATGTGGCAACGACGAAGCGGGTAATTGAGAGTCAGAAGGGTTCTGTTGTAGTAGTTGGACATTCCTATGGTGGAAATGTAATCACGGGTGCGGCGGCTGGCAATCCACAAGTGAAAGCTCTGGTTTATGTTAATGCTTTCGCACCAGATGCTGGTGAAAAGACGAGTGATTTGAATAAAAGGTACGCAGCACCTCCGATTAGTACGGCAATTGTGTCTGATGCTGCAAACTTCCTCTATGTTGATCGCGGGAAGTTTCACGAATTTTTTGCCCAAGACGTATCAAAGGCTGAGGCGCGAGTGATGGCAGCAACCCAAAAGCCGATCGCCAGCGCAGCGTTTGAGCAATCAGTGAATGAAATCGCCTGGAAAACAGTTCCTTCCTGCTTTCTGGTGACTCAAAGCGATCGCGCCATCAACCCTGAACTTCAACGATTTATGGCTAAACGGATTAATGCTAAGACAACCGAAGTTAACTCTAGTCATGTTCCTTTTATCTCTCATCCAAAAGAAGTTACCAAAGTGATTGAAGCAGCAAGTAATGCTGTGAAGTAATCCTAATCCTAAGAGAAGCAGTTTCTCGGTACATACAAATAGAACAGACCTAACTATGACTCTAGGAGATCCGATCGTGCCGACTCAAAATACAGGTATCACTAAAGTTGATCGCAGTAAACCCTTACTGCATCAACATGGATATGAAATTCAGCCCTCGTTGCGATTTTCGAGGAATGATTGGAACTGGCTCACAGAGCCAATGATTTTCAGAGTTCATAACACCCGCTATGCCGCTTGAGAACTGGTCTATCACTTGAAAGGAAAACTCAAAACTATGAATTTACAAACAGCTCAAACCACCACTACTGCTGACGAGTCGGCAATCCGTGCTTTCCATCGCCAGATGATTGATGCTTGGAATCGAGGTAGCGGCGAAGGCTTCGCTGCCCCGTTCAGCGAAACTGCCGATTTCATCACGTTCGAGGGCACGCATCTTAAGGGTCGAAAAGAAATCGCTGCATTTCATCAGCAAGCGTTCGACACAGTTGTCAAAGGAACACGCCTGGAGGGTGAGGTGGATTTTGTCCGCTTCGTGAACTCACAACTCGCGCTCATGCTTGTAATTATCAGGGTAATACTGCCCGGGCAAACCGAAACTTCACCGTCACGAGATTCGCTGCCGCTATACGTCGTAACGAAAGGCGACGAAGGTTGGCAGATCGAAGGGTTACTCAATACCCGGAAGTTAACGCTAGAACGTCAATTTTTCTTAGATGACTTTGACTCACTGAGCACAGAGGCTCAACGTCAAGTGACTGAACTCGTTGTAAGTCTCAAGCCGGGTCATCAAGCAGATCAGTAAGAAATGGTACTAAGTTAAGATACAGCCCTTGCCCCAACTGGTTCCAACAATGAATGAAGGGTTAAATCTACTGTTCTCAAAGTTGTGATGCAACAGAACCGATAACACTTCAATGGTTCACACAAATCCAGAATCCCCATCAGATTAACATTATGAAAAAACTAGAAGGAAAAATCGCTCTTGTCACAGGCGGTACTAGCGGCATCGGTCTTGCCACTGCAAAGCGTTTTGTTGCTGAAGGAGCCTATGTCTTCATTACAGGTCGTCGCCAAACTGAACTGGATGCTGCTGTGAATGCGATCGGTGAAAACATCACGGGTGTTCAGAGCGATGCCTCCAATCTGGCAGACCTTGATCGCCTGTTCGCCACAATCAAACAAGAACAAGGACATCTTGATGTAATCTTCGCTAATGCTGGCGGTGGAGAACTCGTCCCACTCGGATCGATTACTGAAGAACACTTTGACAAAACGTTCAACACTAACGTTAAAGGTCTGCTGTTTACCGTGCAGAAGGCGCTGCCTCTGTTGCCAGAGGGCGCTTCCATCATTCTGAACGCCTCGACTACTTCTATAAAAGGCACCCCAGCCTTCAGCGTTTACAGCGCGACTAAAGCTGCCGTGCGCTCCTTTGCCCGAAATTGGATACTCGACCTCAAAGAGCGCAAAATCCGGGTTAACGCCATTAGTCCTGGCGTGGTTCCTACTCCTGGTTACAATCTTTTGGGACTGAGCGATGAGCAGGTGCAGGAATTCATGGACAGTCAAGCCAGCACCATCCCACTTGGAAGAGTAGGCACGCCCGATGAGATTGCCAAAGCCGTTGTCTTTCTTGCTTCAGATGACAGTAGCTTTGTGAACGGCATTGAGTTGTTTGTCGATGGCGGTATGGCACAGATTTGAAGTCCAAAAGGAGTTAAAGATGAAGTTTATCTTTGTTAATGTAATCCCATGACGACATATCGCACAGTTTTGATCGATGGTTTAAATATCTTCTACCGTGAAGCTGGTTCTCGTAATAATCCGACGATTTTGCTATTGCACGGCTTCCCAACGTCGTCTCACATGTTCCGCAATCTCATACCAGCACTTGCTGATTTCATCTCGTTGCACCTGACTACCCTGGCTACGGCAACAGTTCGATGCCAACTGTAAATGAATTTGATTACACCTTTGATCGCTTGGCACAGATTGTGGAAAAATTCATTGCTGCGATCGCTCTAAAAAAGTATAGCCTTTATGTGATGGATTATGGCGCACCGATAGGCTATCGGATTGCCGCTAAATATCCAGAGCGCGTGCAATCTCTGATTGTTCAAAATGGCAATGCTTACGAAGAAGGTCTGCGCGAATTTTGGGAACCAATTAAAGCATACTGGCAAGAGCGATCGCCTGAGAATGCTGAAAAGCTCAAACATCTTGTCACCCTGGAAGCGACGAAGTGGCAATATACCAACGGTGTTCGCAATCTAGAAGCGATCAGCTCCGATACCTGGACTATCGATCAACATTTCCTCGATCGCCCTGGCAACGGTGAGATTCAACTAGCACTGCTGTATAGCTATGGTACTAATCCACCATTATATCCGCAATGGCAGGAGTATTTTCGCAAATATCAGCCACCAACCCTGATTGTTTGGGGTAAGAATGACTACATCTTTCCTGCTGACGGTGCTTATCCCTACCAGCGTGACTTGAAAGACGTTGAGTTCCATCTACTTGATACCGGACATTTTGCCCTGGAAGAGGATGGGGATGTGATCGCAAACTATATCGATCAATTTCTCACATCACGACTGCAACCCATCTCTGTCTAACTAAACGGCGAAACTGAGCCGTCCATGCAAAACTGCGCTCTACTACCCAACGATGTGGTAGCAACACGAATCCTTTTCTAGCTTCTAGCAGTTGTTCATAACACGCTCTAGCGAATCCAAACCCACGAACAAAAACCTACTAAGCTGTTACGCAAATAAGATTGCACATTAACTGGTGAGGTTGTTCTTTGTCAATTGTCCTTTGTCCTTAATAAACACTAATGACTAATGACTAACCACGGTCTAAATGGAAAATAGTGCAATATGTAGGCGCGTTAGCTTAACAGCTTAATTGTCTGCTATTCCGATTCTTCTATCCATCGCAACGAGATATGAGGAGATCAACATGACAACGAGCAATTTTGATTTTACTGCCCGCGAAGCACTACGTCTGCTCGGCCCCGATCCCGAAAACTGGGTGCCCGATCGCCCTGGCATCGATCACAATGTTACTATAGTAGGTGGTAGTGGCAGTGGTAGTACCTTTGCATTTGCGCTACGGCGTGCTGGGATCGGTCGCGTGACGGCGATCGATGCAGCCGATGATGAGGCTCATGCAGGTGTGTGGCTGACGCGAGCGCGGATGGAAAAGCTCCGCACGCCGAAAAATGTACCTGGCCCGGAACTAGGCATCCCAGAATTATCCTTTCAAGCCTGGTATGAAGCGCGGCACGGTGCGGAAGCTTACGCGGCGATTGATCGCATTGAGCGAGTGACATGGGCTGAGTATCTCAGTTGGTATCGGCACTTCCTCGGTATCCAGGTTCGTTACCGGACAAGGTTGGTGCGGATTGAGCCAGCCACAGGTTTCTTCCGCCTACACCTTGAGGTAAACGATGTCCCGCAGGTAGAGACTACGCGCAAAATTATTTTTGCCAATGGTGTGGCTGGCACTGGTGGTCCATACATACCTCCAGTACTGGCTGACTTACCACACACGCTGTACGCACATACCGCCGATGCCATCGATTTTGAAGCACTGCGCGGTAAGACTGTGGCAGTGCTGGGTGCGGCGGCTTCAGCTTTCGATGCAGCAGGAGTGGCGCTGGAATCGGGAGCGAAGGCAGTACACCTGTTTTCACGGCGATCGGCGATCGCATCTCTACCACTACTTCGGATACGGGAATACCCTGGTGCTTACTGCAACTATCCCCAACTACCCGATGCAGCCCGATGGTTCCAAGCTTGGCGCTTTCGTCAAGCAGGCTCCACGCCATCACGGAACGCGATTGAGCGAGCGATCGCCTTCCCGAACTTTCACATACACCTATCTGCACAGGTGAAATCGGCACGGGAAATGGGCGATCGCATTGTCACCCAGGTGAATGATGAGGTTTTCGAGTTTGATTTTGCGATCGCTGGCACTGGTTACTTCGTTGATCCAACAAAGCGTCCCGAACTAGCCGACTTTTCTCAGTACATTGCCCTCTGGCGCGATCGCTACGAGCCACCAGAAAACCTGCGCGACGACTATTTGGGAACGCACCCTTACTTCGGTAACGCCCGCGAATACCTAGAAAAAGTACCTGGCACTGCCCCTTACCTAAAAGACATTCATGTATTTAATCCTGCTGGTTTTGTCAGCTTTGGCTTGCCAATTGGTGACATATTTAGCATTCGCCGCGACATACCTGCAATAGTATCATGCATCAGTCACGACTTGTTCTTTGAAGACTGGGCGCATCATGAGGCACGGATCACAGGCGATATCGCCCCCGATTTTGAGAACTCGCTCTATGCTGCTGCGGTGTGGAAACAACCGATCGAGGCAGCGACCCGCTAGGTCAACAACCTTTTCACCAGTAACAAATAATTCCGGCTGGGAAACGAATGTCAGTAGAAAGTGATTGCCATTCCACAATCACTGCTGAATCAAATATCACTGTTAAATCAATTTACTTAACAGTGTCATTTCAACAGATTGTTTACTACTTATCAAAGGAAAATGTCATGGTTGCTCAAATAAACTCGTCAGCAGCAAAAATTTTGGAAGTTGCACACGATCCACGCCTTTCCAGTGGGGTGAAGGAATTTTTGAAAATGCTGAATTCAGGAGGTGTACCACTGGAGACACTCACTGCAATCGAAGCACGTCAAGTACTCGTGGATGCACAGGCTTCTGTTCCAGTAGACCTTTCAGGCATTGAAGAGTCTGAGAAGAAAATTATCGCTGACGGTTATTCGATTACGCTCAATATCGTGCGACCGGAAGGCGTTAAAGGCACATTGCCTGTTTTCATCTTTATTCATGGTGGTGGTTGGGTGTTGGGTGATTATCCAACACACAAGCGCATGGTTTGCGATCTGGTTGTGCTTTCAGGGTTTGCAGGGGTCTTTGTCAACTACACGCGCACGCCAGATGCTCAGTACCCACAGGCAATCAATGAGATTTATGCTGCGACCAAATGGGTTGCTGAGCATGGTGAGGAGATTGGGGTGGATGGCAAGAATCTGGCAGTGGTCGGCAACAGTGTCGGCGGAAATATGACAGCAGTCACTGCTTTGAAGGCGAAAGAAAACGGAGGGCCACACATCAAGCTACACATCATGATGTGGCCCATTGTAGATGCGGATTTTGAAACGAATTCTTATCATCAATTCGGCGACAAACGGTACCTAACTGTACCTACGATGAAGTGGATGTATGACTTGTACATCCCTGACCCAGAAAAGCGCAAAGACATCTACGCATCTCCCTTACAAGCGACGGTTGAACAACTCAAAGGCTTGCCTCCAGCATTAATTGTGGTTGCAGAGAGCGATATTTTGCATGACGAAGGCACAGCCTACGGACGCAAGCTCGATGAAGCTGGGGTAGAGGTGACAACGGTGCAGTACAACGGTATGATTCATGATTTTGGACTGCTCAATGGTTTAGCCGAACTGCCACAAGTCCGCTCTCTGTTTGTTCAAGCTGCTGCCCAATTGAAGAAACATCTGCAATAGCGATCGATGTTTCTGGGGAAAGGAAAAGACGCTCTTCCATCGCTTTGCTGCTTACCGAGTTAGCGTAGGGGAAAAGGGTAAAGCGGAATGGCATTAAGTTAAGACACAGCCCTTGCCGTGACTGGTTCCTAGCCTTCAGGCTAGGAACTAATTCTGAGAACCTCCGCCTCCAAAGGGTTGATGAGAGGCAGAGCCTCTCGAAATACGTTCCCCAGGCTACAGGCTGGGAACGAGGTGAAACAAGACTTTCGGCTTATTTTAGTGCCATTTGATCGTAATACAAACTACTCTCAAGTAATTACCTGTTATGAACAGCCATACACCGAGCGCTATGGACATTATCGGATCATCACCGTTGATTGCGATTGAAAACGAAGCACCACCCAAGCTGATTGTCGATCCACCGCTTCTCGAACCGTTAGCACAGGGACGCGTCTTCATCCAGTACCGGACGGAGAATTTGCGCGTGTTGCCGGTGTTCGGCAAAGGTGCCCTCGAAGTATCGCCGCGCATCGGTCATATCCACATTACCGTTGATAACGCGCCGTGGCACTTTGTAGATTCCAGTGGGGAAACGATCATCCTGGTCGGGCTAGAACCTGGCGTACATAAAGTGCTGATCGAACTAGCTGACCCCACGCACAAAGTAATCACTAGCGAAACTGTAGAGTTCACGCTGCCCGATCCTAAGAAATCATCATGAAAAAACTATTGGTTTATCGCATTAATTTTGCGGGGCTACTAGATCCCCGACTTCTTGAAGAAGTCGGGGATCTGAACACCACTAAGCTCTCAAAACTTTTGCGATAGACCATTAGACGAAAAAATCGCAGTTGTAACGGGGGCATCTAAAGGAATTGGTGCTTCAATTGCCAAACATCTGGCAGCCGAAGGTGCAGCCGTAGTTGTCAATTACGCCTTTAGTAAAGAAGCAGCCGATCGCCGTTTTACACTACCATACTATGAATAACCCCAAAAATCCTCGACTACCCCTGCCGCCTTTTGATAATGAATCCGCCATCCAAAAAGTCCGAATTGCAGAGGATGCTTGGAACACACGTAACCCTGAACTAGTATCACTCGCTTACACATCGGATAGCATTTGGCGCAACCGCTCAGAATTTTTATCTGGTCGTGAGGTGATCGCACAATTCTTGACACGTAAATGGCTTAAAGAATTGGACTACCGTCTGATCAAAGAGCTTTGGGCTTTTCAAGACAACCGCATTGCTGTCCGATTTGCTTACGAATGGCATGATGATTCCGGCAACTGGTTTCGCTCTTACGGCAATGAGAATTGGGAGTTTGACGAACATGGATTCATGCGATGGCGTATTGCCAGCATCAACGACCTGCCAATTTCAAAGAGCGAACGCAAATACCACTGGATATTAGGTCGTCGTCCTGACGATCATCCAGGATTGTCAGACCTCAATCTTTGAAAAGCCCAACGACCATATCACCCAGTTTTTATCCTACAAGAAGTCCACTGCTATGAATGCAAACAACGGCATCATTAGCCAGCTCAGTCAATATTCAGTCCCTGTAACCATTGATCGATTAGAAGCCGTCCTTGAAGTAAAAGGCATCACCATTTTTGCCCGCATCGACCAACAGGCTGAAGCCGAAAAAGTCGAACTAAGCCTGTGTCCTACACAGTTGTTGCTGTTTGGCAATCCGAAAGCCGGAACTTCCCTCATGGTGGCAGAACCAACGATCGCCCTGGATTTACCCCTGAAAGTACTGGCATGGGAAGCGACTGACGGCAAGGTGTGGGTGAGTTACAACGATCCTAATTACTTAAAACAGCGATTTTCTCTCTCCGATGAGTTGGTGAAAAATATCGCTATCATTGCACCGTATCGGCTCAAAATTTCGGGGTAGAGATTTATTCAGGTAGCCACGACCAACCAAATGGGTTAGAAGAAGACTTCTCTCGAATAATGTTACCCAAACAGGGAATATCACCGAGTTGCAAAATCCGGTCATGCATATACTCAAAAAAGCTAATACCTAACTTACGAGTAGTGGCAACCAGGGACATGAAAATATCCCATGCTTTGGTACCAAGTTCTGTTTGGGTGGCATAACTAATCTTGCGTCGCTGTACCATAGTTCTAGCAGCCAACT
>NZ_JACJSI010000155.1 GCF_014698065.1 Nostoc flagelliforme FACHB-838
TTTTTTTCAATTGGTTAATTGTAGAAATCCTAGATACGTTGTTACCCGAACGCGTTCACCGTACTAATCCCAGGGTTGTAAAAAGACCTGTATCAAAGTTTCGTTCTAAAAAAACAAAACACAGAGGTACTGGACAACGAGTCGAAGCTCCGAAATTTAACGTCACTCATAAGCTTTTGAGCCTTAACTGAACCGTATTGGTAAATAAAGACTCGCTTTGAGATAGCCAAAAAACTAAAACGCGGCATGGGTGCAATGTCGCTCACATTGTCATGGGAAAATTTAGGAGGGAATATGACTACAGCCTTAAAAGCAATCAACGGTGGCAGCAAACAGCGAAACGAGCGTAAACAGCCAGACGCAGATAAATCGATTAGACCACATTGCAAAGTATCGATTGAGGATATTAACTGGGTTCGTCAGCAACCTCCGTCTGTGCAGCAGCTTTGGTTAGATAGCGTGGCGGCTGAACAATTCGGGGGTTCTGCCCATAAACTCGATACTAACCTTACTTACAAATCTTTGCAAAAAGCAGGGGCGGCGTTAACTGCCCAAGGATTATTTCAGTTTGAGGAGTTGTTTGGCCGTTTGCCCTCCGGTAGACCTGGGTTGATTGGCTACCGTGTCCGCAATCTTCACGGTTATTACAATCGCTTTTACTGGGAATCATCCACGTCTGGGGAAACCAATTCTTGTGACGAGAAAGCCGTCCACGCTGGGGAGAAAATAAACCACGCCAAACGGAATCAAAACCACCCCAAAGTGGAACAAATCCACGCTGATTTGGAATCATTCCAAAAGAATGGTCAAAAAAGTAAGGATTTGCAAGGGTTCCAAAAACCTAACAACGTTTCTAACTACCCGTTAACTACCTACCAACAACCAACTAAGGTTGTTGGGATGGTAGTTGGTTCTGACGCGCTAACTGAAAATCCGCGTGTTGAGGAAACGGCTCATGCGCCCTTGAGGGGCGCGTCGCCTTCACGTACTGAAAGCGCGTCAGAACTTGAAGAATCGCCTACGGCAATGGACTGCACGACGCTGGCGCTTGTGGATGATGCAGAGGGTGAATCTGCTTTGTTGTTAGGTGAAAAGCAAGATTGTGGTGTTGAGCCGACAATCTCTCATGAGGGTATTTGTTCCGCCGCGCCCGTCGCTCAAAACGAAAAATCTTTAAATTCAGCGATGCCTGCGGCGGGCGTAGCCATCGCTAATCAAACACAGGGGCAAGCAGAACAAAGTAACTCCGCTTCGTTGTTGGAAGAAAATCAAGATTGTGGTGTTGAGGCGAAGGACTGTCATGAAGGTACTTGTTCCGCCGCGCCTGTTGCACAAAATGAGAAATCTTTAAGTTCAGCGATCGCAGATCAGAAAATAGAAACGAGTCGCCCCTCTGCTGAGTTAATGACTGAAAACTCAGTTTCTTGTGATGAAGTCAAAGCAGTTCATGAGGGTGAAAGTTCCGCCGCGCCTGTCTCCAGTGCTGAAAAATGGTCGCATGAAGCGATTGTTACAAGGGCAAATGTGCGACCGGAGCGTATGCAGAGACTCAAACTTGCGGGGAATTCGGGGCAGAATCCAGGATTTGACTTCTTGCAGGAATGCTGGGATGATGACCCGGCTTTGCAGATTGTAATCAAGAAGCTGCTGGCAAAGTTTCCGCAGTGGGGGATTGCGATTGTGGATGGGGTGCTGGTGGATTGGGAGGAGTAGCGATCGCTCTTGTCATATTTCCTAGCCCATAACTCATCCCAAAGGTTTTTGATAAGTGAAGATGAAATGGTCGAGAAATACTGAACGAGTCGCACGCTTATGATAGATATTACACGGGTGAAGGATGCGATTGCACTTACATAATTTCTTTCCAGACTTCATTTATTTTTTCACGATTACGAATAATCTTTTCAGATGTTGTATCTCTAGCACTGGCTTGAATTATATGTACACTTTCTTTCATTAAACTTAGCCACTGAGGTAGATTAATTGCCACAGGATTACCTGAATAAATAAATATTTTTAGAAGATTTCCACTAGCTGCCATACCATGAGCTAAAAACAACATTTTGTGTAGCTTTAGATTTGATTTGATTTTAGCAATTTCGCTTAATCCAATAGAAGTATGCTTAAAGTTTTGAAGTTGCTCTTGATTTTCTAAACAAGATAAATAGTGATAACCTCTTACTATTAGTTCAATGACTGCTACAGAGGTTGACATAGTAATAAAGTGTCTTAAATCATATCCATTTAAATACATCCATCCAGATATGTCTGCTATGGTTTTTTGATTTGAGCCAAAGGAACCAAATTGCAGAAGTTGGAGGAATCCCCATCCTGGTATAGGGATTCCTGCCTTAGTACATACGTCAGAAACTATATGACCTAGCCAAATTAGAGGAGCGAAAGCTTTATCTGCTGTTAAAATATCAAATGTTTTTAGTATGTGAAGTTTGCCATTAGTATCGAAAGCAGTTAGTGTGCCGTTTAAAATATCTAATGTTCCAAATATAAGACCAAATAATGGATCATGTCCAAGGCTCAATAACCTATGTGTTTTAGGAGTGAAACCCTTAATTTCAGGATTAATACTTTGGTCATACGGGACTTTACATACGTTTTCGCATCATCTCAAGAATAGATTTAATTTTCCTTCTTCATCAATTCCTAAATTTTTTAGCCACTGAGTAAAATTGCTGCCTTGTTGTTGGTACTTACCTAAGTAATTAATGTCTTTAGGTATTTTGACAATTAAAATATCAACAATTGTAGCAATTAGCCCAGATAAAGCAACTATTATATAATCTAAAGTAGATAAGGTAGGAAGAAAATCGGGATTTTTCAGAACCTCTTCTTTTATTTTGCTTTCCACAAGTGAAGGATTGTAATTTAAGAAAAAATTATCATCCCACTGTAAATTGTTCGATGGTTGAGATATTTTACAAGGAGCATTTAATATGTTATTTAATTCTTCTGAAGAAATACCTATCTCTTTAGCTATACTGAGAATTTCATTTTCTAAGTTTGCTAAGACATCTGATTCTTTCTGTTGAAAAGTATAAATAATACGAAAATCTAAGTTAATAGCTCTAATTTTTTGGGATAATTCTGAAAACTCATCATCCCAGTTTAGTACTGTAGGCATATTATATTTATAGTAAATCTTGGTTTCTCTTCAAGGCATTTTTTAAGTACTCAATAGCCTTTTCCAGGTTTTCTATTTTCTGCTTATTTTTCTCCTTGTTAAGTAAGAGATCGTCTTTTTGATCCTCAAGAGAACGAATAGCTTGTCTCTGTTCCTTAATGATTTCCTGAGCTAGACGGATATCTTTCTGAATCAGCACAATCTCTTTCATAACTACTTCTAGTTTGGCGGCTTGTGTTAGTGCCGAGTCTGGAGATTGGGCAAATACAGCACCAACCCCAGCACCAGAACCAGCACCGAGAATTGCGCCGCCAGCAATAATTACTGCAAAACCGCCAGCCATCCCAAAACCACCTGCGGCGATCGCTCCGCCACCCAGAGCAGCTAAAACTGCTGATACGGCTGCTGCGCCAGATAAACCCGGTGCTAATATAGGTGCTAACAAAGCGGCAATAGCGGGAGTAAAAAATGCTGCTACAACTGCCAGTACAATAGCTCCAATTGCACCTATAAGTAAAGGATTCCAGCCACCTTTAATACCTTGTATGGCTTCGTCATAGTGAGATTTAAAACGTATAACAACACTTGAGTCTATATCTAATGTTCTAGCAAAAAACTTTAGTTTATTGACAAGTAATTCTTCATTAGATATTTTTAAATTTTTTAGATTATCGTCATTAGTAGTGTTACCAAGCGAGTAGTACGGTTTAAAAAGAGTTGTTTCTAGTAATATTAAATATAGAGTTAGTTTATTTCCAGCTTCGTCCTTAATTTCGTTAATTAAATCTTTAAGTACTTGGAAATCAGTTAAAAGTTGCAAATCAGATTTAATAGTTGTATTTTGAGCAGCCTGACTTTTCAAGAAAATCTCTGTAGAGTCTTTCCATAGAGATAACCATTTTCGCTTAAATCCTTTTGTTACAAAACTACTTTCATTATCTATGTCTGCTAATACTAAATGATACTGATAGCTAAACATTATCCTGGTTTGTTCCAGAGTTAACCCAAATTCTTTCATGTGTTATTGAAGTTAGAAAATTTAAATACTCATTTGCTATTTATTTAGCATAAATTATTTTTTATACTAAAAGTCTAGTATTTGTACGCAAAATAAATTTGATTTAACGCACGATTAAGCGATGCTGGGAAAATGTACCGAGGGCGATCGCTTATTTGAAAGAAGCACTGCGGACTTGCAAGGGTGTCAAGTCGCCGGAAGCTATATTTGTGGCTGCTTGTAAGGAGGATAGAAAACCGGAGTCAGCGCAGGTTCAATCTGCTGTGAAGGTTTGGTTTGAGTGGGCTAGGCAGAAGCGGATTGTGATTGCTATGTCGGGGGAAGTTGTGTATACACCGGATGGTGAGGCGGTGGCGTTGGCGGAAATGATGCGGCGGTTTCCGATGTCGCAGTAGGGTTGTGCATCTGCTCAAAATCCTGAAGCATTATTTGTTCAAGCTTCATGGTGCGGCATTTTTAATGCTAAGAAAGTGCCATTCGTTCCTAGACAGCTTGATCATGACTCTGTATAATACATTTGTTCTGTATAATAAATGCAACAATTATGGCAGTCAAATCAATCTCTGATGGATATCATACTGTTACGCCATACCTTGTTGTGCAAGGAGCCGCAACCCTAATTGAGTTTCTGACTTCAGCATTTGAAGCAAAAGAAATTCGTCGTACTCTACATCCGCAAGGTGGCATCATAAATGCCGAAGTGAGAATTGGTGACTCAGTAGTAATGGTGAGCGAAGCAAGGGATGAATTTAAGCCAATGCCAAGTTCAATTTACTTATATGTTGAGAATACCGACGCAACTTACAAGCGTGCGCTTCAAGCAGGTCGGACTTCAATCATGAAGCCAGAAGATCAGTTTTACGGCGATCGCAATGCGGGGATAAAAGATCCAAGCGGAAATCATTGGTGGATTGCAACTCACCAAGAAGACATCTCACCTGAACTAATAGAAAGACGATTGAAAAGCTTGTTTGCTAGCAAAGAGAAAGTGTAAGTAGATAATAGTAGTATAAGTCCGTCGTCGCTCGGTCTCAGGCTAGACCTTGACGGATGGAGAAGCTGAAGATGCTGAAAATGAAGGGTGAGTCGGTAACAACTGAGTAGATCACGCGGCGGTATCCTTTGAATAGTAGTAAGGTAACTGAATTCAGATGGCAATAAAAATTACATTGCTAATCGCCGATTTCCATACCATTGACTCAAGTCATCCTCAATCGCCTCAAGAATACCGATCGCTTCAGTTATTGATTTTGAAGAAGCAGCTAAAAGGGCAAACGCTTGCTCAACCCGTTGTTGATAGTTAGTTGGGCAAATAGCAAACCTACCCGCAATTGCCACCGCTCCCTTTTCATTCAACAGATAATCTTCATTGAGGGCGAATAAAACTTGGTTCATACACGCCACACTGCGGAAACAACAACCTGCTGCGTAAACAACATCATCGCGTGCAATCGCCTTTTTTGCAACCACCAGCGAGAAACTGATTTCCCAGGCGAAAGTGTCAATAGTTGCCTGTTTCAGCCCAGATGGATAAGGCTTTGTTTTCAGCTTCAAAGCTTCTAAAACACCATTAGAGTCGTAAAGTACCTGACAAATAGCAATTTCCCCCATATAAATAGAGGATACAAAACCATGAGGATGTCCTGGTTGATAATCAATAGTAATTTGTCCAGCATGGCAATCATCAATCACACGATTAACCTTCGCCAAATCACGATAGAGAAAATCTACACCTACATCTTGAACTTGTAGCCAACCACCGCCGTTAATCCACTTTCCCCATTCACCAATGGCAGTAATCAAATTTACCCGATGGTTATCATCAAGCTTATAGGCAAGGCGATTTAGAGCAATTAAATCGGGCGGGTTTTCTGAATTATAATAAATCCCCAAGTCCACATCTGATTTATTAGTGTGGTTGCCCCGCGCCCGTGAACCTCCCAATGAGATGGCTGTGATTCCCTCAATTGACCGCAAACTTGAAACAATATGGTTGATAAATTGAGGCGATTCCTGATTCATAGAGCGATTGTTACATTACTATCGCTGTCATTTTATATTTTAAAGGCATCGCTACTTAAATCGATAATGCGATTGATTTGTTTGCCTCACTGCCATTATGAAAGTATAATTTTTCACCCGCGCCTGTCCCCAATGCTGAAAAGTGGTTACATGAGGCGATTGTAGCAAGGTCAAATGTGCGACCGGAGCGTATGCAGAAACTCAAGGTTGCGGCGAATTCGGCGAGAATCCGGGGTTGGACTTTTTGCAAGACTGCTGGCAGGATGACCCCGCGAAAGCAGATTGTGATTAAGGGGCTGGTGCGGAAGTGTCCGCAGTGGGGTTATGTGGTTGTGGATGGGCAGTTGGTGGAATGGGAGAGATAGCAAATATTAGAAAGTTCAGTTCGTTTTGCAGCAGCTACAGGAATACCTTGTACACGACAGTTTCGCTCAAACGGAGAGATTCAGCGTACAGTTAGACGGTATTGGGCGAATGTACCAGGGGCGTAGGAGCAAGCCTTGTCATAGACATCGCGTATCTTAAGGAGGCAGTGCGGACTTGGAAAGGGATTAAGTCGCCGGAGGCCGTGTTTGTGGCTGCTTGCAGGGAGGATCGAAAGCCGGAAGCGCAGCAGACTAAATCTAGTGTAATTGCTTGGTTTGAGTGGGCTAGGAAAAACAGGATTGTAATTGCGATGTCGGGTGAGGTCGTGTATACGCCAGATGGGGAGGTGGTTGGATTTGCGGACATGATGCGGTGGTTTCCGGTGCAACAGTAAATACTGCTCACTATGTCAACTACCTGCATATATAACTACAAATATAAATTCGTTATCAAGCAGTTAAGCTGTTATCAATTGTTTTAATGATGGCTGTTAACTGTGTTAACTTTCCTTGCATTCTTCTGAAAATCGTGAAATATTAGAACCATAGAGTGCGCTATCGATAAACTTTAAGCGGCTTCCACCAAAGTATTTGTCAAGTTGGACATTGAAGCCAGCCACTATATGTGCTAGTGCAATAATATTCTGCCCAAGTCTTATGTCTTGAGGCGAATGCTATTGTGCGCCTCTTGTCTTTTACGTTGACAAAGCCTGCACCTATATCCCTATACATAAAAAATCTTTGTGATAATTATCGCATCATTTTTTATGCAGAATAAAGCTTGCTCATTTGTTATTTTTATTTCACGATAGGAGGAAGATATGGTTCTAACAAGACGATTATTCTTAGGTGGTTTGACATTATCTTTAATTAGTTTGACTAGTTATCCATACAAAAGTTTAGCCAATTCTCAACTATCTACAAAGTCTTTACAAGAATCTTCCACTGCAAGCCTAGTAAGTTCTCTTCTAGATCCTCTTCTAAACCCTTATAAATGCCCTACCAAATTAAGAGTTATTAACGCTGCGGTTGCTACTGCATCACCAGTTGATATCATTGTCAACGGTAAAAAAGTTTTGCAGAATGTAAATTTTCGTCAAGCTAGTAAATATGTAAATGTAACACCAGGAAATATTCAGGTACTTTTTGTGCAATCTGGTACTAGCAGTACAATTGCTTCTAGAACCTTTACAGGAGCGCCTAATAGTGCTTATACAGTAGCGGTAACAGGAACACTACAAGGCCCTTCAGGTCAACCATTATTTAATCAATCACCCTTTGTGATTCCAGAGGATTTAACACAGCCTAATCCAGGTAAATTTAAAGGACGTTGGTATCGCTTTTCGGAAACTAGCGCTGTTATAGATTTCCGTATTAGCAAATCCTCTAGCCCAAATGTGGATGAAACTCGTATCACAGACCTAACACCTAAAACTGCTATTCCTTACCCAGAACTTACGGCTGGGACATATAACTTCAATCCAGTTCTACCTGACCAATTTGACCCATTGATCAATAATGCCTTCAGCCCACCAATCACAGTAGAAGTTGCCAATCAACAAGTCCCAGAAGGAGTCATTTATGATGTAATTGCTACAGGTAATGGCTTAGGCCAAGCACCTAACTCACTGCTACTCACAACTGCCTCAACACAAACAGCGCCTCCTGATGCTAATGGGTGTTATCAAATTGTGCAGTAAGCAATATCAACTTAATGAGGCATTTTTAGCCATAGGAATCTTATCAAAACAGAATTCAGGAGTCAGGAGTCAGAATTCAGTATGAATTCTGTACGACTGGTGGATGAATCTAGGGGTTTAAGACCCCCGCTAAATCTTCTCTTTCAGAGACGCACTTGCGTTCATTTAGCGGTCTACAATGAGTGCCCGGATTTCTCACCACACCTCGAATGGAGGAGTAATGAGTAGTAAGTAAGGAGTTATGAGTAAGGAGTAAGAAGTTATGAGTTAAAATTTTTACTTATTACCCATTACTTATTACTCATTACCCATTACTTATTACTCATCATCAAACACAAAGGAGCTTGTGAGAAATGCGGGAGTGGCGGGTCTGAATCCCCCACTCATTGATTCTGACTCCTGGATTCTGGCTTCTGGGTTCTTCTTCAATTAATTTTTGAAAAAACCGTATAACTATTGAAGCGGAAGCGGCTGATTCAATCAGACCCGCTTCCTCGTATTCAACTGAGTCTTTTTCCCAGAACCACACACTTAATGCGTCTCCCAAGCAACTATTTTCGCTTTCCCTGAAGAACTTGAGTACCTCGCAAGTGGTCAGCTTGTACACACGCGATCAATGCCGTCTCACCTATCGCAATTTATCTATTAACAAGTGTAAGAACTTTTGCAACAGTTGAGGGATATTCTTTGTACCCCGCAATTTCAGTTAAATGCAGAGATTGGACGCACGGTTAAGCGGTGTTGGGACAATGTACCGGGTGCGTCGCTTTTAGCGGCTTGTCGTAGACATCGCCTCTTTCAAATAGGCGATACGAACTTGGACTCGGATCAAGTCATGCCTTGGCTGTATTTGTCGCTGCTTGTAAGGAAGGGAGGAAACCGGAGGGAGACACAACAGGCCAAATCTAGTGTGGTTGCTTGGTTTGAGTGGGCGCGGCGAGAAAGGATTGCGATCGCAATGTCTGGCGAGGTGGTGTACACGCCAAGGGGTGAGGGGGTGGCGGTTGCGGAGATGATGCGGCGGTTTCCAGTGCGGGAGTGACGCTAAAAGTTCCGCCGCACCCGTGCCAAATCCTGAAAAATGGTCGCATGAGGCGATTGTAGCGAGGTCAAATGCGCGACCGGAGAGGATGCAGAAACTCAAAGTGGCGGCAAATTCGGGCGAGAATCCGGGTTTTGACTTCTTGCAAGAGTGCTGGAGTGATGATCCGGCGCTGGTGATAGTGATCAAGAAATTGCTGGTGAAGTTTCCGCAGTGGGGGATTGCGATTGTGGATGGGGCGTTGGTGAAGTTCGATGAGTAGCGATGGCTACGCCCGGCGCAGGCATCGCAGAACTTTTTGGTTTACTGAACTTGAATAACTTAACCGCATTTCTTTGCCTTCTAGCTAATACCAAATTATTGTGAAGCTGCATAAAACTAAAATACTTAGTAAGCAAACTTTTTAGCCTTTCCATTCTATGCAACTTCATACAAAATTGGTATTAGGCACTTAACAATCCACTGCGACAAATCTTGTTTAAATATCGGCTGATGCGCTTTGTGGAGTAATTTATTCGTTGGAAGTCCCCAGAACGAAGTAGGGTTGGGTTAAACTCAATGTGCCTGGGGAAATACCTCGTAAAATTGCCACAAGTTCTGGTTGATTACCGATGTTGTTAGCATATATTGCTGTTCCTGCTGGTAAACCTTCAGGTATTGTTCCCAAAATATATTGCCCTTCTATTGTAAGTCCGTTGCTTTCTACATTTGTGGCAAGTCGAATCACGTCTCCATCACATGGATTAAAGTCAGTAATTAGAGAATAGTCATCGTTACCAAACCATCTATGAGAGGCACCTATAGGAGAACGCCCATTGCTACCCTGAAGTATGAAGCTATCCGCGCCACTACCACCTGTGAGAATATCAATATCCTGACTTTCGTATTGGGAAGGATTATAACCGACACCTCGAAAAATCTCCCCAATCCCATCAATAATATCATCACCACTTCCACCATTTAAAATGTCACTACCAACAGAACCAAACAATGCGTCGTTGCCCTCTCCGCCTAATATAATATCGTTACCATTCCCACCGTATAACCCTCCAGATAAACTAACTCCATCAAAAAAAGAGCTATCGTTACCAGCCCCTCCATCTAAAAAGTCGTTACCACCACTCCCTACTAAATAGTCGTTACCACCAAAGCCAAAGATCGAGTCGTTATTACTTGTATCCTGTAGTTGGTCGTTTGATTCGCTACCTAAAATTAATGTCATATGTCTTGATTCCTGGTATAAATTTGTTAACGATTTGTGTGAACTTGCTAGCTCTGCTTCCACTAAGACTTACATATAAATCAGTTAAGTCATTGCAAGTTTTACGTACCAGCTACTCTAAATTTACAAAAATTTACTAAGCACAGGAGAAATATAAATTTAAGCTCTATGCACTGTGTATAGAACCCATTCGACATATTTGAGAACTTGAATTAAACGCAAGGACTGCAAGACAATCTCTTTTCCTAAGCTGGATTTGATGCATGATACTGGGATTGGCTTGTTAATCAATCGAAAAGAGTTTGGGCTTGCTGCTTAATACCCAGATCCTCTCGTCTAAAGCTACCCTGCAATGTAATTAACTCGATGATACCTCAACGACATTTGCTGGCACAGCAAATGGTGGAATTAGGTTATGTTGGAAAAATATCCCATAAGACCGTGCGTCCCGCCAAATAACACATAGCTCTGCCCAGAAGAGTCGCCGCTGATGAAGTCGGCATAGGGTGCCCCAATAATCAAGTCGTCGAAGCGATCGCCGTTGACATCTCCGGCACTGCTGACAGAATAGCCTAACTTGTCATCCGCCGCGAAACCGTTGATGGTGAAGCCGTTAGTGCCGTTGAGGTTAGAGGGGAATGTAACTAATAGAACGTGAACCATTTGATAGGGCTGAGTGTAGGGGAGAAGCTTACTGCTTACGACTCGCTTGTTTCTTGAACCTATCCCACTAATAATATTTGTGCTACAAAGCTTAAGCTTATTGAGAACTAAAAACGAAAAATTAAGGTTTTCAAGCACATTTTACGAAACGAAGTAGGGTTTTTTGGAATAGTGGGATAGGTTCTTAATTTCAAACCTAGTTCTTGAGCGTGCAACTCCTACATCCTTACACGCTTCTTTTACACCTCTGGCTCAATTTCTATCCGTTGTTGTAAATCTATGATAAATTTCACGGGTTAGAGGTTAAACATTAGTTGATATGATGTCGGGTAAGATTTATTATTAAATATATTTTTCTTGTTTAAAACCAGGACAACTTTAAACTTATATTAACCACAAGTTAATCTCTAATTAATTAGATTTTGCTTTTATTGTAAATAAAGTAAAAATCATCACCTTTTTGAAAGTTCCCTAGTACTAGCTGTAGTAAAATTGAGAATTCTAAATTTTGAATGGTTTCCTAAATATAAGTATGTGAAAAGCTAACTTTAGATAAGGCTGTTTTTTCATCAGCTTATAAAAGCAACAAGAAATGGCAAAGAGATTTATAACCTAGAACCATAGTAATCCGCTAGTACTCAACCAACCCCAAATTGCATGATGGAGGTTGTTCTTGAGCAAAGAGAGGAGAGAAGATTTTAAGTAAAAAGGAATTATTTTTGAATAATTCTTTTTTACTTAAGAGCCTCAAGAACTTGCTAGTATGCAAATTCACCTCGTCTTACTTAATAAGGTATTGTTAAAGACTGACAAAAGTGAAAAAACAACTAAAGCTTATGTCTGTGCTAAGTGATATAAAAACAGAATGTGCTGTTTTTATATCACTTAGCACAAACATAAGATCAGATGGAATAACAAAAACAAAACATAACTTTCTCAATGAGCATCTAAATACAAGCACAAACTAAACTTTGGAGACTCAATGTATATCAAGGAATTTAGGAATTCTTTTACTAAAATAAAAATTGGTCGAAGGTATCGTGTTCTAATAGCAGAGGCTGAAGAGCTAACTTGTAGAATGCTAAATGTAGCATTATCGGAAGAAGGCTATGAAGTAATCACGTTTGCGAATGGGCAGTCTATTATAGAATGTTTAACTTCAGAGGAACCCAACTTAGGAGAATCTTCTTTTGACTTAGTAATTCTAGACTTAATGTTGCCGGATCTGAATGGGCTAGAGGTTTGCCGTTTACTACGCAAGCAAGGAAATTTAATACCGATTTTAATGCTGAGTGCAAAAGATAGTGAAACTGATTGCGTATTAGGTCTAGAAGTAGGAGCAGATGATTACTTAACAAAACCGTTCGGAATGCGGGAGCTAGTGGCACGTTGCCGGGCATTACTGCGTCGGCAATGGTTAATGAAATTGTCGCCAATACAAGTATTAGTGTACAAAGATATCACATTGATACCGCAAGAGTGTCGCGTTGTGCTTCGGGGTCAAGAGGTGAATTTAGCTCCGAAAGAGTTTTGCCTACTAGAACTGTTTATTAGTCATACACAGCGGGTATGGACACGACAACAGATACTAAACAAAATTTGGGGAGAAGATTTTTTTGGAGATACTAAGACAGTAGATGTTCATATCCGATGGTTGCGTAAAAAGTTAGAACTAGACCCAAGTCGTCCAGAATATATTGTCACAGTACGAGGCTTTGGTTATCGATTTGGATAAAACCACTGATGATAATTATTTCTGGCATTTGAGAGGATTAATACTAAAATTTCTCATGACAAGTAATTTTCTTTTCCAAAAAGTAATTTGGACTTTAGTAGAAATTTGAGGTTGAGCAAAGAATATACTTTTGGTGAAAAATGATGCTAAGGGACTTCCAACTAAAAAAATATCCCATCCCAGCGAGACGCTACGCACAGCAAGATCACCAAAGGGTACGCATTGAGAGCAGGGGGGCTGGGAGCAGAGGAGAGAAACAGTCGTGTTGAGTCCAGAAATTGGGATAATTTATTTTTTGAGTTCCCTAAGAATAAAGTTCCGGATTAATCCCCAGAAAGTCATTAGCAACAAGCGATACCAAAATATTTTCTTCCTCGGAAGTTATTTGGACGAGCCAGCGCTTGTTAGATTGGTTTTGTTTTGGTGCTTCCCAGCCACAAACTACTCCAACTTTTCCAACTACGTAGGCAGGACGTAAAATCAAAACTTTGTCTCCAGCTTGAATATGCTCTGAAGTATGCAACATGGTTAATTTAATTTTGCTCAAGTATTTTCCGAAACGAGGCATAATTAAGTTTTCAGCTAATCAAGCCAAAATTATGCCAAAGTTAAGAACAATTTAGGCAAGTAAATTTTGTAATTAGAGATTTCCAAATCCAACTTTGTCACCCATCCATTCCACCGAATCAAGCGTAGATACCAACAGTTGACCAAACTTGTCCGGATCAATGTCCTCGAACTCTTCCTTAAAGTTTAAATTACTTGTCAAAACACTAAAGGATAACTTCACTGATATCAAGGTTAATCGGATAGATACGATA
This sequence comes from Nostoc flagelliforme FACHB-838, assembly GCF_014698065.1. GTDB lineage: Bacteria > Cyanobacteriota > Cyanobacteriia > Cyanobacteriales > Nostocaceae > Nostoc > Nostoc flagelliforme_B. The sequence continues at coordinate 13,728 of NZ_JACJSI010000155.1, forward strand.
AGTATTCATGTCTGTATTGTAGGTAAAACTCCATCGGGAGATTTAGCCGGAATTTCAACAAAAGTCGTAAAAACTTAACCCAAAAATCATCAGCCTATCTATAAATACAAACAGGCTTTAAGTTTTAGCAGAAGTAAGTATTATTACAAATTATCAACTCTAGATTTAATTACACTTTGAACAGACGAAGAAATATTAGAGAGTAAATTGTAACCAGTGTTAACTTCAATAGAATCAACACTAACTCTGTAGTCTTTCCAAAGCCAAACAGAGAGCGCAAATTTATCACCGTTATAGTCGGAATCAACCCAGATGACTTCAACTTTTTCCAGTAATTCTGGACGCTCTTTTAACAGTTCCATCAAAGCATAGGCGGCAAGTAATCTTTCTCCAGCACTTGCTTCACTAACGACCACTTTTAAAAAGTATGTTTGTAGTTTAAATGTAGTTTGTGGTAGTCATTTTTTGATTACTCCTGACTTAAGGCACCACTTCACTTTTTGCGAAAGTAATACGGATATTGCCATAGCTTTCAGCATCTCCAAGGGAGCTTCTATCCTCAAAAATTCCATTATTGGTACTACCCATACCTGCAAAATTACTGTTGAAATATAATCCTAAGCCGTAATAATCACTATTAATCCGTGTAAATA
>NZ_JACJSI010000156.1 GCF_014698065.1 Nostoc flagelliforme FACHB-838
CCTCGCCAACAAAAAATCTCAAATCATCGAAATGAGAGATTTGGTCACAAAGTGGTTAGCAAAAATGGGTCTAGAATTAAGTCCTAGCAAGACCAGAATTGGTCACACTCTACTAAACCCGATAATCCCAGAAAAAGAATCAGAAGACCATAAAGACTCCGGGTTTGATTTTCTCGGATTCAACGTCAGGCAGTATGAGGTAAATGACAACCACTCAGGGAAGTCATCCAACGGTAAAAAGCTAGGATTTAAGACATTCATCAAACCCAGTAAGAAAGCGATTAAGAAACACTACGACGCAATCGCAGAAATTATCGACGCTCACAAATCAGCCCCACAAGCTGCACTAATAGCAAAACTTAACCCCGTCATTAGGGGATGGGTCAACTACTATTCGACAGTTGTAAGCAAAGAAACATTCTCTAAGCTTGACAATCTAGTGTATCAAAAGCTTTCCAGATGGGCGAATCGCCGCCACCCAGGTAAATCTGGGTCATGGGTAGCCAATAAGTATTGGCATACCGTAGGCGGGAATAATTGGGTATTCTCAGTAACTAGAGATGGTCTTGTAGCCGAAACCTTAATCAGCCATGCTAGCAAGCCAATTGTTAGACATATCAAAGTTAAGGGGACAGCATCGCCATTTGATGGAAACCTGAAATACTGGAGTTCTAGAAGAGGAGAACACCCCCTAGTGACTACGAGAGTTGCAAAACTTTTGAAAGAACAAAAGGGTAAGTGCGCTCACTGCGGATTGTACTTTAGGGAAGACGATTTAATCGAAGTTGACCATATCACCCCCAAATCCCTTGGCGGAAAGGATAAATACGGCAACCTCCAAGCATTGCATCGTCACTGCCATGACAGTAAAACTGCCAACGATGGTAGTAGAGGTACTCATAGCAAGAGCCAAGTCATTGAGGAGCCGGATGAGGTGAAAGTCTCACGTCCGGTTCTGAAGACGAGCGGGACTCGTGAGAGTTTCGCTTAGTTTAATCGTTTGGGGGATTCCTGGGGTTTGCTCTTGCGGGGTGGATGCTCCGCCATTGCCAAGAGGAGGAGAAGCAGAAAGCAGTTTTTGAAGACATCGCCCAAAAACGGGACGCAGCAAGAGCAGAGATGGCCGCACGTTCCGAGCTACTAGAGAGTTACCGAGATGTTGCGATCGCAGAAGTCCAATTACAAGCTGACCTGGATCTAATCGCTTCAGATCGCACTGTGGATATCCAAAAAGCCGAGATTTACGCTCACACTGAAATTGAAATCACCCAATTGGAGGCAACTGACGCAATCTTTGAGGCGCAGACGGCTGGGATGACCGAGCAACAGAAAGCGGAGTACATTAAGCAGTTGCGCGAGATGAAAACGCCCTATCTACAAGGTAGCCAGACTCTACAGGGGACGATTGACCCCAACGATAAGGTTACTGGGGCAGACAGCCAAGCAATCGCTCCTGGTGACAAATATCCCTGGATTAAAAACACCATCGGCTACCCCACTTTAATCTTTGGTGGCATGGGTGCTGGGAAATCCTGGACTACCAGAGAGATTATCTGGCATAAGCGTCAAGCCGGTTGGAATCAAATTTTTGTACTTGACCCACATGGTACTGAGGTTGAATGGCGAGGGGTAAACCTGATTACTGGTTACAGGGAAATAGCCGACTTTATGCAATGGTACATGGCGGAAATGCGCCGCCGTTACAAAGCCTATCGTGAAAGCGGAATGGTTGAGGAGCAATGGACGCAACACTTAAGAGACACAAACCAACATTTCTGTGTAGTCGCTGAGGAGTTTACGACCTGGACAGATAACATTGTTGAGCCAATGCCAGACGATTTTCCGGATGAAAAATGGAAGCCTGACCCTGATTTTGTTGGTAAATGGTTTCGCTGTGCCATGACTGAATCTCGCAAACAATTAATGATTCCTTTGTTTGTCGCCCATGACCGCACAATGGAGATTTTAGCCAAAGCCAAAGGACTATCAAAACTTCGGGATGCGGCACTGTTAGAAGTAGAACTAATCGCAACTATTGACCCAATCACCACAGAAGCTAAAGCTAGTGGTAGGGGTAGGATTAAGCTACCTGGGCATGGGCAATGGATTGATATTGAATTGCCCAAATTAGACCACAAGCGAATTGATTTTCGGCTTGATGAATCTAGAACAGTTAATGAACCGCCAACCATCGATAAAGCCACTTTAGAGCGGATTTATGAACTGGAATTCAATCTTGGTAACAAAGCAGGTGACACCCAAGATGAACCTAAGAAACTATCACCCCAGGCGCAAAAGCTGTATGAATATCTCACTAGAACTGAGCGAATAGAAGCTGATGTAAGAGAGTTCAAAGGCAACTTTAAAGTGAACGGTGAGAGATTCACTGTAGAACAAATAAAGGGCTGGATGTATGAAATTGTGGGAGCAGGATTGGCGGACTGGATAGCCGAGGGTGTTATCAAGCTCAATCAAATTTGACTGCTTTCTGTGTCTGGTGTCTAGCCCCAAAACCGCCCTTTTTTCGCGGACACAGGACACCGGACACCACAGACACTAAAGCCCCAAACCCTTATCCTGTGCAGACACCAGCAGACACTACCCCAGACACCGCCCAGACACCAAGTGTCTTAAACGTGTCCGCTAGACACCAATAATAAATAACCGGATAAACAGCCATTTATTATTAGAGGATTAATAAAATCATGCTGAAAATAGTAATTGTTGAACCAGAAATATTCACGCTCCTAGGCATCAAAGGTGCTATTTCACAATCCCCAGATATAGAAGTAACTGGTGATGCCACTTCTGGAAAACTAGGGTTTCAGTTAATTGAACAGACCAATCCTGATGTTGTGTTAGTTGATTTACTATTACCCGACATGAGTGGTTTAGAACTGACTCGCTCAATTAAAAGGAAAACTAATAGTAAAGTGGTAATTTTTACTAATCAGACTCATTCAGACTTTATTAACTCAGCTTTCCGTCATGGGGCTGATTCTTATATGCTCAAAAGTGCTGATATAGAATTGATTGAACTAGCCATCCTGGTTGACTGACAAAACTCATGACTTAAAGCTGTAGGATCTGGCTGTAAACTCACGTTCCAGACGTTTTGTATCCTGCTTTTTTGAGAGGATTGGTTCGCGACGACATATCGCGAACCAATCTCCTTTTCCACATCCCGTGAAAAGTCAGGTCGCTTGAGTGTGAAGCGATCACGGTAGTTTAAGAATTCGTATGTAAACTTTTGTAATAAATTTAAATTCCTGCGAAAAATTTGAGTTTTGGGCTGATATCAAAATGTAAGCAGTTTAAGAGATAAATATGGCAACCTTATCTAATCCCACGCTGTCAATCGATCTCCTTACTGGTTCAGAACCTAATGTCCCTGCAACGGTCAAAGCCCCCTACCAGTTGACTCGACTGCTCAGAGTATAATTACTTACCTAAAAATTGTAGTAAAAAGCACTTGCTCATTCTTGGCGGGATGATTCTGAAATTGCTTTAAAATGCTGTAATCAAGGCTGAGTAAGGATAAAGCAAATATTTTTTGAAAGAGATTAATTTTATTCAGTTTAAGTACTATCTAAAATCTATACATACTGTTAATATCAAGCTGTAATGGTGATAATACACTTTGCAACACGACTAATTCTTTGAAACTACAGAGGTTTAGACTATGGCTCCAGTATCTGACATTGTTCTGCTACAAGACTTATCAGGGTCATTTGGTGATGACTTACCCAGGCTCAGAGAGATCATTGGCCCACTTGTAGATAATTTAAGGAACCCAATTTTAGAACGTATTTTTGGTGCTGACCCTTTCTTTGGTGTTTCCTCTTTTGTAGATAAACCAGTTAGTCCTTTTGGTAGTAGTGGTGACTATGTTTATCGACAAGACCTCGCTCTGACAAGGGATAGCAATAGTGTTGTTTCAACAGTCAATAGCTCTACCTTTTCTATTAGAAATGGTGGTGATGGGCCGGAAGCACAACTAGAAGCGCTTCTGCAACTAACTTTCGATCCCAATTACAGATCAGGTTCAACTCGCATTGCTTTAATAGTTACCGATGCTCCTTTTCACCTACCACCAGATGGTGTAACACAGGCTGGTTCTACTATTACTCGACCTAACAATGGAGATAATGTAGTCGATGCTGATGAAGATTATCCGGCTATTGCACAACTAAGAGATAGGCTAATCGCAAGTAATATTATTCCTGTTTTCATAGTACAAGAAGATGTTGTCGGCCTTAAAAATACTTACCAGGGGCTAGTTGATGACCTTGGACGGGGTTTAGTAGTAGGTTTTGAACGCGGTAGTGAAACTATCGCTGATGCTATAAAAGTAGGCGTTGCTGGTGCAAGAGGAATAATAACTGCATTGGGAAATAATCCCGCTACTCCCGACGATATCTTTGATCTAACAGGTACAGATGATGATCAAGTCGTCTTTACAGGTGATGGTCAGGACCAAGTTACCGGAGGAGATGGTAATGATTATATTGATGTGGGATCTGGTGATGACAACGTTAATGGTGCTTTTGGTAATGACATCATAGATGTTGGCAATGGTAACAACATAGCTCTTGGAAACGAGGGTAATGATTATATATTCACGCTCAGTGGTTCGTCTGGAGGAAATGTTTTCTCTGGAGGCGCAGGTAATGATACTTTGATCGGCGGTTCTAGCGCGGATAATCTCAGTGGGGAAGCTGGTAACGATGCCCTAAAAGGGGGTCGTGGTAACGATAGGCTCGAAGGTGGGACAGGTGATGATATTCTTCAAGGAGATGATGGTAACGATAACCTTACAGGTGGAACAGGTAATGATATTCTCCAGGGAGGCGCTGGTAACGATAATCTCAATGGTGGTGGTGGTAATGACATCCTAACAGGAAGCACAGGTTCAGATATTTTTGAATTTAGCACTGGAAGAGCCTTCACCATAGCTACTTTCGGTGTAGACCAAATTAGTGACTTTTCAGCAGCTGAGATAGACAAAATCAGTTTATCAAAAAGAAGTTTTACGGCTCTAGACAACACTAGCAATGGTGGATTAATTGCCTCTAACTTTGCCGTAGTCACTAGCGATTCTCTAGCCCAAGGTAGTAGTGCAGAGATTGTTTATAACTCTAGCAATGGGAACTTGTTCTACAACCAAAATAACGGAGTGGCTGATTTTGGTACAGGAGGATTGTTTGCAACTATTGCGGGTTCTCCTCTTTTAACTGCTTCCGATTTCTTGGTTTTTGCTGTGTAGATTAGAAAATTTTGGCATTCATCTCACGCTTCCTTCGAGTGGGGCGTGAGAGCAATGTCTACTTTTTGGGGCTACGTCGGAGCAAGACAAAAACTCGTAGTGCTATGTATAGCACTACAAACTAGAAAACTATGCTATTCAAGGTGAGAGCTTACGCCCGACTCAAAATGTGGTTTCCTGAGAATGAATTGTTGATAAAAAATATTAACAGGTTTTAGCGATGGCGTACCGCCCGCCGTAGGCGATCGCACTTTCAATATTCCAACGTGAGTTGAAGCTTACGCCGATATAGCGCTGCGAAGCAAAGTGCAAAAATGCGGCACTCTGACCCCAGGCGCTGCGAAGCCTCTCCCGAAATAAGAGCTTACGCCCAAAACAAGTAATAAATAGTAGAAGCAATTTAAAAATCATCTAGGCCCTAAGAGCTGGATAATGGTATTCGGTATTGGAAACCACCATTCCCAATACCGCAGCCTGGGTGGAGTCATGAGCAAAGATAGCGAATCCGTCGAGTTAGTTGTAGTCCAAAAATTAGAAAATGCCCTTTCGGCGAAGATTGAGGCATACTTTGCTGGCTCCATTGACTCCAACCCCGACGTGTTGGAGGAACTGCTTAAATCCAAAAATAGTGAGGGAACCCGTCGGGCTTACCGCAAAGATATCACAGATTTTTTTACTCGCATGACGGGCCAGCGCCCTAACCGGGATTCTATTTTGGAGTTTTTACACCTGGACGGTCACAAAGCAACGCTGGTAGTGACTAAATATAGATCCATACTCAATGAAGCTGGACTAGCACCTAACACGATTAACCGTCGACTAGCTGCAATTAAATCTTTGGTTGCTTTTGGACGAAAGCTGGGAGTTTGCAACTATGCTGTGGATGTGGACAGTATCCCAGTGCAGTCCTACCGCGACACTAGCGGTTGTACAGGCGAGGAATTTTTGACAGTCATTAAGGGGTGCGATCGCTCGACTTTGGCAGGGAAGCGGGACTATGCTTTGTTGCTGCTACTGTGGGGCAATGCTTTGAGGAGAAATGAGATTAGCACTTTGGACTTGAGGCATTTTGACGCATCTAGAGGGACGCTATCAATTTTTGGGAAGGGCAAGCAAGTACGAGTGACAGTCAATCTGCCAAAAGTCACGGTCATTGCGATTACTGACTGGCTGATTGCCCGTGGTGATGAAATGTCTTTGTCCCGCCCGTTATTTACCTCGGTTGACTTCCAAAATTCTGGTCACAGGTTAACTGGGGATGGCATTTATAAAATAGTCAAGCGATTGTTTAAACGGGCTGGTGTTGAAAAACAGATGTCCCCGCACCGTTGCCGTCATAGTGCTATTACAGCTGTACTTGAAAAGACTGATGGCAATGTGCGGAAAGCCCAGAAACTCAGTAGACACGCTAAATTGAACACACTTCAGATTTACGACGATAACCGCAACCGCGACCAACTGGAAATGTCTGAGCTATTGATGGATGGGTTGGATTGATAGGGTGTCTGGAGAGGTTTTAGTTAAGCGATGGTCTGAGCCGTTTTAATTATACTAAAAACGGGTTAGAGCTTTACTTTTAAAATCGCTAAGAGATTAACAGGCAAAATTTCCTTTGTCTAGGCAAAAGTCCAGTAATCAGCCATTCGTGAGAGGTTAGAATGATTGCACTTTTGTCAAGAGGGTGCGGGAAAAGGAGATAAATCCAGCTTGGAGAGTGGCTTTCGGAGATATTTAACCACACCTAAATCTTGATTCTCTGGGGCGGCAAAGTATTTAATCGGATCATCAGCTTTACCTTTATCATAGGCAACACTAAAATGATAAAGTCCTCGATAAATCATCTCAAGAGAAATGCGGTCGAATGGTAGAGATAATTCGTCTGCAACCGCGTCTCCCAAATCAACTAAAACAGCATAAAATAACCAAGTTGCCCAGACTTGTAGCTTGACACCATTAATAGAGCCAGTCCACAAATAAGACAGCCCCAATAAACGTTTAACTGAGTAAAAAGCTTCTTCAATCCTCCATCTTCTTCGATATAAATCTGCCACGACATAAGGAGGTAAAATCGCAGGATCGAGAACAGAAGTAATATAAGAATAACTAGTTTTACCAACCTTTATTTCAATTAAGCGTAAAGTTAAAATTGGTGCGCCACGACGAACAGTTCCAAGCTGAATCAGTCGATCTTTAAGCGAATGGTCATAGCTAAAAATCTTTAAGTATTTAATAGATGCTTTTGCTTTTAAACGAGTAATAAAATGGACTTCTTGGTTAATAAGTTGTTGCAAGAATTGGAAATGATAAAAACCTCTGTCAAGTAAAATAAGAGTTTTAGCAGGTAGTAAACTCAGTAATGAAGCTTCAAAATTCGTCTCTGATGCGGCGGGATTAGTGTGAAACCAAACTTCAATAGGTAAACGAGTTACCAAATCAATAACTGTACAAATTTTTCCAGCTAATTGCCCTGTTTTTAAGTCTTCTAGGCTTTTCAGCTTGCGAAATAAAGCTTCTAATGTTGACCCATCAGCTATCCAAATTCGGTCAAAATTATGCAATGTAAACTTAATACTATCTGGTAAGGGTCGCCTCAATCGTTGCTGCCAATTAAGTTGTAACTGAGGTAATAAATCTTTAAACACTCGCTCAAATAATTCAGCCGGAAAAACTAAAAATCTTTGAGAGAGAGATTGTTGGGCAACATTAGTAGCACGACACCACAATAAATCTTCTCTTGCTAAAAGTCTTGTTAATTCTTGAACTCCCGGAACTTGTCGCCATAATAAAGTTAATACTGCTGCTACCATGAAGGACAGATTTATAATTCTATCTCGTAAACCTAACTGTTTATAGTATTTTTGTTGAGCAAAGATAGCTGGAGTTAGTAACTCTTCTAAATGCGACGCAATCGCTTCATTATTTATGGTAGGAGTATGATGTTTTTGTGCGTGGTCGGAGTTCCGTTTTGCAGCTTTGGGCATGGTAGTCGATGAGCGCTTTTCATTACCACATTTAATTATTGAATTTACAATAATAATGAAACTCACCTTTGACAAAGTTATTCTCTCGTTACAATACTTTTTTGTTTCATATTTCGGCTGTTAAAAAACTAAAGATAATGATAATCAAATAGAGAGGAAGGAGGCGAGCGACGCTCGCCTTCTTCCTCTCCCCACCCACACGATTATCATTTTCATTTATAGTTGTCTTGAGTATTTTAACTGATTGACAAAATGCGTTTTATCTTAACCTATCACCGATGGTAATCAGCCGTTTTTAGTATAGCGATCACTACATCACGTACTTGTTTTTGAATCCTGCAAGTCTATATTATCTTCCAATTCTTCAGCAGTGTCTGAGTAATTGAACATGAAGACAAACTTGTTTTTAGGTAGAACCAAGGTTGGAAGATAGAACGGTAAACCTTCCCAGTCATCTTCTTTTCTACCTTGTTCCAAAATGACAATAAGTGTAGGAACATTAGGATATTCTTGCTTTGCCTTATTTACCCATTCAGGGCTAGTAAAACCAGAAGTTCCTCTCCACGTTCCTGACCCATCTTTTGCCGGTCTATTTTTTAATCTAAGTCCCTTGCCTTTTGTTTCTTTTCCCCGACGAACATTGAGCCGTCCCTGCTGAATACCTGCCGTATTCTTCATGGCCTTGAGTACCTCTTGAACTCGTTTATCCTCCCAGGGATAATTACCAGCAGGGCGACTTGGCATATATGATAAGATATTCAGTAAAAAGTCAATATCTACTTCATATAGCATATCTTCATCGCTATACGGCTCTAAAAGCTTGGTTAAATGCTCTGTATGCTCCTTAATTTCCGAAGCTTTCCAGAGTGGATCAGGGGGGAAAATAGCTATCCCAGGTGTAAAAGCATTAATTGCTGACGGATTTAAGACATTAGAACGAGTTGGTTTCAGTTTTGACCCTACCCAAACGGGCTGAATGTTAATATTGTTAGGGTCATCACCTATAGCTTGGCGCATTCCCTCATCAGCTTCATGAATTGCTCGGAAATCTTCTAAAATATGCTGAGGCAGAAAAAGGCGAGTCACATCAAGTAATTCCTGACGATAACCAAACATTCGTGCGTGCTGATGTACTGTATCCATCGTCTTTTGCTTGGCATCACGTCCGTAATAAGTAATCATTAATCCCTCAATAGTGACACCACGGCCAAGTCTGTTACCCCCTATAAGAATGTTCATTCCTGGGCTATACTTTAGTTCTTTATCTGGATTGCTTGCATCAATAACCTTTGGTATGGCATTTCGTAGCTCATGCTCTAGCTCTATAACTAAATCATTGAGTGGTGAGAGATTTTTTGCTGTTTCACTTAACTCTGTATAGGCTTGATTTAGCCACTTAATTGCTTCTTCACGCTTTGTAGCAGAGAGCTTTCCTCGAAGAGCCTTATCAAGCTCCACAACAAAGCTACGAATAACCTTTTCCAACGTGCTATGAGTGATGCGCTTGTGGTCAATATGAGCCAGAAAAGAGTATTTAGCATCTGAATTTTTGGCAGATTTTATTTTATATATTGAACCTAAGAAGAAACAGCATAGAGATAGTCTCAATCCGGGAGGAATATCCCAATTATTACCAGGGTTTATCTTTCCTCCCTGTTTTTTTAATTGTTCTAACTCTTCTAGTTCAACTTTCGTACAGCAATATTTGCTGTTGTCTGAAAAAAATAAATCTCCTCCAATATAACTATCACCAGGTTGAGGAAGAGCAGCACAGAAAACTGGTTTACAGGGATGATTAATATTTTGTAGTAGAAGGCTTTGAGGAGTTGCGGTAATCTGCAAATATATATGATTAGCTACCTCTTTGCGAATATTACCAATTTTTTCAAAAATTGCACTATCTGGAACTGTATCTTTACCTTTTTTAGCCTGTTTTGCTTCGTTAGTATTTGGGCTGGCATTATCAGCTTCATCATCAAATATTAGTGTAGGCACACTACTGGCTTTAACAGACTTGAGAACTTTCAACAAATTATCTAGGTGACTTTTATTCTTTGTAGATACTAGGACAACACCAGTATCTTTGATATAATCAAGTAATTGGTTAGTTGCAAAGTCTTCTGGATCATTTCTCCATTGTTGCCAATTAAAAACAACCGGGCCACCTTTAAGTTGATCGGCAAAACGACCCGCAGTTTGTTCGCCTAAGCACGTATTATCAGAAGTCAACACAATGAAACAACGGAAATGGTTAGCCTGAGCAAGTGCCAGTGTAGCAATAGTAGTATTAGTTTTACCGCTTTGGACTTTGCCATAAATTAGTCCGGTAGTACCATCAGCTATTTTTCCCTTGTGAGGCTGACTAACAATACCTGTACCTGTAGTGCCAACATCACCAGAACCAAAAGTTGTCGAGTAGACATCAACGCAATTCTGGACTACTTCAACAGCAGTTTGTTTTAATTGCTCTGCTGCTGTATCCCCAATTTTGCTTTTAAGTCTGTCAATAACCTTATTAATACAATATCCATCCGTTGCAATATTTAGCTTACTCATCGGTGTTGTCTAAGTTGGAAAAAAGTACACGAGGCCAGTCATTTTGAGGTACTGTCTGATCCATCTGTTGTCTACCTGGGCCACTTATATGATAACTACCATGTGCCTTGCGAGACATGGATATATGCTGACCAGCAATACCAACATTTTTGTCCAATATACTCCAAAGCTTTTCCTGAGATATGCAACAGATACCGTCTTTATAACAGATAAATGCCAAAAATACTGAAATACCGTGATACTTATTATGCAGAGTATCCAAGGCTAATTCTTCTTGACTACTTAAGGTAAATGGCCATGCAGATTTGGGTTTCTTGGAAACTTTAAAGAGAATAGCCAATTTACTGCTATCAGTTTCAATTAGGTAGATGGAGGAATGTATCCAAGATGCGTGAGTTATAGTGAGGCGCTCTCCATGATCAATTAGTCGCAAAAATGCAGCGCCATAAAGGAATTCCCGATCATTGATCATGGTCAAATCTATCCGTGATAGGAGTTACGGATAATCCCTATAGTTAAAATACCCAATTAAACCGATAAAATTAATCTACTCTTTAAGCCGAACTAGCACTTGATTAGCGATCGCTGATTTTATTCCTCTTTTTTACTGGGACGATACGTTATCTTTTTTAGACGAGTTACTCAACATAGTTATTAACCGTTTAATTTGCCCAACCCGCTTGCGTTGGTCGTAGCGGCGCTTGGCTTCTGTAGTAATTTTTTCAAAAAGCGCATTATCGGCATTAGCAAAAGTCCAAGCAGCTTCTAGAAATACCTCAACTGTGATTCCCCTGTCTTTACAAAAGCGTGTTAATTCTTGGTCGAGGTCTTTTTCTAGAACTATTGCTGCACGTTGTAAAGTTATGTTAAGTAAATTTTGAAAACCCTTGATACACTATTGTTTCAATGCTGTCTTACAATACACGTCTCAATACTGATGTATGGGGCTTCAAAAATGCATTCAAATCCTTGATCTATTTTTTATTTTGTTTCTCTAAGATAGGTTGGTAAGAACTGATCTATTTCTTTTGACGAAAAGGTCATTTCCTCATTAACTTTCAATGCTTTTTGGGCAGCCTTATATGCCTTTGTGTTAGTATCAGGTGCCTCTTGATATACATGAGCCAACTGAGCTACCAAAGCATCCCTTTGGTCACGAACTTGATCATTTGTTAATCGCGCATCTTTAATATCGGCTATTAAATTGATATACTGCTCACGAATAATCCATAATTGTTTAGCGCATTTACGATGGGCTTCAATCTCCAGGGCGGGGTCAAAACTTAGCTGATAAACGGCAACACCAAGGGCGAAAGCAGAGGTAAATGCAATAAGGCTTGTTTTAAACGGAATCATATCGAAAATAGGGGTAAGAGTCCCTCCGGTAGTCAAGACTAGCGCTACGATGTTGGACATTTTTATCCAATAGGCTCGCGAGTTTAGATGATCAATCATCTTTTGATGAGTTTTATGGGTATAGACTACCCTACCAAAAGATTCCCTTATTGAATCCAAGGTTGAGTTAATGGTCAAATTCTCTACTTCTCCTTTAAAAAATTTTATATAATCAATTTATGAAAAATCTACCAAAAATTTCTTTCCACTTTAAATTGGCGCTATATAATTTTCCGTTGTTCTCGTATGAGATTGCTTCGAGTGCATTTGTGTAAGCCTGAGCAGCTTTATACTCAAATAACCCTATCCGAGATACACGTTCATAGCTACCAGGAGCCTGCCAGTATTGTTGCGCCTTATCCCTTTGTGATAAGAATTTCATAAAATCCCTAATCATATAATCGTAATAAAGAAATGATTTATCATTGTATTCCCATTGGGACATAAAGTTATAAGCAAAAGTATCTATCAGTAAACCCTTTATTGGAACATTATTTGTCTGTTTCCATGCTCTTGCCATTCTTGCTAAATGCTTAACTTTCTTATTGTATAAAGTATTAGCATAATTAATTGCACTTATCTCAGCTATAGGGTTGTTTTTTTTCCAAGAGCCGCCGTTATTAGAATCTGCATAAGTAAAACTACCATCTGTGTTCTGAAAAACAGGTACTACTTCAAACTTAATTCCGTCACCGAATTGTACAACGACAACCTGACCGTCACCACCAATTTCTGTTAAAGGATACGTTGTCTTGATAGATTTTTTAACAGTTTGTAATAAAGCTGATTGTCCGTTGAACATATACAAGTTATACTGACTATAAACAGTCCCAGGAAGCAGAACTGCCAGATCCACATCACTATGTTCTCTAATATCGGTTCCACGCCCATAAGACCCTAAGTATCTTATGTGTTGTGTTTCAGAAGTACTGTTCCAAAAATCTAGGTTGATTCTTTTTGTGATACGTTTGCAACGAATCGATATTATTTCGTCATCGTTAGTACGTAAGTTGTCAATTAAACGTTTAAATTTCTCCGTAATTCCCACTTTGTTTTCTAATAAAAATAGAAGTATCATCAGTTACCCTTAATAGTTTAGCCAATCCAAAGCTCTGTAGATACATTTGTCGAACTCCCGCACCTTCCTCATAATGGCGATTTCGTTATCAGGGAGGTAAACGCATTGCAGACTACTTCTTAGGGACTTCCAAAGAATAAATTATTCCAAGAAAAACAAGGGACATACTCTCTCAATTGCTGGGATGTATAACGGGTCGTCGGCTTTTTCTCCTGATAGGATTTCAGCGGCAATGAGTCGGGCATCATCAAAAGCTAATTTATCATCAGTTAGTTTCTCCATGCTTGCAAATTCAACTTTTCATATTTTCTAATCATTCTTCATCCTCTACTTCTACAGATAAATTCTCCAGTTCTGCCTCCAACTGCTCAATAGTTGGTAACTTGGTTTGTAACTCTTTTGGTAATGACTTAGTAAGTTGAGTTTGCCATTCAGCAATCCCAATTGGTTTATTGACATCACGCAGTGCATACTCAGCAATAACATTATCCTTACTTGCACATAAAATTAAACCAATTGAAGGACTATCTACAGGAGATTTGAGCAAATCATCCACTGCCGAAAGATAAAAATTTATTTTTCCTGCATATTCAGGTTTAAATTTACCAGTTTTCAGTTCAATTACTATAAAACAATGTAGTTTAACATGATAGAAAAGCAAGTCTATATAAAAATCATTATCTCCTACTTTTAAATTATATTGTTGACCAACAAAAGCAAATCCTACACCCAATTCTAAAAGAAATTGGGTAATGTGTTTAACAAGTTCTTTTTCTACTTCTCGTTCTTGTGCTGCTTCTCCTAAACTTAAAAAATCAAAAACATAAGGGTCTTTTAAAGTCTCTCTAGCAATGTCTGATTGAGGAGAGGGTAATATAACATCAAAGTTATTAACAGCTTTCCCCTGACGTTCAAAAAGTCTATTGTTAATTTGTAGAGTTAAAATATTTCGACTCCAACCGTTTTCTAAGGTTTTTTGTACATACCATAGCTTTGCTGTTATGTCTTTGATAGCATCCAAAATACGAACATTATGCCCCCAAGGAATT
>NZ_JACJSI010000157.1 GCF_014698065.1 Nostoc flagelliforme FACHB-838
ACCTCAGCCAGTCTTCCAGAACGAGAAGGAGCGAAAAAAGTTCTCAACCGAGTTCACAATACAGGCAGTCAGGTAAAACGTTTAAATCTTATTTGGATGGACGGCGGATACCGTGGTGAAGAATTTATGCGTTGGGTGATGGATATGTTTCGCTGGATTGTGGAAATTGTGCTTCGACCATTGGAAAAGAAAGGTTTTGTCCATTTACCAAAGCGCTGGGTTGTTGAGCGAACTTTTGGTTGGCTTAACTGGTGTCGACGTTTAAGTAAAGATTATGAACGACTACCAGAAACCTCTGAGACTTTTATTTACATTGCGATGATCCGGATTATGGTCAGGCGACTGGCATAATTTTTAACTCGCTTCGACTTTTAAAACATCCTCTAAAGATACCTCCGATTGTTGCTGTCAGGAGTGCGATCGCGTACCCGCACTTTCCGGCGGCATCGCCTCTGCTTAATCCCCGGCGAAAACCATCAGATTGTCACTGTTTCACTCAAATAATGCATGAATATATTGATAAGCTAATCGGCATTTCAGTTGCATAAAGGTAGGGCTGAAGCCCTTACTACAAGCGAATCATTCTGGAAAAATGAATGACTATTAGCTTACCAGAAACTATCCTTATAAATAGAACACCGATTACAGAACCGATGCCCAGCAAAACTATTGAAGTCCGAGAGTACACCGTCAGAGCGCACAAGCGGGAAATTCATACTCGCATTTTTAACTTTGTGTGTAAGCAATGCGAACAACCCACACAACGAGAAACCTTTGGGGTTCGACCTCTATATTGTGAGCAATGCCGTCCGCCACAAGCACCCAAGAAATCAGTAGTCCCTCTCAAGAAACGAAAGCCTAGAGCGATGACCTACAAGAGTGGTAAAGACATAGCCGGATGATTTGTTGTCTCAAGGTTTTGAGTGAGCGCACGAAAGTAAGTGAAGCAGTGCGCTCATTCGCTCAACCTAACTCAAACTGGTAGAAAGTAACAAGAATGTTTATTCGATAACTAAGTAAGACTAAAATGGGAAGCAGAGCGCTTACTGTTGTCGAAAAAGGCAAAGGTTTTTTATGAACCCATTACCCCCTGAAGTAAATACACCTGAATTAAAACCCGAAAAGGTTGGTAGATTAATTAAGCGTTTTGGTATTGGTGCAATAACCGGAGTCGCGATCGCTGGATTGTATTGGAGTTATACAGATTGGTTTGGATATGCAGAACCTATAACCACAGGTATCATAGGTAGTCTGATCCTAGCAATTTTCTGCGGATTGCTAACACTCAAATGGGGATACAAAATATTAGAGAGCTTATTGGGGTTGTTGCCATAATACAAATCTTTCGTATGTAACAGAACTAACTTTATAAGTATCTATGCAGGGGTTTGGCGCACAGATGGAGGTAATTGAGCCATTAAAATTACGCGAGCGCATTTTGCAAACAGCGAAAAAGAAGATCCTGTTTTATACCGAACATTAAATTAAAAACGCACAATTTCTTGAGAATTTTTATTCTCTGTTTTTGTCTAGTGGTGCAGCTAAAAAACCCTCAGAAAGACCCGCCTCACGCAGACGAGAAGCACCAATATTCCGACTGAGTACCGCCAAACCTGCTAAGTGTGCTTGTAAGCCTGCTGTACTAGCGCAGCAATCAGTTAATACAATGGGTTCAATGCCAATATCGAAAAAATCCATCGCTATCTTCAACACACACATATCAGTGTCAATCCCTAAGATGAAAACTCTTTCAAAACAGTGCCCTCTAAAGTAGTCTGCCAGTTCATTTGGTATACCGCATAGCCCCAACTTAGAAAAAACTACTTCTGGTTTAACCCAAGGTTCTAATTCTGAAGCAATATTAGTTTCTGGCTCATGCGTACAGCTATGCCAATCAAGGAATTTTTGATAGGGGCCATCAGGTGCGTTGATAAATCTAGTAAACAAAACTGGTGCATACTCACCTCGCTCAATTAAATGAGCAACTCGCTGCGGGATGTGATGAGTGAATTCATTGATAAAACCGGATTGAACATCAACAACGATTAATGGATCAGACATGGGAAAAGCAATAAATAATGATGGTGAATCAATCAAACTCAGGTAAGCTGTACTTTCTAAAAATTAAATTTTGATCTAAGTGATTCTGGACGGCTTTTAGCTGATATTTATATGTGTGCCGATTGCTGGGCGATTAAAAGATTCCCAGGCATTACCACCTCTGAGGAAAACTTCCATCCAACGCATCTGTTCAGCTTGTGCATTAGTCCAACCACTGCTACCAGGCGCAAAAGCTAACTGTCTAGTTTCCACTGGCTTTACTACCATCGCTCTTGGTTGCTTTGTGTTTGCTCTCACCAATTTGCACCCCTACAGTATCACTTTGGTGTGTCTTGGTGTCCTCATACTTAATAGTGGTTTTCAAGTTACCGTAGCCATCAATATAAGCTATACAATTAGACGGCACATCAGGTATATCAGAGCGAGGAATCTCTTCACCTAAAGCATCAGGTTGACCTAGAGCGATCGCCCCAGCCGCTTCTGGAAACAAATCACGAGAACGAAACTGTGAACCAGAAGCCGCTACAGCAGCCCAACGCAACTCTACTGCTAAATCGCGCACAAATGAAAAGGCATAACCCGCATTAACACCAATTACACGTACACCTGTTGGCAAGCGTGCAAAAGCAAGACGTTCACCAGCATTTCCAGAACGTGCTTGCTCATCATCTTCACGGGGCGCAACATTGTGATAGATGATTGTCCCAGGCGGAGCTTGATTCAAACCCAACTGCGCGATACAGAATCCTGCTGCCAGTGTGGCAAAAGCTGGCACGGGTGTAAGTATTGCTTGGGCATCCGGTAGATGAAGCTTGATGCGCTGCACCACTTCTGCGAAGGCAAGGTCACCAAACCCGTAATCAGCAATAATGTGAACTAGCATAAAGTCCTGTCTCCTATACTGACGCTATCCCTTTTGCTGTGTCTTGGACAATTAAATCAACGACATTCTCTAAGCTTCCGGTTCGCTTGTAAACGTCACGCTGCCGTGTTGCGCCATTCCCGAACTCCATTGTTTGCTGTACAAGAGAGGAAACTTCATCCCATTCTCCGTACTCCTCAAGCGATGGACGCACGAAGGTAAGAAAGTTCTCAACCAACTCCCGTGCTGGGACGGCTCTCATAGTGGTAAAGTCGATTAAATCCTCATCTAATCCATAACGTGCGGCACGCCAGTGAGCAACACGTACAAGTTCGTGGCGGACTGCGGGAAACGGTTTATCACTCATGGCTTGTTGGTAGCAAGTTCGCGCCAAAGCACGTACAAGCCCTGCTACCATTACCGCTTCGTCTACCGTCTGACAGACATCTGTGACTCGAAACTCGATTGTCGGGAAGCGCTCAGACAAACGCACATCCCAATAAATCTTTGTCGCCTCCGCGAGACTTTTTGTCTCCACTAAAACTTGTACAAGTGCTTCGTAGTCGGCTAAAGACTCGAAAATCAGTGGTACTCCAGATAGGGGCCATCGTCCCCAAATCTCGGTACGATAGCTTGCATAACCTGTATCTGTACCTAGCCAGAAAGGTGAAGATGCTGCCAATGCTAAAAGTGGGGATAGCCACACACGGGAACGGTTCATGACGCTGATGGCTCTACAGCGATCGCTAATTCCCACATGTACATGACAGCCAAAAATAACTAGCTCACGGGTGAGTTGTTGATAATCTTCCATCAGCGTTTGATAACGTTCTTTGGGTGTGAGCTGCTGTTGATCCCAGTGTGAAAACGGGTGTGTGCCAGCGGCGGCAATTTGGTTCCCATCCTTGGCAGCCGCCGTTATCACTTCACGACGCAAACGAACAAGCTCAAAGCGCACATCTGCAAGTGTTCTACAGATGGGCGTACCAATTTCTATCTGCGAACGTTGGGCTTCTGGCTGTACCTCCAAGCCAAGGGCTTCCTGGGCTTTTGGCAGAACGTGTTCAACACGTGAACTCAGTTGCCGCGTCGTCGGATTGATAATTTGATATTCCTCTTCGACACCAATAGTAAATTCTTCAGCTTTGGATGACATACCTGGTGTTTCCTTTGCTTGTTAAGGAATCCTGTTGCCAGGAGCGGCAACAATAGGATTAATTGGTCGAGTAGGGGCGAACTCTTTTAACAGCTAGATGCACTAAATGTTTGCTAATAAGTCCCAAAGTAAAGAAGGCTTAATTCAATGAAAGAAACATCATTCTGAGGTTGTGGATTGCATCACTCCAATTTCGATGCTTGCTTGGTGTATTCTTCTATCAGGGAAGCATAGTCTTCTTCTTTGGGCAGGGTCTCGAAGCTATGAACCGCAGAGGTCGTCGCCCATAGCAGCTTTTCCCTCGTCCAAGTTTCGATGAAAGGCGTGAACCATGAGGCATCGTCCAGCATCGTCGCACGAAGGTTAACGAACTGGTCCATTCCTTCAGGTCGAGTAAATATCCAACTCATGCAGTGTGGGCAGAAGTAATGGCGAGTTGCGCCATGCAAACCGCCGATGGTCGGCTGACCTTTGTGAATTGAGAACCCAACGCTTGGAATCGCAACGCTTAAAGAAAAAGCGCTGGCAGTCATTCGCTGGCAACCTGTGCAGTGACAAGCCATCGTCAGCAGAGGCGGGGCACTCACCTGAAACCGGATCTGGGAGCAACGACATCCGCCTGACCAAGGCAAATTCCAATCGTTCATGATCTGCCGCCTCCGTTCTCTATTCATATTAATTTTTAACTAAGAATAATATTTTATGAATTATCTGCAAATACAAAAAAGGGAAGAGAAAGCAATATGGTGTTATTGCAAATCGTGCCCAAAATTGGGGAGTATTTTGCAGCAAACCGAGGGGCGATTTTTGGTGCTTGTTAGGCAACCCCACAGGCAGAAAACAACGCTTGACGGTGCTGTTCTTCTTGAACCACGAGCGGGTGTAATTGGGCAATCGCCTCCGCAAATTCGTCATCACTACGAAGGAGCCAGCACTATCTAGTAGTTCGCTTTCGTCACGAAAGCGGGGTACTGGGTTTGGGGGAAGGTGGGGACCTCACGAAGTAAAGAATTTGGGGCAGGGGGAAAGGGTTTAAATCCCTTAACCTTTCCCCTTTCCCCAGTCTGAAAAAGCGCATTTTTGGGTTGGCAGACTACTAGTAGTTTTGTAAGATTCGATTAATGCTGCTGTAGCAACAATCCTTCATCAGCATCCAAGGATGCGAGGGGATTTTCTATATCTATCGATGAAACAATAGCTTCTAGCTACCTTAAATGCTCAATCTCCATCAGGCAATAACACCCTCAACGGTGGTGCTGGTAACGATACCTTGAATGCTGGCATTTCAACAGGCAATAACTTACTGTCTGGAGGCGATGGAAATGATTCTCTCTCCATATCTGGCGATATTATCAACTATAGCGATCAAGACTTTTATTACCTTTCTTCGGGGAATAACACCCTCAACGGTGGTGCTGGTAATGATACATTGACTGCTGATTATTCAACAGGTAATAACTTCTTCTCTGGGGGTGATGGCAATGATTCCTTCAATTTCATCACTAATTCCGTAGATACTGACCTGTCTGATTTAGTGATTCAAACAGTAGATGGGGGTAACGGTAATGATTCGTTGTTCGCCATTTACAACTTTACTGCTGGGGGAATTACTTCGACATTCAATGCTACTACTAACACTGGCTCAATTACAGTGGGCACGTATCGGGTTAATTACAACAATATCGAACAATTAAATATCTCAGGTACAGCCTACGATGACTTGATTGTGGGGAGCAATGGCAATGATACCCTCAAGGGTTATTCTGGCAATGATATCCTTACAGGTAGCAAAGGTAATGATACCCTAATTGGAGAATATGGTACTGACACCTTTACTTTCAATAGTTTCAATGAAGGTGTTGATATTATTAATGACTTCAACGCGACCACGATTAATGAACTGATTCAGGTATCGGCTGCTGGCTTTGGTGGCGGATTATCATCAGGTTCACTTCAAGTAAGTCAGCTTACTATCGGAACATCTGCAACCACTAATACTCAGCGATTTATCTATAACAGCGCTACAGGTGGATTGTTCTTTGACCAAGATGGCAGTAAATCTGGGTTTACTCAGGTACAATTTGCACAATTATCTACTGGATTGTCACTAAGCGAAAATAATTTTGTGGTTGTTTAATCTTTGATTAGTGCTTTGCTATCCAAGCGTTACGTTTTACGAGATGCTATTTTTAGCATCTCGTAAACGATAGTGCCAATCGAATGGCACTTTCTTTGATAAAGGTAGTTTTCTGTCCAACGCTTCATTCAAGGTGTAGACATCTCCAATTTTGATTCTGTGCCGAATAAATCAAGCCATCCATTCAGTCCACTGCGGGGCATCTGTCACCAATTGAGTAAACTTGTCAGGGCTTGCGTCTTCAAACTCCAGCATCACGCCGCAACGCTCATCACTCGTTAGCGTACTGAGTAATTCTTTAACTGATTCTACACCGTATTCAACCCGTTCAATCGCCAGCCGAGCATAATATTTAACCCGTTCCCACCAAGAATCACTGAGTTCTGGCTCTGTGTCCATACCCCCCCGATTATTACTGCCATCTTCATTAAGGGGGGGTGTGGACGGAGCATTAATCCCATATTGAGACTGCATCCTAGCTGCATAAGCTGCATTTCGTTCTTGTTCATCTTGGCGTTTGCGTTCCTTTTCCTCCCTCTGCCGTTGCCGATAATCCAGCACCTGTTGGATAAACTCGACATCCTCAGTATTCAGCCGATAATACCGAACACGCTGCCCATCCTCCATTGGTCTTCGTGACTCAGTAGACAAACCCAGTTGCCAGAGGTATTGTCCTAAAATCCACAAAGCAGACTCTGATAGCGGAATCGTCAGGTTGAGAATACCTTTAACGTGAGATGCATTGCGTTTTGAGAAGTCAGCCAAAGCCTGAATCATCGCCTCGTCGCCTTTTATCTCAACCCCAGCCATCAGATCCACTAGCACAGCCCTGAGTCCCAGCCGATGACGCATTAACCACGCGGTAGAATGATTGCTCCAGTCTGTGCAAATAGCTAATCGCTCCCGTTCTGATTTATCGCGTTCGGCAACCACAGTCGGTGGTGAAACACATTCCCGGTCCTGCTCATCAGTACTCATTTCCCCAGGCGCTGCCAATATCGCCTCCAGTGCGACAATCTTTTTAATTAACCGCCCAGAGTCATCTTTCTCCACCAGTTCAGGGGTAACGCTCATGCCATAAGTGTCCTGAATGCGGAACTTCTCACATTCCAAAACCTCCTCCGGCTTGAGATAATCCTGATGCTGCCTGCTGTTGTAAGTCCTCCTGTCAATATCTTTGGCATTGGCAACTTTACGGTAATGCTCTTCATCGATGGCAATACCAGCTGCCTTCATCCACCGCGAAGTACTTTCATCACCACTGTCGCCCAAAGGAATAATCGTATTGCCCATCTCTTCAAGCAGCGATCACAGATCGGAACGTAAATTATTAATCGACCAATTCCGTTGCGCTTCAATCTGACAGCTAGCATCCAATGCCCAATCCTTCTCAGCCCCACGTCTGCCTGTCTCTCTGTCAATGCGAATCAAAAACGCGGTCATTTCATTTTTCTGGAGAATCCTTTCCTTGATGCGACGGGCATTGGTTTCGGCATAACCAAAGGGAGGGCGCGGTGCAACTCAAACGTACATAGGGACATCTGGACGATACCGCCATAATTGCTGGGCGCATTCTGTAGCCGACTGTGAGACAGCATGAAACACACCGAATACAGCATCAAAATGATAGCTGGAAATGTCAACCCCTGAACTGAGACTGGGAGTAATTAAAAAAGCATCGAGATCAAGAATAGCAATGTTAATCTCCCTGATAAAGATGACATTCTCTTCACTGCCACTATTTTCCGAATGAATAGCCCACACTCGTAACTTGCGGTCTTCGGCTGATTCGGGTGTATCATCAGCATCATCAATTGCTGAACCATCATTGAGCGCTCTTTCTAGCTTTTTGATAAACCGCTTGCTGTCGCTGACCATCATCAGTTTTTTACCAAGCATCAACTGAGCGTGGAACTCGGCAACGATTGCGCTGCTGTTTTTCCCCTCGTACCAATAAACCTGACGGCCCCCTGAACGATATTCGTTTTTGATGATGTAGGGTTTCTCACCAGCCGGTCGCATCCGCATAAAAAACTCGATAGTCAAATCATCCAGGTGAGCGTCAGCCAAAACAACCAGTTTGGCATTGTAGACCAAGTATTCCAGCACCTTCAGAATAGCCCCCCGGTGTTCTTTGCAGGTTTTCGATTTGAGCAGATGGGCGAGATACTGGCAGGCTTCATCAATAAATAGAACGTCATAAGCCTGTAAATCATTCGCCATTTTATACAATGAGTCTACAGTGATACTCAGCGCTTTTGCTTTAGCCCAGTCACCGCAAGAAATCGCAGAGTACATTGCTGTTTGTAGGCGATCACTGAGATTCTTCAAAAGAGTAACCCGATGCCCATTGTTCAAAAAGCTCAAGTCTGGGTTATCTTTTCTAATCATTGCCAAGATTTCAGTCTTGCCAGTACCCATGTCGGAAGCCAAAGCAACTAACCCAGATTGAGGCAGGGAGCGGATGACTGTGGAAAGATAGCGGGTATTAACGACAATATTGGGTTTGAATTTGTGAAGCCCCCTGGCACGATTTACGAAAAACCTTTGGTTTAACTCGCTGATTCTCAAAGCATCAGCAATCATAGTGCTGACAGCTTTCTCAGCTTTTTTCCCCAGTGCTACAACCCAATCATCAATCCCTTTTTCGGGGCCAGGCAAAACTGCTACTTCACACTCGAGAGTAAGTTGGAGAATTACTTGACAGGTGCGGCGAGTAGCAGCAAAAACTTGCTGTTTTGTTTTGGGTTTGGTTTCGTAGTCGAAAAGGATAACGAATTTGCGACCCTTTTGCGCCATTGGGACTAAATCAGGGTGCAGGTATTCCACATCTTCCTTGCCGACTCGACCGTTCCAGATTCCAGGGAGTGCGATTGCTACATATCCCAAAGTCAGAAGACAAGCAGCCTTCTTCTCGCCCTCCGTGAGGCATACAGGGATTTCGGGGTGTGCCATGATCCAAGCCCAAAAACCCAGTGCTTCACCTTCAGAGGTAACAGTAATATGTTCTGGCATCGGCACGTCATACCGTAGAGCTATCAACCGCCAAATGTGCAGAGGGACTCTCAGGTAGGTGACTCGGTTGGGAGTTTTGGGGGGTGACTCGTATTTGACAGGCTTTTGAGTTTGCTCTTGGGTTGTCTTGTCCCATTCGAGCCTTGGGTAATCAGGTTTCATGCGTCCCCAGTCCATCGGTAGCCAATTATTGAGGGGGTCGAGTCCACTAACCCACCATGCGCCCGACTCTGCGTGGGCATATCTTTTCAAGTACCCGTCGCGCAGTCGCCCATCGTTGCGTCTGGCAGTTTGGGGCAGAGCGTATAAAAGGTATTCGTATACTTCCGAACCACTTAAAGAGGTTTTGGGAACTTGGTGCAGATGTGTAGACTGACAACCAGGATGCATCACAAGCAAGCTCCCGTGTTCCAGCCAGAAGTCTGTTGGTCTGCCGCCGATGGCTTTGATTTGGAATTTGCGACATGACCCCAGGCTGATTGATACGATTGCAGGGTTAGATCCCATCGATGGCTCGTTGTCTGCGTGCCAACCGATGCTGTCCTGGCCACTGCGGTATTGATTTCCGATGACGATGCGGAATTTGTAGCCAGTCAAAGCGGTGATTCTATCTCGTAACTTAGACAGAGCATCTGTCCAAGTCATGGGTTTCAAAAATACACTGTTGGAGTAAAGGTAATCGCAGCCGTAGTCCCCGTAAATACATTCGAGGCGGGGGACGGGCATTGTTTTACCCGCGATCCTGATTTGATTCTGCTGCCACTCCAGTTTCAAACAGTGTTGGTAGAGTTCATTGGCTTGTTCAAGAGTTAAGAAATCAGGGTAATAACTGACTGGTAAAACTGGGGCTGATTCAGTAAATAAATTGAGTTGTTGCATGAGAATTTGTCCTTATTTTTGATGAAAATCTAAAAGTTTGTTTCTGAGTTCGAGTGATGAAGCGAAAACTGATACGATGAACCCAGCACTGATCACAGATGCAATTGCAATCAAGCGATCGCCTTTGACTAAGGAGTGCGATTGCTTTCATTTTTTGACCAACACCCGTGCCTTCTTGGTGGTAAAAGCCCCCGCCTGCCTGAGCGCAGCAGTCGGGTTTGGATGAGCGAAAAACTCTTCAATTGCCTTGGTTAGCCCATCTGCAACAATTGAGTCATGGCAGGCGTAAACGTAAACAGGCTGCTGAGTGCCGTTGACCAGGCGTATTTCCTGACGCTCTCCCAGTTGTGGGTAAAAGGTGCGAACCCAAGTACCGAGATGACCGCGATAATGTGAACCGCTCAAGGGGACTTTCTTTCCCACTTCGCTCTCTGCAAAGTTGACCACGCCCATCCATTTTTGTTGGCTACCGGAAAGTGCTTGTTGATTGTGTTGGGCTAGAAGATTGGCGGCGAAGTCTTGAAAATGCTGCTCCATGTAGGGGTTGAGTCTGCCCCCCGTAAGTTCAGCTAAAGTTCTCATTGCCTCGACCAAAGTTTGTAGGCGCTGCTCAACAGGTGGGAGAGCAGGAACAGGTGCAGGTGCAGGTGCAGGAGTTTGAGGAGTGATGCTGGGAACTGCTGCAACCAAGTCTAAAATAATGGTTCTAACTTGCGCTGCTACTTGAGATTGCTGCAAGATCATTGCGATCCTTAATGCACCCAAAGCCGAAAAAACTCTAACTTGGGAAGTTCTAGATGGTAGACAGAGTGTCTGTCGAGCATCACGTAAGTCAATGCCTGTAAGGGTTTTAGTTTCTTGGGTTTGGAATTCAGATTGATTTACTCTTGTTAGTTCTTTGACTGCGGACTCTGTAACTGAAAAATATTCCGCTATTTGTGCAGTAGTTGCCCAGCCGCTACCGTTCCATACAGCAAACACTATTGCCTTTGCTTTGCTAAGAACTTCTTGGGCACGTGAATCATCTAGGTTAGAAAGTGCAGAAGTTCTCAATGATGGAGACTCGACTAAAATATTTTGATTTAAAGGTAAACTCATGTTGCTTGGCTCCTAACTAAATCTCAAAACTTTAAACATTCACGCGCACCAAACTTTTTTCACCAACTAATGAGAAACGATTCGATATAGCCTGTGATTGAGTTAAGGTTGGCGACACCAATTCAACAAGGTAAAACCAAGAATTATTCACCAGCCCAATCCCCAAAATCAGCCGTTGCTTTGTTCCCTTTTCGTGAGAACAGAGCATCACTCTTTCTCCCAAAACGAAAGCAGGTTTTTGCACAGTGATGGCTTCTAACTCTCCCGTCCCGATGATTTGGTTTTGTGTAGCGTGGAGTATTTCATTACGGCAGTCAATTGAGTAAAGCCAAGTTTCATGCTTCCATTGCATACCGCAGCAGTAACCAAATGTTCTCGTAGTTCTGAGGTATACTCTCTCCAGTAAATTCACCTCAACGGGTGGAATTGTTCGACCCCAAGGAGGAGAGAGATACCAACTTGTTTGAAGTGCATTAAAGTTGTCAATCATGCTTTTCTTCCCAATAAGTAATTAATGGCTTCGGAGTCAATAGAGGCAATACGTTTTTTGAGATGTTGTGGGGGATTGTCAAAAAAGTTTTTGAGATGCCATCTACGGACTTGATAACGTTTAGAAGAACGTCGGCTAGTTTTCAACCAACCACGGCGCACCCAGCCAGAAACAGTAGTGGAATGCACACACAGAACACGGGCGATTTCAGTACTGCTATAGTTATCGAGAAAGGGGCTTGTAGAATAACCCAAAGCCCAAAGTTTAGTAGCAATAGCAATTGGAGTGCGAGAATAGCCATGTCTTTTTAAGATTGAGGCTATTTGCTTAGGGGTATAAAGTTCAGCTTTAGCTTCAATGATTCCGAGTTCTTTATCAGTCCATTTGAGATTCATTTATTACCTCCAATGTTTATGCAGATTTAGTATCAGGCTGTTGTTGGACAATTCGAGCGCTGATAGATTCAAAATCAACTTGAAAGATGTTCATATCTGTGGACATTGCCCCAGTGTTGTAGCGGTCTACGATGTGCTGTTTAATTGCGGATTTATTCAGCCCATCAGGGATATCGATGTGAGCTTCACTTATGATTTTTTCGACTACTGTGACAATGACTTTCATGGTTAATTCCTCTGATGTTGAGAATTCAGGAGCCAGGAGTCAGAAATCAGAATAATTCTGAATCCTGAATTCTGACTTCTGACTTCTGACTTTCGATTTACACTGCCCCAGTCTTTACCGCTTGCAACTGTTGCATCCATGCGTTGATTGCTGTTAACTCATCAGCACCGCTAACAACAGCATCAAGAACCTGCTTTTGATACAAAGACTCAGCATGATTGGGATGGTCACACTTGCCTGCCGCCCAAGCCAAACACATGGTTTTGATTAGTTCATTAATCTGGCTAATATCAAGTAAACTTGGGCGGTCAACATCCTGGAATTGCAACCACTCTCTGACCAAATCAAGGGGATAATCAAGCAAGGTGCGAATATTTTTAACTCGTAAATCCTGTGGGTGTACTGATTGAGGAACTAAACTAAGTTTTGGTGGAGTTAGTGGGGTTTCGGGAATCGAGTTTGAAGTTGCACCCAATAAAGATTGAATGTCACGAATGATAGTTGCCCAATCTAAATCTCTACTCCATTCCCTGTAAATCTTGGTTTTGGTTGCAGCATCGTAAAGGTTACAGAAAACCGTGTTCTCGTCGCCAGCATTAGCGACAATAATCAGTGGTTTGGAGAAATCTTGGACTAATGAGGCAGCTAAAAGGAAGCTTTTAGCAAAATTGGTTTCAATACCTGTTCTGACAACATAAAGTTCATCAGCACTGACAACAATATCCAGCTTTAAGTTGTCCTTTCCTTTGAATTCTTTAGTTGTCAATCGCAGTTCTGATAAGTACCCAGTTAATGCTCTTTGGGTAACAGGCATTTTCTTATCTTGGTTGATATTGAACTTGTACCAAACGAAAGATTCGCCATCTACCTCCCCTTGATTGACAAATAAATAGATGGGTTCGGGAGGGTTACATAAACCTAGTTTGATTTCAGCAATCATATTTCACCTCGGTTAAGTTTTATTGATTGGTGTTCTGTGTATAATGGAAATTCTGTAGCGGAAAGTAATTTCCCGTAGTTGCAATCGTCTGAATATTGACTACATTCAGACAATTGCTTTTGTACTAAAGAGAAGGCTGTTGATTCCGGTCTAGTTCCCATTGCAAATAAGACAGTGCAGTTTGAGCATCGGCAATGTTTAAATCAGGTTGATATCCTAAGCCCAGCAGTTGTTTGTAATCTGGATGTACAGCGATTTCGGATATCAGGTTTTGAGCTTGTTCAAGTAATTGGTGGAGATGCGGGTTAGACATTTCTATGCCCAGCCTGAAACATAAATCTTGCCTACGGCACGCTCCGCGAACCGCTTTCACACCAAGAGTTACTGGCTCAATCTCGGTTTCTAACTCCTCAAGCAGAGATTGAAAATTTGGGTGTTCATCATTGATTTCAATCTCAATCAAATCTGCACTCTTTGTAACGATGGTTGCCCAATCAGGTAAAGTCTGTGCAATGGTCTTAGCGTAAAGTTTCATAATTGCTTCCTCTTCGATTAAGAGTTAAAATCCTCGGCAATCTCCAACAAAAAGCCGCGTCCCGTGTTCTGCACTTGCACCAGTTCTTTATCCAGCAGTGTTTGAATGAACTGAATCTGAAAATTGGAATTGCAAACGGTGCAGAGGAACACAACCACCGCAAAGGCGAATCGAACGCAGCAAATGATTAGCCCTACGGTCAAAATTGCCTGTAGAATTAGCCATTGTTTGCACCCTTAGCTAATACGGTTAACTTTCGGTTGAGAATGCTTATCTGCTGTTGATAAAAGTCAATCTCTGCGGTAATTTGCGTGAACAATTCCTGTGGAGATAACGGTTGGATTTGATTCTCTTGTAAGTACGATACAGCACTTGCGTCTATTATGAGGTACACTAGATTAAAATATAAATACTTTTAAATGAAGTCTTACTCTGTCGATCTTCGAGAAAAAATAGTTGCAGCACATCTTGAGAAAAACATCTCA
>NZ_JACJSI010000158.1 GCF_014698065.1 Nostoc flagelliforme FACHB-838
TTCTTGTAGTTCTGCGATCGCCGCTTGTAAATGCTGGTTTATCATTGTTCGCTGTTAGACAGATATACACCTCCGTATTATCTCATAGCCTTTTTCAGAAATCAAATATGATTCCTATACTAGCTTCCAAATGATGGCAGAAAGAACTATAAAGAAGTGGCATAAAACCCTTAAAGGTAAAGGATTGAATAATAATCAAATAGCTTTGGTGGCAATTGATCCGCGCACACATTTTATCAAAGCATTAGTGGGTGGTGTAGATTCAAAAACTAGCGAATTTAACCGAGCAACTCAAGCCCACCGTCAGCCAGGATCTTCTTTTAAACCGTTTGTTTACTATACTGCCTTTGCTACTGGTAAATTTACACCACGTACAACGACCCTAGATAATCCAGTTCGTTATCGTGATGGTAACGGTTGGTATTCTCCACGGAACTACGATAATACCTTTATGGGAGCAATATCGGTTAGGGCTGCCTTGGCACAATCGCGTAATATCCCCGCAGTCAAACTTGGCAAAGCTGTAGGTATGAATAAAGTTATTGAAATTTGCCGTACTTTGGGAATTATGAGTCCAATGTTACCTGTGAGTTCTTTGCCACTAGGTGCAATTGGTGTGACACCGCTAGAAATGGCTAGTGCTTATGCAACTTTTGCTAATTACGGCTGGCGATCGCCTTCAACGATTATTGCCCGTGTCACTGACGGTAGTGGCAATGTGTTAATAGATAATACTCCTAAACCTCGACTAGTTCTTAACCCTTGGGCAGCAGCAGCAACTTTAGACGTGATGCAAACAGTGGTTCAACAAGGAACTGGTAAAGGCGCAGCTATCGGCCGTCCAGTTGCAGGAAAGACGGGTACAACCTCTTCTGAGAAAGATATTTGGTTTATTGGTACTGTACCGCAGTTAACGACTGCCATCTGGGTAGGGAGGGACGACAACCGGCAATTATCTAACCGCGCGACAGGCGGAGGTATGGTGGCTCCTATTTGGCGTGATTTTATGCAAAAGGCACTTAAGGGTGTGCCAGTAGAAAACTTTAAGCCACCTTCTAAGTTTCCTCGTCCTAAATCAAAGTGAAAGTATTAAGGTTAGATATTAGGATTTATCCTAGTTTTTTAATTCACAAATATTCTAACAATGCGGATTTTGGTAGTTGAAGATGATGTCCAGCTAGCAGAGATGCTGATGGAAGCCCTCACTGACCGTCAATATGTGGTGGATGTGGCCCAAGATGGAGAGGAAGCATGGGATTGCATCAAAGTGTTGGAATATGATTTGGTGGTGTTAGATATTACCTTACCCAAGTTGGATGGTGTGAGTTTTTGTCAACGCTTGCGATCGCCTATGGTGGGGCGTAGCCCATCGCCTACATCACCACGTAGCCCATCGCGCAATAGCACAATACCTGTCCTCATGTTAACAGCACGCGATACCCTTGGGGACAAAATTACCGGGTTGGATGCTGGGGCAGATGATTATATGGTCAAACCTTTTGAAATGCCAGAGTTAATGGCTCGTGTTCGCGCACTGTTGCGCCGCAATAGTTCCGCAGCATCATTCCCAGACCTTGGTTGGGGTAGTCTGCGTTTAAATTCCAGCACTTATGAAGTTACATACGCTGACCAGCCTTTACACCTAACACCTAAAGAATTTGCTCTTTTAGAATTAATGGTTTCTAGCGGTCGGCGGGTGCTAAGTCGAGCCGGAATTATTGAGCGCATCTGGTCACTTGATGATCCTCCGAGCGAAGAAACCGTTAAGTCTCACATTAAGAGTTTACGGTATAAACTTAAAGATGCTGGTGCTGCCGATGATTTTATTGAGACAGTTCATGGATTGGGCTATCGCTTAAAGCAGCTTTAGGAAAATACCCGATTTCTACCTGATATTTACCCTTTATCTTTACAACTGATTGTTAAATTACAATTACTGAAGTTAACCTCTTCTTTGACACTAGAACACTATTATTCTCCAAATCAATTTAATTATTGGTTTGGGGAATTTTAATTTTTATCTAACTTAGGACTTACGCATTGACAATAAATACCAAATATAGATCAAGTTTAAAAACCACATCTTTCGTAAGGGCACAGCATTGCTGTGACCCTACAGCATGATCTATTTACGATTGCAGGATAATTACGAAAAGCCTGAAAGAACCTATTTTCGTTAATTCACATCATGATGCATAATTCGAGTAGAGCTAACTGAAATACCTGATGCGATCGCTAAATTAACCCATCTCACTGTGCTTGACCTCAGTGACAACCAAATAACCCAGATTCCAGAGGCGATCGCTAATTTAACCAATCTGACGCAGCTTCACCTCAGTGACAACAAAATAACCCATATTCCAGAGGCGATCGCTAATTTAACCAATCTAATAGAGCTTAACCTCAGTGAAAACAAAATAACCCAGATTCCAGAGGCGATCGCTAATTTAACCAATCTAATAGAGCTTAACCTCAGTGAAAACAAAATAACCCAGATTCCAGAGGCGATCGCTAATTTAACCAATCTGACCCAGCTTATCCTTTATAACAACCAAATAAGCCAGATTCCAGAGGCGATCGCTAATTTAACCAATCTGACCCAGCTTATCCTTTATAACAACCAAATAAGCCAGATTCCAGAGGCGATCGCTAATTTAACCCATCTAAGGCAGCTTGACCTCAGTTACAACCAAATAACCCAGATTCCAAAGGCGATCGCTAAATTAACCAATCTGACGCAGCTTCACCTCCGTCGCAACCAAATAACCGAGATTCCAGAGGCGATCGAAAATTTACCGAAATTGGAAAAACTAGATTTACGGGGAAATCCGCTTCCTATTTCACCAGAGATTTTAGGATCTTCTGATGATGTTGGTTCAGTTGAAGATATTTTCAATTACTTGCCATTACTCCGTAGCGGTGAAGTGCGTCCACTCAACGAAGCCAAACTCTTGCTCATCGGACAAGGCAGCGTCGGCAAAACATCCCTCATTGAGCGATTAATCCACAAGAAATATGATAATAATCAACCCCAAACCGACGGACTCAATGTGGAAACTTGGAACGTGCAGGTCAATAGTAAGGACATCCGCCTCAATGTTTGGGACTTTGGCGGACAGGAAATTTATCATGCTACTCATCAGTTTTTTCTGACTAAGCGCAGCCTCTATCTCTTAGTCTGTAATTGTCGCACCAGCGAAGAAGAAAACCGCATCGAATATTGGCTGAAACTAATCGAAAGCTTCGGCGGAGAGTCCCCCGTGATTATCGTTAGCAACAAAAAAGACGAACAACCCCTCGACATCAACCGCAAGGCATTACGCGAAAAGTATTCTAACATCCAAGCGATTATCGAAACCTCCTGCCAAGACAATATCGGCATTGATGAACTTCGCACCGCCATTTTCCAGCAAGTCGGCAACCTCAAAGAAGTCTACGATCTTCTCCCCCTGACATGGTTTGAGGTTAAACAACAACTCGAATCCATGCCCGAAGACTTCATCACCTACAACCGCTACATCGGCATCTGCCACGAAAACAAGATTCCCGAAGAACAAAACCAAGATCAACTCATCGATCTCCTGCATCGGCTTGGCTTAGTTCTCAACTTCCGTGAGCATCCCATCCTCAAAGATACCAACGTTCTCAAACCCAACTGGGTGACAGAAGGCATTTACACGCTCCTGAGCGATGAAGACCTCAAAACTAAACACAAAGGCATTTTCACCCTCGCCGATCTCACCCGCATCCTCAATCCAGAGCGCTACCCCGCCAAGCGTCATGACTATCTGATCGGGCTGATGAAAGAATTTGAGCTTTGCTTTGCACTAGAATGTCACCCACCACAATTTCTAATTGCGGGACTTCTGCCTAAAGACCAACCAGACGAAACAGAACTCCACGGCGAAACCCTGGAATTTCAATACCATTACAAAGTTCTCCCCGAAAGCATCATCTCCCGCTTCATCGTCATTACCCACGAAAAAATCCATAACCAAATCTATTGGCGCAGTGGCGTAATGCTCCAATATCAAGAAAACAACGAAATCTACAACATCGCTCGGATCAAAGCCGATCCCGAAGACAAAAAAATCTTCATCACCATTAGCGGACGTAAAGAAACCCGTCGCTTATTTCTCGGCATCCTCCGCGATGTCTTCAAAAGAATCCACAAAAGTCTTCCCAACCTCGAAATCACCGAATGGGTTCCTGTCCCCAACCATCCCAACCACCCGCCCCTCGACTACCAAGAACTCCTCGGACTCGAATCAATGGGTGAAAGTACAATCACCATTGGCAAACTAAAATTAAAACTCGATTTGCGTCAACTTTTAGATGGTTACGAAGACATTGGAATACGTCAAAGAAAACAGACTGGTTTAGATGTAGAAGTCTCGGAAGATAGTCCTTACAATATTTCCGTTAACATTAACGATCATCGCCGTTCTAAAACCTTTAACCAACATGGAGAAGGCGATAATTTTGGAGGCGATCGGGTAACAGGCAATAAAATTGGATGAAGTTACCCAACTTTGAATTAGCGTTTATCGATCGCAACAAACTGCAAAACTATAGCCTCAACTCCCAACACGATCGCGGAAAGCATAAGGCCAGACTGTTTGCCGCTATCCTAGATTTAAGTAGCGATGATGCAGAAATTCTGCAAATGCTAATCCAAGATGCGATTCAGAATTATGAAGCGATTCCCAGCCTGTTAGATGAATATGGTCAACGTTACATCGTCGATTTCCCTATCACCCGCAACCAAAACACTGCTAACATCCGCACAACTTGGATCGTCCGCCCCACCGAAGATTTTCCCCGTCTCATTAGTTGCTATATTTTGAGGTAATGCCCATGCTTGCGACCCCAAACAAACTTAATTTATTAGATATTGTTGCTCTTAAAACTCCCTTATCCGAACATAACCTGCTTGCAGGTCAAGTAGGAACCATTGTCGAAATCCTCGCCCCCGAAATATACGAAGTAGAATTCAGCGATGATGACGGTCAAACCTATGCCATACAAGCTTTACCAGCCCATCAGCTCCTAAAACTCCATTACAAACCCCTAAAAACTATGTCTAACAACATCAATCAATTTGGCAAAGGCGATAACGTTGCAGGTGATAAAATTCAAGGTGATAAAAACCAAAATGACTTCAAAAACGCAACTATTGGATTTGTCGCTCAAAACCAAGCCCAAGCCACAGTAACCAACCTTAATCAAACAAGCGGCGCGAGCGTAGCAGAACTAATGCAAATCATTAGCACCATGCGCCAAACTGCCGCCCAATTCCCACCAGAAACCCGCGACGACATGATCATTGATATTGATGATGTAGAAGTAGAAATTCAAAAGCCAGAAAAAGAACGCAACTTACCCAAACTCAAAAAGCGTCTAGTAGCTTTACTAACTGCTGCTACTGTAGTCGCTGGCCCGATCGCAGGTATGACAGATTTTGCAAACAATGTTATAGAAATAGGTAACAAAGTAGGCATCGAACTAAAGCTTCCCTCTGGTAAATAGACTTTTCTCACTCCAGAGGCGATCGCAAATTCAAGCTTCACAGTTATTAAAGAACAAACAAGCGATCGCTTTGTATCAATAGCTTGAGATGATTCCTGCCTTTGATTTGATGAAAATTGAACTAGCGATCACTACCTAACCTACAGCAAACTCCGTATCAGAGCGCACCCTAGCAGGTTGAAAACCCAAAACTATATCTTCATGTGGTACACCTAATTTTAATAACTCATAAGCGATACCATCTTCCGTACCATCATATTGAATCCAAATCTTGCCATTCTTAATATCCAAATGTAGCAAACATCCATAATCCCTGATATCATTCTGCTTCCAACCCACATACACTAATTGATAGCGATGCCTGCGGCGGGGCAAAGCCCAACGCGCTCCGTATCAAAAATAGGTTGAGCCTCAACATCTTTTGCCGATTTCATCGAGCGATCAGCTTTTGCTTGGATTAGTTGTTGAATATATTGCCTGTAGAGAGCTACTTTATCCATTGCTCAATCGTCTCCTTTTCTAAGTCATAAACTAAAAGCTTAATTTGACTACGTTGTACCACTCTATTAATAAAAGCTAAGTTAAAAAAGGTTTGATAAACAAAACGAGGTACTGCTAAATATAAAATTCGCTCTGGATCTTCATCTTCTAAAGCATACCGATAATTTAAAAACTGTCCATGCGCCAAATGAAAATCAGAAATCCTTGAGGGACTAATAAAATTTTTCACCTCAACTGCAATTTTATCATTTCCCTTTTGGGCAGCGATAATTTATTCTGCCCCAATGTCTATATACATTTCAACCCCACCTATACGCAATTCGTATGGATCGTGAGTTATTTGCCATCCGTCTTTTTCTAGAGCGCGTTTAACTTGCTCGTGATACAAATCTTTTGCCATATTATGGGTTGCGTTGAGTAACTTAAGCGATCGCCAATAAATCATAGCACTAGAACATTTTAGCTAAAATTTGAGGTACTCAAAACCTTCAGCGCGATCGCATAGGTTGAAATGATACCCACCTTTGACTTGATGAAAATTGAACTAGCGATCGCAGGCAAAATTAATTAACCCTTTGATACTCGCTTCAATACTGCAACCAGTTAAAATTTAATTCTTAAATATTTGATATTCTCAAATTAGATAAAAACTTATTTAAATAGCCTTAATTTTCTTAATAACCGATTTCTCACCGATTTCTCACCGATATTTCAACTTCTAAAATGTAATATCTTGTGACGAAGGCACTTTGGTAACTTTATCTCGGTTTTAAGGAAATTTTTATGTCCCGTTTTTCAGTAAATATTTCCAATATTGTTATTACCAATGGAGAATATAGCAAGCTTAGAGCTTATGCAGAATATCATCAAATATCAATTCCTGAAGCAATACGGTTATTAATTGATTCTCTTCCAGAATGCTCTCAAAACAATAAAAAATTAAGTAGATAGAATTCATTTATCTTTCCTAGAAGGTTTTTACACATTTCTTTGGATGATAGGTAACTTAGTAAATAATTTTTACTCCAAGTTACTTAGCTGTGAATTATTGTGTCGTATACAATTAAATTTTAATTATGAATACTCTTGCTTCTTCAAATTTAGTTAAATCTCTAGAAAATTATGCACTAGAAACGGCAAATTCTCAACCCATTTATGCACTAATTTCAGTTCATGGCGATCCGACAGCCGAAATTGGCAAAGAAGGAGCAGGTGGTCAAAATGTCTACGTGCGAGAATTGGGATTAGCATTAGCGAAACGCGGTTGTCAGGTTGATATGTTCACACGACGCGAACACCCCAATCAAGAAGAAATTGTGGAATTAGCGCCAGGGTGTCGCACAATTCGTTTAAATGCTGGGCCAGCCGAATTTATTTCTAGAAATAATTTATTTGAATATCTACCAGAATTTGTTGAAGCTTGGCTAAATTTTCAACAACGAACAGGTTGCAACTATGCACTGATTCACACTAATTATTGGCTTTCTGCTTGGGTAGGATTGGAAATTAAATCTCGATTGGGATTACCTCAAGTTCATACCTATCATTCTATAGGGGCAGTTAAATACGGTAATGTGGAAAATCCACCGCCGATTGCTGCAATTCGTCATTGTGTGGAGAGGGCAATTTTAGAACAAGCAGATTATGTAATATCCACTAGCCCTCAAGAAGCGGAAGATTTACGTCAGTTAATTTCGCAACATGGACGTATTAAAGTTATTCCTTGCGGAATTAATACTGAACACTTTGGTTCTGTCAGTAAAGAAGTTGCTCGCCAACAGTTGGGAATTGCTCCAGATTCTCAAATCGTTTTGTATGTTGGACGCTTTGACCCTCGCAAGGGAGTTGAAACTTTAGTAAAAGCCTGCGCCAATTTGCCTTCAGCATTTCAACTTTATCTAGTTGGTGGTAGCCGTGAAGATGGAGCAGACTTTCAAGAACAACTACGCATTCAAGCTTTGGTGAACGAACTGGGATTGGAAGCAGTTACAGTTTTTACCGGGCGAATTTCTCAAGCGCTGTTACCTGCTTACTACGCCGCAGGGGATATCTGCGTTGTACCGAGTTACTACGAACCTTTTGGCTTAGTTGCAATTGAAGCAATGGCAGCAGGAACGCCCGTAATTGCTAGTAATGTGGGAGGATTGCAGCATACGGTTGTGCATGGTGAAACTGGACTTTTAGTTCCTCCTCGTGATTCTACAGCATTGGCGACGATCTGTTAAAAAACCCTACTCTAAAAGAGAGCTATGGCAATGCTGCACAGAATTGGGTGCAGTCTCGTTTTAGCACTCAGGGAGTTGCCGCCCAAGTTCACGAACTCTACCAATCTTTAACAGTTGATACATTCGTTCAAGAAATTATTCAAACTAAAAATTTAACTCCAGAGTTAGAAAAGCAAATTCAAACTTTGTTGAAATCCAAAAGTTTAAAATCTAGTGAAATTAAATCTTTAGAAAAATTAATTGACTCCTTTGATAACGGTATTGTGCAGTGGGCGACCAGTTAGACCTAAAGCATCTGAAATAGAAATAGTAGCCTAAGTTAGTCTTTGAGGTTTTAGAAGCAGATGAAGAAGTTTTAATTAGTCTACTTACAGAGAATTTTAGTTCACGTTTCATAAAGTATAAACTACTCATGCTGGAATTAATTCATTCAATTGTAAATAGCGAAGAACATATTGATTTGCATCAATTTTTGCATCAACTTCGTTGGCAGAATAAATCATACCTGCTGCGAAATGATATTCTGGATGCTTTTAACGATTACTGCAAAAGTTTGCAAAAGCCAGAGTCATTTCGCAATACCTCACAAGTAAGCAAACTCATCTACCATACACAAGAGATTATCCTCGAAAATGAAACTTGTTGTTTGGTAGTTAGACCGAGAATTGGTCATCAACAAGTATTTCATATCGCTGAAGACCTACAAGTTGAACCAATGAGCGTACAGGAGTTATTAGACTTACGCGATCGGTTTGTCAACCGTTTTCATCCTAACGAAGGTGGTATCTTTGAAATAGATTTCCATCCATTTTATGACTATTCTCCGGTAATTCGTGACTTTAAAAACATCGGTAAAGGAGTACAATTTCTTAACCACTACCTCTCAAGTAAACTTCAAGAGTCGCAACAATTACAAGAAAAACTATTTAAGTTTTTGAGTTTGCATAACTACAATGGTACGAAACTGCTGATTAATCAACACATCCAAAACCACCAGCAGCTTTCACAACAGATTAAACTAGCTCTTGATTTTCTTAACAGCTATAGTCCTACTACTCCCTACACCGAATTTCGTTTTGAGTTGCAAGATAAGGGCTTTGAAGCTGGATGGGGTAACACCGCAGGCCGCATTCAAGAAAGCTTAGAACTTTTGGATGGGTTAATAGACTCACCAGACCATCAGACTTTAGAAACCTTCCTTTCTCGAATACCGATGATATTTCATATCGTCTTGGTTTCACTTCACGGCTGGTTTGGACAGGAAGGAGTGTTAGGACGGCCTGATACTGGTGGACAAGTTGTTTACGTTTTAGACCAAGCTAAAAATCTTGAGCAACAACTCAAAGAAGATATAACTTTGGCAGGATTAGATATTTTAAATGTGCAGCCGAAGGTGATAATTCTTTCCAGATTAATACCTAATAGTGATGGAACTCGCTGCAATCAGCGTCTAGAGAAAGTTTACGGTACTAAAAATGTCTGGATTTTGCGGGTTCCGTTCCGAGAATTTAATAGAAAGCTGACACAAAATTGGATTTCCCGGTTTGAAATTTGGCCTTATTTAGAAACTTATACTATTGATGCCGAAAAGGAACTATTAGCTGAATTTAATGGTAAACCAGATTTAGTTATTGGTAACTACTCTGATGGTAACTTGGTAGCTTTTTTGCTGGCACGTCGCTTAAAAATTACCCAGTGTAATATTGCTCATGCTCTAGAAAAGTCTAAATACTTGTTTAGTAACCTCTACTGGCAAGACTTGGAGGAAAAATATCATTTTTCACTGCAATATACAGCAGATTTAATTGCCATGAATGCTGCTAACTTCATTATTAGTAGTACCTATCAAGAAATTGTAGGTACACCTGAGAGTGCAGGGCAATATGAGTCTTATAAATGTTTTACAATGCCCGAACTTTATCACGTAGTAGATGGGATAGAGTTATTTAGTCCTAAGTTTAATTTAGTGCCACCGGGAGTAAATGAAAGTTACTTTTTTCCTTATACCAAAACAGACGAGCGTTTTTATTCAGAGTGCGATCGCTTAGAAAATTTGCTGTTTAATTTAGAA
This sequence comes from Nostoc flagelliforme FACHB-838, assembly GCF_014698065.1. Classification (GTDB taxonomy): domain Bacteria; phylum Cyanobacteriota; class Cyanobacteriia; order Cyanobacteriales; family Nostocaceae; genus Nostoc; species Nostoc flagelliforme_B. The sequence continues at coordinate 10,327 of NZ_JACJSI010000158.1, forward strand.
GATCCCAACTTGGTATATGGTAAATTAGATAACCCCAACAAGCAACCAATATTTTCGATGGGGCGTTTAGATAGAATTAAGAATCTCACAGGTCTGGCGGAGTGTTTTGGCAAAAGTGAGGAGCTGCAAGAACGCTGTAATTTAATTTTAGTAGCCGGAAAGCTACGAATTGAGGACAGCGCCGACCATGAAGAAGCCAGTGAAATTGAAAAACTCTATAGAATTATTGAGCAATACAATCTTCACGGCAAAATTCGTTGGTTGGGTGTGCGCTTATCTAAAAGTGATTCTGGAGAAACTTATCGCTTAATTGCTGACTGTCAAGGAATTTTTGTTCAACCAGCTTTGTTTGAAGCTTTTGGTTTAACGGTTCTAGAAGCAATGATTAGTGGCTTACCCACTTTTGCTACCCAATTTGGCGGCCCATCGGAAATAATTCAAAACGGAATCAATGGATTTTACATCAACCCCACTCGCCTAGAAGAAATGGCACAAGTAATTCTAGAATTTGTGAATAAGTGCGACCATAACCCAGATTACTGGTTAAGAGTTTCTCAACAAGCAATTGACCGTGTTTTGAAAAACTATACTTGGAAAATTCACACTGCACGTCTACTTTCACTTGCAAGAATTTATGGTTTTTGGAACTACACCTCTAAAGAAAACCTTCAAGATTTGTACCGCTACCTGGAAACAATATTTCATTTAGTGTTCAAGCCAAGAGCGCAAAAACTTTTAGCACAGCACATACAACGCTAAAGCTAGTGTTATTAATACAGAGGTAAGGATATACTTCTGTATTTAAATATATAAATTATCTACATAGGTTTGAATTTATGTAATTTTTTAGTGGAAACAAACAAAGATGAAACTACTTTTAGTTATTGAATTAGACAATACCTTGGTTAATAACAATCAAGCTATTGCCGCTTTAAACCAAAGGTTAGAAGCTATAGGCAATCAGATTTACTTAGTCTATGTTACTAGTCGTTCTTATGCTTCTAGTCGTCAGATGATAGCACAAGCACAGCTTTTGAAACCCGATTATTTAATCGCTAGTGTAGGTACTGAGATTTATCAACAGGGTTTGCTTTTACAAAAGGATTGGGCAAATCAAATCTCACAAGATTGGGATAGAGATGCAGTTTGGGCAATTGCTAGCTACTTTTCTGCACTGATACCTCAACCTAAAAGTGAACAAACCCCCTATAAATTAAGCTTTCGGCTAGATATGGATGCGTCGCTTGAGGTTATCGACGATTTAGAAGATTTGTTAGCTTTTACTGGATTGCAGGCTCAGGTAATTTTCAGCAATGGGCGGGACATTGATATCATACCCAAGAACAGTAATAAGGGTAAAGCAACTGCATATCTGCAACAATTGCTGCAAGCGCAATCAGATGCAACCGTTATCTGTGGAGGTTCTGGAAATGACATCAGCTTATTTCAACAGCCATCAGCCGGGATTATCGTTGGTAATGCCCAAACGCAACTTCTGTCGTGGTATTACAAGACACATTACCCTTGGCACTTTCTAGCTCACTACCCAGGTGCCGCAGGTATTCTTGAAGGATTGATTTATTTTAATATTTTGCCATTTCCTAATAATTGGCGATGGGCTACGCCCCACCAGAGGTAATATAGTGTCCGGTTAAAAACTTATCATTAAGACTGCAAGGGGGCAGGGAGCAGGGGGAGAAAGAATTTTCAAGTTTTTGTACAGATGCACGCCCATCATAACTAATCAGTCGGACATGATATGATTGCAACCTATTCCAAATTAACTTTGAATGTCAAAAAGTGCCCCGCACTTAGCTTCTATAAATGCGGGGATATTTCATTGGCAGTTATCTCAAAGCCATTTAGCTTTTTCTCTCATGCAACCGCTCATCATTCGTATTAACGTCTAATTCCTCACGACGAACAGTACCTTCAGCTTGAACTGTATCCTGTTCAACTACTTTCTTAATTTTCACTTCCTCACGCAAAACCGCTTCCTTCTGAATATCAGGGGTTTCTTCATAAATGTCCATCCGAGCAACTTCTCCTTCACGGAAGTTAGCTTCATTAGGCGATACAGTTCTACCAGCTTCGTTTGGAGTAGTGCGTTCAATGATTACGCGTTCTTTTTCAACTGGTACAGCAACTCTTGCCGTCTGAGTTTCAACGTGTTTGCTAACAGATACTTCTCCTGTCTTAACACGAGATTTATTGGCAACTAAACGTTCTTCGTATAGTTTTAGGTTTTGATGATCCTGCTGATTCATATCGTAAAGATTTGGTTCATGTTCATAGGTATATGTATTGCGATCGCTAGAGACTGGTGGAGCATTTACAGGTGTTGATGTCTCTAAAGATGCTTGTCTTACTGGAGTACGATAAACTCCACGCACTTGTTCTTCATAATCGTAATCAATCTGTTCCAAATCATTAAAATCTGGTAAGCTTTCTACTTGCTCCTTCGTCAGCCCAATAGCATACACGCGCCGATTGCTATAGCCGATTCGAGAACGCCCAATTGGTAACAATACTTGTCTACCGAAGAACCAAAAACCTGTGTCAACAACTAAATAGCGCACGCGACCCGAATCATCAACCAAAATGTGTTTGATACTGCCAATTTTATCGTCATCTATGTCTGAATAGACATCAAAATCCTTAAGATCGTAGTTATCAAAATCTGCATCGCCATAATTAGCAGCAAACTCTTCCAGTTTGTATAAAGCCATATTCTTTTTGATCCAACAATCTATATTTACACTTACCTATTTTAAAAATAAAAATTTTTACTACTTCTTTCTAAAGAAAGATATTAATATCAATAAACTAATAACTATAGATTAGATTTTAAAAAATAAAAATTATATTTAGGATTGCTCATAAGAAAATATGACCTCTGTTTAAGAATGCAGAGGTTTGCCTAGCAATCCAATTTGATTGGAAAAATTACTTCCACATGAAAAGTGGATAGTCAAGAAGGTAACACAAGTGTACTGTATTGGATTTCTTCAAAAATCAAAGAAGAGTCCTATAATTAAGCTGTTCAAGCTGAAATCAGCTAAACTCCTTGATAACATTAGCTTTGATTAAAGACAAATTACATTTATTGAGCATTTTGTTTGTTGGCAGGAGTACGAACAACATATTTATTAGCAGTTGAATTGGCAGCAATTGGTTCTATTTTCCCTTGGGAAACTAAAGTTTGATAAACTAAAGCTGTAATCTCTCCTCTAGTTGCAGGTTTACTTGGATTAAGAACTTTAGGATTTGGATAGTTGACCACTATATTTGCTTTAGTTGCGGCTGCTACATCTCCAACTGCATATTGCGGAATATTATTGGCATCTGCGTAAGTGTTAGTAATAATAAATGACGCAGGACGGTTAAGATTTACAGCATTAGCTGCTACGGCTGGGGCTTTTGATATTAATAAAGGCTGCATTAAAGCACTAAATGCTAGTGGCATTATACGTCTTTTTACAGGTTTTTGTGCGGTTTTTTGGGGAACTACTCTCTGCATGGCCGTGGGTACAGTAACTGCTGATGTACCAGTAGTTAGATTCAGACCTTTGTTTAAAGCAACTATAGCCTCAACCTTAGAAACCGATTGATTGGGACGAAAGTATCCACCAGGATAACCTGTCATAAATCCTTGTTGATATGCTTCTTCAATGGGACGAGTAGCCCAATAGTTAGTAGGAACATCCTTATATACGTAATCGACCACGGGGCGATCGCAAATTACAAGAAAGTAAAACCCATTGACATCAAAGAGTTAGAGTTCAAAAGAAGCAGACAGCAGACTAATTCAATTTGGGAAATCAAACTGTATAAATTCGTGGGTTTTAAGCAGCATAATTGAGCAGCAACTTTACTCGGCAGGAACTTGTGGAAGTAAAGAAGGAGTTGGTTG
>NZ_JACJSI010000159.1 GCF_014698065.1 Nostoc flagelliforme FACHB-838
TTTTTTTCAATTGGTTAATTGTAGAAATCCTAGATACGTTGTTACCCGAACGCGTTCACCGTACTAATCCCAGGGTTGTAAAAAGACCTGTATCAAAGTTTCGTTCTAAAAAAACAAAACACAGAGGTACTGGACAACGAGTCGAAGCTCCGAAATTTAACGTCACTCATAAGCTTTTGAGCCTTAACTGAACCGTATTGGGACAAATAGTGGTTGCAGATAATGCTACCTTTCATCGAGGCGGACGTATTCAAGAAATAATTGAATCAGCAGGCTGCCAACTAAAATACTTACCATCTTATTCACCTGAACTGAACAAAATTGAGCGATGTTGGTCATGGTTGAAGAGTCAAATTCGTCAACAACTTATTCAATTTGACTGTATCAGGGATGCTATGGAATATGTACTTCGCCTAGCGTCCTAACCGCCTTGTCTGTTGCTATAAATCAAGTATTTATGAATATTATCAGTAATGCTATCGATGCACTCAGTAATTATAATAGTCAACGCCCGAGTGCAGAAATTTATCTTAACCTTAATAGAATTTGGATCACAACAGAAATTATCGGAGCAAACTGTGTTATCCGAATTGCTGATAATGGTTCGGGAATGACAGAAGAAGTTAAAAAACGACTGTTTGACCCGTTTTTCATTACTAAGGCTGTAGGTAAGGGTACAGGTTTAGGTTTATCGATTAGTTATCAAATTATAGTTGAAAAGCATGGAGGAACCCTCAAGTGTTTATCAGAAATAGGACAAGGTACTGAGTTCTTAATTGAAATTCCTCTAGATTTTAACAAGGAAATAACTAGTTCTAAACAATCAACTGGAGTTTGGACTAAAAGCTCAGGCTCAGAAAAAATTACTTAGAGAATCAGAGATAAACAAATAGACAATAGTACTGAACTGAAGACTAAAGAGTTTAAAGAAAAGCAGTCAGTAGTAACACTGACTGCTGTAGAGTCAATGAATGTAATCAATAAATCATTGACGTGATGATCCTGACACAATTAGAAGAATTCCGGCAAGCAATCTACGATTGTTTAGGTAAAGCGAAAGATGCCGTATTTGAACTGATGGATGCAGTATTGACCAGCCCAAGCATTCAATCATTTGTAAGCTTGTCCCAAAGTCCAGTATTTCGGAGGCAATGGCCGAGTATATATGCAGCACTGCATGATAGTCGCCCACAGAAAAGAAAGTTGCTGAATTTACTGATAGAGGAGGTAAAAACAGAAGCACAACCATTTTTAGCAGGAGATCACACCTTTTGGCCAAGACCAGACGCCAAGACACTCAAGGAAAGAACTTTTCATGGGGAGAGAGGAGTTGGTGTAGGTATTGGACAAAGTTACAGTACGTTAGCCTGGATACCAGAGGCAGATGGGAGTTGGGCATTGCCGTTAAAACATGAACGGATAACCAGTTTTGAAACGCCAGCAAGTAAAGCCGCATTCCAACTAAAACAAATCACTCGTGAGTTAGGCAAAAGACCACTTGCCGCTTATGATCGAGGCTACGGCAACGCCAAATTTGTCCAAGCAACGGAGAAGATTGACGCAGACCTGCTGCTGCGTTTAGCTTCTAACCGATGCGTATGGGGTACCTGAAGATTGGATTAAAGTTGTCAAGGCTCTGTGGAGTGGGGAAAAAGTAAACTATCAAGGTGAATACTTTCAAATTCAGGATCTAAGTTATCGCCCAACACCTGTAGCTCAACCTCGTCCACGAGTTTACCTGGGGGGTGAATCAGATCCAGCTAGATCCTTAGCGGTTCAAGAGGCAGATGTCTTCTTTATTAATGGTCAGCCGATTGCAGAAGTTCACAAGATTATTACTGATGTCTCCCGCAGAAGGGGCAAGCAACTCCAGCCGCTACGATTTGGAATGTCAGCGTTTATTATTGCTCGTCCAACTGACAAAGAAGCCTAAGAAGAACTAAAGCGGCTGACATTTTTGCAAGCACAGGAAACTGAGCCATATATGCCAAACATCCTGAATGATCCCGCCACCATCATGTTCAAAACTTTTGAGAAGTATCCCCATGTAGGTACTAACGGTGGTACGGCGGCTGGTTTAGTAGGCAGTTATGACACAGTGGCATCTCGAATTCTTGACTTTGTAGACATTGGTGTAGAAACCTTTATGTTACAGTTCTCTCCCTTTGCACGAGAGTTAGATCGCTTTGCCGCAGAGGTGATACCAAGGGTTAAACGCCTACAACCTGTAATATAACCTCAGAGACATTTGAAGTTTATGTCCAGGAGAAAGTCGGTATGACTCAAGTTTTCACAAGCGATGCTTATGATAACCCTAATCGGGAATGCACTGCACATATTATTACTAGCGATCAAGAAGCCCTTGAAATAGCCCAACAATTAACGGTAGAATTTGCTCAAGAGGCAGCAGAACGGAATCGCGATCGGAGATTGCCCTATACAGAGCTAGAAAAACTAGCAAATAGCGGACTCCAAGGAATCACTGTCCCCAAAAAATATGGCGGGGCTGGTGTTTCTAATGTCACCTTAGCAGAAGTCATCAAACTTTTGTCTGAAGCTGACTCCAGCATTGGACAAATCCCAATACTTCTCGGTTAAGGTCAAAATTGTTGTAAAGTGACAATTGTTGTCCTGAAATAGCGATGTCTACGACGGGCTACGCCTACGCAAAGACTAGTGCAGCTAAAAGATTTCTCTTTCATCGCTCCAACAGTTGAAGCAGAGTTGATATTGAGAGCAATAGAAACAGTGATTTCGCCGGAGAAAATTGTACAAAGTTTGCCGCAGACAGGCAGTGTTGAAGAGTGTTTATAATTCACGCCTAATGTGAATTATAATTGTCTGCACCCAGATGCGATCGCTATTTATCACTCTAAGCCGACGTAATCTTTTCAATTGTACCTACTCTATTAATTAAAAACCCCTCTTAGTTAAGAGGGGTAAAGTATTATTTAGTGTAATTATAATTGACGCGCTTATCGCATCAAATTTGAATGCCTAGCAAACATTAATCAATGATTTGTGGACTAGGAACTTGCGCGTCAATATCTGCCTGAGATAACGTAGGTAGTAACCAGTTGCCTTCACCAGCTTTGAAGACTTTAGCAGGTGCAATATTCAATTCAATTGCACCAGTAGCTGGATTGCTTCTAGCAATGGACTGTGTACCATCGACAAACTTGACAGCAATGGGTTGGGTTAACTCTTGTACTTCAGTATTAGGACTTAAAACTACCTGAGTACCTGCGGGTAGGTAGATACCATCACAATCCCAATCATCATCTGTAATTTCCCCTGCTGCTAAGAAGTAAAGTTGAGTTGGATATTTTTTCGGTTTATTGGCGTAGATACCCAAAGTTTTACCGGTTTGATTAAAGCACTGCGCTCGTTTTCTAGCTGTTTCTATCACATACTTCTGAGACTGCAATTGTGATAGTCGGGCTTGAAATTGCTCAGGTGTATAGCCAGCTTGTTCCGGGTTATCTTTCACAGTTAGAAGTTGATTGAGTTCCTGAGTTACCTCAGTATAATCAGTTCCTTTGGTGAAATCTTTGCCTGCCCAAGAAGGTTGAGCAATTGTCAAATTCACAATAAACACGAGAGCGACAAGAATAATTTTGATGAACTGCATATTTTTCTCCCTGGTTTAAGATTTTTGTAATCAGCGAAGGAAGCTCTTAGCTGCTTAACACTTGAGTAAAAGAGTTAAAAAGCAAAATTATTGCCAACATAAGGAAGCTTTTTCAATATTTTTGCATAAATTTTGATTTAGTGAAATGCTGAGTATTGAATCTTAGTAAAACTTTCAAGTCTATTAGTATTGCTCTATCGATTGACAAATTTACTATTGATTTTAAGATGGATAAGCTACTACTAAGTTGATTAAAAGTACCAAAACTGTAAAAGAAAGGGGAAATTTTTCATGTATTTTTAAAATTACACACTTTGTGCTTTGAATTTAGAAGTTTGGATTATTTTGATTAGTCCCATTAAACATAGACACGTAGCTATCAAAGCAATTGGAGTCAATGAAGCACTGTCTAGGATAATAAACACACCTAAACCTATCAAGACAAAAGGAACAAAATTATTGCCGTAACGGGTTAGCAAATTTGCGAGCGACTTTTGACACGTTAATCTATAAGTTACGTAACACCAAACACCTACCAGTAACAAGAAAACTGCAATAATCACTAGCAACTCAGAAAAAGTACTATTAGCAAACAAGGGCATATAAATACCTACATTATCACTGCCGTTGGCGATGGTAATAGCCGCCACACTATAAGCTTGAGGAGATAAAAAACTAGCGAAAGTAGAAGAATCAGACAATTGTATTTCTGATTCTACATCAGATGAAGAATTAATTTCTGGATTGAGCAGACTATTTAATCCAATACTAATTGGCACTAAACCCAAAAGCCCAATCCAATGGGATGGTAATATCAACCCTCCTAAAAAACCCATTAGGCTGGCAATAACCAGAGTACAAAAGCCTAGATATTGGCCAATTACGATATGCTGGCGGCGAAAAGTGGCATTTACCTGCGAGAATAACAGCGTGAGGATAACTAAATCATCTAAATTTGTAGCTATAAAAGCTGTGATTCCGGTGGGGATAGCTGTAATAAGTTCGTTCATTTCATCTTCGCTCAATTTTGTGGCTGATACTTTTTCCAGTCATGTTCGCTGATGTCTGAAAATCTAGGGAAAGTTGCTAGTTAATGAAGAGTGTAAATATAGTATTTCCAATGCATTTGGGAAGCTGTGTCTACTGGTAATGAAGTACAAAAAATATAAATTAACTTTGTGAAAATCCTAATTTAAAGCAAATATTGTTTTTCGTTACAAAACTTAAATAACAGCTTTGACTTAGTGTTAAATGGGAGCATATCAAACCTACAAATGGATTAATTCAAGTCAAACATAGCTTATTATCTGCTAATCAAAAAAGCATTTATGCCTGATTAATTAGTAACGAGTCAGTTTTCATCTGACTCATCAATACAATTGGCGCTGTGTAGGCTGAAGCAAATGAAAACACTAAGTTGAGCATGATGAACGGTGAATTATCCCAGTGGGGGACTCCTGGTGTCAAGTTCATTCCCACCCATCCCGCCAAAATGGTACTTTGGCAAATCAGAAATTTCCAAGAGCCTACATGGTTTGCTAATTTATCAGCAAGCTGTTGCCCGCGCGTTAATTGCTCTATCGATGCGTCTGGAGCTTTCTGTGCAACTTGAGTGTTTTGAAATGCTTTTACATCAAGGTTATTTGACAATATTTTTTTGCTCGTATTCATGCTGCACCTGTTTAGTTAATTCAGTATGTGTTTGACTTGATACTTTAAAGTTAAGCTTTGCCGCCGATAGAAGCAAATATTCTTTCTTGTTAGAACGATAAATAAAAGTAATTACTCGTGAGAATATTTGAAGGTGAGGGAGAATTCCAGCGATGTCTACGATGGTCACTGACTTGTACTGGGCGCAGCCGAAGTAGCTTGTCGTACCACTTTGTGGAAGCAAGCTACTTTGGGCTGCGTCTGTCAACAAAGGAACACATTAATTCTAGAACAGCTAAAAAGCTAAAGCTTTTCTAATTTTTATGATGTAGCTAAAAATTTCAAAAACATGAAATCTTGTATTTGCCAGGGTTTGCAAGGACTGCGGTCAATACAGTTCGGATAAGCATTTTTCACTTTCCTTATGATCTGGGTCAAGGGTAAGGGGCAAATGATCTAGCTCATAAGCAGTGTTACAACCAAAATGAACTTCAGCGCTTGCTTGAAGATACAAATTTTGCAGTTTTTCGTGCAACTAAAATTCATTTTGGTGTTGTGTGGGGATTGATGGTAGCTACAGCCAAACTTAATTAGTAGTATTTCAAAAAACGTTGAGTTTAGGAGATTATTAATGAAAGCTACGGTTGTAATTACGCACTGGGTTTACCAACTAAAACGAGACTACTTATGCACGAGTTAAGCTCTATTGACTTTAGCTTTCAGAATCTCACCAAACTGATAACTAATAACATTTATCTGTCAAGTGTTCGGGAGAAAAATACGATAAGATTCGCTGTCTACCAGAATTCTAAAACCCAGCCACATCAGAACGAAGGGGAAAATCTTGCTAGCATAACGGCTGAGTATCAAAGCGATACCAGGTAGACGAGTCAGACTGTAGGACATAAACAACCAGCAAAAAACAATAAAATAGCAAACTGGTATGATCACAGTCAGATTTTGGATTGAGCTAGTGGCAAACAGGGGGATATAGATGCCAAGATTGTTGCTGCCGTTGGCAATTGTTACCGAGGAGACGCGATAGGTCTGCGGATCACGGATTACGTCCCAGAGCGATCGCTTTCTGGAATCAAATCCTCGAAATTTAGAGTTTCTTTTCAAATTGGCTGACTTATCTTGGGCGGAGTCATCCTTATTTAAATTAAGCAAATTGTTCAAGCCAATGAGTATCGGCAGAATCCCCAGTAAACCAGTCCAAGTTGATGGAATTGCTAGACCCAGTAAGAAACCAAGTAAACTTACTATGATTAATGCCGTGAACCCTAGAATTTCACCAACTACAACATGTTGAGGACGAAAAGTCCGATTGACCTCACTGAAGAAGGCCGTTAGATAAATATTGTCATCAAATGTTGTTGCCACAGCCGCAGCTAGCCCAATCTTAATTGTTGCAATGAACCAATCCATCAACATTCCTCACTTAACACCTATCTGATGAGCAAAACTAGCGATCGCTCAACATTTGTAGAAAATCCACACAATATCGATATGATAATGTGAGTATCGCATATTGGGTGTAACGAGCGAGCAAGTTTGGTAGTTTATATATCAAGTGGTGCTTTGACTTTATCCCGCGTCTCCAATTCATCCGGCAATTTCCATCACATAATTTATCAAAGGAGTCATTATGATTAGCCGTTTGATTGACCTTCTGCCTAAATGCACAGGTCAAAATATCTTACGGTCGTTCAGTTCAGCCACTTGTAGATCGGCTATCTACAGCTTTGTAATTAGATTTTCTATCGGACTTGTCTCGATTTTGGTCTTGCCTCTAGTTTTTGATGGTCATGCTGTTGCTGCTTCTGAATCTGGTAATCAGTTCCAACTATCCAAAAGCTCCATAATCCAGTTACTGGAAGCTGTGGGACTGTTTATGGGGGGGATAATTTTCTGTATAGTTTTGGATCGTTGGTTTTCTCAGCGTTCTGGTCAATCTAGCAACACGCCCTTAGCAGAGCAAGCGCGGCGGCTCAAGCAACTCAACATTGGATATCCAGAGGGGATGACAAATCTGGAAGTTCTCCGTACTCAAGGCTTGCTGGAAACGCGTTTGCGACCATTTGGACTAACTGTTACCTGGACAAGCTTTTTATCAGCCTCTTCTTTGATAGAAGCACTCAGTAACGGGACAATTGACTTTTGCGGCGGCGGCGGCACGGCTAGCATCTTCTCTCAAGCGGCAGATCATGTATTTGTGCGGGTGGCTAAAGAAAAATATACCGCTCCCAAAGGTCAAGCGATTCTGGTACCGGAAGATTCGCCAATTCAGACGCTTGCTGACCTGAAGGGTAAAAAGATCGCTTTTGACAAAGGCTCAAGCGCACATTATATACTTATGCGAGCGCTGGCAAAAGTCGGCTTAGATTTTAGTGACTTAGAGCCAGTTTATCTGACACAACCGGAGGCGCTGCCCCGATTCCGCCGGGGTGAAATCGATGCTTGGGTGATTTGGGTTCCCTACACAGCTACTCTTGCCCGAAGCGCTTATCCAGGGCGATCGATTACAGACCTAGAGAGTATATTTGGTGATAAAGTCTCTGTGGAAGTTCCCACCTATTATTACGCGATTCCAGAACTGGTACGCGACTATCCCGACCTACTCAAGGTGATTTTAGAAGAGGTAAATGAAGCTGGAACTTGGGCTAAGAAACAGGAATTAGAAGCTGTTCAAAGATTGGCAGAACACCATGAAATCGATCCATCCGTTCTAGAAATTTTACACAAACATAGTGGCGAACGCGCAATTATTCCAATTGACGACCAATCGCTCGATGCTCTACAGCATCAGGCAGATATATTTAGAGATTTAAATCTGATTCCTGAGCGGGTGAATGTGAAAGATGGAACCTATAGCTTACAGACCAAGCAGAACTGGACTTATTAAAATAATTCTTAATTTGAAAGGTTCAATCAAAATTATGCCAAGGAACCAACGCCCACAGGTTCAGGAGCAGTCTTTGTGGTGAACTGGTTCACCGGACGGGGCAAACCAAGATTCTCGCGTAAAGTACTACTTTCATACTCAGTACGAAATATTCCACGGCGTTGCAGTTCGGGAATTACCAAGTCTACGAATTCCTCTAAACCCCCAGGTAGCCAAGGTGGCATAATGTTAAATCCATCAGCCCCACCATTAACAAACCAATCTTCTAACTGATCGGCAATGTGTTCTGGTGTTCCGAGAATCGTTCGATGTCCCCGCGCTCCTGCAATCCACAAATACAGTTGTCGGATTGTTAAGTTCTCTCTGCGGGCAAGATCGATGATCAGCTGTAAGCGGCTTTTGCCACCGTTGGTATCTGGCAAATCCGGCAGAGGCCCATCTAAGGGATATTTAGACAAATCATGGCCACCCACTAGCCCAGAAAGCAGCCCTAATCCGACCAAGGGATGAATCAACTCCTGAAGTTGCTCATATTTATCCTTAGCTTCTTGCTCAGTCTTACCAATTACCGGGAATACCCCTGGCATAATTTTGAGATGGTCAGGGGAACGTCCGTATTTAGCCAGTCTCCCCTTGACGCTGGTGTAGAAGGCTTGAGCTTCTGCCAATGTCTGTTGTGCAGTAAAAATCGCCTCTGCTGTTTGGGCAGCTAAATCCTGTCCAGCCTCGGAAGATCCAGCTTGTACGATTACTGGATATCCCTGTGGTGGACGCGCCACATTGAGCGGGCCGCGCACCGAGAAATGTTTGCCCTTGTGATGGGGAACATGCAACTTTTCTGCATCGAAGTAAATACCTGACTCTTTATCGTGGAGGAAAGCATCGTCTTCCCAACTGTCCCAAAGTTTGGTGACAACATCCACAAATTCCCTCGCCCGTTCATAGCGTAGCGAGTGTTCTAGGTGGTTTTCTTGGCTGAAATTTTGCGCTGCGGCTTCAGCAGAGGAGGTTACAAGATTCCATCCGGCACGACCACCGCTTAAATAATCTAGTGATGCAAATTTGCGGGCGAGATGAAAAGGTTCATCATAAGTTGATGATGTCGCCACCAATCCGATATTTTCTGTCACCGCAGATAGAGCCGACAATAAAGTTAAAGGCTCAAAGTGGACGCTGAATTGTCCCGAACGGCTAAAAGCCTCAGCCCCTTGTCCTCTATCCCAGACAGCCAAACCATCAGCGAGGAAAAGCATATCAAATTTTCCCCGTTCAGCTGTTTGTGCCAGCTGCTTATAATGTTGGAAGTTCAGACCTCCATCAGCCGGGGTGTTGGGATGCCGCCATGCTGCTACATGATGACCGCTACCGGGTAAAAATGCTCCGAGTTTAAGTTGTTTTTTCTTACTCATGTTTGTATTTGCGAGGGCGTACTTATGCTTTTTTCGTTCTCTTGTTTGGAACAAGAAAGTGTCAGTTATTAGGACTCTGGTCTTGTTGCTTGGATGGAAGGCCGTTTAGAGAATTCATCGTACCAATGGGCAAGTTTTGGATATTTCTGCCGCCATTGCAGATCAGGAAGACGGATCTCTAGCCCAAGTGCAGAGACAAGGGTTATATGAGCAAGTTTAGGAGTTTGGTCGAGTTTATCTGATATCTTCTCGAAGTAGTCCAAAATTCTTAACGCCCGCGATCGCTCAAACTCGATCACCCCAGGAGACTGCTCACTGTGGGGACGCCTTAACTCCCTTACCCAGACAGCAATACCATCTATGAACCCACCAGTCATACCTTCAAGTTGCTGTAAAAAGCTATTAGAAATGTCAGCAACTAGTTTAATTTCAGGATTTAAGTGATTTAGATAAACGCATATTATACGTGTTTCACTCAAGATAAATCCGTCGTCAGTCGCTAGCGTTGGTACTTTACCTGTAGGGTTGTAATTTAGTAAGTTGCTGTTTGGATCTCGTACAATGACTTTTTGCGTTTCGATCTGATTGCTGAGATTCAATTCTATTATTGATACCCGTGCAATGCGTGCATAAGGTGAGTTAGGTGTATAGAAGAGTTTCATAAAAAAGCGCTCATTAGACACTGGGTTCAAACGTCTATCGTTTTTGGATTTTAGATTTTAGATTTTTCTTTCAAGCCAAAATTCAAAATCTAAAATTGGTAATATCTGCTGATTTCTGATTCCTCCTTTTATCTGCTAAACACCAGGAGTAGATCCGCCATCAACGATAATCTCTGTTCCTGTAATCGAGGCAGCTAGATCGGACACTAAAAATAGCGCTAGCGCGGCAATTTCTTCTGGCTGGGCGATTCTTTTTAAAGGAATACTTTGAATGTTTTGCGCCTTTACTTGCTCGACGGTGATCCCTTGCGCTTGGGCGTTCTGCCGCGCTAAAGTCTCGGCACGCTCAGTAGCTGTAGCACCAGGCGATATGGCAATACAACTTACGCTCAAAAATGTAATTTACTTGCGAACCAATAATATTGCCGATTGAGAGCCTGTATTGTGGATATCCAAGATGACTCGACTTTCCTCAGATGTACAATCCAGAAGTATCTTAATTTCTGTATCTCGCTTTTCCAAGTCAACACCACAAATGACGGCAGTTACTGTTTGACTAGATAAGCTACCTATCCAAACATCAATATCACTTCCATCTCCAGAGCGAGTGTCTTGTAAATATCCATAGTCCAGGGGATAAACTAAGGATGGATAAGGTGGATGTGATGTCCCTTTTGGGCGATCTATCTTGAGGTTACTAGCAGCTACAAGCTGATCTAGCTTGAACCAAAAGTCAGTACTATCCCCCATGCCTTAATACTCAATTGGAAATATGCAATACAGCTTTGCCAGGAAAACGCCTGTCGAGTAATTGTTGGGCTACATCAGCTATTTGTGTCCAAGAAGCTTCTAAATCAATGTGAGGACGCAACTTACCTGTTTCTACTAAACTTAAAAGCCGTTTTAGACCAACTGATGCTGATTCAAATCTCAATTCATCGAATAGACGTAAACCATACAGACTCACGCTACCAGTTCCGAAAAATTGGGCAGCGTTGAATGTCACTTCTGCTCCCCCAGATACTCCATACAGCACAGTTTTTCCATCCTGTGCCAATAAGCCAAGGGCTACCCCCAAAGTCTTGCCACCTACTGACTCTAGAATTAGATCATAGGGGCCATACTCGCTGGCAGGTAAGAGGTCTTCGCCAATCACCACCGATTGTGCGCCTGCTTCTCTAACTAGGGTTTCATAGCCAGCTTGACGAATGTATGCGACGACGTGCGCCCCTGACAGCCGCGCTAATTGGATAGCAAAGTAACCAACACCTCCTGATGCACCTGTAACTAAAACTGGGCGGTCTAACAGCGAACCACCTTTTAGCACAGCATGATACGCGGTTAAACCTGCTACAGGCAGTGTGGCAGCTTGAGCAAAGGATACTGATGGCGGCACTTCTGCTAAAGCGTTGGTGGGAACAGACACGAGTTCTGCCCAAGCACCGGCGCGGCGCAAGCCAACAACACGCGTCCCTTGGGGAGGCCCCGACCCATCAGCAGCAGAAGTTTCTACTACACCTGCTAAGTCCCAACCCGGCTGCCAACCAGCCTCAGCAGAAGTTGAACGTTTCACCTCTCCCCGATTGAGAGAAATCGCCGCCACTCTGACTAGTGCCTCATCTGGGGCAGGCTTTGGTACAGTCACTTCACTCAGTGCCAAACGTCCAACCACATTCGGATCAACAATCACAGCACGTATTTTGCTCATAAGGTTGCCCTGGCTTAGAGATGAATTTCTAGTTTGCTGGTTCGCAATGTACTACCTGTAATAAATAAGCTCGATAGATTAGCTATCTATTCTTAACTCCAAATCCCTGCAACTAGGTTAACGAAATTACATAAAGGACGGTATTTCGATAAATTTACAGTATTTTAGGGTTTGTAAAAAGAAAGTTATCACAGACAGGCAGAAGAATCAACTACCTTGTGAAAATATTTGTTTCATATATTGCTGCATTCTGAGCTAGTCATGTCAACCTTTTACCTTTACTCTATAACCAGCCTTTTGGCAGACATCTATGGATTCTGCTATGGAGTATGGGAAAATTTAAAATTAATAATTTTTATCTACTTTTCTTGATGAAAATTAAGCGTTATTTCTGGATAAATATTTTATGTTTCTAAACTATCACTAACTATCTCAAACCCTTATAACTGCGTTTCCGCAAAAATATCAAAGCTTTGTCTCAAAGCTTTGAACACTTTGGCTTTGGAGTTTTCGGACAAGTCTAAAGTCATTACTACTCTACGGTCAGCATCAATGGTAAAGGACAATCGCTTTTAGTGAAGATGAATTGCTCGAAATTTACACCCCGTGTGATCGCCTTCGCGCCTTAAGAATGATTCCGAGTCAACTGTGGTTAAATCTGATTATGGTGGAAAATTTTGAGACTGCAAGTATTTAAATATTCACCTTAAGAGCCCGTCCGATTAACTCTGTGATATCTTTCGCTATCCGCATGTGAATACTCCGTCGTGTCTAAATATAATACATCGGGCTTTACTGTGCGCGAGTTTCTCTTTCATCGCACAAGTCTTGGAGTGTATAGCGACCCAAAACTTCAATTGAGGCAGCGTTAGCTTGCTCCCAAACTTCATAAACCAAAGTCTTTTCTAGAGTCACAGAGTCGAAAGTATCTTTCTCTTTCCGCTCGCCTTCAACATGAGTGATAATTTCCAGCAGTGTAATTTGCCAAGGTTCACGAGCTAAAACAAAACCTCCTTTAGAGCCGCGTTGACTCTGTACCACACCAGCCCGCCGGAGGTTGGTCAAAATTTGTTCCAAGTAGCGTTCAGGTATGCGTTGTTTGGCAATGATCTCGCTCATGGTTAGAGGAAGTTTTTTTCCGTGGTGGCTTGCCAGTTCTAAAAGCGCCAGCAGCGCATATTCCACTTTGGAAGACAGATCCAAGAGAGCGTAGTTTTGGCTATTCAAGACTGTACTCAACATACTACGGTGAATTGGAGGACTTTTCATATTAGTAGGTTTTTAATTGGGATTAAAATCCATCCTGGGGCATTAATTAGCCAAGGAGTATTTATCGATCACGGTATGGGAGTTGTGATTGGTGAGGCTGCGATCGTGGGCGACTATGCCACGACTGAAAAACTTCTCAGAATCGATCTCGTACTCTTTTTTCAACTTCAGTATCTTTAGTAGAGGCTTTCTACCACTTCAGCAATTCGGGAGTTGGCGCGAATAGTGGAAGGTGTTTGCCTTTCCATCCAACAAGGTGAGGCTACAGCGAAATTGAAACAGCCTCGCCTTGGATTTCGCCACGGTAGAATGAGGCGTACACCGTCATAACCGCACCCGCTCCAAGTCATAGTCAGTCACCCGTGCAATAGAATCCCTAGAGGTAAAAACCTTGTCACCTTTTTCCGATATAGCAGGGGACATCCACTCAATGCTGTAGAACCACGCATCGTTAATCAGTTGAATGCCTTGGACTATGCGGATCGGTGGCCCATCACCGTGAAACCGAAACTTAACTAACTCACTAAGTCGGAACACAGGTTTAGTGATCCCTCCCACTTGCAAATTACTTGTACCAATAAGTTCACTTCTCAAAACAGTGAATCCTTTCTTTAAACTAAAGGTGTAAATTGACTAATCGTACTAGTTGACTGATTAGGTTGTAGGGATTTGCGTAGTGTGACGATTGTGAGAATAGTCAAAACTGTAAGGTAGATACGTTGTAGCCAGATACTACTCAAACTCAGGGTGATACGTCCACCAATAATTCCGCCTATGAACATTGTAAAACCAAGAATTATACTTCTCTTAACCCTCAAGAGTTTACTCGATGATGCCCTTCAACACGGACAGATGCTGATTTACATCGATGAAGCTCATATTCATCTTGATACTGATGAAGGCTATGGTTGGTCG
>NZ_JACJSI010000016.1 GCF_014698065.1 Nostoc flagelliforme FACHB-838
CCCCCTTAAAAAGGGGGACTTTGATTCCTGTTCCCCCCTTTTTAAGGGGGGTTAGGGGGGATCTAGAAGTACTTAAAAGCACAGCCAAACACTTTTAAAACAACCTCTTAACAGATGTTGGCACTTTTGCAGAAAACTACAGCAACTTCAATCGATGAGTTTATCAAAACTGAGTTGAAATTAGACGGTATCCCACCAGATTTAATCCGCTTAGTAATCGAAAAATTACTTCATGACTGCCATTCCTAATTTCCGAGAATTCCTGTCTGGTGGAGTGTTTGGGAATTCCACCTTGATTATAAATCTTTAATATTTAGATGCGTTGCCCTACCCCTTCAGGAATAAGTTATCGCTCATCTAAATAATTTAAATGTTTCTATATCAGAAAAATTTTAATAAAATATACATTTTATACAAGATATACGCTATTAAAACATCTATTCAAACATCAACTCTAACAATAGGATGTTAGGCTAAACCCTATTGATAAAGTTTATGTTTAGTAAATCAACTATCGAAATTCGATTTAATTATTGAATTTACTTGATTGGCGAGGGAATAAAAAAGGAAGGATATAGATGTGTACTGATTTTTTCAAAAATCAAATACGAGTTATATAGTCGTATTAATAACTACTTGTTGACACAGCTTTAGGGTGAGCATAGCCCGTTTTAGATATCCATTTGAGTTTGGGAAACTAAAGCAAACGATAAATGCTGATTTTTTCATTAGTTTTTAACGCTGATTATAATTAAGAGTAATTTAAAAACATTGTCTCTGCTATTTTTGTATCTACTGATGAGATATTTATTGAACTTCAAACAAGCACAATAAATGTACAGCTTAAGGACATTGCAAAGCTCAATAAAACCTCAATTTTGAAACTATGATGCTTATAAATAATAGATTTCCTACTCATCCTTCATTTCTTCAAGGGCTGCGAGTACTCCTTGTGGATAATGATGTCAATTTTTGCAATTATTTAACAGCGATGTTGCAATCCTATGGTGTGAAGGTGCAAGCGGCATTTTTAGGAGAGCAAGCTCTGGAAATATTTGTTCAATGGCAACCTGATGTCCTCTTGAATGATATTTCCTCATCAAAGGAGGATGGTTATACTCTGATTCAGCAAGTAAGAACACTTACGGGAGAGCGAGGCAAAGCAGTGCCAGCGATCGCTCTGACAGGCGCTGTAACTGAAGATATCTATCAACGTTCTCTCTTAGCTGGGTTTAGTCTATGCTTTGCTAAACCTGTAGTTATTAACGATTTTGTTGCTGTGCTTGGCATTTTAGTAATTGCCAATAATCTTCATTTGCGCTGATGCTAGCTAGCTCTAATTAATGTCTTAAATATAGTAGTATAAATTTTGATAAGTAATGATATAGCAGTACAATTCGGATAAGTATATTTCACTTTCCTTCCTCCTGTTTTTATTTGGTAAACCAACCTAAAATATAAACCTTAGCCACCAAAGCATTGCGGTACTGAACCTGATCCTATGACATCCGATCAACCCTCTGAGCAACTCGTATCTGAATTTACCGTTAATGAAGCGTTTGACATAGAGCAGCAAGACATTGCAAATGCTTTATTTCCCATCGTTGGCATTGCCGCCTCTGCGGGTGGATTAGAGGCATTTACGCAGGTACTTAAGCATTTGCTTACCGATACAGGGATGGCATTTGTACTGATTCAACACTTAGATCCTAACCACAAGAGTCTGTTGAGCGAGATTCTAGGAAGAACAACTAAAATGCCCGTCAATGAAGTGCGAGACGGCGTGACTGTGGAACCTAATAACGTCTACATTATTCCGCCTAACACTAAGATGATGTTGTCTAGTGGGGTGTTGCAACTCACGCCGCGAGAGAAAGTTCATGGTAAATATATGCCTGCTGATGCGTTCTTTACTTCATTGGCAGCAGATCGAGGGTACAAAGCGATCGCAGTAGTTTTATCTGGAGCAGATGGAGACGGTTCACTAGGGCTGAAGGCAATCAAGGCAGCTGGAGGCGTGACTTTTGCTCAGTGTGAAGACACGGCAAAATTCGATAGTATGCCCAATACTGCTGTTGCCACCGGGAATGTGGATTTTGTGCTACCGCCGCGAAAAATTGCCCAGGAACTGGTAAACCTTAGTCGCAATCCTTTTATTTCTAACTCTTTGCCACCAATCGCGGTTGAGAAGTTGGCCGAACAGGGGGATGCCCTAGCGACTATATTTGTATTATTGCGATCGCAAACTGGCGTTGACTTCAGCCACTACAAGCCCAACACCCTCGATCGCCGAATCCAGCGGCGAATGCTGTTGTATAAACTAGAACGCTTGGAGGATTATGCCGAGTATTTGCAAAATAATCCGGGTGAAGTCAAGGCGCTCTATGAAGAAATTCTGATCCATGTAACCCATTTTTTCCGCGATCCCGAAGCATTTGAACTGTTGAAAGAGCGAGTCTTTCCTTCCATCATCGAAAACAAATCAGCAGAGTTGCCGATTCGGATTTGGGTAGCTGGGTGTTCGACGGGTGAAGAAGTGTATTCCATCGCTATCTCCTTGCTGGAGTTTTTGTCAAATAAACTAACCTCGCCGCCGATCCAAATTTTTGCCACAGACATCAGCGAAATAGCGATTGACAAAGCGAGAACGGGTATTTATGCAGAGAATCAAATGGTGGAAGTCTCATCAGAGAGCCGCCGCAGATTTTTTAATGCCCTTGAGGGCGGTGGATATCAAATTAACAAAGCTGTCCGCGAACTGTGTGTGTTTGCTAGGCAAGACTTGGGCAGCGATCCCCCTTTTTCTAACTTAGATTTAATTAGCTGCCGGAATGTACTGATTTATTTGGACGAAACGTTGCAAAAACGGATACTGCCCATCTTTCATTACAGTCTTAATCCGACTGGCTTCTTGCTGCTAGGGACTTCAGAAAGCACAGGTAAATATTCGGACTTGTTTACTGTAATTGACAAAAAGTATAAAATTTATGCCAAAAAGATAACTGCAATTCGTCCAACTTTTTCGTTCATTACCAGCAATTATCCGGTAGTAAAAGTGGACGAATCAAAGCAGAAGAATGAGAATCCATCGGATGAGTTTGATTTAGAGAAAAAAACTGACCAACTAATCTTGAATCGCTATGCCCCAGTGGGTGTGACGATCAACGACAAGATGGACGTGCTGCAATTTCGGGGAGAAATCGATCTCTACCTCAAACTTGTACCGGGGAAACCGAGTCTTAACTTATTCAAAATGGTGCGCCAAGGCTTGCTCATCGAGCTACGGGCAACAATTTATCAGGCACAACGGCAAAAAATTCTAGTTAGAAGAGAAGGGTTACAAATTGAAGAGGGCGATCTTGCAAAAATCATCAATCTTGAGGTGATTCCATTCAACCCTGGGACTGGCGAAGAACTCTACTTTCTGGTTTTATTTGAATCAGCCCCACCCACAATTAACAACCCCAGCACAGTAAATCCTGAGAGCGAAGAGCAGTCAGATTTAGCGCAGGAGATTGTTCAGCTAAGGCAAGAAATTGCAACCGCCATCCAAGAGCGGACTGCAACTCAAGAATATCTACAAGCGGTGATCCAAGAGCAGGAGCATATCAATCAAGACCTGAAAGTTGCCAATGAAGAAATCCTCTCCAGTAATGAAGAGTTGCAAAGCACCAATGAGGAGCTAGAAACTGCCAAAGAAGAAATTCAGGCAACCAACGAAGAACTCAACACCACTAATGAAGAACTTCGTAGTCGAAATCAGGAATTACACCAAGTCAACAACGATCTGACGAATTTGCTTGCCAGTATCAATATTCCCATTTTGATATTGACTTTGGACTTACGCATTCGACGTTTTACGCCAATGGCGCAGCGACTTTTCAATTTGATTCCCGCCGATGCTGGACGACCTTTGAGCGACATCAGAGCAAATCTCGATGTTCCTGAGTTAGAAACTCTAATTTTGGAGGTTCTTGAGACACTTAGCATCAAAGAATTAGAAGTCCAAACTCTGGGGGGACATTGGTACAACCTCCGCATTCGTCCTTATCGCACTACAGAAAACAAGATTGACGGTGTAGTGTTGGTGTTAATAGATATTGATGTTCTTAAACGCAGTGCCGCAACCTTAGAACAAGCCCGAAATTACGCTGAAGGGATTGTGGAGACGGTACAAGTGCCGTTAATCGTCCTTGATTCTGATTTCCGGGTGAACAAAGCCAATCGCTCGTTTTATGAAACATTTCAGGTTTCACCATCAGAGACAGCCCAATCTCTGATTTTTGAACTAGGGAACGGTCAATGGAACTTGCCCGGACTGCGATCGCTCTTAGAAGACATTCTCGCCAACAATACCAGTATTAACAACTGGGAAGTAGAGCATAGTTTTGAGCGGATTGGGGAGAAAACCATGCTGCTCAATGGTTGGAAAATTATTGAACAGGGAGAGGCTCAAATGATTTTGCTGGCGATTGAAGATATTAGCAATCGCAAACAGTTAGAGTTAGAGCGATCTAAGCTTCTAGCACAGGAGCAGTCAGCCCGTCAACAGGCGGAAATTGCCAACCGAGCCAAAGATGAATTCCTGTCGAACCTCTCCCATGAACTTCGTAACCCGCTTAATACTATACTGGGCTGGGCGCAACTTTTCCGCACCCGCAATTTAGATTCAGAAGCAGTCATTCGTGCCTGGTCAGTGGTGGAGCGGAGTGCTAAGGTGCAAGGTCAGTTAATCGATGATATGCTCGATGTCTCCCGAATTACGAGTGGCAAGCTTCATTTAAATACTCGTCTAATCGATCTAGTTTCAGTAGTGAATGCCGCCATTGAGTCTATCGAATTTTCCGCAGAGGCGAAAAGCATTGAAATTGTTTCACAGTTGAACTCAGCGACGGTTGTCGGAGATTTTGACCGTTTACAGCAAGTTCTCTGGAATTTGCTTTCTAACGCCATTAAGTTCACTCCAGCCGGTGGGCGAGTGGGAATTATGCTCGAAGCTGTATCTACTCACGCTGAACTTCGAGTCAGCGACACAGGAATTGGCATCCGGGCAGACTTGCTGCCATACATTTTCGATCGCTTCCGCCAAGGAGATTCCAGCAGCAGCAAAACAACTCAGGGACTTGGATTAGGCTTGTCAATCGTCCGTCATCTGATAGAACTTCACGGTGGAACAGTTCAAGCGCAAAGCCCAGGTGAGGGACTAGGAACCACGATCGTTGTCAGGCTGCCTCTGCGCTTAATGCCACCGGAGATTACATCGCCAACTTATTTAGAGCCGAGCCTTTTATCAGAGACTCTGGACACATTTGATGGTAAAAATCCACCCCTTACCCTTGAAGGGTTATGCATCTTGGCTGTAGACGATCAAAAGGATAGCCGCGACTTATTAAAGTGGATGTTAGAAGAGTTTGGGGCTGAAGTAGTAATTGTGACATCGACAAGGGAAGCGATCGCTGCTTTAACTGAATCTCCTGGCAAATATGATGTGCTTTTAGCAGATATTGGGATGCCAGAGGAGGATGGTTTCTCCCTGATTCGTCAGGTGAGAGCGCTTGAAGCTGAAGCTGGGGGACAAATTCCAGCAGCAGCAATCACTGCCTATGCCACCGAACAAGAGCGGCAAAGGGCAATCGATGCTGGTTTCCAAACGCATCTAGCTAAACCGATTGAGCTTACTCAATTAGTATTGATGATTGCAAATTTGAGTGGACGAGGCACAGATAATTCGTAATTCGTAATGGGCTACGCCCCGCTACGTTAACGTAATTCGTAATTGAGGTACAGAGCAACTAATTTTAATTATGAAAAAGTAAAAAATGTGCGGTGTTCAGATCTCCGACTTCTTTGAGAAGTCGGGGATCTAATTTTTCACTAATAATTTAGGATTGCCATATCAAATGTTTGAATAAACGTTTGAATTACGTATAAGTTGTATAATTTCCACCTAAAACATTCTCAAGTTATAGATGATGTTTAATATCTTTACTTAAATAGATACAAAACATATTTAATTTATTTTATTAAAACAGAAAGTATCAACTATGAATTGAGGAGTTTTACGCATGACTGCAACCTTCATGAAAATGCCAAAGTTTAGCAATACCCAATGGGTGAGCTTTGTTGGTGGAGAAGGGATTGTACGCAGCTACACACCTGAATCTGGCACATGGACGTATCTTATTGAGATGGCATTAGGGCGAGAGCCTGACTTTGGCAGAGTTGGTGCAGAAACCATGATACTCCTCACCGAGGCAGATTTGCGGACGACAGGCTTTTGACAAGGCTACAACCTAGTATTCCTCTCATCCGCTAGCTGACTTAGTGCAGGGTTGATTTAAATACAAACACGCAAGCATTTTTAAGGAAGATTTGAGCCAAAAAAGTGGTAATGCCTCCTGCAAATCTTAACTGAGGCTCGATTGTATTCAATGACTTTCTAAATATGTTCTTAAACATTTGGAACTTTTAGCAGCCGAGTAGCCGCGTGTCATATCTTATTAAGGAATTATCATGAGACAACTTGTTATTGCTGAACGCGTAAGCCTCATTGGTCATCTGGTGTCAACGGTATTTGGATTGGTAGGAATACTACTGGTTGTACCTAATGCCCAAGTAATTTTCAACTTATCCAAGGTTGGACAAACTGCCATGCAATGGAGTATGGCAGGAGGTGGTGTAGTTTATATGATTTTAGGTGCGGCAGGTGTTTTCTTGTATGCCACGCGGATTTTGGGTTTAGGTCGCGCCTTAGCATTTCTGTTGCCATCAGTATTTATTTCTCTAGGAAGTGAATTACTAGGAACCAGTACTGGTTTTCCATTTGGTCATTATAGTTACCTAAGCGGTTTAGGTTATAAGATTGCGGGTTTAGTCCCATTTACAATTCCCTTGTCGTGGTTTTATTTGGGATTTGTTTCTTACTTGCTGGCACGTACAGGTTTAGAAGTGGACAAAAAACCCAACTTGTGGCGGCATATAAGTGCGATCGCTTTGGGTGCTTTATTACTAACCTCCTGGGATTTTGTTCTCGATCCTGCAATGAGTCAAACTTCTCTACCCTTTTGGTATTGGCAACAACCAGGCCCCTTCTTTGGAATGCCTTACCAAAACTTTGCGGGGTGGCTGGGTACTAGCTCAGTATTTATGACTGTGACTGCACTGTTGTGGAGAAATAATCCAATTGACTGGGAGCGATCGCAACTTAATATACCTTTTGCAGTTTATTTAAGTAACTTTGGTTTCGCTACAGTCATGAGCTTAACAGCTGGATTCTTTGTACCCGTGTTGCTAGGCTTGTTGCTGGGTGTAACTCCCGCAGTGCTGCTGTGGTTGAAAGGCTCATCTACACCTGTCCAAGTTCCCATTGAATCCACCAGAAATTTCTGTAACTAGAGTCATTGCAGTGAAATGAAAGGACATTGAGCATTGGGTACAAGAGGCAGAGGAGTAAAGGGGCAGAGGGGAAAGACTTACTATAGCCGTAGTCACCGAACAAGGCAAAAGTAAAAAGGTACTCATAAAGAAAAAGAAAAATGGTTTGTTCGCGTAGCATCTTGTAGAGAAGCCCCTAAATTTATTTATGGAACGAAATAAAAACATTTATTTCGATAGCGCAGCGTTAGCGAGTCTTCTCCCAAAGGGAGACGCTAAGAGCGAACGAGCGTCGTGGCGTAGCGCAAGAAATAATACGGACTTAATCATTTCCCCTTAATTTATTTATGGGGATTATCTTTTTAACTTTTACTTCTTAAATAGTTTAGGACAGTGTTGGTTGCTCAAAACCTTGAATTAAACGGTTTTTTTACTTAGCACGGACTAAACGCCCTGCTTCCGCTAACAGCACTCAGCACTCAGCGCGATCTTCCTCTATTGCTGCAATAGTTCGTTTCGTGGCAAAGCCCTTGAGAATTATGCCTCGAACTAAGGACACCTCTTTATCCAAATTCATTGCATGATCCTCAAATTTTGTTGCGGCACTAGTTAAATTGGAATTTCTCATCTGTTCTGCCATTTGACGGGAGAATGTAACCTTTTCTTCCATTACCCGCACAGCCGACCACAGCGCATTTTCGAGATTCTGAGTTTGCTCTGCCAGGAACACATTAGCTGTAAAGGAATGCCCCGTGTGACAGCGAAACCGCAACGGCTGTTCTTTGCCAATTTGCCAAATGCTGCCGTTGCATTCAGGGCAGGTGTAAGTCGTTCTAGTCCCGATCGCTTCTACATTCTTTAAAAACTCCTGGGTATTCATCTGCTGTTCAGCAATCTTGGATTCAATTTCGATCTCTTCGGTCACGGGATATGCCTCCTCCTTGGCGGCGGGTTCTTTTGATAACTTCACTAGTAGGTCTGGGATTTCTGCAAGCGGCAGGCAGTAATCGACGTTCACATAGCGCAAGGCGCTCTTTGCCATGCTGGGGTATTCTGCTTCGTTCGGGTCTTGAACGATCGCCACTCCGCCCCGTTTCTTAATTGCCTGCAACCCCACCGTGCCATCATCAAGATAGCCAGTGAGTACCACACCTACCACCCTTGTACCATAAGCGCGGGCAGCTGAACGAAATAACGTATCGATCGCAGGTCGAAAGCGGTTTTCTTGAGGTCCGCGCACGACACGCATTGAGCCTTGATTAACCAACAGGTGATAATCAGGCGGTGCGACATAGATTCGCCCGGTTTTAATTGACTCTCCATCTGCCGGGTGAGATGCTTCAAGAGAGCCTACATCTGTAAGTATTTGCGGGAGAATGCTGGGTTTATCTGCTGCGAGGTGCTGAACAATGAAGAAGACAGCATCAATATCAGCAGGCACAGCACCCAAGATTGCGCCCAGTGCTTTGAGTCCGCCTGCGGAAGTGCCAATAACAATAATGTCGTGTCCAAGCATAGATTTTTTCTCTTAGTGAATAAAAGCGTTTTAGGGAACTCTAAAAAATAAATTATCCAATTTCACTCTTTCAAAACGACTTTCCCTCTCCCTGCTCCCCTACCCGATCACAATCCCTGCCATTCTCGCTTTTGAAGTTCTTTTATCGGCAACAACAAACTCGCTTCAATCTCCTGCCGCACAACGTCTGTGATCTCACAGTTGCTATTAAGGCAGTCGATAAGCAACTGATTGGCATCATAATATTGTTGTAATACTTGCTGTTGCTGTGGGCTGAAGTGCCAGTGATGCTCAATATTTCGATGCTTGGCGATCGTGGCTTTTAACAGTTCCATCCAGGCAGGATAACTTCTGTGCCACCATGTCTGAAACCTTTCTCTACCTTGTTCTGGATCAGGCAGTAGGTCTTTAAGTTGTTGTAAAGCTTGGTGTAAGCCAGCATCTTCAACGATCGCTAAAGTATAACTCAAAGCATCATCGCAGGCATGGGCATCGGCAAAATTAGATTTGCAGTCAATAGTGCATTCCATTACTAGG
Organism: Nostoc flagelliforme FACHB-838; assembly: GCF_014698065.1. Taxonomy (GTDB): domain Bacteria; phylum Cyanobacteriota; class Cyanobacteriia; order Cyanobacteriales; family Nostocaceae; genus Nostoc; species Nostoc flagelliforme_B. The sequence goes on from NZ_JACJSI010000016.1 coordinate 9,428, forward strand.
TTATCTAATGCCGCATCCAAAAAAATACCTTCATCAAGGATGCAGACAAGAGCAAAGTGCCAAATTAGGTGAGGAGTTCGAGCCAGAGCAAGGTAAAACGCGCAAATTGCAGCAGGCTGGGGGGGAGCGGCAAGGGACTTTTGACTTGCCCAAGTTAAAAATTTTTGCAAATATGGATCTTCAGCCACTAGTGCATCAACTTCTTGCTTCATCAACAGTACTAAAAAATCTGCACTCCGCAGCATGGCAACCGTTAACAAAAAGATTTCGCGCCACCTGGGTTCAGTAATATGACTCACCAGACGTTCTAACGGTTGTTCTAATGCTTGTAAATTATAAGTAGCAACGATTTTTCGAGCAGTCAGGTATTCTTGAAACGTCAAATAAGAAAAGGAGAAAATTCCCCGCACTCGTTCTGCTAGTAATCCATGTTGTAACTCTATCGCCTGAAGTACCTCTTCACTATCTAATTGCAATTCCTCTGGTTCCGTCGAAGCATTAGGTAAATCACAGATATAATCGCTAATGTATTGTTCAACAATGCGTTGTTTAAAAAAGTAATTACCCTGGTCAAATGTCACGCTAGCAACCTGACTCAGCAACTTCAGATTTTCTGATAATAAGAAACCTTCGTACACTTCATCCCGTTCAATTGCTTTAGTTTCATCCCATTTGCCCAGGAGGAGGTCTAAACATTGCTTATAAAACGCAATTTTTTGGTTTGGGAATTTGTTTTGGTGATGAAAAACCCAGCAGGCGAGATGTAAAAACAAGGGGGAGACGGCAAGTCTACGAAATTGTAAGTTTTCAGGTAAATCTAGTTTCTTAATAAACTTAATTGCCTGTTCTTGTTTATTCTGGATGTTCGTTTTTGTAAGTGCTGTAAACCACTTCTGAGCAAAAGCAACAATTTGGTCTTGACTAAATGGGGCAATTTCTACATCTGTAAAGCGTCTAAGGTTGAAAGCTTTAGCCGCCGTGCGGCAGGTGACGACAAATATATTCTTTTGATACTTTTCAGAGAATCTGCGAATCTCATTGGCGACACTCTTTCTTTCTTGATGAAGCACTTCATCTAATCCATCCAGCAACAGCAACACTCTGCCTGATAACAACAAAGTTTCTAGCACAGATGGATCTGCAATCTCACAGGTAAGGAATTCTTTGCAAATATAGTTGAGTAAATTGAACTCTCCTGCAACTCTCGTTTCGTCGGCAAAATCTCTTAAGGTGACAAAAATGGCAACCCGATTTGCAGCAAATCTACCTCGGTTGCATTGAATCGCCAGATGTTGTAAAAAAGTGGTTTTACCTGCTCCCGGTTTACCCAACACCCGTAGCTTTGAGTAAGTTTGAACTGCCGTTATCCCCGCGATTTGTATTTGGGATACTTCACCTAAACCAAAGCGATCAAATTCTTTTGATGTAAACTTTTGCAAGTCAGCAAACTCTAACCACTGAGAGCTTGCAATCTCCTCCAAAATGTTGACATCTATGTAAATGTCGTCGATTCTAACGGGGCGACTAACATCTAATAACTGCAAAGTGCCGCACTGGTCTTGAATTTTGTCAAAGCGTTGCGATCGCACTTGTTGTACTAGAGCATCAATATCTAAAAATTCAGCAGCAGCAAGTTCTTTTGATTCGCTTGATTCTTCTGGAGGATTAGCCGCAATTTCCCGCCAATTCAACGACAACACAGAGCAAATTTCTATAAAGATATGACGGTCAACCGAACGCCCACTAAAAAACCGCCAAATTGGTTGGCGGGTCTTTAAGTTGACTTCAAAAGCCAAATTGTCTTGTGTCCACCCCTTCTGAGCAAACGTTTTTTTAGCTTGTTCAATTCCGGCGAGTGATGCTTGGAGCGATCGCTTGACCATAGAAGCTTACACACATCAAATAATAATTCTTAAAGTTGATATTATTGCAACATACAGTTTCGGAACTACTTAGAAACTATTTGAGTTATTTTTAAATGCTAATGATTTATTTAAAGCATCTTCCGCTAATATCCTCTCATTGCATTGTTCTCAGTTAAACATGATTGGTTTAAGTGTTATTTTTAACTTTTTATTTTGTGTATTAGGAATTTGTGGTATATTTAGTAACTCTACTGCTGCGGCAATCTAAACTTTGTGTAAGATTAAATAGTTGCTGTTATTGTACCACTCCTTTACGGTTGTGTATAAAGTTAACCTAATATTGTTAGAAACTAGCAAGAGAAATGAAACCAAACTGATAAGGTAATTAAGTTCAACTCATAGCTTTAGAACTTAAGAGCCATTAGATAGGGGTAAACCACAGGTTCATAACTTTCGCACGCTTGTTGCTGACTTTAGTCCATATAATCACGTCTGGATAATAACTCAACTATCACACCCTCTATTGACTCTAGATTTTCAAGCTTGGCTAGAAATCTATGAACCAGGGCCGTATTATTTTGGACGCTTAGACAGTCCTATTGCTGTGCCATTCCAGCAGTGGTTATACGAAGATGTTCTTCCTTCTATACTATTAAAGCTCCATACATATCAATTTGTTGCACAAACGCTTTAAATGTTTCGCCAGGCATACTTAACTACCGAGAATAGGTACTGCAAGTTACGATACTACGTACTCATCCTCAATAACCGATCCAAGCGTTGTAACCAATTGCTATTGGTGGCGATAAAAGCTTGTTAGCAATCTTGGATGTTTATTTCTGGGGTCATCTTGATGAAACCAGACAGCCCAAAACGCACTAATCCCTTTGGTAGAGCCACTCCTTGCCAAATCGAATCGAACCAAGAAAGAAGGGTTTCTTGCGTCCAGTCTGCCGTAAGTACCTCAATGCTGGAAAAAGCTGGATGAGACCACTGATTGAGGAGTTGCCGCATTACTCGTTTCTCCCAAAAATTTAGCGGTTTTTGGCGTTCATCCCTCTGATTTCAGTCAGCTACAACCAACACTCCACCAGGCTTTAGCACCCGCATTAATTCTCTAGCAAAAACGGTTTTTTCTGGCATGTGGGGCCTGCTTCAATAGACCAAACGACATCAAAACTGGCATCTGGAAACGACAATGCCATTGCATCATCGACCGCAAACTGGGCGTTTAGCCCAAAGAGTGTTAATTCCTGGGCGCGTTTCACCTGAATAGGGCTGATAGTAATCCCTATGACAGCAAACCCATAATCTCGCGCTAAAAATCCGGCTACTGCCGCCGATACCACAGTCAACATCTAAAATCTGCTTTTCTTTAATTCTAGGTTTTTACTCTTTATCTTCAGTAGTCAGAGAACGAATTAATTCCCGGATTACATCAGTTGCTGGTCTGCCAGTCATTAAGCAGTATTTTTCCAGCTTCTCTGCTTCACTGGAGGTAAGATTGATTGTAAGTCGTTTAGCAGCCCATTTTTTATTCATAATAGATATTAGAAAAATTTGATTTAGCAACTACTTCTCTAATATCAATCACTTAATATGTTCTTTAACATGGGACTACCACTGGCTTTTAATTTAAGAGATGATGAAGCAAAGAATGTATTTTTCTAAATAATAGTGAGGACGTAAAATCTATTTTAGAGGATGAAGTTGCAGCTCATTAAAACCAATAATTATTAAGACATTATCAAGAAAGGATAAAATACTTTCACACAAAATAGGTACTCTGGTCAAGTAAGTTTTTATCGTTTCTTAAAAAAGCATCGGCAGCATTTTGATATACATCAGCATCCATTGCCAAAGTACGGAGTTGAAAACATTAAGGCGATTGAGGAAGCGATGCCTACGGCGGGCTGCGCCTACGCGATTAAACTAGACAACTCATTTTAGCTCCCCAGCAATCCCTCTAATGCTTCCCCGACAGCAACCCACGCTATCCATTGCCCTTAATCCAACAGTAGTACAACAACCGATAACCTTCGATATTTCCATATCGCCAGCCAACGTGAGATCATACATTTTGTAAGCGACAGTACTCAGTAGCTTACGTAGCTTTATAATGATTAGATTGATACTGGTAAAGTAAATACATCTGTATAGGTTAAGGTGCTACTTTTTCCCGAAACTGTTTTCCAGGAGAAAACACAGGAACTCTAGTAGCTGGAATGATGATTACCTCATTGGTTTTAGGATTACGCCCTTCACGCTCTGAACGCTCACGTCGCTCAAATGACCCAAACCCAACGAGCGTTATCTTCTCCCCATTGGCTACAGCCTGGGTAACGACTGACAAAAAAGCACTGATGATTTCATCGGTTTGCTTTTTTGTGATGTTGGTCTTTGCTGCTACGGTATCCACTAATTCGCCTTTGTTCATAAATCACCTTAAAGTATTGACTTGAAAAGTTGGGCGATCCAATAGCCTACCTACATCAGTAAAGCTTGCGATATTCAAAGGTTCGATGGCTTACGCGATTGGCTAATTATAAAGCCTATCAATTAGCACGGGTGGTTAACTATATATGTTAATTATCGTAATATTTGAGATTTAAGAAAATCTACATAAATAGAAACAGGACTTTTTATAAAAAATATATAAAGTAGCAATTGAAATTTTGCAGTATTCTCTTGTTCATTTTTAGATGTTTCACCAAAGAGGCAGGGGGAAGGGAGCTAAAAGCTTGGGGGAGCAAGCCCTTCCCAAGAGCGTGAAGCAAAGCGAAACACGGGTACGATCGCGAGTGCGTCTCGTAAAGCCTGCGAGCATAAGCAACTCTTAGAGACGCTACGCTCCCGCTTGCTTCGACCTAGGAGTACGCTTAGGGCGGAGCCTCTCCAAGAGTTGAGAAGCCCTGTCCTTCTTTGTCTGCTTGAACTGGGGCAAAGTACAAGCTCCGTCTCAGTTTTTCCCCCTGCCCCTTGCCTCTTTTGACAACCAATTTACAGACAAGCATAAGTACAAAATCTTTTTGATTCGTGGAAAAACAACTTAGTAAATGCCCAAGGGGGGCATTGTATTTTTTGACCGATAACGGCAAAGTTTTACTTAATAACTTAGCTCAGAAATTGACAAGGGCAGATATTAAGGAAAAAGACCTTGTAAGTAGTAATAGTTACACTATCGCTGCTCCTAAGAGATTTTATCTTTATTAACAAATTATTTCCGGCGCTGTCATGCTTGAATAAAGTTATTTTTGGTGCAAAAAAACTGTATCGAAAGCAATGCGAAAACGACACATTAGCGAGAAGCAAAATGATAACAATCCGGCTAAGAGAGTTGCTTTTGACTATTACCATTTTACCGATAATGGTTCAGCCTGCTGTAGCTCACTCTCTCTACTTTGGCAATCAGGGCGAAGATATCCCGCTATTGTTCGGTCATCCAGAGGAGGGGGAAGAGTCAGTAATTCCCTATGCTCCGGCAAGTGTTAAGGAACTCACAGCTTACGATCTAACCAAAGCTGTTGTCCCTATTGAAATCAAGAATTTTTCAAATGGAATATCTATCATTCCCAACAAAGACGTTGCAGCACTATCCGCCTTCGTAGACCGAGGCTTCTACGTTGTCACCCCGGATAATCAGTATCTAAACATCTCTAAAAAAGAAGCAACAACCGAATACACTCAAGCCTTTCGCTCTTTTAATTACCCCAAAAGCCTCTATAGCTGGTCTGATGCGATAAAGGAGCCATTAGGTCTTCAACTCGAAATTGTTCCTTTAGAAAATCCCTTTAAGGTTGCAACAGGAGAAAATCTTGAGGTTCAGGTTTTATTTGACGGAGCGCCAATAAAAGATGTTTTAGTGGAATATTTGGGGCAATCAATAGAAGATGTGAATAAAGACGGCATCTTTTCCATCCCCTGGACGCAAGAGGGATTGAAAACTATTGAAGCAAGTTACAGCATACCTTTAAAAAATGATCCTGATACTGATGAGCTTTCTTACTCTGCCTCTTTAGGGGTACAATCTGTTCCTGAGCCGGAAAATTGGTTTGGGTTAGGTGCGTTCGCTTTTCTAGCGATTCTTGCTAGAAGTGGGTTCTACAGAACAAGCCGAAGGGTTTTGATGAGAAAGTAATTCTATTTAAACTTTGTGTACAAGTAGAAAAGTCTTTGTATATAGTAGCTTGAGGATATGCACGTCTCTTTCAACAAGTAAGTACAAAAGAAAAATAAGTCAAAAATACCTATAAAAAAATCAATTACTATAGCCTATTAAAAGATATATACTCAATTAGATGAGCTTATCCCGCATTTTAGATAGGCTATATGAGTTGATTTTAATTATCCAAAGAATTATAGGCAAGATTCAGTTTGGTGGCTGACTCTTCTAATAAACGTTGTTCATGAGCATTTCTTGGTAACACCAGTTGGCGCTCAATACCTATTGAGCTAATGATACATGGAAGTCCAAAAACAACTTCAGTGCCAACTCCATAGCTAGAATCTGCTCTCACTGATACTGGAAATATCTGTTTTTCATCTCGCAGGATGGTATCAATTAATTGACAAACTGCTATTGATATGCCATAGCTAGTATTTCCTTTGCGTTCGGAAATGTTATAGCCTCGCCTACGGGTTAACTCTGCGTACTCTTGCTGAATTTGTTCCAGCTTTTCTCCTTGTGGTATAGGAAATTCCGTTAATGCAATCCCCCCAATAAATGCACTAGACCAAACGACAAATTCACTGTCTCCATGCTCTCCAATCACATAAACATGAACATCTTGTTTTGCAACATTCAGTTGCTTACCAAGTTGATATCTCAGTCTAGCAGTATCAAGAACGGTTCCCGAACCGAAAATTAGGTTTTCTGCTCTTGTGGAACTGGCGATCGCAATCCGTGTTAGTACATCCACTGGATTGCTAACGATAAGCACAATTGAATTCGGTGCAACTCGATCCAATTCTCTCATCGTCGAACGCATGATCTCTGCATTGTCACTCAACGTATCTAATCGGCTCTGTCCAAGTTTCGGCTGTACCCCAACAGTTACGACAATTACATCAGAATCAGCTAAATCCTCATACTTATTTGATGGTATAATCTCCATTTCTTCAAGTAAGGGAATGCTGTCTTCAATATCCCATGCTTGCCCCTCAGCTTTTGATAAGGTTCGGTCAAAAAGCACCACTCTTACACATTTACGGAGTAACACTAAAGCATTTGCTACGTCTGCACCCACATTCCCTGCACCAATGACCCCGACCTTGGATGTTTTGCTACTCATGTCGTATCTACCTTTTTTGTAACTGTTTTTCGCTTTGGGTTAAGAATATAACTGATATTGTCCAAAATCACGCAATTCGGCAATTGAATTGTGCAATCATTCCATCCAACAGTGGCATAAATTAATCCCCCTAGCGAAGCCGCCCTGGGTGAAACGCCTTTTGCCAACCAGTTAAAATAATTACAATAATGTTACGGTTTTTTATACTGCGTCTAAACGAAGAAAATGGTTAAAAACCATCTAGAACTTAGAACCAAGAGTTACTTTAAACTTAGTTCACAACTTGCTGGGTTGGATAATACGCAATTGTGTTCTTTGTTTGATAATAATGAGCCAGGCACATCAAGTTCAAGTTCGGGGCGAAATCATACGATCGTTCTTGCGCAATTCAAAATTTTTGTCAAGCGCATTCCGATTACGGATATCGAATACGAAAACCTATTTTCTACCAAAAATCTGTATGACTTACCAACTTGCTTTAACTATGGTGTTGGTTCTATTGGTTTTGGTGTCTTTCGTGAACTCATAACACACATTAAGACTACTAACTGGGTATTAGAAGGAGCGAACGCCACATTTCCCCTAATGTACCATTATCGAATTATTCCGTTCTTTGGGCAACGCGAGAATATCGATATGGAAAATCACAAAAGCTTTGTGGAGCATTGGGGTAATAATCTGAGTATCGAGAATTATGTGTTAGATAGAGCTAACGCCAACTATGAATTAGTTCTGTTTTTAGAGTACATACCGTATGTTTTGGAAACATGGTTGCAAGAAAACCCTAACAAACTTCAGCAACCTTTAGATGAATTATGCACGACGATTACCTTTTTGAGGAGAAAGGGAATTATTCACTTCGATGCACATTTTCGCAACATCCTCACTGACGGCAAGCAGATATATTTGACTGATTTTGGTTTAGTACTTGATAAGAGTTTTTCTTTAACCAAAGATGAAGAGTCTTTTTTTAAGCAGAACCAATTTTACGACTACGGAGAAGTCTTGCGAAATCTTGGTCATCTTATTCGCTCACGATATGATTTATGTCCTGAGAACGATAAACGCACGATAATGGAAAAATATGAGATAAAAGAAGGTTTAAAACCTTATGAACTCGGAGCTATATTACTTGACAGCATTGAGCAGATACACGCTGATGGGGTCATGAAGTTAGATGAGTTTTATGTTACTAGCATCGTCAAATATCGCAGCATTATTGCACTGATGCAAGACTTCTTTGTTGATATGTATAAAAATAACAACAAGGACACAAAATTTCCTCATACAAAACTACGACAGCTGCTCAAAGAGACGGGGTTTATTTCTGGTGCTGATGACTATAGTGGATAATTGCCTTTTCTTAAGAGAATCGCCTGATAAAATTTTTTTCGATTCCAAATTTTACACTTAGAGCGATCGCTTGGAATCGTGCAACCACAACAAGCGCGTTCGCCCTACAGCAGACTGGAGAAAGGTTAAAGAGACTTGTCCAAGTAATTAGAAATCTTTCTCTGTTACCCAAATGGCACGAAGATTCATGTGAAATCCTTGTGGGAACTTCTGAACAATTTTGAATACACAACGAAATCTGCTTAGTAACCTAATGGATTATGAAAGGCATTGATTACTTGATCAAGTTTTTGTGCGATCGCCAACAACTCCATCTCACGCCACCGCTTGCCATCAGTTTTTGGCACAGAAATACTTAATGTTTGCAATAATAAATTAACCTAACGTTTCAAACATTTAAAACGAGTTAATCTTAGGAGTATTTGACAAGAGGAAGTTTTGAAAGAGGTTGCCAGACGATAAGATTTGCGGATTATATCTAAGGCAGAGTATGGCACACGGAGTCGAAGTGGGCATAGCAAGGGGAGATATAACCAGTAATAAGCCTTCTTTAAGTCATTCCATTTTGAGCAGGCTTCAAGATGTAAAAAATCTGAGATGTCTACAACTAATCCTCTACCTTTGTGCATCATAACATTACGCCCGTGAACATCATGAGGGTAGAGGGAGCAACGTCGGGCATAGTCAAGAGCTTTATCTATGTCTCTTATCACCTGCCTGGGGATCGGTAAACCTAAGTGCATACAGTCGTACAAAGTTGTTCCATAAAGCCGTTTCAAAATTAGAAAGCTATCTTTGGCGTACAAACACTCAGAAAATGCCGGATGAGAGCCTAGACGACGGTAGACTTCTACTTCTTCTTCAAAGCCTGGTCGTCCTGGGGCATAAATTTTAACTACACACTCAGGGTAATCGGGATGATAAACTACTGCGGCATAATTTCCTTTGCCAAGCAGCCGCCAGGGTTGTGGAAGATAGCTGACCTGAATGGGATTACGGGGATTGACACTTTCAATTTGTAATCTAGGCAGTAGTTCCTGATAAATGCTTTTGAGCAGGCGTTCTGGAAGCAATTTGTCCATACCGGATAAGTTTCTGACACCAAAGAACAAGATAAACTACTTGATTTATCTCAACTATTACGGCAACAGTTGGAATTGAGCTTAATTTTGAAATGGCAATCTCTATATTGGGACAACAGAGCTATCACCAAAGCTATTATCACCGGTATCTTGATTTTCCAAAGAACTAATCAGCCATCCATCGCCCTTACCGAAGAATGGATAACTACCCAAGTGCCAGATAGGGACAGCATCGTAGTCCGCTAAACTGATGGCAGCCAAATGTTAGTTGAGCTTTGTGGAATTGATGCCCCCGAATTGAAACAAGATGAAGCTCCAGATCAACCATTGGCTAATGAAGCAAAACAGAAACTGCTCAAGCTAGTCGCTGCTGCTGATAAGCAACTGATGGTCATTCCGGTGGAAAAAGATAACCAGGGGCGAACTGTTGCTGAAGTGATGGCTTACGGTAAAGATGAGGCTGATATCAGTTTCCAAGAAGAATTGCTTTTAAGCGGCTTGGCTAAAATGCTTAACTCAGGGGTAGTATGCCCGAATCAACTGGGTTTTGAACAGGCTCAGGAAATAGCAAAAGCATCCAAGCTTGGAGTGTTGAAGTAGTCGAATTTAGAGAAGCATTGAGACTACCACCACTGTTTTTCCAGCATTCAGCCATTCATGTCTATAGGTTGGGCTGATTTCATCCGTTCTTCACCGACCTCAGCCCTTGCCTCTGCAATGATATCGTCCCAGGTTTCATTCAGTTCGGCTAAAGCTTCTTTATTTCTGTCATAAAAAGCGATTCCGCTTTTGACAAGTGCTTTAGCTATTGGCCTACCAACACCACCGATGGCTGGGAAGAATACTGGTAAAAGAATTATCCCTACAATACCTGTGACTCCTAATCCTTCCGCTAAATCGCCAAGGTCGGGTAAAAGTTTAACTGACATAGTTTTTTCCTCCCTCGTTTTACTTAATCTCATTTTAATGTAATTAGAAGTTACCTGTCTGCTGAAGTACACAGCTTGTTAGCTTTATAGGCGCTCGTGTTTATAACTCCTGAATGTCCATGCGTCGGATCAAGCCATTCTCAATAGTGTAAATATGCTGAACCATTTAGTCGCGGATCAAGTTTCCATCTAAACCCTGCACTAGTTGATGAACATAGACAACTACTCGCCCACTATCATCGGGTTGAAAGCTTGTAAGTTCAACATGAGGATCAATCAAGCTCCACTGACGAGTCCAGTAATCATCAGCACAACCATCTTGTTTTTCTCAAAAGATATAATAAAAACTTCCCTCCTTTGAGGAACATCCTGAAAGGTGATTGCGTCAATACAGCATTTTATTTTTTTCTCTTAACCTTTTTTGATAACTTTCACTAGATGCTAATTTAGATTCTTACAGCAAAACACTGTTTATTGCACCTGCTCGTGCATATTTGTTCCTTGAGTTAGTTTTTTGCTCCGTCTGAAATCTTAAGACATTACTGGTTGAAATTGATTCCAAAAACACAGCTTTTTGAGTTTAGCATTAGCCTTACCTTTACGGTTTTATCTGCCAAACTTTAACAGATTTATCGCCACTAGCGCTATATAAAGTCTGACCATCACTACTTAATGCAAGTCCATAAATTCCACCTGCATGTCCGGTAAGTTTCATGACTGATTTCGCTGTTTTGATGTCGCGTAATATGATTTCTCTACCTAAACCACCAGTAATAAATGTTTTGCTATCGGGACTTATAATTAACGCATCAATACTCGTACCCAACGATAAATTATGAATTAGCTTTCCTGTTTTCAAGTCCCAAGCTTTGAAACCTTTACCATCTGTGCTTCTGACTCCACCAGATTGAAAACTATCGTCATGTCCACCAGACAGGAGCATTTTCCCATCTTTACTAATAGCAAGCGTAATTGGAGCTGATGCTCTCTCCGAACGGTTGATCAGGTCTTCTTTTTTGGGTAGTGGTGGGGTAAAGCTGCCTATTTCTTTACCTGTTACCAGACTCCAAACCCGAATTTTTCCCCCATTATCACCCCCGCTTAAGAGGGTTTTACCATCAGGACTAATTGCAAGTGCTGTTGTTTCTGCTCTCAGTATCCGGTCAATTTTTCTAGTTTTGAGATTCCGAAATTTGATAGTGTTATCGCCGCTACCACTGATTAAAGTTTGTCCATCTAGGGTCAACAACATTGCTTTCACCCCTGTTTTTTCTAAAATCGTGCGAACTTCCTTTCCTGTTTGCGTATCCCAAAATTTGATAGTGTTATCGAAACTGGTACTAATTAAAGTTTGCTCGTCTGGAGTAATCACTATTGATTTAATGCGATCACCGTGTCCAGTTAAAGTGTGAAGCAATGCACCTGTAGTAGTCTGCCAAAGTTTGATTGTTTTATCATCGCTACCACTAGCAAGAACTTGACCACTAGGGGAAAGGGTTAATGCACGCACAGGTGCAGTATGTCCTGATAAAGTTAGTTTCAACCGCTTTGTTTGTTCAGTATTTGTGGGAGTATTAAGTGTATTTGCTACAAGCGGAACGGTAGCAATCATACTAAATGGTGTAGCTAGGAAAAGACTAAGTAATGCTAGGGTTTTAAATAGGATGAGTAATTTCATAGTGATATTGTTGAAACTCTAAGCAGTCAAGCTAATAAAGCTTGCTTTCCTTGGACAGATAAAAACTGACTCCAGCATAATTCTTCATCTTTTCAATGTCATTTTCATAACTAATTTCATAATCTATTACACTCTTCAAAAGATAGACATAGAGTCATTTTCAGGCTTTACACACCCCTTGGTTACTCCTTGACAATCTTTACAAAATTCAACAATTGCGGCTGCATGACAACTAAGGCTGATTTCAATAGCCCAATGGATTGCGGAAATTACCAACCACTTTGTCAAGTTCTTGAGCAATAGCGAATAGCTCCATCTCTTGCCATCGCTGACCCACACCCACGATTTGCATCCCAATCGGCAAGCCGTTTTGAGTTTGTCCAATCGGAATCACAACCGCCGGATGCCCTGTAACATTGAACGGTACAACATACGCTCCTGGTGCCATTGAATACGGCACACTGCAATTGTCCACTTGAATGGCTGCACCTCGATCGCAAAGACGCGATAAATTGCCGTCTTTACAATAATCAGTTCTTTGTAGAGACGGCGATTTATCGCGTCCTTACACTGCGATCGAGGTCGTGTCATCAACCTGCTTACTCGCCTAAGTTAGGCATCGCCGACAATTAATGCTGCATAACAGAGTCCAACTCGCTATGATTAGCTAAGTGGGATGCTAGATACATCGACGGCAATACCATTTAATTAGCAGTCTTTATCAACTGCTTACACTCGCACCCATAAAAATTAGTTTGATCCACTTTCTATTCCCTACTTTCTATTGTGATACGCATTGGCTAAAAGTACTCTAAATAAGTACGGGGTGCAAAAAATACAAAAAATTCTTCAAGGATTAAGATTAAGGATACGGCTATGGCAACCGAACAGTTGACTAGAGACAGCGACAATCTCGATTTAAATCAGCTACTAAGAACGCTGAATGCTGTTAAGCAAGGTGACTTCTCTGCTCGGATGCCCATAGACCATACTGGTGTGGCAGGGAAAATAGCTGATACGCTCAATGATATTATTTACCAGAATGAGCGGATGGCGGCCGAACTACAACGCATTGGTAATGTTGTCGGCAAAGAAGGCAAAATTGCCGATCGCGCCTCTCTCGGAGATGTTCGAGGTTCCTGGTCAGATTGTGTTACTTCTGTCAATACTCTAATTACAGATTTAGTTCAACCAACAGCTGAAACTACTCGGGTAATTCGGTCAGTCGCCAATGGTGACTTATCGCAAACGATCGCCACAGAAATTGATGGCAGACCCCTCCAAGGTGAGTTTCTCCAAACTGCTAATATCGTCAACACGATGGTTGATCGGCTTGGTTCCTTTGCTTCGGAAGTAACGCGGGTTGCCCGTGAAGTGGGAACCGAAGGGAAGTTGGGCGTTCAAGCCGAAGTGCAAGGTGTGGCTGGCACTTGGAAAGATTTGACTGATAACGTTAACTTGATGGCGGGTAATCTCACCGGACAAGTTCGCAACATTGCCGAAGTTGCCACTGCGATCGCAAATGGTGACTTATCCAAAAAAATCACTGTCAATGTCAAAGGCGAAATTCTGGAACTAAAAAACACCGTCAACACGATGGTGGATCAGCTTAATTCTTTTGCATCGGAAGTGACGCGAGTTGCGCGTGAGGTGGGAACTGAAGGGAAGTTGGGCGTACAAGCAGAAGTTAAAGGTGTAGCAGGTACTTGGAAGGATCTGACAGATAACGTTAACTTGATGGCAGGGAATTTAACAGCCCAAGTCCGTAACATTGCGGAAGTGACAACGGCGGTAGCAAATGGCGACTTATCGAAAAAAATCACTGTTAATGTCAAAGGCGAAATTTTAGAGTTGAAAAACACCGTCAACATCATGGTGGATCAGCTTAATTCCTTTGCATCGGAAGTGACAAGAGTTGCGCGTGAGGTGGGTGCAGAAGGAAAATTAGGCGGTCAAGCAGAAGTTCGCGGGGTAGCGGGTACTTGGAAAGACCTTACCGACAGCGTAAACTTCATGGCGGGAAGCTTGACGGCACAGGTGCGGAATATTGCCGAAGTGACTACTGCTGTAGCAAATGGCGATTTATCTAAGAAAATCACTGTGGATGTCAAAGGTGAAATTCTGGAGTTGAAAAACACCATTAACACAATGGTGGATCAACTCAATTCTTTTGCATCAGAAGTAACAAGAGTTGCGCGTGAAGTGGGAACTGAAGGTAAGTTGGGTGTGCAAGCAGAAGTTCCGGGAGTAGCGGGTACTTGGAAAGATTTAACTGACAACGTTAATTTAATGGCGGGTAATCTCACCGGACAGGTGCGAAATATTGCCGAAGTTGCGACTGCGATCGCAAATGGTGATCTATCTAAAAAAATCACCGTTGATGTTAGAGGTGAAATTTTTGAACTGAAAAATACCATCAATATAATGGTGGATCAACTCAGCTCCTTTGCAAGTGAAGTTACAAGGGTTGCTCGTGAAGTGGGAAGCGAGGGTAAACTGGGTGTGCAAGCCGATGTGCGCGGTGTAGCTGGCACTTGGAAAGATTTAACCGACAGCGTAAACTTCATGGCAGGAAGTTTAACGGCACAGGTGCGGAATATTGCCGAAGTAACTACGGCGGTTGCAACAGGCGACTTATCCAAGAAAATCACTGTCGATGTCAAAGGTGAAATTCTGGAACTCAAAAACACCATTAACACAATGGTGGATCAACTTAATTCCTTTGCATCAGAAGTAACAAGGGTAGCTCGTGAGGTAGGAAGTGAGGGTAAATTAGGCGTGCAAGCAGAAGTGCGCGGCGTGGCTGGCACTTGGAAGGATTTAACCGACAGCGTGAATTTCATGGCGGGAAGCTTGACGGCGCAGGTGCGAAACATTGCCGAAGTAACTACGGCGGTTGCAACAGGCGACTTATCCAAGAAAATCACTGTCGATGTTAAAGGTGAAATTCTGGAGTTGAAAAATACCATTAATACAATGGTGGATCAACTCAGTTCCTTTGCAAGTGAAGTGACGCGAGTCGCCCGTGAGGTGGGAACTGAAGGTAAATTGGGTGTACAAGCAGAAGTGAAAGACGTTGCTGGTACTTGGAAAGATTTAACCGACAGCGTAAACTTCATGGCGGGAAGCTTAACGGCACAGGTGCGGAACATTGCCGAAGTGACAACTGCGATCGCCAATGGTGACTTATCCAAGAAAATTACCGTTGCCGTCAAAGGCGAAATTCTCGAACTCAAGAATACCATCAATATAATGGTGGATCAACTCAATTCCTTTGCAAGTGAAGTAACGCGGGTGGCGCGGGAAGTGGGAAGCGAAGGTAAACTAGGCGTACAAGCAGATGTGCGCGGTGTAGCTGGAACTTGGAAAGATTTAACCGACAGCGTGAACTTCATGGCGGGAAGTTTAACGGCACAGGTGCGAAACATTGCCGCCGTTACCACAGCTGTAGCTAATGGCGATTTATCTAAGAAAATTTCCGTTGATGTCAAAGGTGAAATTTTAGAGTTGAAAAACACCGTTAACACAATGGTGGATCAACTTAATTCCTTTGCAAGTGAAGTGACGCGGGTAGCGCGGGAGGTGGGAACTGAAGGTAAATTAGGTGTACAAGCAGAAGTTAAAGGTGTAGCCGGCACTTGGAAAGATTTAACCGACAGCGTAAACTTCATGGCGGGAAGTTTAACAGCACAAGTACGAAACATTGCCGAAGTTACGACAGCCGTTGCAAACGGCGACTTATCTAAGAAGATCACTGTCGATGTAAAAGGCGAAATTCAAGAGCTTAAAAACACCATTAATACAATGGTGGATCAGCTAAATTCTTTTGCATCAGAAGTAACAAGGGTTGCCCGTGAGGTGGGAACGGAAGGTAAGTTAGGCGTGCAAGCTTACGTCAGAGGAGTTGCAGGGACTTGGAAAGATTTAACTGATAACGTTAACTCGATGGCGGGGAACCTCACCGGACAAGTCCGCAACATCGCGGAAGTTACCAAGGCAGTAGCGAATGGCGACTTATCTAAGAAAATTACCGTCGATGCCAGAGGTGAAATTTTAGACTTGAAGAACACCACCAATACAATGGTGGATCAACTCAGTTCCTTTGCAAGTGAAGTAACGCGGGTGGCGCGAGAAGTGGGAACTGAAGGGAAGTTGGGCGGACAAGCGCAAGTCCAAGGTGTTGCAGGAACTTGGAAAGATTTAACAGATAACGTGAACTCGATGGCGGGTAACTTAACGGCACAAGTACGCGGTATCGCCAGAGTTGTAACAGCAGTTGCTAACGGTGACTTGAAACGGAAACTAATGTTAGATGCTAAGGGAGAAATTGAAACCTTAGCAGAGACAATCAACGAGATGATTGATACTCTAGCAACATTTGCCAATCAGGTAACTACAGTAGCGCGGGAAGTGGGAATTGAAGGGAAGTTAGGCGGACAAGCTAGAGTACCCGGCGCGGCTGGAACTTGGAAAGATTTGACGGATAATGTAAATGAACTTGCTGCTACACTGACAACTCAATTAAGAGCGATCGCAGAAGTTGCAACAGCTGTAACTAAAGGTGATTTAACTCGTTCAATTGCCGTCGAAGCACAAGGGGAAGTAGCAATCCTTAAAGACAACATCAACCAGATGATTGCTAATCTGCGCGAGACAACGCAGAAAAATACTGAGCAAGACTGGTTGAAAACTAACCTAGCCAAGTTTACCCGAATGCTGCAAGGTCAGCGAGACTTAGAAACCGTATCTAAACTAATTCTCTCAGAACTAGCACCCTTGGTAGGAGCGCAACATGGCGTATTCTTCCTGATGGACTCTGGGGAAAATACACCGTTTTTGAAATTAATTAGTAGCTACGCTTACCGTGAACGCAGACATCTGGCTAACCGCTTCCACTTGGGTGAAGGTTTGGTGGGACAATGCGCTTTAGAAAAAGAGCGAATACTGCTAACGGATGTGCCAAGTGATTATGTCAGAATTGCCTCTGGTTTAGGAGAAGCGGCTCCACTTAATGCCGTAGTGTTACCTGTACTTTTTGAAGGACAGGTGACAGCAGTCATAGAATTAGCATCCTTCCGCCGCTTTAGCGAAATTCATCTGACATTCTTCGACCAACTTACCGAAAGTATAGCGATCGTCCTCAACACGATCGCAGCATCCATGCGAACTGAAGAATTACTCAAGCAGTCGCAATCTTTAGCTGAAGAACTACAATCCCAGCAAAGCGAACTCAGGGAAACTAACAAGCGCTTAGAAGAACAAGCGCAATCACTCAAAGCCTCTGAAGATTTACTCAAAGGACAGCAAGAGGAACTGCAACAAACCAACGCCGAATTAGAAGAAAAGGCAGAGTTGTTGGCGATGCAAAAGAAAGAAGTTGAGCGCAAAAATCGGGAAATTGAACAAGCAAGATTATCTTTGGAAGACAAGGCTGAACAACTCGCCCTTTCCTCAAAATACAAATCAGAATTTCTCGCCAATATGTCCCATGAACTGCGGACACCACTGAACAGCTTGTTAATTTTGGCGAAGTTGTTGGCAGATAACATTGATCACAATCTCAGCGCCAAGCAAGTCGAATACAGCCAAACAATTTACTCAGCAGGTAATGATTTGTTGGCGTTAATCAATGACATTCTGGATCTCGCTAAAATTGAATCTGGAACTATGTCGATTGACATGACTCAAATGCCATTGGCAGAGTTGGGCGAACAAATCGAGCGTAACTTCCGGCAAATCGCTCAGAGTAAGGGACTTGCCTTTACGATTGAACTTACTCCTGAATTGCCAGTTAGCATCTATACAGATGTCAAACGTATACAACAGGTGTTAAAAAATCTCCTCTCCAACGCTTTTAAATTTACAGAGCGAGGAGAGGTACGCTTACAGATTGCGGTGGCAAAGCAGGGATGGAGCAAGGACTACCAAACTTTGAATAGCGCCCAGGTTGTCATCGCCTTCTCAGTCAGCGATACAGGTATTGGCATTGCCCCAGACAAACAGAAAGTGATTTTTGAAGCATTCCAGCAAGCCGATGGCTCTACCAGTCGGAGATACGGCGGCACTGGATTGGGCTTATCAATTAGCCGCGAAATCGCCCGTCTCTTTGGCGGTGAAATTAAACTAATTAGTCAACCCGGTCAAGGTAGCACCTTTACCTTCTATCTACCACAATTGAGTCCTGTTAGCGATAACGGGGCGTTTAGCCCATCACGATCGCTGAGTTCTGATTCTGCATCAACACTACCCACTCCCTCCTCCCCACTCAGTACAGACACGATTAATCGCGTCTCTACCCACTCTCCACTTCTAAATGACGATCGCACTACTATTGAAAGAGGCGATCGCGTCTTACTAATTGTCGAAGATGACATTAATTTTGCGCGTATCCTTCTAGATATGGCGCAACAGCAAGGATTCAAGGTGATAGCTGCCCAAACAGGTAGTACAGGTTTGATGTTAGCGCAGCAATTTCTACCTTCAGCTATTTTGCTAGATATCCGGTTGCCAGAAATGGATGGTTGGACGGTATTGGATCGTCTCAAACATGACCCAAATACCCGCCACATTCCCGTACATATCATGACCGTTGAAGAAGGAAAACAGCGCGGTTTGCAACTAGGTGCGATCGCATATCTGCAAAAACCCTTAACCAGCGAGATAATATCCGAAGCGTTGACCAAAATTAAAGGTTTTGTTGAGCGCCAAGTGAAAAATTTATTGGTAGTCGAAGACGACGACACTCAAAGGCTGAGTATTGTTGAGTTGATTGGCAACAGCGATGTTTCTACCACTGCTGTCGCCAGCGGTGCAGCAGCCCTAGAAGCTATTCGTACCCAGCATTTTGATTGCCTTGTCCTCGATTTAGGGCTGCCCGACATGACCGGGTTTGAACTGATCGAGCAGATAAAGCTTTTGCCCCAGGGCAAAACTTTACCAATCATTGTCTACACAGGTAGAGAAATTAGCAAAGCTCAAGAAACGGAACTCCGGCGGATTGCCGAAACAATCATCATTAAAGATGTGCGATCGCCCGAACGTCTCCTCGATGAAACAGCATTATTTTTACACCGAATTCAAGCAAATTTACCAGCACCCAAACGAGAAATACTTGAACAACTGCATTCCATAGACTACTTACTCGCTGGCAAAAAAGCGCTAATTGTAGACGACGATATGCGTAATATCTTCGCCCTTACCAGTATGTTGGAGCGTTATCAAATCCAGGTTTTATATGCTGAAAACGGCAGAGAGGGAATCGCTTTGTTGGAAACTACACCAGATATTGATGTGGTTTTAATGGATGTAATGATGCCCGAAATGGATGGTTACGAAACAACACGCTTAATCCGCCAAAACGAGCAACTTAAATCTTTGCCGATTATTGCACTGACCGCTAAAGCCATGCAAGGCGATCGCGAGAAGTGTATTGAAGCCGGTGCATCAGACTACATCACCAAACCCGTAGATACCGAACAATTGCTGTCACTGTTGCGTGTTTGGCTATACCGTTGATGGGATGTATCGCATAGGGGATCTCTAATAGACTTCTTGCAGAAGTGGGGAAAGGGGTAAGGGGGAAGGGGAAAAGGATTGAAATTTTCCCTTTCCCTTTGCCCTTTTCCCCTTTCCCTGCCTCTTGCAAAAGTTCCTTTTGCAAGAGGTCTATTTATACCAATTCAAATAATGTTTGCGACACATCAATTATTCGTAAGGGCACAACAATGTTGTGCCCCTACCTATTTGTCGCATTCTTTTTCCAATTTGGTATTACCTGAAAATTGCTGTAACCAATCAAGTATTGGGTACGATAAAAGTGAAAATGATTGTAGAGACGTAGCACTGCTACGTCTCTACAAGGGTTTTATACCAATTTAATGTGAAGTTACATATTTCTTGATCCCCCTAAATCCCCCGATAAACTGGGGGACTTTGATATGATAGATGTTTTTCCGGTTCCCCCCTTGTTAAGGGGAGCCAGCGCGGTCTTGGGGGTTTCCCCCATGAGCGACTGGCGTGGGCTAGGGGGGATCGAATTATATGCAGCTTCATAAAAAATTGGTATTAGGCAATGATTAATTAATTTCTAGATTGCATCAAGCTGCTTCCCGCAGTTGTGGTTGTGACGGCACACTCACCTCTGGAAATGAAAGCGAAAGTTGTTCGGCTTGAGGGACTGCGGCTTGCTCCAAAACTTGAACTTCGATATTCACGCTCACTAAATAACTGCCTGTATCCGCACCAACCGCTTCAGCAATTAATTTGGCAATGTCTGGGCGTTTAGCAGTCAACGGATCGCGTAAAATACACCGATCCCATTCATGCTTGGCAGTCGGATTGAGGTTGAGAATGTAATACTTCATCATCGAACTAACCCTTGAATCCATCTTCCAGAAGGTTTTCACACAGCCGTTATACATTTAGCTAGGCTTTGTGGAGGCTATCTATATTATAGTACAAAAATACTATAAATGGTTAAAAAGGCGATGTCTAATATCATGTTCGGCAAATCACTTATAATATGTCATTGCGAATGCAACGAAGTGGAATGAAGCAATCGCAAAGGTTTGGGATTGCCGCGCTACGTTCGCAATGACATAAGTATTAAGTCGAACATAATATAACCCTCTTTTGTCACTTTGGTAGAGCCCAATCGCTGAAAGCCTTTCAGGGTTTCCATCTCCAGGTTTTGGCTACAAACTTGAATTACTGTTAGAAAATAAAAGCTCAAAGCTCGACTACATAAAAGTTTCAGAATGTTGCTTCGATTATTGTTTTCTGAAAGTGACAAAAGAGGGAAAAGAGAAAAAGGCAGTCGTAATGAACAGCTAAATCTTATAAACGGGATATTACTTCATATTGCGGCTGAAGTTGACACCAATTCACAACTGGGCACAAAAGTATTGTTGCTCACAAGAAATATGCTTTTTCCTAATTGTTAGACTGTGTAGATTATTGGGAATCATATAAATTAAATAACTTAATTCTGCAATTAGTTTTACGTTATTTTCCTAAATTTCTCAGTTAACGAATTTGTAAGAAAGACATATACAAATGGAAAAGCCTCTTGTCTCCATTGTGATCTGCACCTATGGCAGAGCTTCAAGTTTACGCAGCTATAGTTTTCCCGCACTGGCAAACCTTACCTATCCGAACTATGAAGTAATCGTTGTCAATGACGGTTCAAAGGATGATACACAAAGCTTTCTTAAGACTTGTGAAGAAAACATGGCTAACCTTTTGGTTCTCAATAACGATAAAAACCGAGGGTTATGTTACTCAAGAAATCGTGGAGTTGCTCATGCAAAGGGTGAATTCATTGTGTTTACTGATGATGACGTTAGTCTATTTCCAGATTGCCTTGATGAGTTAGTTAAAGTCTACCAAGAAAATTCAGAAGTTACAGCTATCTGGGGATGCGTTTACCAATATGGGAGTTCTTGGGAAAAAGGAACGGAAACCTATGGAACGGGTAGCCTTATGTCATTTAGGCGATTCATTTTTAATCGCTTTCGCTTTGATACAAATCTGAGGTATTTTAACAGCTATGCTTGCGATGAGCATGAGTTAATGCGACGAATTCAGAGACAAGATTTCAAAATTATAAAGGTGAAACAAGCACAAGCAGATCATTTTCATGCTCCTGCGGAAAATAGAGCTTTAAGAGGAATAGGCGGCGATTTAAACTACCTGTATGAAAATTTAAAGTTTGGATCTATATTTGAATATTATGGCTGTTTTATTATGGGGCTTGTATTACCACTAAAACGCCTAATTAGCAAAAGCAAATTTGAGGATGATTTACGTAAACATCCTTACCAGCAAGTAATCGAAACACCAATTCGTTTAGTTGCATTTATTCAAAACCGCCAGTTTGATATAGCGATAAAATGGATATTCTATGTTTTAATAGATATTCCATTCCGTGCTAAAACTAAGAATATTGTTGAGCTATAGCGGTTCCCATTGAGGTGTGGTACAACATTATATCGCGTGGTGTAGGGGCACGGCAGTGCCCATTGGTGTCAACTTAAGCTTAAAACTTCTTTAAAACCTCGTTAAGAGCTCTTTGGCTGGAAATGCTGCTCATGGCTTGCCGCCAGCAAGTGAGGCGGCAGCCCCAAGGATGGCATTCCCAGTCGGAGACTCTATTCTCTTCTTCTCAAATTTAGTGGCGGGTCTAAATACCTAATTCCTAATCTCTAATTCAAAAAAATCTGCCCATAGGTAATTTATAACATTAAGCTATTACAACTATGCTTACAAAGTAACGCGTAATTTTTATATAAATTGCTATATGGTAGATATCTATATTATTGACCTATTTGTGATTGGTCTACTTTTATTGATGGTCACATTAGGGTCAGGTTGGATTGCTCGTTTACCTCTTTCTTTTGCGCTTATCTACCTAATAGTTGGTATTTTGCTAGGCCCTTACGCCTTTGGGCTGATTCAATTACGTCGAGATGACGTTTTTAATGCCGAACTGCTGGAAAAAATAACAGAATTTGTAGTAATTATTTCTGTGTTTAGCTGCGGCTTAAAAATTGTTCGTCCTCTAAGGTTGGGGACTTGGGGTATTACAACCCGATTAATTGTATTTCTGATGCCAATTTCAATTCTTGCTCTGGCTGTTGTGGGTAAATTGTTTTTAGGAATGAATTGGGGAGAAGCGATTTTATTAGGAGCAATTCTCGCACCTACCGATCCAGTATTAGCATCGGAAGTACAACTGACCGATATAAACGACGAAGATGAGTTGAGATTTGGTTTAACTTCAGAAGGTGGCTTAAATGATGCTTTAGCTTTTCCCTTCGTTTATTTTGGTCTTCATGCATTAAAAGATGATAACTGGGGCAACTGGTTGAAAGAGTGGATTGCGGTTGATTTAATTTGGGCGATCGCAGCTGGCATTGTTATGGGAATCGTAGTTGCCAAATCTATAGTCTGGATTGAAAAGAAAATTCAAAAACGCCGTCGTGCTGATGAGTTAATGGAAGATTTTATTGCTATCAGCACGATTTTACTAACTTATTCTTTAACAGAAATGGTGAATGGCTATGGATTTTTGGCAGTATTTGTTGCTGGCTTAGTTGTCCAACGCAGTTACAGAGATCCTGAAAAACCGCTAGCACAGTTGGAATTTGTTGAGCAAGTTGAAAAACTGCTGGAAGTTGGAACAATTTTACTATTGGGATCAATATTATTATTGCAACCAATGCTTAACTATGCTATGCAATCTTTATTAGTGATAATTCTACTATTACTTATAATCCGACCTGTAGGAGTTTGGATTAGCACAATAGGCAAACGCCCTGTAGAATCACACCGCCGAACCTTTCATCCAGGAACTAGGTGGTTGATTGGATGGTTTGGTATTCGCGGTGTCGGCTCTTTATATTATCTCGCCTATGCGTTTGGTAATGGCTTAAAAGGTGAAGCTGCCGAACAAATTGCTTGGATAACTTACACTACTATTGTAGCTTCTGTGATTATACATGGCATTAGTGCAACTCCCTTAATGAAGTGGTATGAGCGCAATATTGCTAATAAGATAAAGGCTAATACTCCTACCACAATAGATGAATTTGAGTAAAAGCAATTTGTGTTTTTGTAGGGTGTTTTTCTAGGGTGTGTTATACCAAGGGCTAACGCACGAATGGCACTAAGATAAACCCAAAGTCTTTTGTTGCCTCGTTCCCAGCCTCCAGGCTGGGAATGAATTCTAAGAGGCTCTGCCTCTCATCATGTCACTGGAGGCAAAGCCTCCCAGAAGCGGTTCCAAGCCTCCAGGCTTAGAACCAGTCAGGGCAAAAACTGTGTTTTTAGGTCTATATTCCCTATTTACCTGTCACCTTTTCAATAACTTCTTTCGCTTTTTCACCAAAACTTTCTGGGGGATTTTGTGCTTGTTCAGCCTTCAAATTCCTTTCGTAAGTCTTCTCTATAGTAGTAAGGTTTTTTGAATCTTTTATTGCTTGCTCATAAGCTTCTTGTCGTTCTTCTTCTAGAATGCCAACACCTGGGTCAAACTCGTTAGCACGATTAATTTTTTCTTCAGAATTTGGTTTATACTCTGGGGGTATTAGCTTTAATTCTTCAAGAGTAGTTGCATAACTAGGTTGCTGAACGAAAATGAAAGAACCTGACAAGCTAATGAAAATAATTAAACCAACGACCAAAAAGCTTGAACGTAACGCTTCCTTTAAAGTTAATAAAATTTTTTGCACAAAAAAACGCTCCTATTTTTATTTTATGAGCCGTGGTGATGTATTAATATATTCAAGATATTCAAGATTTCAGGCTCACAGGCATCCTAAATGTTTAAGTAGAGTTTTACTTCTACCGCAAGGTATATTAATTTTTAACTTTAGTAGGGGCGTACATTTGTACGCCCCTACCTGTGTATCTGAATATCTCGTAGAATCGGATAAAATTCTTTAACCCAAGTGTATTAACCTATAACCAACTGTGATTAATTTTAATTCCTCTGCTTTGCATTACTTCTTCAAATAAATCTGTTGGTAGTGCTTCTTCCACAGCAAAAACACCTGGTTTCTTGAGTTTACCTTCTAGCAATAATTGTGCAATACTACCTGTACCACAACCAGAAGCCACGGCTGTATTTTCATGCACTACAGTTGAACAATAAACGGCAGTTTCACCATCTTTTTGCCCTGTAACTTCTGAACGAACGGCTACACCAATCCCAGTAAAATTATTAGTAACATCTGTCATTGAATGGCTGACATGAGACAGAAATTCAATCATGTAACGGCGCTGCATTAACCACTTGGGAAAAACGTGTGCCGCAATCCAAGTTAGGTGATTGTAAAAATCGGGAACAGAGCCAAACTTAGTAATTACAGTTTTTACTGATGGGAAAGCTTTGGGCAGTGTAAAGGTTTCTGGCATATCAAACCAGTAAACTCCGGTGCGTCGATATGGAGGTGGAAAATCAACTAATTCTCTTTCACTATAAGGCTTGATTATCTTCCATTTTCCATCTATCCAAGTCTCAAAAGGATACTGCAACCCAAGAAAAGTTGTCCGCATCACTGTAATGCCAGCACCGCCAGAACCGGAAACTAAATAACTTAAATGGATCTTTTCTGGTTTATCAAATTGTTCAACACCTTGACGCACCATGCTGTTAGAAATACCAGGAAAAATGCCAGTATTAATAATTGCTGTCACACCAGCAGCAGCAGCTTGTTCACTCAAATTAAGAGCTTTGCTGGTATAAGAACGATGGTCGCTGACATCTAGATAATTAACGCCTTGAGCAATACAGGTTTCAAGAACATTAGTATCTCGATAGTGAAATGGGCCAGCACAGTGGATGACTAAGTTAGAGTTTGCGATCGCATCTTGCAACTTGTCAACTTCTGCCAAGTCCAACACCAAAAACTGCACTTGTCCTCCCGAAGACAAGCTAACAGCCTTCCCAAACTCCGCAGAACGTCCAGTAATCGTAATTTGAGCCTGCGTATGGGTAGCTAGATCGTGAGCAACAGTGCTACCAATCCGCCCTCGTCCACCAAGAATTAAAACGCTGTCTGTCATTACTCCAGCATTCGCAACAATAACTTAATTTGACCAGTTTTTCGTCCCTTTTGCCATCGGTTACAAGTATGACTTGCCTGCTAAGGAAGGAGGACTTTTTAACGAAGAGGCAGGGAGCAGGGGGAAAAGAAAAATATCATTTGAATAAATTGGGTAATTTATTCTCTGGAAGTCCCCTAAAGCAACAGGTGTGGTTAGAATCCCAATTCTTTTTTATCCCCCTTGCTCCCTGCTCCCTGGTCCCTTGCCTCTTTTTCAATTTGCCTAACTACCGTCAGCGCTGAATAACTTACCCCAGCAGTACCTTCGCCAGGATGGGTGGAATCACCAACTAACCACAAATTCTGGATGGGTGTACGATTGGCAAATCCAAAGGGGCCAAAGGTAGGAATCCTTTGACCAATACCGCCAACTATACCGCGATCGCGGGCTGTGAAATGGGCAAAGGTGCGCGGTGTTGCCGCTTCTTGATAAATAATAGTTTCTGGTTTGAGATAAAAGTATTGGGCAAGACGAGCGATCGCTTCTTGGGTAAACTTTTCTTTTAATCCTTCATAATCATCAGTCTGCCACCACTGTGCAGGATCGACAAATGAAGAAGCAATAATTGTTGCTTTCCCCTCCGGTGCGCGGCCGTCTCCAGGATGACTGACGGAGACAAATAGGGAATTATTTTCGCCAATGGGGCCATTGACATCATACAGAAATTGCAGGTGGGGAGGGCATTCAGGCGGAATCGCGCTGGCATCTACACCCAAATACACCACAAACGCACCCGATGCTTGGGGCAGTTTTTCCACCCGATTTTTATATCCAGATGGCGCTTGTCCCAATAACTGCACCAAGTTTTGCACGGTGACATTGCTAACTATGTGGTCGGCGGCTTCTGTCCAGACTTCGCCAGTTTTCTGATTTCTAATAACTACAGCAGTAGCTTTACCGTTTTCTACTTTGATTTCTTCTACAGTGTGGCGCATCAACAATTTGCCGCCATCTCTTTCTAAGGATTGTACCAAGCGATCGCTCAACACTTGCATACTTCCCTGGAGGTGAAATAATCCTTGGGGCAGTTGGGATACACTCAATGCTGTGGCTGCGTAGAGCAATGCTGTCTCATCTGCATCCACCTGGGAGTATAGCTTCAGTTGCAAATCCAAAAAAGTTCTTAGTCGGCGATCATTTCCGAGTCCACATAACCGTAAAGCATCTCCTACAGTAAACAAAGTGAAGGGTACAGTAATTAATGTACTAGGACGCACCGCTTGCGCTAGCTGCCACAAATCCCATAAATTACGTGGTGGTAGCACCGGATCGCGTCCTTGAAATTCCCAACTAGCACCAAATAAAGCTGCCATCAACTGCCAAAACGGTTCGCTACCAGGAAACTGTTTTTGTCGTTCCGCTTGCCATTTCTCTTTGTCACGCCAAACATTAATCGGTGTGCTTTCCCCAGGCAAATATACCGCACAAGCAGGATCGCAAGGCGTTGCTTCCGGCAAATCTATTGACAATTCTGAGAAAATGCGGTGGTGAATTCCCCCTGGTTCCAACCCCGCCACCTGAGTTGCGCCCACATCAAAGGTAAATCCTTGGCGTTTAAACGTCGAAGCACAGCCACCTGGTACGAGGGCTTGATCCAAAATTAAGACATTATAACCTCTATGAGCTAATAATGCTCCAGCAGTCAGTCCACCTATTCCTGCGCCGATAATCACTACATGAGATTTGCTTTTGTCAATAGAAATACTGGACATTGATACTTATCTTTATAATTCTTAATATTGCTATTCATAATTTTACAGCCTTATCCAGATTAATGGCTTCATCACTACTACTCGACCAAGCAAAATTGCTAGGTGAAGGTCTTTGCCTCTGTGTTCTCTGTGCCTCTGCGGTTCGCTATTTAACCCAGAATCTTCTTTGCGTCACTTCGTGGTGCGATCGCAGTGCTTATTTTAAGCGGCAGATAAGATAAAGGAGTAACATAGCTCCTCAGACACAAGTAGCAATGACCTCAACCCTGCGGAAACTTCCCCGTCTCAATGCTCCGACACTGCGCCAGTTGCCCAATGGTTTGACAATCATCGCCGAGCAAATGCCAGTTGAAGCCGTAAACCTCAACTTATGGATTAAAGTTGGCTCTGCTGTAGAGCCTGATGCCATTAATGGCATGGCTCACTTTTTAGAACACATGATTTTTAAAGGAACAGAACGACTGGCTAGCGGCGAATTTGAACGTCGAATTGAAGAGCGGGGTGCTGTTACCAATGCCGCTACGAGCCAAGATTATACTCATTACTATATAACTACTGCACCCAAAGATTTTGCCGAGCTTGCGCCATTACAAATAGATGTAGTATCAAATGCGAGTATTCCTGATGATGCCTTTGAACGTGAGCGATTAGTAGTTTTAGAAGAAATTAGGCGTTCAGAAGATAATCCCCAACGGCGTACATATCGGCGGGCAATGGAGACAGCCTTTGATTATCTACCCTATCGCCGTCCAGTATTGGGGCCAGAATTGGTGATAGCCGGACTTAAACCCCAGCAGATGCGAGATTTTCATGCAAATTGGTATCAGCCTCAGTCAATTACTGCTGTGGCTGTAGGCAATTTACCCGTGGAAGAATTAATTGCGACTGTTGCGGAAGGATTTACAAAAGCCACTCGCAACTCCCCATTGCCCAGTACAGACACGATTAATGGCGTGTCTGTCCACTCCCCACTAAATGCTGAATCACCATTTACAGAAATTGTTCGTCGAGAATTTATCGATGAAAGTTTGCAACAAGCAAGGCTAGTGATGGTTTGGCGAGTTCCAGGAATGACGCAGTTAGATCGCACCTATGGATTGGATGTTTTAGCCGGAATTTTGGGACACGGACGGACATCAAGACTGGTGAGGGATTTACGAGAAGAACGGGGATTAGTTTCTTCAATTTCTGTGAGCAACATGATCAATGAGCTGCAAGGAATATTTTATATTTCAGCTAAATGTGCAGTAGAAAATTTAGCAGTTGTAGAGGATGCGATCGCTCAACACATTAGCAAACTACAAACAGAGTCGATAACAGAATCAGAAATTGCCCGTATACGGCAGCGAGTAGCTAACAGATTTATATTTGGCAACGAAACACCAAGCGATCGCTCTGGGTTGTATGGTTATTATCAGTCTTTGGTAGGAGATTTGGAACCCGCCTTTAACTACCCAGCAATAATTCAGAGCCAAGATGCAACAGACTTGATGCAAGCAGCCAAAGAGTATCTATCTCCTAACGCTTATGGTGTAGTTTTTGTCAAGCCGTAAATTAAAAATTGGGAATGGGGCGTTGGGCATTGATAATTAATCAATAATTAATTATTCTTCCCCTGCCTCCCCTGCTCCCCCTGCCTCCCCTGCTCCCTCATCCCCCACTCCCCAATTTAATCATGTGGACTCAAATCGACACCCATATTAGCCAGGTGACTGGCGAAAAATTTCAGAGTCAGCAACGGCGATCGGTTGGTGGCGGGTGCATCAACCAAGGTTATGCTGTCTCTAATGGTGAGATAACCTACTTCGTCAAACAAAACCTTGCATCCCAAATTGCGATGTTTGAAGCTGAGGCATTAGGTTTAGAGGAAATGCTAGCAACAGCTAGTATTCGCATCCCCAAACCAATTTGTTGGGGTACTGCTGATAATTCTAGTTACATCGTTCTGGAATGGTTGGAACTTGGTAGCGGTAACAGCAATTCGTGGCTAGAAATGGGACGCAAGTTAGCAGCAATGCATAAAGCTAGCAATAGTCAAGTTTTTGGTTGGAAAATTAACAATACCATTGGTTCCACACCTCAAATCAATACTTGGACAGCAGACTGGACGGAATTTTATATTAAACATCGCCTGGGTTATCAATTTCAGTTAGCAAGGCGACGGGGAGGTAATTTTCCCAAACAAGACAAGTTACTAGCAACTATCCCTGAACTATTGGCGGATCATCAGGTGCAACCTTCTTTAGTACATGGCGATTTATGGGGCGGAAATGCTGGGTGTACTGCGTCGGGAGAACCAGTGATATTTGATCCAGCAACTTATTTTGCAGATAGAGAAGTTGATATCGCCATGACCGAATTATTCGGTGGTTTCCCCGTACCCTTTTATAAGGGTTACAACGAGGTGTTTCCGTTAGATGCAGGCTATGAGCAGAGAAAAACGCTTTATAACCTGTATCACATTTTGAATCACTTCAATTTATTTGGGGGCAGTTACGATTCGCAAGCCAATAGGATGATTGACCAGATTTTACGATAATGAATGCTGATTAAATAAAGTGCAAAACTAGTGACACGGCGTCGCGGAAAGTGCCACGAGACACAAGGGAGCCAGTGCGGTCTTGAGTGGAGCATCTAGCGGCATCCTTACTTCAATCCCACGTTTTTAAACATCGGTTCCCTTCTGCCTCCTGCCTCCTGCCTCCTGCTTTCTGAATTTGTCCTAGTGTCACAGACTTGATTGCGAGATTGATGGTATTTTATTTTTGCACAAACTCCTTTATCCCAATCGCATACAAGCTATGACACTCAATTTATATTTACTGAGACATGGAGAAACTACTTTTAGTCAAAGTGGTAATTTCTGCGGTGAAACTGATGCGGAGTTGACAACAGAGGGGATGCAGATGGCATCCGGTTTTGCCGATGTTTATCAACAATTGAAGTGGGAGGCTGTTTATGTTAGCCCGATGAAGCGCACAATTGCAACTGCCAAGCCATTTTGTGATGCTATCGGTATGGATATGCAGTTGCGTGACGGACTTCGAGAAGGTAGTTACGGCGAATGGGAAAGGAAGAGTAAATCGTTTGCCCAAGAGAATTACGCAGAAAACTATGTAAATTGGTTGACAGAACCCGCTTGGAATGCACCACTAGGTGGAGAAACTGCGGTAGATATTGCTAACCGTTCTATGCCTGTAATTGCTGAAATTCAAGAAAAACATCCCCAAGGTAATGTTTTAGTAGTTTCCCATAAAGCCACAATTCGGATTATGCTTTGCAGTTTACTAGGAATTGATTTGGGACGCTATCGCTATCGGGTGAACATTTTGGTTGCGTCGGTAAGTATGGTTAAATTTGACGTTAATGGCCCTTTGTTAGAAATATTAGGCGATCGCCATCATATACCCGATCATATTCGCTCTCGTCCGGGAACATAATAGTCTCTTAGGGACTTGCAAAAAATAAATTATCCCAAATATTTCTAGATTTTTAGGGGCGCAAGGTCTTGCGCCCCTAAAATGGTATATTTTTTTAACTGGAAGGCGCTACTTCGTTCGCCTTAAGAGCGATGGCGTAACCGCCCGTCGTAGGCGATCGCGTGGGTTGACACCCTCAGTAAATAGGAGATTAATTTGATCGATTATGAGGATTTCTGCCTTGCCGAACCGATTTATTTTGATATGTTATATCATGTTCGACTTAATACTTATGTCATTGCGAGCGTAGCGCGGCAATCCCAAACCTTTGTGATTGCTTCATTCCACTTCGTTGCATTCGCAATGACATATTATAAGTGATTTGCCGAACATGGTATTATAGCCTATATTAGGCAAGATGCCTATCCCACAAGACTTAACTCCTGGTTTCGATGTCGTATAACTGGCATAAGGTGAGGAGTTTTTGTTTGAGGCGATCGCGCACATTCTCTGGTAATATCACTATACAATCTGGCGCATACTGCATCACTTCCCGCATAAACCAAAATGTACTAGATACTCGCCTAACAACTCGCCGGACTCGCGCTTGATCTGGTAGCCACTCATTAACATTGTCTTCTGGTTTAGATTGATAGGCAAAAGCCAAGCCAGCAAATAAGTGCATCTCTACTTCTATCTCAGCCAAATTTCGCCACTCGCCAGAAATTGGCATGACAGCAGCTTCTGTAATCCTGTCTAATCGTAAACTCCAGTTGTGAACCAGTTCTGGGATATCAAAGTTTCCTTCTGTCTCTTCGCACCAGCAATCAAGATATTGCCGCTTTTCATGGGGTGTAACTTTGGCGTGGCGAACGGTAAAATTAAACACACGCTCTGCTGCATCCTGATATGAAAGCTGAAAAGGCTGTTCGCGCAAGATGTAGCGATCTATTTCTAAGCGCCAAGGTGGGGGCAAATTCTCTAAGAAACGTTCGATTTCGCCCCGCAACGGTAATGATAATTCGCTGCGTTCGAGAAGTAAGTTTGCAATGATTTGGGCTTGTTCAATTTGCCCGATGTCTGTCAACGCATTGATACATCTATGTAATGCTCTGATGCGTGGTTCTTTCCAATTGTTATTGTTACCGATGAGTAACTTACGTTGAGCGATCGCTTTAATTAACTTAGAGATGTTAGGCTCCTCTCCCCACATCATACCGAATTCACGAGCGATCGCTTCTAGCTCGGCTTTATCATGTTCTGATATCGACAGTGTAATAGATTGACCTTTTCGACTCATTAAAAATGTCCGTATAGTTTGTACATAGTTTCTCTTGTCAACTTCTATTTTGCGTGCCAATATAGTTTTTAACAACCAGTTACGGACACTATTTAAGTGTATATCCGAATATAAAATTAGGAGAAGAGAATTCATTGAGAAAAATTACGACAAATTGGGAGAAGTTTGAATGACTAAGAACGATTTACTATCTCGAATTTCCATTGATCCAAATATTTGTTTCGGTAAACCTTGTATTAAAGGTCATCGTATATGGGTTAGTTTAATTCTCGACCTTCTTGCAAGTGGAGAAAAAATAGAGACAATTTTGGAAGAATATCCTGGTTTGGAACGAGAAGATATCCTAGCCTGTATTGCTTATGCTGCAAAGATGACAAGAGATAGCTATGTAGAAATTCCTTTAGGATTGCAAAAGGAATCAAAAAAATGAATATTAACGAAGCATACAGAATTACTCTCAAGCCTGTTTATTCCCAAACAGTTCCAACACCTGACGGGGTGAAATTACCTAAACATTGGTTGCTTTCTTGGCATCAAGCTGCAACTTTAGAAGCGTTGCGCGATCCAAATATTGATGTAGTATTCAACACTGCGATGACTGGCGATGGTAAAAGTCTAGCGGCTTACCTAGAAGTTCTTCAGGGCGAATTTTCTGCGATTGGACTTTACCCAACCAATGAACTCGCCCGCGATCAAGAAACGCAGATTAGAGGATATGTTGAGAAATTCGAGCCAGAGAATCAGCCGCGTGTAGTGCGACTGAGTGGGGCTGATTTAGAGATTTATGCAGAAAATGAAGGATTGAAAAAAGGAGCTGCGATCGCAACTCTGACTAACCAGAGAGAAGCATTATTAACTAACCCTGATATTTTTCACTACTTACATCGAGGTGCTTATATAATTCGTGGCGATAGCCCAGATAAGTTATGGGGCAGAATTGATAAAGATTTCGACTTATTTATTTTTGATGAATTTCACGTTTTTGCAGCTCCCCAAATTGCTAGCGTGATTAACACAATGTTGTTAATTCGCTGTACCAATCGCCGCAAGAAATTTCTGTTTCTCTCAGCCACACCAGATACAAACTTAATTGGGCGATTAGAAAAAGCCGGATTTCGTTGTAAAGAAATTGATCCTCTAAAACAAAATAAATATCAGTTTCCCGATACACCAGAAGAGGGGCAGCAACTGCAAACACAGGGCTGGCGGCAGGTAGCACGAACAATTACGTTGAATTTTATTCCTTTGGAACCATCGTTTAAAGCTTCAGAAACCTGGTTAAAAGAAAATAGTGATTTGATTTTGGCTCAGTTTCAGCAGTATCCAGGAAGCAAAGGCGCAATCATCCTTAACTCAATTGCAGCAGTCAAACGTCTAACTCAATTTTTGCGGGAAATCTTACAACCTTACGGCTTGAAAGTTGGAGAGAATACAGGGCTATCGGGAAAAGGAGAAAAGGAGCGAAGTCTTGCTGCTGACTTGGTTATTGGTACTAGCACAATTGATGTTGGGGTTGATTTCAAAATCAATTTCCTAATTTTTGAATCATCCGATGCAGGTAACTTTATCCAACGTTTAGGACGCTTAGGAAGGCATGATGAATATGAAAAAGATGGACAGATAGTTAAGTTTGAAAATTTTACAGCTTTTTCTCTAGTTCCTAACTTTTTGGTAGAGCGATTGTTTAAAGGTGATACTCCACCCTTAGAAGTGAATAGTATTTGCGATCGCCCCTTTTTTCACAATACAATTACTGAGAATTATCGACAAATCAACGATTTTCGTGGTTATTATCGTCGTTGGGGAGCTGTGCAATCATTTTGGCTGTTTTATCAGTTGAGCGATCGCACAATTAAACAACAGTATGCACAAAGCCGAGACAAGTTTCAAGAAGCCTGCGAACAATTATTTGAAACTAGTCTGAAGTCACAAGCTGGACATATTCAAGGATGGGCGAAAGATTGGCAAGCACTTTCTGGTAAATTAGGAAATCCTATTGCTGAGGATGCTGCTAGTTTTCGCGGTTCAAGTCCTTTGCAATGTGGTTTATACGACTTAACGGAAGAAAACGAGGCAGATAGGTTTAAAACTTACGATTTACCGGGTATTTTGGGCAATTTAGAAATTGAAATGTGGACGGAAGCGGCATTTATACGGACACTCAAAGAAACCGCAGAACGCACTGGACAACCCATTGCTAAAGGTAGATTTGCTCATTGTCTAGCATTTATGAAGTTGCGTTCCTACCGAGAGGAACGGCTGAACTGGAAGTTTACCTATTCTGGAAACTTGCAGCCAATTGCTGATGCTTGGAAAGTTCAGGTTTTGACTGGTGTGGAAATTTGGCAACCTGACAACTATTGGGTTGGGGAAATTAACAAACGCCTAAAAAAGGAAGGTTTGGTTTGTTACGTGATTCGCCGTCCTCTTGCTGAAGTGCGGATGCGGCTAAGGCTACCGATGAATTTTCAGATTTATGGCATCAGCGATCAGTATAGCTTTCATGATGCTACTGCGCCGTATGCGATCGCTTTTGGTCATTCTGCGCTGCTGCTGGATACGCTTGCTTACACGTTTAAAAGCAAAGGAGATGAGATATGGGTTGTTTGAAGTTTCAATCCCTGATAGGGATTTTGGTTACTGATTTACAGTAGGAGGGCGTAAGCCTTCAAGTGCAGAAAAGGAGATTTCAATCCCTGATAGGGATTCTAGTTTGCTCAATACTTTATCGCTCTCCAACCTCAATGATATAGGAGAATTCATAAGAATTTTATAAGGTCTTTGAATTTATTGTCAGAAAACTTTCATGTGCTATTCTTTACTTGTTGGTGTCAGCCTACAAGGACAGAGAAGGAGATTCGTTGTACCGATGCTTGCATCCGTCTGACGCTATGCTTCTCCCGTAGTTGAACTGATAATCACAGCCGTCCAACTAATGCTTCGCTTCTTTATGAAGCAAGCAGAAGCCCAAAATCTAAATGGAGGTTCTGACGTAATAAAAGACCTTTTAAATCTCATTTTCTTGAGAAAACATTCCTAAAAATTAAGTGGAGGTTCTAACTGATGGACAACTATGTTCAATTAGAACTCTTTGACCTGCAACCTTACACCTCAGAACAACCTTCTGTAACTGAGGATGTACCGGAATTGGTTAAAGAGATTCAGCAATCAAGCAAGTATGAGCAACTTGAACTTAATCTATTTCCGCAGCAAATCTGTATTACTCCTCTAGAGTTTATAAAATTGGCTGCTTAATTAGTTAAGGAGTTTGTAAATAAGAATTTCTTTGTTTACCAACCTCCTCAATTTCATAATTTATAAA
The DNA here is from genome assembly GCF_014698065.1 of Nostoc flagelliforme FACHB-838. Lineage (GTDB taxonomy): Bacteria > Cyanobacteriota > Cyanobacteriia > Cyanobacteriales > Nostocaceae > Nostoc > Nostoc flagelliforme_B. The sequence continues at coordinate 44,987 of NZ_JACJSI010000016.1, forward strand.
TATCTATTAGGGCAGAATGCCTGCCCTAATAGATAGTAGATTATTTTTTACAGGTTATATGTGATTACAAGCAAGTTAATAAAAATATAATTTAGGAGCTTCTATAAATTGGAGTTTAGTATGAGTAACCCCATTTCAGACAATTACAGACATTTAGTAATGGAAATAAAACAGTGTATTCGTTCAGCCCAGTACGAAGCACTAAAAGCAGTTAATCGGGAAATGATTAACCTCTACTGGGGCATTGGACAGATAATTGTTACTCAACAGCAGGGCGCTACTTGGGGGAAATCCGTAGTAGAACAGTTAGCAAAAGACTTACAAGCAGAGTTTCCAGGAATTAGCGGATTTTCTGCTGCTAACCTCTGGCGGATGAGACTTTTTTATGAATCTTATGTCAACAATGAAAAACTCGCACCAATGGTGCGAGAAATTGGATGGAGTCACAATCTAGTCATTGTAGAGAAGTGCAAAGATGACATAGAACGGGAATTTTATATCAGAACGACTCGTAAATTTGGCTGGACAAAGAATGTTTTGATTCACCAAATTGAAAATCAAACCTATGAAAAGATTCTGTTGAATCAGACTAACTTTGATAAAACTGTTCCAACAGAAATCCGTAACCAATTAAAACTAGCTGTCAAAGATGAATATACTTTTGATTTCTTGGAACTAGCAGATGAACACAGTGAACGACAGCTAGAACAGGCGATTTTAGCAAGAGTTGAACCATTTTTACAAGAAATGGGCGGGATATTTGCTTTTATCGGTAGTCAATATCGGTTAGAAATTGATGAAGAGGAATATTTCATAGATATTTTATTATATCATCGCCGCTTAAAGTGTTTAGTAGCGATAGAACTGAAAATTGGTAACTTTTTACCTGAATATGTTGGCAAGATGCAGTTTTATTTAGCTGTTTTAGATGACACGGTAAAACTACCTGATGAAAATCCTTCCATTGGAATTATTCTTTGCAAGTCTAAGCAGAGAACGATTGTTGAATATGCGTTGAAGGAATCGAATAAACCAATTGGTGCAGCTAGTTATCAAATAGTTTCAACATTGCCTCAAGAATTAAAAAATCAGCTTCCGGCTCCAGAGCAAGTTGCCAAATTACTGGAAGGATTTGAATAGAATTATAAAGTGAGCTAATAAATGTTGACGATTATTTATCCGTATGGAAAATCATCAAATGCAAAACAATACACCGACAATTGCAGAGTTACAAAAACTTTCCTTACAACTACCAGAAAAAATTCCTTACTTAAAAATGTTAGTTTTGTTTGGTTCTAGAGCTACTGGTAAGACAAACGTTAAGAGTGACTGGGATTTTGCAGTTTTGTGCGATCAAGAACAACGTGAGGCTTATGTAAAAGATAATAGTTTCCTTTGGTTTGAATTACCTATGGTTATTGGCGAATTATTCAAAATAAATTCTGATCAAATTGACGTTGTAGAACTTAATCGCTGTTCTTGGTTAATTGCTCATTTCGTTGCTCGTGATGGAATTATGCTGTTTGAGAAATATCCTGGCGAATTTGAGACATTTAGATTAACTTCATTAAAGTCAGAAGCAGAGTTGAAGAAATTTCGCCAAGAACAACACAAAAAAATTGAAATAGAACTAAATAAGTGGGGAGTATGAATAATATAGATGCTGAGATAATTTTGGTTAGATTAAAGTTAATCACCAAATACTACAATACTTTAGAGGAGTTTAAGTCTACTAGCCTTGATGAATTTTTAAATGATTTTCGTCAACAACTTGTTGTAGAAAGACTGCTGCAATTAATGACTCAAGCAGCGATAGATATCAACGATCATATATTATCAAAGCTAAATCCAGGGAAGTTGGAAACTAACTTTAATTCTTTTATTAGTCTTGGTAAATACGGTGTGATTACTCCTGAATTAGCGAGACAAATAGCCCCATCATCAGGATTAAGAAATCGTCTTGTTCATGAATATGACGAGATAGATCCTACGGAAGTTTTCAAATCTATCAGTTTAGCGCTGCAACAATATCCGCTTTATGTGCGCCAAGTTAACTCTTATTTAATTTCATTGAGTCAAGAAGATGGCTAAAAAAAGTAAAAATTCGGATGAATATCAACAGTTATCACTCTTACAAACAGAAAATAATGGGAATTGCGAAGCAGTAGATGATGATTGGTTATCAGGTGATTTTGGTTTTGATAGTGATTCTTCAGACCGTACTATTGAAACTGAAGGTGAGTTACTAACACTCAAGCTATTGCGTGAAGCAATTCAGTCTCAAAATCCAGATGATAAGGTAATAGCAGACTTTGCCGAATATGTTTTACCAAATCTATTGCGGATAGCCATTGGTGTAACGGCAAAAGGCGGTAAGTTTTTTGATGAAATTGACCAACAACGAGAAGCTGAAGGAAAAACTAAAGTCAGACGAGATAACGCTGCTGACCAATCGCTGAATACTCACTTACTCAATGGATTATTCCCAGCAAATTTAATTGAGAAACGTTTAGAAAAACTCAATACCACAGTGCAGCGAGTGGTGAAAGAGCGAGAACGCAGATTAGTAATTGCTGGATTTATTTTACATGATTTTGAAAAGTTTCCTGATGTCCCTGAAAACTGCCGCAAGCTACCGCTAACAGAGCATCGTGAAATTATTGATAGAAAAGTTCAGCAGTTAGGACTAGATAACTTTATAAATCCAGAAAATCCTGAAGCTTATCAAGAGTATCTAGATGATTTGTTGTGCATGGCTTATAATGCTCAACGTCGCTGGGATACTAACTGGAATTTTTCTGAATTCGGGTTAAATCCTCTTCTTAAAGACCGTACCCTTCGCAGTTTATCTGATTTAACTTGTTTAGCTGATTCTCTCGCCTCAATTGTTAAACATCCCCAGGATGCAGAACATCCTAGACTCAAAGAAATCATCCACAGCCTCAGTGATGGACAATTGAAATTTACCTATCACAGTATTGCTGAAAACCGTGGAGTTTTAACTAATGTGGTGAATAATGCTTTAATTCAGGCTCATACTAGTCTCAATACTAATGAGCATACCTACTATGAACCTTTGTTATATCTGCCAACAGGCGTGATTTACTTGGCTTCGCGCAATGCTCCAGCTATCTCGCCGGAAGATTTACCAGACCGTGTAGTTAACAGTATTAAATCGCTTTGTGCAGGTCAATTACGCCTCAGACAAACAGGATTTGGTAGAGATGGCAAAGGCATGAAATATGCCGAATATTACAACTTATTTTTTGATGATATAGGCTTGATGAAAGTAGCCTTAGATGCTACATTACGCATCTTAAACCCTAATAAAGGCTCTGTTGCTAAAAGTCGCAGCGAAAATCTCAATAAGTTTCAGCAACAAAATGTTTTATCTGCTGATTATGACTTCAAATTTGAAGACGATATCCGTATTGACCAAATAGCAGAGTTTGGTGATTTAGTTAGCCGGAAGATTTGGGAAGAAACAGTTAATCGCGTTGATTCTGCTCGTAAGAAAGATAAAAAGCTGCCAGCAGTTCCCGATTTTGATTTAACTCATAAAGTTGCAGAATTTTGGAATTTAGCAGAATGTTTACCCCAAATTAGAGAAATTCAACGCATTAACGAAAGTCTCAAAGAAAACAAGTTAAAGGGAAATACGGGAGGAGTACCTTATGAATGGTACTATCTGGCGGCTAAATATTTAGAACATCATCCAGGAATTGAAGATGTACGTGAAGCTTGTCAGCAAGTCATTGGCTATTCGACAGCCTTAATTTCTCCGATAATTTCTCAGTATGAATTACCTGATGGTTGGGATGATTTAAGGCTTTGGGTAAAACGAGTTGTGATGTTACCAGGCACTAATCAAGAGCCATCTGTTAAAACGCAAGTTGAAACATTTCTAAATGAGTTAGATAATTATAATGCTGCGAAAAAAGCAGGGCGAGGGAAACAATTAATCTGCTCAATTTCTCATTCTGCTTACACGGTTACTGAGCAAATGGAATCAGCAGTTTTATTTACGCCACAAGTTTATACAAACAAGCAAATGTTAGGAGGTTCTAACGCTAAACGCAATATCTCCAGTATTGCAGGTGTGGAGATGATGCTGAGGCAAATCTTGATGAATCAAACTCAAGCTGTAGGTAAGCGATTTGAAGATGGTAAATATCGCTATCTCTACTTTTATCCTACTTATTACTTTACTCCAGAGACTAACAAGTTTTTGCAGAAAGCATACAATGGTATTGCTCAAACTCGCTTTGATACCAGCGTTCGCAATCATTTTATCAGTAAGGATTTACAGGCGAACTTGGGGCGCGATCGCTACCAAAGTGTAGATAGTTTCTTAATTGATGAAAACCTCCAACGTGATAAGGATCGCACCTTTAAGCTTTCCTATCCTGAAGACCAGCCTTTAACATTTTACTTCATGGCACTCCCCCCAGGAAGAGACAGCACCGATACAGAATCTTGGGTAATGCCAACTTGGTTAGCGTTTGCTTTCCCGATGATTTTAGATGTTAAAACTGTAGTTTCTGAGTCACCAATTCCACCTTTTAATGATGGGGCTGAATTTGAGGAAAGCGTTTTCCTTGATAGTGCGCCTCATGCTTTCCGTGCTTTAGTAAGGCGCGATCGCTTCCGTCTTGACTACATCCTCGAAGGCTGGAACGAAAACGGCATCCAATACCCGGCACCTTTAAATGTGCTTACCGCCGCTTACGCCATTCATTTAGATGTGAATGCGCGACAGAGTAAGTCTGGTTACGATGCCAACTGGGGGAGATTTACAGAACTGGCTAAAGATTTTGAAACCAGTCCGTTGTACGTCTTTTCTTATCTAAATCGCTGGGTACGCAATCAGGGTTCGGAAACAGCGCGAATCGAGAAAATTCGGCTTTATGCCTATCATTTTTATCCTTGTTTTGACCCTTGTGTGAAATATGACACTAATATGGAGCAATTAATTGTGGGAAAAGCATCAAGTCTGAATCATCCTAAGAAATTAACAGATTTATATCGCAGATTTTATCGAGCTAATAAACGTTATAATCCTAAGTCTAATGCTGTGTTGAAACCAGTTGATATTGCGGCTGAAACTATACTCAAAGCTGAGTCAAGTGTGTTTCAGGGAGAAACATTAGTTGTGGCTGTTGCAGCAGAAGTTTTTAAACTCATGGATCGCGTTCATTCTTCTACTGCTGAAGGACGTTGGATTATGAGCAAACGAGAGGAAGAACGGCAAGCTGTTCTAGATTTCGCCAAGTATTTTGTAGTGGAGGTATTTGATAACGCATTTGCAGGCGATCGCGCTCGTTTGGCAGGTCGTCAACTCAACTTAATTCGAGATACCTGTGAATTTCTTTATCGTCTTGAAGATGACAAAGAAAATGCAGGAAGAAATGAAAATATTCCTGTAATAGATGATGTTAATGAATCGGAATAAATTCTTCCTCTAGAAGTAAACAAGTAGTAAACAATTTTTTGGAGAAAATCATGGCAATTTTAAAAACTGTTGAATCCAAATTCTTTCAAGCTGAGATTCCTTACAAACCAATGGGTAAATATGTTCATTTCTTAACTATTCGCATTACTGAATCTTATCCTCTATTTCAGACAGATGCAGAACTGAATAAAGCACGGGTAAGAGCAGGAGTTAAAGACAAAACCACAATTAGCCGTTTGTCAATGTTCAAGCGCAAACAGTCTACCCCAGAGCGTTTAGTTGGTCGGGAATTGCTGCGTAACTATGGCTTAATGACGGCTGAAGAATGCGAATACAACGTGAATTTCGCAATGGATAATCCTGATTGCATCATTTACGGATTTGCTATTGGTGACTCTGGCTCTGAAAAATCAAAAGTTGTGGTAGACACGGCATTCTCAATTACAGCTTTTGATGAATCACACGAAACATTCACCCTCAACGCTCCTTATGAAAATGGTACGATGGCTTCCAAGGGTGAAAATGGTTCTAAACCTGGTGAAGTTACCAGTAGAATTAATCAGCAAGACCATATTAGACCGCAAGTTTTCTTTCCTAGTATTGTCACATTGAAAGACCCCACTGAAGCTAGCTTCCTTTACGTTTTTAATAACATTCTGCGAACTCGTCACTATGGAGCGCAAACCACCCGTACAGGGCGCGTCAGAAATGAGTTAATTGGTGTTGTATTTGCGGATGGAGAAATTACTAGTAACCTGCGTTGGACTCAAGCAATATATGACCAAATGAAATCTAATAATACTTTAAATGCTCCCGATCCACTAGATGAAGATGATGTAATTACTGCTGCTAAAAATGCTATTGAGGCATTAATGGCTGATGAGTTTATTGTTCATACAGATTTCATTGGTGATGCTTTTGTATCCTTAATTAATGAAGTTAAAAGTTTAACAGGAAGTGAGAAAGGAATTCAGGCAATTTTGCAAAAAGCTGATGCGGAAGCTAAGGATTATGCCAAGAAGCATATCAGCAAGAAGAAAACTGCTGCTAAAGCGGGGAAAGAGTAATGGTGTTTATTTATCGCTGTCAAATAGAACTTCATGACAGCCTCTATTATGCAACTCGTGAAATCGGGCGATTGTATGAAACAGAGCCAATAATTCACAATTACGCTCTCTGTTATGCACTCTTATTAGTTGATAGCCAAATCTACTCTACTACCGTTGCTGAAGAACATTCTTATCGATATTTTTGCCCCGAACAAGTGCCAAAATATGAGGAGCATTTAACGCCACTCAATCAACAAGGAATTTACGTAACTCCGGCGCGATCGCTCAGTCATTCTTCCATTCTCAACACCTGGAAGTATGCTAACAACAACTACCACGTTGAAATGGAGAAAACCCAAAAAAACATTCCTAGTTTTGGCAGAGCAAAGGAAATAGCAGCAGAAAGTCTATTTGAGTTTTTTGTCATATCTCAAAAAGAACTCAAACTAGCAAAGTGGATTCGCTTGGGTAAATGGATGAGCAAAGCCGAAGTGACGGTTGAACAATTACCGAAACCTAAAATTACTGAGGGTATATTCACTTGTACACATCCATTGAATCCTTTAGATGTGATGTTTACTAATCAAGTGATTAGCTATGATGTTGTGAATATGCCTCCAGTTAGCTTAATTCAGAATGTCCAAATGCGAGGTCAATACTATCAATTTGATGGCATTCAAAACTTAAAAATTCCAGTTCGGATAGAATATCGTTTTCGGAATTAATCACTTCCCAAAACCTTTACCACGGCTTTTATTTTTTCGAGGCTCTATCGTCATTAACTCAGCTTGAAAACCTCTGGAGTCTTGCAACATTAACTTACGTATTCGCTGGCGTTGGTAAGTCTGCACTTCAGCAGCTAGGGGATGATTAGAGTCAATTTTTAGATGAGTAATAGAAGAAACATATTTTTCTTTACTTTCGGGATTATTTAGCTCTTTTAGTCCGCACATAATCCCGCCTTCATCTCCTGAATAGCCAACGAAATCAATTTCAAATTCTCTGTCTGGATCGGCGTTTACTCCTTTTTGCTTTAATGTCTTCAAAAACTCCTTCCCGGCTCGTGCTTTAATAGGTAAGTTCTCTTTAAGTTTTTCAGTTAGTGCCTTTGCTGCATTGTAATCATCAATTCTCATTAGTCTTTCTCTCTATGTAGTTTTTCTAACTTAAAAGAATACTACTATCATCACTCGACAGTCTTTAAAATTTTAGATACCACATTCAGCGATCGCTCCTCTATCCCCAGTGAAACACTATCAACAACAATCCAATGCCTTCCCCAGCGATTACCTAAATAACTTGTGGGGAGAAATCCAAGCTTGTCCTTACTTTGCTATCAACAACCTCAACCGCGATTTTGTCGCCACCAAAGGATTTTCCGTAGTATTTCAGCGTTCTGGATTAGCAAAGGTAGAACAGCAGTTTCCCTACTTCAAGCCTTACCTCGATTTGGCTCTCCAGCCGAATTGTAATGCTTTTTACCTCAATCCTTTACAGCTAAAAGAAGGCTCCCGCGTCGATCCGCATATCGATCGCTCCCTGCGTTCCTACAGCAAAACTATTGAACCGCCTGCGGTTGTCAGTGTCCTCTATGTGCGAGTACCTGCGGATATGGAAGGTGGAGAACTGGTATTGCGATCGCACAAACGCCAACTTGGGCAAATTAAGCCCCAATTCAATACCTTAGTTTACTTTCAAGGTGATTTAACCCATTCGGTTAACGCTGTCAAAACCCCAGGAAATCGTCTAAGTCTCGTTTGTGAACAGTATAGTTTGAGTGAAACTGAACTTCAGGAAATCCCTGAGTTTACTGTAGAGTCAAGAATCACTCAATCTACAACCAAAAAGAGAAAGTATGCCTCATAGTTTAGTGTTGAATTTGCTACCTCAATCACCCATTCCACCACAATATCTCACAGGTAGACATCTCCACGCCCTATTTTTAACCCTTGTTAGTTCTGTAGATAGCACATTAGGTGATCGCTTACACGATTCCACCGCAGATAAAGCTTTCACCCTTTCCCCCCTACAAATTAATTCCCCCCTTTTGAAGGGGGGTAAAGGTGGATCTAAATTGCAATATTCACATCAACAACCCATTCCCGCCGGAACTCCTTGTTGGTGGCGCATCTCTTTATTAGATGACACTCTATTTGGCAAACTTACTCAACTTTGGCTAAATCTTAATCCCAATCGCCCTTGGCATCTTGGCCCGGCTGACTTGTATATTACCAGCATTCAAGGCACACCCCAATCTATTCAACCTTGGGCAAATGCCAGTACTTACGCTCAATTATACGAAGAAGCTAGCGATGTCTGCGACGGGCTACGCCTACGCAATTCTTCCATTAACCTTAGCTTTTCCACGCCTACCGCCTTCCGTCAAGGACAGTATGATACTACCCTTCCTACCAGAGAATCTGTGTTTAATTCCCTACTTTCGCGGTGGAATAAGTACAGTAGCATAGAATTTTCTCACATTGCGATCGAGTCAATATTTCCCTCATTTGTCAATATTCACACAGAAATATTAGCCGACTCTCGCAGCAAATTTATTGGCATTATTGGCGAAGTTACCTACAAGATTTTAGGGGTAGTTGAACCAATACAAATTAAGCAAATTAACGCTTTAGCTGACTTTGCTTTGTATGCAGGAATTGGTCGTAAAACCACAATGGGTATGGGAATGACGCGACGGCTGTATTCTCCATAATTCTAATAATCATTTAAAAACCACCTAAGTTATGAATAACATCGAATATATTTCCATTGCGGCATTGAATCAATATGCCTATTGTCCGCATCGCTGTTGGCGGATGTTTTGTGCAGGAGAGTTTACCGATAATCAATACACAATTGAAGGTACAACTTTACATGATCGCGTCCACACGACAAGCGATATACAGCGAGGAGAAACTTGGCAATTTCGAGCAATTTGGCTAAAGTCTGAACAATACAAACTTATCGGCAAATCTGACTTAATTGAAGCCGAATCTGGTCAAGTTTATCCAGTGGAATACAAACGAGGGCGCAAACGCGAATGGGATAACGATGAATTACAAGTTTGTGCCCAAGCTTTATGTTTAGAAGAGATGACAGGAGAACCAGTTAACACTGGATATATCTATTATGCCCACTCCCATCAACGGCAATTAGTAGACATTAATGCAGAGTTACGACAAAGTGCGATCGCAACTATTGAAGCTGTCACAAATCTATTAGAAACAGGAGCAATGCCAAAACCAGTTTACAGCAAACGCTGCCAAGGATGCAGTCTTTATTCGCAATGTTTACCCAAAGCAACCGATAAAGTCAAAAGTTATCAAGAAGTCAATTAAATCATCCTCTGGTAACTTATAGTTTGAGAATGTATTGACTTTCAACACTGTTCAAATAAGATCCCTCCGCCTGTGGCGACCCCCTTAAAAAGGGGGTAAAGGAGGAAGATAAGCCCCCCTTTTTAAGGGGGGTTGGGGGGATCTTCGCATAGTAAATAAGCTAACCAAATTGTATTGAGTTTAATAACTTTCAATTAATTAAGGATTAAATCATGGGAACAGTTTACGTAACACAAGCCGATGCTTTTATCGGTAAAGTTGACGAACGTCTCACCGTCAAAGCTGAACAAAAAATAATCTTGGATATCCCTTTAATTAAAATAGAGGGAATTGTAGTACTAGGACGGGCTACTATTTCTCCCGCCGTCGTCAATGAACTTTTAGAACGTCACATTTGCTTAACATTTCTCACACAAAACGGACGATATTTAGGGCGTTTAGAACCAGAAGCTACTAAAAATATCTTTGTTCGTAAAGCCCAATGGCAAGCTGTGGGAGAATCACAACCAGCAATCCATTTAGTTAAAGGATTTGTGCGGGGTAAATTAAAAAATTACCGCCATAGCTTACTTCGCACTCAGCGAGAGCATCCTGATACTGACCTGAATAATAACATTACTCGATTGGAAAACGCGATCGCACCAATCGAAAAAACTAGCAGTATTGATTCACTCAGAGGCTTAGAAGGTGCTGGTAGTGCAGCCTATTTTGGTTGCTTTCAACAACTAATCAAAACCTCAGAATTTCGATTTGAAGCCAGACGCCGCCGCCCACCAACCGATCCAGTTAATGCGTTATTGAGTTTTGGGTATTCATTGCTACGTCATAACGTGCAAAGTGCTTTAAATATTGTTGGCTTCGATCCCTATTTAGGATACTTACACGTCGAGCGTTATGGTAGACCTTCCCTAGCCTTAGACTTGATGGAGGAATTTCGTCCTTTAATAGTGGATGCTGTAGTGTTGTCGCTGATTAACAAGCGATCGCTAGCCCTAACTGACTTTACCACCGAACCGCTCAGTGGTGCTGTGTCTTTAACCAAAGAAGGACTGTATACATTTCTTCGCGCCTACCAACAAAAGAAACTATCGAGTTTCAAACATCCAGTGATGGGAAACAAATGCACCTATCAAGAATCCTTTGAAATCCAAGCGAGATTGTTAAGTAAGTACCTCATGAATGAAATCGATAAATATCCCCCCTTAATTCTCAAGTAATTGGTCATTTGTCCCACTCGCTAAATTTCCTATGTATAAAGGCAGGAGACAGGAGCCACTGAACAGAGTTCAGTGGAGGTCTTAAACCTTTGCTCTAAGTGCTATGAGTTATTTTTTTAAGCTTCCTAATACTTCCATCACTTCTGCTTCCGGTTTTATCCTAGCTTCTGCTTCTAGAAAATCAGCCACTTGAGCTTCAATTTCATCCCGTACAATTTGGCGATACTCCAAGAAATGCTCAATTTGGGCACAAACAGCTAAGTAGCTACTCACCCCACCCGGATTATGCTGATACATACTCCACAAGTTAGGCCAGAATTGCCAGCGCGTCTGACGAAGTACACCCTGCCGCCAACAAATAATCAGAAACGCTCGGAGTACTTTCCAATTCAATGGTTTCTTGGCAGCTTTGCCTTTTTTCGGATAGGTTGCTTCGCCCAAAAGCCGGAAGTGTCTGTATGTACGCTCCAAAAACCGCTCTGGCTCATACAAATCACAGAACGCCTGCACATATTCACGAGCAATATCTTCTAATGGTCGAGTTGGGACAAAGTTCATCAACGTGGTTTGGTTGATGTTGGCAGATTTATTACGGAGTCGTCCTTCCTTTTCTAATCTATGCCAAAGGGCTGTATCTGGAAGCGCTTGCAACATACTAAATAAGGCCGTGGGAATTGCTGTTTGCTCGACAAACTTGACAATTCGTGCGCCGGCTCCTACTTTCTCGCCATCAAACCCAATGATAAACCCTGCCATGACTCGCAACCCTGAGCGGGTAATTCTATTCACCGCTTCACTGAGCGAGTTTCTGGTATTCTGGTACTTCTGTGTAAAAGTGAGACTTTCTTCGTCGGGGGTTTCGATTCCCAGAAAAACGGCTCCAAAATTACACGCTACCATCAAATCCATCAGTTCTTGATCTTGGGCTAAATCAACTGAAGCCTCTGTAGCAAAGGAAAAGGGATAGTTATGTTCTACCATCCAAGGTAGAAGGGACTTCAAAAATAATTTGACATTCCGCTTGTTGCCGATGAAGTTGTCATCCACCATAAAAATACTGCGCCGCCAACCCAGTTTATACAGGCAATCAAGTTCTGCTAATAGTTGAGATGGGTCTTTGGTGCGGGGTTTACGACCATATAGCACAATAATGTCGCAAAATTCACACTGAAAGGGGCATCCACGGGAAAATTGCACCGACATCTCCGCATAAGCTTCAAACTCTAGCAAGTCAAAGCGAGGAATGGGAGTATTAGTTACATCTGGTTTTTCACCGTCAGAGCGAAAGATGCCTGTGCGATCGCCCCGTGCCATCGCTGCTACAAATAAAGGTAGGGTGATTTCCCCTTCGTCTAATATTAAGTAGTCTGCTCCGGCGGATGTCATTTCATTCGGTAGCGCTGTCGGGAAGGGGCCACCCACAGCAACTTGCTTACCTCTGTGTTTTGCTTCCAATATCTGAGAGAGCAAATCCTCTTTTTGCACAATCATCGCCGACATAATAACCAAATCTGCCCAAGCCCATTCTGCTTCCGTACAGACACGAACATTTCGATCTACTAGCTTATACTCCCATTCTTGAGGTAATATCGCGGCTACAGTTACCAAGCCTAAAGGCGGTAGCATTGCTTTACGGTCTAATAAAGCCAGTGTTTTTTCAAAAGACCAAAAACTTTTTGGAAAACGGGGGTATAGAAGTAAAACGTTCATATTTGATGCTTATAACCCTTGATGTTTGCTGCTGGATGAGTTCATGTCAAACTAAACCAGTTGTGATAACACATTAGAGGAGCTTCTGTATCCAGTTGCTGTAAACTCTACTATGACTGATTTAGACAAAGCAATATCTTGTTGGGGCAATTATTACTGTTTTCAGCCCAGAAAATAGCTGAAAATTGCTAAATAAGTGTGAAGAATTGAATTGCAATTTTCGCAAATCCTCAAATAGACATGGGTAAAATATTTAGCCGGAAATACCACGATATCGGTTGTTTTTATAAATTGGCAAATTGGCAACTCTGAGAAAATTAACTGTGTTATTTTCAACAGTATACAAGGTGTATTTGCACTTTCAAGCTATTTAGACGGGCTGCTACCCGTCTTTATTTATCTTTCCTAGTCTGCGACTAAAAGACTGTGATTGGAATGGCACTAAGAAAAGGCGAAAGGCTTGTTTAACCTCGTTCCTAGCCTGAAGACTGGGAATATATTCCAAATGGGCTGCTGCCTCCTCTTTCTTGACCAGAGGCGGAGCCTCCCAGAATGCGTTCCCAGGCTCCAGCCTGGGAACGAGGCAACACAAGACTTTGAACTTATCTTTGTAACGCATTCCCCCGCAACAGGCGTGACTCATCTTGAAAGTCTGATGCTACCCAAGCATTGAATGACTGTGAGTAAGGGCGCAAATTGTTTAACTGCCTTAACACCCATTCAGCATTGAAAATACTGCGGTAGATCGGATTTTTAATTCTGAGATAGCCGTTGTGCTTCTCGACTAATCCCGATAATAAAAGCTCCGTCTGTTCTCGACTATCATCGGTAGGCACGAGAGATTGAAGAAGAGGCGAAGACTGGGAGACAGAAAGACAGCAAGAATTACTAATGTCTTCCCTTTTTGCGTCCCCCCCTTTGCCCATAACCCCTTCCTCTGCTTGCAATACTTGCTGATAAAGACTCAACAACCGTCCAGCTTGTTGTTGATCGAAAAGTAGGCGATCGCGAATAGTGCGGAGGTGTTCGGGTTCATCTTGTGATTCCCAGTGTTGGATAATGTGCGATCGCACTAATTGTTCTACCCAATACGCCTCAGTTTTGGGGGATAGGACAATATTCCGCTCTGATGTCTTTAAAGCAGTTTGCAGAACTAATTGACAGAGTTTTTGAGTTAGAAACGGTTGTCCCCCTGTCCAATAGATTACCTCTTGCAGCACAACTTCTGGTTGGCTGATTGTTCCCTTTAACCCATTTAGCAAGGGGCTAGCTTCATGCGATCGAAAGCCGTATAACTCTATAGCCATACCAATATTAAAAAGTGTCCGGTGTTTGTCAGCAATTAAATCAGATGGACTGGCTACTCCAAACAATGCAAATCCCAGGCGTTGGAAATTCGGGTCGTATGCCTGCTGATTGTAGCAATGACGAATCCAGGCAAAAAAGTCATTCGCAGGAAAATTCAAACTCAGTAAGCTATCAATTTCATCAATGAAGATGAAAACGCCTTTAGCTTTGCTGACATTTGGCAGCAATACTTCTTTAACAAACTGGTGTAGTTTTTTTACAGGAGAAAGACCTGATTGCATATCCCACCATTGCTTAAAGTTGACTTTTTCCGCCAGATTTAAGCCGTAGAACATACTGACAATAATTCCTTTATACCATTGTGCTGATGTGGTATCCTCGCTACCCAATTGAGTCACGTCTAAGTAAACACATTTATAGCCTTCTGACTTGAAACGACGACTTATTCGCTGTAGTAGGGATGACTTACCCATTTGACGAGAGTTGAAAACGTAGCAAAAATCACCACCTTTCAGACTGGTATAAAGTTTTTCGTCTGCCTGACGCACAACATAAGTGGGGTCGTCACTATGGAGGCTACCGCCAACTTGGTATCTCATGTGGAATTATGATTAGAAAAGAAAGATATAAAGAAGGAGTCAGAATACTCTACCTATGAAGGGATAAAGCAATCACTGGAAAAATATTTAAATTTATTTTCGCCCACGAGGGGACGTTAGCGTAGCGAGACGAAGTAAAATTTTAACCTACACTTAGACGAGAAATCCTGGAAATTGGTATATAGAAGATGCGATGCCTACGGCGGGCTACGCCTACGCAGATGGAAAAATGGCACAATAGTTTGCCTTTGGCAAAGACTATGATTTACTGATTTTAGATTAGATGTTATATCATGTCCGCTTAATTAGTTATTATTCCGGGCATCTATGCAAAAATCTTAAAACTCTCTTTCTCCTTGCCCCCTGCTCCCTGCTCCCTGCTCCCTACCCCCTGCTCCCTTTCGTCTTTGTCCAACCATACCTAACCTTGACCCGGAAAACATGGCAGATTACTTGAATAAGTACCAAAAGTCTGACAGGAAAACCATACTAATGAGAATTTGGACTACTGCTGTGCTAGCTTCTTTTTGGCTAATATCTGGAGTTATAGGTTCTGACGCAATCAACGCCACTGCTGTTTTGGTAGAAAATCCCATATTATCTCCTGGGTCAACAAATGCAAAACAGATTACTGTCAGTAACGCCGAGTTTGGGCTGAAGAGAGTTGACTCCAAAGGAAACGTTACCATTTTCCAGACTACGAGAGTGCCACTTCAGGAAGGAAACGTCTACGGATGGCGAATAAAACTCAAAGATTACCAAGGTGAAGTGAAATGGCGCGAAGTCTTGCGTTTACCAAAACCTCCAGAAACTTGGAGTACAGATAACGGTGAAAACTTCTCAATGTCAGCAGACGGCATGACATCTATAACACGGCGCACACAGTCGGCTCCAGAGGGTGTGATTGAGAATTTTTGGACGATCACTCCTGGCGATCCTATTGGTAAACATAGAATACAGGTCTATATTGATGACCGTTTAATCAGTACTTTCGAGTTTGAAATTATTCCAGTTAATAAGTAGATGTCAAAGAGATTGGGAATTGGGAATTGAAAAGAGGCAGAGGGGAAGAGTGTAAAGGGCAAGAAAGCTCTTCTCCCCTGCTCCCTTCCCCAGTCTCTAATCCCTAATCCCTATCAGCCTAAGCAATTAATTTCTGCCAGCTAGCAGGCCCGATAATGCCATCGGCTTCTAAACCATTTTGCTTTTGAAAGTTCTTAACTACAACCTCTGTTTGCGGGCCGTAAATTCCATCATTATCAACACCTAAACGGTATTGCAAGTATCTGACAACTACACCACCAGCATGGTTTGGTCTGATAATTCGTTTTGCCAAAATTAGATTTATGGCATTCCATGTAGCTTCGTTAGCAATTCCAGTCGGCTGAACTCCGACAATAGTCTGAAATTTTTCTACGGCAGATTTTGTATTAGCCCCGGTGAAGCCATCTTCTACTAACGCCCTACCATTTCTATCAGTTATTTTGAGTCGATTTAAGGATTTTTGCAGTCTGAGAATAGTGGCATCTGCATTATCTTCTTCATCTTGTACAGGGTTAACAGGAGCACTTGGCAATTTACCAGTTAAGCCTTTGACAATCGCATTAGCCATTGCTTCAGGATTATAAAGATTCATATCCTTTTGCGAATCAATGAAGCAACATTCTATCAAGATAGCAGGCATATCTGTATTTTTCAGAACATACAAGTGGGAACCACTCTTAACACCGCGATTAAAAAATCCCAACTTGACGATTTCATCTAATACAGGTTTAGCGATTTTTCTGCCTGTATCACTAGTTGCGAAAACTTCTGTGCCATTAGCTTGTCTGTTAAAAGCATTAAAATGAATTGAAACAAAAATATCTACTCTACTAGCATTAGCTATAGAACATCTTTTTGAGAGTGAGTCACGGACTGTACTAGCACTACTTGGTTTACATACTACGACTTCATTTCCTAAAGCTCTTAACTTGGCTATAACTCTATTACCTACATCTAGAGTTAAATTATCCTCAACTTTGATGCCCCTAGCTCCTGTATCTGGTGGACAATTGTGCCCGCTATCAATTCCAAATTTCATGATTTTATCCTCAATTTACTTATTTTGATACTGATTCAAAACTTTTCAACTTTGAGATAAAAAGTTTTGCTACTACGTTTGTTTAGCTACTTTTTGGCAATGTCTACATTACTATTTTAACCATTAATATACTGACAAAAAAGTAAGTTCTTGGCAAACTTTTTAAGCAGATTTTATGTAGCAAAAGCCACTTTTTGGAAGAAAGAACACAATTCTCATAATTTATCAAAATCGGCAATAATCCGGTGATTGTTGCAATAAATTGAAATGCAGCAATTACCCTCATCTTTAAAATAATAACGCTTCCTAAAAGTAGAAAGCTATGACAATTGTACCTAGTGCAAGAAGGTAGAGTGGCAATACGCTTCGGTTAAAAGGGGAAAGGTTTTGAATACATCCTTTACCCAATACCTGCAATCCCATTCCCCAGACCACAAGGAAAATGAAAAATGCTTATCCGAAGCGTATTGGGTAGAGTGGTACAAGTGCAGAGAAGCAGAAGGCCACAAAAGCAGAGGGGTAAAAGCAAGAAAACCGATAATACAGGCTTTTCAGCCCGATAAAATGGAATGTTTATTTCCTCTATCCTGTACTAGTACGGCTAAATGACCGAAATCTGTTGGTAGATATTTAACAATCAGCCTGAAAGCAGGTTTAAGATCAAGGTAAAGAAATATTTCGTAGCTTACAGGCATGAAACGCATCGTCTTGGTTGCTGGGTTTGAATCGTTCAACGCTGATTTGTATAGAAAAGCAGCTTTTTTGGCTAACTCTCGCTGTCCTGAGTTGGATATTCGGGTGTTTAGCGATCGCAATCTTACCAGTCAACGCACCGAGGTAGAAGCAGCACTGGATGGCGCTGATGTGTTTTTCGGTAGCCTACTATTTGATTATGACCAGGTTGTGTGGCTGCGCGATCGCATTTCCCAAATTCCCATCCGTTTGGTGTTTGAGTCAGCCTTAGAATTGATGAGTTTAACCAAGCTGGGTGACTTTGCCATTGGCGACAAACCCAAAGGAATGCCCAAACCAGTTAAATTCATCCTCGACAAATTTAGCAACGGACGAGAAGAAGACAAACTCGCTGGTTACATTAGCTTCTTAAAGATTGGCCCCAAACTACTGAAATATGTGCCAGTGCAAAAAGTCCAAGACTTACGCAACTGGTTAATTATCTATGGTTACTGGAATGCTGGCGGCCCAGAAAACGTAGCCTCATTATTCTGGACACTGGCAGAAAAATACTTGGGTTTAAAAGTCGGTGACATTCCCCCGTTAATTGAAACCCCCAACATAGGATTACTCCATCCCGACTATCAAGGGTTTTTTGAATCGCCAAAAGCATACCTGGAATGGTATCAGAAGATCCCCCCTAGCCCCCCTTATAAAGGGGGATCTAAAGCCACAAAACCTGTTGTAGGAATTCTCCTCTACCGTAAACACGTCATCACCAAACAACCCTACATTCCTCAACTAATTCGCAGTTTTGAAAAAGCTGGCTTAACTCCTTTACCCATCTTCATCAACGGCGTAGAAGGACATGTGGCGGTACGAGATTTAATGACAACCGACTATGAAATTCAGCAACGACAACTAGGTAATATAGAAACTCCCTCACTATCAAGTGAAGCAGTAAAAGTAGATGCGATCGTTTCAACAATTGGCTTTCCTGTGGTGGGTGGCCCGGCTGGTTCAATGGAAGCTGGCCGTCAGGTAGAAGTAGCAAAGCGCATCCTCACTGCCAAAAATGTACCTTATATTGTTGCTGCACCATTATTAATTCAAGATATTTCCTCGTGGACGCGCCAAGGTGTCGGCGGATTGCAAAGTGTGGTATTGTACGCATTACCAGAATTGGATGGGGCTATTGATACCGTTCCCCTCGGTGGTTTGGTGGGCGAAAATATTTATCTGGTTCCCGAACGGGTGCAGCGATTAATTGGTAGGGTAAAAACTTGGGTGGCTTTGCGGCAAAAACCTGCTTCGGAACGCAAGATTGCCATCATTTTATATGGGTTTCCTCCTGGTTATGGTGCTGTGGGTACAGCTGCATTATTAAATGTGCCGCGTAGTTTGCTGAAGTTTCTCCACGCACTTAAAGAACAAGGTTACACCGTGGGAGATTTACCAGATGATGGGGAAGAATTGATTCGCTGGGTAAAAGAAGCGGATGAATCTTTAGATGATACAAAAAATATCCCCGCGTCCGTTAGCGCCCGTACCCTAGAAAAATGGTTGGGATATCTGCAAACCTCCCGCATCGAAAAACAATGGAAATCTCTCACTGGAACTGGAATTAAAACATCCGGCGATGAATTTCAGATTGGCGGTGTGCAATTAGGAAATGTATGGATAGGTGTACAACCACCATTAGGGATACAAGGCGATCCCATGCGCTTAATGTTTGAACGAGATTTAACGCCCCATCCTCAATATGCAGCTTATTATAAATGGCTGCAAAATGAGTTTCAAGCTGATGCTATAGTTCACTTTGGGATGCATGGGACGGTGGAATGGTTGCCTGGTTCTCCTTTGGGGAATACGGGTTATTCTTGGTCAGATATTCTGTTAGGAAATTTGCCTAATCTATATATATATGCGGCGAATAATCCCTCTGAATCGATGTTGGCAAAACGTCGCGGTTATGGTGTATTAATTTCCCATAATGTACCGCCTTATGGTCGCGCAGGTTTATATAAAGAATTGGTGGCGTTGCGGGATTTGATTGCGGAGTATCGTGAAGATCCACAAAAGAATTATGTTTTGAAGGAAGGCATTTGTAAAAAAATTGTGGACTCTGGTTTAGATGCAGATTGCCCGTTTGAAGATGCTAAACGGTTAGGTATTGCGTTTACTCCCGAAAATGTGCGGATGTTTAGCAGTCATGCTTTTGATGATTATTTGGTGGAGTTGTACGAATATTTACAAGTTTTAGAAAATCGGTTGTTTTCTTCTGGGTTGCATACTTTGGGGGAAGCACCGAATGAGGAGGAGTTGGAGTCGTATTTGGAGGCTTATTTTGGGGGGGAGGAAGATGTAAACGAACCGCAGAGGCGCAGAGAACACAGAGAAGAGGAGGAAAAGCAAATAAGGAATTTGTTAATGCAATCTACGGATGAGTTAACGAATTTGTTAAGGGGATTGAATGGGGAGTATATTCCGCCTGCGCCTGGGGGGGATTTGTTAAGGGATGGGGCTGGTGTTTTGCCGACTGGGAGAAATATTCATGCTTTAGATCCTTATCGGATGCCTTCGCCTGCGGCGTATGAACGGGGACGAGAAATTGCTCAAAAAATTATCGCCCAGCATTTGGATGAACATGGCACATATCCAGAAACGGTGGCAGTGATGTTGTGGGGATTGGATGCGATTAAAACTAAGGGTGAATCTTTGGGGATTCTGTTGGAATTGGTGGGGGCTGAACCTGTTAAGGAAGGAACTGGTAGAATTGTTCGTTATGAATTAAAGCCGTTGGCTGAGGTTGGACATCCCCGCATTGATGTGTTGGGTAATTTGTCTGGGATTTTCCGGGATAGTTTTGTAAATATCATCGAATTATTAGATGATTTATTTCAACGGGCGGCTGATGCTGATGAACCGGATGATCAAAATTTTATTAGAAGACACGCTTTGGCTTTAAAAGCACAAGGTGTAGAGAATGCATCTGCGAGATTGTTTTCTAATCCGGCGGGTGATTTTGGTTCTTTGGTGAACGATCGCGTGGTTGATGGTAACTGGGAATCTGGCGAGGAGTTGGGGAATACTTGGCAAAGTCGCAATGTATTCAGCTACGGGAGAGAAGATAAAGGTCAAGCTAGACCGGAAATTTTGAATACGTTATTAAAAACTAGCGATCGCATTGTTCAAGAAATCGATTCGGTAGAATATGGTTTAACGGATATTCAAGAATATTACGCCAATACTGGCGGTTTGAAAAAGGCAGCAGAAAAACAAAGCGGTAAGAAGGTTACAACCAGCTTTGTAGAAAGTTTCTCGAAAGATACTACACCCCGCAATTTAGATGATTTGCTGCGAATGGAGTATCGCACCAAGTTGGTAAATCCCAAATGGGCGCAAGCGATGGCGAATCAAGGTTCTGGTGGTGCTTTTGAAATTTCCCAACGGATGACGGCGCTGATTGGTTGGGGTGGTACTGCCGATTTTACCGATGATTGGGTTTATGACCAAGCGGTTGATACTTATGCCTTAGATGCAGAGATGGCGGATAAATTACGCAAGGCAAATCCTGAAGCTTTTCGCAATATTTTAGGGAGAATGTTGGAGGCGCATGGACGCGGTTTTTGGGAAGCTGATGCTGGCAAGTTAGATAAATTGCGTCAGTTGTATGAGTTGACAGATGAGGAGTTGGAGGGAGTGACAGTTTAGCAAAACAAATGTTTTAGACTTGCTGCGATCGCAGTGAGAGTAATCGGCAACAGTGACTCTGTTATAAGTCTGAAGTTAGCACTCCTTGATTACTCTAATCAGAGCAAAGTATAAAACATTTGTCAAGATAGACTTTTTTATTAAGATTTGTTTCGACCATTTCTGTGGTTATGCATAGGCGTAGCCATAGAAATCGTTAATTTTTTAATCTCAAGTAACTATATAAAAATTATGTAAAGGTTAAGTTTTATTCAGCGCAAAAATTTTTAACTTAGTACATAAGTTTAAGTTATGTCTTTTATAATACATTTTTTAATCTAAAATTATTTTTAATAAAATAATTTTATTTAACAAAAAAATCTAGTAGGGAAACTTAATTGAACGAGGATACTGCATTAAGCTAAAAAGACTAGTAATATTAAGTAAAAAAATTAATAGATTTAAAAAAATATTTAATTAAGTTTTATAAATATATAATATTAATGCATTATGAATCGTATTTGTGAAGATTTTAAAGATTTGTTAAATAATGTATGTAGCTTTGTAGTTCATGCTAATTAAATAATTACAGATGAGTTCAAAACCTTGGAAAAAAGAACCAAAATATTTGACCTAATTACTTAATTATTTATTCGCGTAATCAGTTATAAGGATTTTCAGAAAATAAATTATCTAATTTTCTAGAGTGGACATCTCACTCGTTCACAAGCAAAGGCGGGCTTTTCGGGTCAGCCCACAATAAATAGTTGGATATTTTTAATTTATAAATTCCTAGCCAAATAATTAATGTTTTCCAACATTAGATTACGCAAATGACAAGTAATTTTCATTGAATTAAGGAATAGTTCTTTAACTAAGGCTGAACTTACTTATTTAGTGAGAAATTCAGGAAAGCAATATGGCGTTAATTTTCGGTACTACAGGCGCTGACACGAGAAATGGAACTTCGGG
Organism: Nostoc flagelliforme FACHB-838; assembly: GCF_014698065.1. Taxonomy (GTDB): domain Bacteria; phylum Cyanobacteriota; class Cyanobacteriia; order Cyanobacteriales; family Nostocaceae; genus Nostoc; species Nostoc flagelliforme_B. The sequence continues at coordinate 67,080 of NZ_JACJSI010000016.1, forward strand.
AAATGACACGATAGTTGGTTGGGCTAGTAGTGGTAATGCCAATAGTACCTCCGGTAACGATACCTTGAACGGTTTAGCTGGTAACGATTCCCTCGCAGGTGGGACGGGGAACGATAGTCTAAACGGTGGAGAAGGCAATGACACACTTGATGGTGGCACAGGAAACGACACTCTCGCAGGTGGTGCAGGCAGTGACACCTTCATTGGCGGTCAGGGTAACGACAGCATTAATGGCGGAGATGGTACTGATACCGCAGACTACAGTCAACTAGGTCAAATCACCTTGTCAGGTGTCGGAACCATTCAAAAAGCTGGGGGATTTGGTCAAGACCAACTCTTTAAAGTAGAAAAGATTATTGTAAATAAGAATATTGCCAATAACACCATAGATGCATCCCAATCTTTGGCTGGGGTATTTATCACCGTTAACCTGCAAACTCAAAGGTTGGCTGCCAATAACGTTCCTGGTTTGGGAATCTTGCCATTCACTGTAGTCAACTTTGATGATGTCATCGGCACAAATGCAAACGACAGCATTGTTGGCGACAACCAAAACAACCAATTATCCGGTAATGGTGGCAATGACACACTTGATGGAGGCGGAGGAAACGACACTTTAAAGGGTGGTGCAGGCGACGACAATTACATCATTGACAGCGCTGGTGATATCATTACGGAAGCTGCAAATTCCGGCATAGATACCGTCCGTCCTTCTTTCAGCTACACACTAGGCGCGAATTTAGAGAACTTAAGGCTGAGGGAAGTTCCTGGTATCAATGGGACAGGTAACAGTCTTAACAACTTCCTCTTTGGTAATATTTTAAATAACACTCTCAATGGCAGAGCAGGCAATGACACGGTAGACGGTTCTGCTGGCAATGATATCCTTAATGGTGACGACGGCAATGACACTGTACAAGGTGGGGGTGGCAATGACAAACTCAATGGGGGGTCTGGAGACGACATCCTCATCGGTAATTTTCCCCGTGATTTGCTTCCACCTGGATTAGAGGAAACTGATACTTTAACTGGTGGGGCTGGGGTAGATAGATTTATCTTGGGGGATGCTCTAAATATTTTCTACGACGATAACAACATTGCCAATCCTGGTTTTGGAGACTTTGCTACTATTACTGATTTCAACTCTAGCGAAGATCGAATTGAACTCAAAGGAGCTTTACAGGACTACCGTCTGCAAGTTGTTGGAACCAACACACGAATATTCTCAGACAAACCCGGAGGAGAGCCAGATGAGATCATAGGTATTGCTCTGGGGAGAAACAATCTTAGACTTGATAGTGATGACTTCCTTTTCTATGAGCGAGAAAATGCTGGAGAAGCTACAAACAACACACTGAGCAGCGCTGAAGGGTTAGGTTCCTTATCATCAGGCTCAAACGTTAATCTTTCAGCCCAGATTGCAACAGTTCAACCGGGGGATAATCCCGATTTCGACTTTTTTACATTTTCTTTAGCAAATACAAGAAGTGTCACTATCAGTACAGCGACATCTGGAGATACAATTCTTGGACTGTTTAACGATGCTGGCACTTTACTGGAAAATAACGACGATAGTGGCGTTGAACGTGATTTGGGGTCATCAATCACCACTTCACTGGGTGCAGGTACGTACTCTATTTCAGTGAGTAAATTTGCTTTCTCGCCTGAAGATGGCGGAATTTTCTCTAATGTGGATAGCATCTCTAAGGATGATTTATCTTATACGCTAGGAGTCAGTGTTGCATAATGACTTGACTTCGTAACTGTAGGCATCATAATAGACTTCTTGCAGAAGTGGGGAAAAGGGTAAGGGGGAAAGGGAAAATTCTATCCCTTTTCTGCTTTCCCTGCCTTTGGAAGTCCCTAGTTATTATCCGAACTCCACCATCAGAAGCAGGGATAAACCTACGTCGTTAAACAAGGCTCTAAGTGCTGTATGCTCGATTTACTTGTTGGACTGACGCAAGTAGGTGAATTCCCCACTTATTTAGCACAGCTAAACTTACGACTAATACGTAGAAAAACAATCTGCACACACTAGATGAAAAAGTTTATAGTCATTGCGTGGTGGTAAAGATCCGCCTAGGCTAATTTTCCTTAATTAGCATTTGAAGAGTTAACTTGACTTGAATTCTGGGAACTATCATAAGAACTACCAAAATCTATTAGTAAACAAAATTCAGACAAGTATTAATGTTTAAATTAATTGCTCACATCTCTGACTATAGTATTACAAGTTTAATTTATGAAGCTGCTGCCACAGTAATTTATCGAGCATACTCCAAGGCTAACGGACACTCAGTTGTTATCAAACTGCTCAAAGCAGAGTATCCCAGTATCAAAGAGATTGCTCAACTCAAGCACGAATACGAAATTATCCAAAATCTGAATATTGCAGGTGTAATTAAAGCCCATGAATTAATCAGTTATGACAACGGCTACAATAATGGTCTAGCACTGGTTTTAGAAGACTTTGGTGGAGAAACTTTAAAATATCAGATATCTACTACAGGGATTGAACTTAAAAAATTTCTTAACATTGCCAATCAAATTACTGAAACATTGGGAGAGTTACATACCCACCACATTATCCATAAGGATCTTAAACCCGAAAACATTCTTTATAACCCCAATACCGAAAAAATAAAATTGATTGACTTCAGCATCGCTTCGCTGCTGTCAAAAGAAAGCCCAGAAATTAGTAGTCTCAACCTTCTAGAAGGAACACTGGCTTATATGTCGCCAGAGCAAACCGGACGTATCAACCGAACCTTAGATTATCGTACAGATTTTTACTCATTAGGTGTCAGTTTCTACGAAATGCTGACGGGTCAGCTTCCCTTCCACAATGCTCAAGACTCAATGGAGTTAGTGCATTGTCACATTGCAAAAATTCCTGTAGCTCCGCATGAGATTAATCCTAATGTACCATTGGGAATCTCTGCGATCGCTATGAAACTTCTGAGGAAAACTGCTGAAGACCGTTATCAAAGTGCTTACGGGTTAAAGGCTGATTTAGAGCAAACAACGATACAACTGCAAACAAAAGGCAGCATTGACCTTTTTAGCCTAGGTCAGCAGGATTTTTCACATCAATTCCAAATAGCTCAAAAACTTTACGGTCGGGAAGTAGAAGTAGCAACTCTAATGTCTGCCTTCGATAAAGTTAGCCTTGGCTCGAGCGAAGTTGTGTTGGTAGGAGGATACTCAGGTATCGGCAAATCCTCATTAGTTAACGAAGTCCACAAACCGATTGTCCGGCAACGAGGTTACTTTATCGGTGGCAAATTTGACCAACTCAAGCGAGATATTCCTTATGCTTCTTTGATTCAAGCATTTCGAGAATTGATGCGACAACTGTTAGCTGAAAGCCAAGCCAGAGTTGAAATTTGGAAAAATAAATTACTACGAGCATTGGGAATTAACGGTCAAGTTATTATTGATGTCATCCCGGAAGTAGAACTGATTATTGGACAGCAAGCGCCTGTACCACAGTTGGGAGTTGCTGAGTCTCAAAACCGTTTCAATCGGGTGTTTAAGCAATTTATCCATGCCTTTACTGCTGCTGAACATCCTTTGGTATTGTTTTTAGATGACCTCCAATGGGCAGATGCCGCCTCTGTGAACCTGGTCGAGAATCTGATGACTGACCCAGAAAGTCAGTATCTCTTGCTGATTGGGGCTTACCGAGATAACGAAGTTAGTCCCACCCATCCACTGATGCTAATGCTAGAGACAATTCAAGCATTTGGGGCAACCGTTGAAGAGTTACTTTTGAAGCCATTAGCAGCACCTCATATTACTCAACTGGTTACTGACACATTCAATTGCGAATCATCTCAGGCAGTACCTTTAGCTGATTTGCTATTTCAAAAAACCCAAGGTAATCCCTTTTTCTTGACTCAGTTACTAAAAGTAGTGCATCAAGATAATCTTTTGACATTTGATTATCGTTCGGGTTTCTGGAAGTGGGATCTCAACAAAATTCAGGAACAAGCCATTACCGATAATGTTGTCGATTTAATGGTGAATAAAATTCAGAGGCTGTCAGAACCGACGCAGCAAGTTTTACAGTTAGCTGCTTGTGTTGGCAACCGATTTAATTTAGAAATTCTAGCTGTAGTAAACGAAAAATCTCCATCAGCAACAGCAGTTGATTTATGGGAAGCTTTGCGGGCGGGATTAATTCTTCCCTTAAGCGATACTTACAAAATTCCTCAGTTGTTGAATCAGTCAGAATTGGCAACATACTGTGATACTGCCGTACAAGTTGACTATAAGTTTTTGCACGATCGCGTTCAGCAAGCTGCCTATTCTTTAATTCCAACCGATCAGCAAAAACAAGTACACCTGAAGATAGGCAAATTACTATTACACAATACTGAAAAAGCCCAGTTAGAAGAACATCTTTTTGATATCGTCAACCATCTCAATGCTGGTAGCTCATTGATTGTGGAACCAGCAGAAAGATATGAACTGGCAGAATTAAATCTGAAAGCAGGCCAGCGAGCAAAATCATCTTCGGCGTTTGTCACTGCACTAAAATTGCTGAAAACAGGGATGAGTTATCTACCTGAAAATAGCTGGCAAGATAATTATTTACTCACCTTAACATTATATTTACAAGTTGGAGAAGCAAAATTTTTAAATGGTAAATATGAGAAAGCTTTGCTGATTTTTGAGCAGACTTTCAGTAAAGTTAAAACTACTCTTGATATGTGCCGAGTAAATGAATATCGGATTATGTGTTATCGCATGGAGAATGATTTAAACTCCGCATATAAAATTGGGCTAAATACCTTAGAGCTTTTAGGCTTGGAGTTTACAGCTTATCCCGATGATGCATATTTGTTAGAAAAACTTAATCATACCAAAAAAGTTATTGGCGATCGCACAACTTTTAGTCTCGCAGAACTACCGCCAATGCAAGACGAAGAGAAGCTAATGGCTCAACGCATCTTAAAAGAAGTCTGGCCCATTGCCTACTTTTTAGGATCGAAAGCGTTGCATATCACATCGATGAATATAACTCAACTTTCAGTTCAGTATGGCAACTCACCAATTTCAGTATTTGGTTATATGCTGTATTCATTCAACCTAGTATTTCAATATGGTGAGGTAGATTCAGGTTATGAGTTTGGTGAGCTATCTCTGCGTTTACATGAAATTTTAAGAACGAAAGAATTAGAAGCAAATATTTTGAATATGTGGGGAGGTTTAATCTGTCATTACAAAGACCATATTAGCCAGGGTAAGCCTTATTTATTGAAAGGATTTAATAGTGGTTTAGAAACAGGTTCTTATCAATGGTCTGGCTATTGTTCAGTTAATTTTTTATGGCAATGCTTATTTGGAAATGAATCTTTAGAAAAAACCGCAGAAGTAGCCGAAGATTTTATTCCTAGCCTCCGCAAGATTGACAAAAATATGTTGAACTACCATCTGCTGGCTATGGAAGCGATCGCTAACCTGACTAAGCCAGCAGAAAAGATTGACGAACTTGTTGGAACTTGGGCAGATGAACGGCAAGTGCTAAAGTTTGCATTGGCATCTTCGGATATGTTGAGTGCATTTGTAGTTTACATCTATAAGCTTGCGCTCTGTAACTGGTATGGAGAGTCTACCAAAGCTGTTGAGTATGCAGAGAATGCCGAAAAATTTGTTGGCGGAGCGCGAGGAATTTTTATTAATCCTGTTTTCTATTTTCACCAAAGTATTGCTTTAGCGGGCGCTTATGCGGAGGCAGATACCGCAACTCAAGCCATTTATCTGCATAAACTAAATACCAACTTAGAAAAATTCCAGCAATGGGCAATACACTGCCCAACCAATTATCAACACAAGTTCCTGCTGATTCAAGCTGAAATTGCTCGGATTTACCAACAAGATTATCAGGCAATGGAGCTGTATGACCTTGCGATCGCTTCTGCTGCCGAAAACGGTTATTTACAAAATGAAGCCTTAGCAAATGAACTCGCATTTCGATTCTACTTGGCCAAGGATAGAAAAAACTTTGCCAAAGTTTATTTTAAAGAAGCTCGCTATCGCTATCTCAAGTGGGAAGCTACAGGTAAAGTCCGGCAACTGGATGAACAATATTCCCAACTTTTTAGAGATCCAGTCGGGGAGGTAAATGGACGGAGTACGGCTACAAAGCAGATTAGGGATATTTCTGAAGCTAAAACCCAAACTCTAGATTTAAGCACAGCAATTAAAGCATCGCAGGCACTCTCAAGCGAGATGGAGTTAAATCGGCTGCTGGAGAAGATGATGACGATCGCGATCGAGAATGCTGGGGCCCAAATGGGTTATCTACTTGTAAAACGAGAGAACCAGTGGGTGATTGAAGCCGAAGGAAGCATTGATCGAGATCAAGTGACAGTGCGATCGTCTAGTCTGTTTCAAGTAAAGCATAAGCTACCAGTTTTGCTGATTAACTATGTTGAAAGAACAAAAGAAAATTTGGTTTTAGACGATGCTAGCCACACAGAGCGTTTTGTAAGTGACAACTATATTGTTGCCAATCAACCCAAATCAGTTTTGTGTTTGCCTTTCGCTCATCAGGGTAAACTAACTGGAGTTCTTTACCTGGAAAATAACCTCACCACCGGAGTCTTTACCGCAGAGCGATTAGAGGTACTTAACTTATTGACTTCGCAAGTTTCCATCTCTATAGAAAATGCTCGGCTCTACACAAATTTGCACATATACTCCCAGGAGTTAGAGATTTCGGAAACCCAAGCGCGTGAGAAAGCAAAGCAGCTAGAACACACGCTCGATGAATTGAAGCTTACCCAGTCCCAAATGGTGCAAAGCGAAAAAATGTCTAGCTTGGGGCAGTTGGTGGCAGGCATTGCTCACGAAATCAATAACCCAGTCAGCTTTATCTACGGCAACCTGACTTACGTAAATAATTATGTCAAAGACTTGATGAGTGTAGTACAAATTTATCAGCAGCAAAACCAGAATTTACCACCTAAAGTTCAGAATGAGATAGATGCGGTTGACTTAGATTTTTTGATGGAAGACTTACCGAAGCTGTTGGCTTCAATGAAAGTGGGAACCGATCGCATTCGCCAAATTGTATTATCTTTACGAAACTTTTCCCGCCTAGACGAAGCTGAAGTTAAAGCCGTTAATATCCATGAGGGCATTGATAGCACCCTAATGATTTTGCAAAATCGGCTCAAACCCCAGCCAGATCATCCGGGAATTCAGGTAATACAGGAGTACGGCAACCTGCCACCTGTAGAGTGCTACCCTGGGCAACTGAATCAGGTATTTATGAATCTCCTCGCAAATGCGATCGACTCTTTAGAGGAATTTAACGAACATCGGACTTATGCCGATATTGCACGTCAGCCAAGTATCATTACAATTCGTACTACTGTTGAAGGCGATGTCGCCGTCATTCGCATTGCTGACAACGGTTCTGGTATCAGTGAAAATGTGCGATCGCAACTCTTCACACCCTTTTTTACTACCAAAGCTGTTGGTAAAGGCACTGGTTTAGGGCTATCTATTAGTTACCAGATTGTGACTAAAAAGCATCGAGGAAGGTTGGAATGTGTATCCGTTTTAGGACAAGGGGCTGAATTTATTGTTTCTATCCCCCTTCAGGCAAGGCTAGAACCAAGAAGTATCTAATCATTACAGCAGAAATATCGCCAGGGTAATGTCTGCCCGTCAATGTCTTATATCAAGTTCAGGTGATTAGTTATAATAAAATTTATCAATATAAGTTAAGTTGTAGCTTGCTTCCCGGCAGGGGTATTTTTTAACTCCAGTTACAACAGACATCCTGCTTAAGTTATTACTATTTTTGAGACGTATCTGTAACTATTAGACCTCTAGGTGCGATCGCAATTAATATAGATACATGAGCCGTTTTTTTGTCGCCCTCCTACCACCGCAAGATATTCAAGATTACGCCAACCAGATTAAGCAGTACTTTGCCGATCACTATGCTAGTAGTAAGGCGCTAAAGTCTCCGCCGCATATTACCTTGCAACCGCCCTTTGAATGGGAAAATACCAACTTGCCACTGTTAGAAACATCCTTGGAAGAGTTTGCTAGTAGACAACAGCCAGTATTCATTACACTCAGGGGGTTTGATGCCTTTGCACCTCGTGTTATACACATTAATGTTGTCAGAAGTCAAGAGCTTTTAACTTTGCAAGCTGATTTAATGACTTATATAGAAAGTAACTTAGGAGTTGTTGACAAGGTTTCTAAAACTCGCCCTTTCGCGCCCCATATAACGGTTGCCTTTGGGGATTTAAAAAAGCAAAACTTTAAAGCTGCTTGGCCTGAGTTTGAAAAGCGTCAGTTACATTTTGAGTTTAGTGCTAACAAATTAACCTTACTACTTCACGACGGTAAGCGCTGGAATATTAAACGAGAGTTTGATTTTTTCTCTGGTAATAATTGAGCGATGTTATAGCGGTTCCCATTCAGATGCGGTACAAGATTATTATATTGCAAGGTGTAAGGGCACGGCAGTGCCGTGCCCTTACGGGTGTGCCTCACGTAAACGAGAACCGCTATAATAATGATGTTTTCTGTATTTGATAATCGGTTAAAATACTCTTTTAAAAACTGGCTAATCTGTTTCTTAGTTAACGGCACTTCTAAGAAGATTACAGTTGATTTCCAAAATCCAGATACAGCACTTTGCAACTAAATGAGGTAAGAATCAAGGATTCACAAATCAAATTATTCTTCTTCCTTCAGTCAAAACGAGTGACTTTGTACCTCATGCAAAAGAAAACTACTGTATTTACCCTTTACTTTACTTCCTGCTGAATTGCAGTTGCCAGGGAAGAACAAACCACTCGTTTTCTTACCTAAAAATGGTAATGAGTTTTTATACGTTGTCAATGCCAAACAGTTACCTAGCTAGTACTCCACCACATTAATTTTGATAAGTTCGTAGTGGGTAGTACAGCTAGTTGTGCTACCTTACTGCGTAGTATCATCAATAGTTGAGAATAAGCGATCGCTCTTTCTTTTTGACGCTGTGTACTTATCTACGCCGAACGTCTGCTAGAAAAGCAGCTTGTCGTTACACATCGCTTAACTTTTAGAACGCCTTGCAAAGAAGAAATGTTAGATTTATTTATTCCTACTTACCCAATTTTTGTAAAACCGGATACATTAAATGGTAGTTTAGTAGCAAAGGAACCAAAAAGTATGGCCGTTAGTAGCCCTGAAGTCATCCGTCATATATTGATCGGACTGGGATATTTAACTCCTGAGATTGATCCTAAGCCGGATCTCACTAAATTTGCTCCCTGGAAACGGAATAACAACTCCTTGACAGATGATGCTACAGAAGAAGCCATTAAAAAGTTTCAAAAACAGTATCCACAAAAACTTAAGGTTAATGGTAACGCTGATGCGGAAACTCGAACTGTAATGGAAGATACAGTCAAAGGGCTTCAGAATAGATTGAAGTTTCACGGTTTTGCAACCAATGCCGAAATTCCAAAAGACTTGCCTTTTTATGGGCCAGCCACTTATACAGCAGTCAAGAAATTTCAGAAATCTCAGGGTTTAACTGAAAATGGCATTGCCACTATTGAACAGCGTCAACTTCTACAGCAACCTAGCCTAACAGGTAAACCTCAGCCTCAGCCCCAGTCACAACTCAAGCTGATAGATTTGTGCTTTCAATTCAAAAACAATCCTAAAAATCCTTCTTACATCGCAGCCTTAACTAACTTACAACAAAATTTACCCAAGGACGTTTTACACAAAGTTACTAACAAATGGAGAGGAACAAACGATCAAAATCCTGAAATTGTCAAGCTGACGAATGTGTTTACTTATTATGATGACAACAATCAAAACCATCGTGATGCATTAAATCACTTACAAAGTCAGATTACCCCAGCCATATCTCAACCATTTTTAAGTCTCTGGAATAAGAAATAAACAAATGGGACGTAGCAATCCACTCTGACTTTTACTCCCCTTCCCTTGCAGGGAAGGGGCTGGGGGTTAGGTCTTTATTGAATTCAACAAAAAAGCAAAATATATTTTTTCACTTTTGAAGCTGTATCATCTGATATCATGTTCGACTTAATACTTATGTCATTGCGAGCGTAGCGCGGCAATCCCAAACCTTTGCAATTGCTTCATTCCACTTCGTTGCATTCGCAATGACATATTATAAGTGATTTGCCGAACATGATATGAGACATATTTTTTGATATTCTTTAGATATCACCCTGTAGCTAATTTTATTTTCGATTGAGTAGGAAACCTGGTTTTTTAACAATTCTGAATTCTGATTTAATACTCAATTCCAGGTTGTGCTTTGACACCTTGATCGCGGAAAGGGTGCTTAATTAGGGTCATTTCTGTTACTAAGTCAGCACGCTCAATTAAAGCCTGTGGTGCGCCTCTACCTGTGAGAATAACGTGTTTATTGGCTGGTTTTTGTGCTAAACCCGCTAAAACGTCTTCTACTGGTAAGTAACCCATTTTGAGGGCAATATTGATTTCGTCTAATAACACCAGATGAAAATCTGGATTGCGGATGTATTCTAATGATTTTTCCCAAGCGGCGCTAGCTTTGTCAAGATCGCGATCGCGGTCTTGAGTTTCCCAGGTAAAGCCTTCACCCATTGCGTGGAATTCTATCTGGTCTTCCCAAGAACTGAAAACCCTTTTCTCGGAAGGTTCCCAGCTACCTTTGATGAATTGGACGATCGCTACTTTATACCCATGACCTAGCGATCGTAACACCATCCCCAAAGCCGCAGTGGTTTTACCTTTCCCATTACCAGTATTTACAATAATTAATCCTTTTTCAGGTACAGCTTGTGCTATGCGTTGATCCTGCACTTCTTTGCGTCGCTGCATCTTTTTGCGATACTGTTCATCAGTCAGAGATGAAGACATGACTTCATCAATCAAGCGTCCAATCTCTTTGTCTGGGTTTAATTCTTCTGGTGTATCGTTTTTCATCAACCTTGTTTAGAAATTAACTGTTAAAAATGTTGAAAATGAACCAAAATATTTTTTTATCAAATTTTACTTAAACAAATTGATTGAAAACGTCCAAGAATTCTCATAAAAAATATTAATAGTGTGTAAGCTTTTTTTAACATGATTTGCAAACAAGTATAGAAAATCCTATGATATACAAACTGAAATTATAATTTGAGTTTATTATTACTATTTTAAATAATTTAACATGTTCATTAAGGCACTTACCAGAAAAATTTTGTCATTATCTTGTTTAGTACAGTCATGAGTTATATTACCAACCAAGGGTACTCGCCTGAGTTGGGTGGGTACGCGATCGCAGCCTTGGGAATGCGTTACCTGTGCTATTTAGTTTAACTATTTATAGAATATTGTCTTAGGAGTTGTCGGGGTAGTGCTGTAGGGTGTTATGGGTTTATGGATGCTGTTGTGTCCATTTTTCCCACAGAGGGCGCATATCCTCTGGCTGCCCATCATAATTGAGCAATTGGTCTGAAATTATCACCCATGATTGGGCATTGCGTGTCCAAACGTTCCCAACTGGGTGTAACCAACTTGTATTATCTAAGGTTCCGGGTTTAACGTTGATAGTATTTGGGTTATAAGTCCGTTCATGGAACAATCGCGTTCCGCAATCACCGCAGAACAAATTATTTATTTCGCGTCCGCTATCAGCTTTGCGAGTCCAAGCTTTCGGTTGTCCCTGAACAATTACAACAGCATCTCGTGGTACTGTAAAAGACATTCCAAAGGCACTAGATGATTGTTTTTGACACTCTTTACAGTGGCATACGTAGATAGTTAACGGTTCGGCATGAATTTCGTAACGAATGTGTCCACATTGACAACCTCCAGTATATGGAAGACTCACAGATTTCATCTCCTTTATAATTTGGTGTTGCCTGATTATAACTAATGCTATCTCATCCCATTATTTCCTCATTCTTCATCTTTATCTGATTCATCATCTTCACTCCAATACTGTTGAGGTGCATTTCCGTGAACTTCTAAAATCTTTGGTTTTTTAATTTTATTATCAGGTGGATTAATTGTTTCTAACTGCACATCAAATTTCCAGTTGTCATCAAAATTATGACTATCAACACCGTAAATTTAATGAAATGTGAATGATAATATTTTCACCTTCTACTTGACAATCACAGAAATTTGATATGAATAGTAACACTCGCCTACAGATGATTTTAACTGATACACGTATTGATACAGTATTACGTGCGATCGCTGAACTAAATCTACCTAACTGGTGGTTAGCCGGTGGTGCAGTCCGAAATACCGTTTGGTCTTCAATTTTTGGCAATGAATGTAGGTTAGGTATTAAAGATTTTGATATTGCATTTTTTGATATAGAGGGGAACCGTTCTCAAGAACAAGCAGCAAAGACAACCCTCACAGAACAATTCCCTAATGACCTGTTTGATGTCAAAAATCAAGCTAGTTTTGCTCGTTGGCGTACTGGTAGTAGACCTTACGCTAATACCGAGGAAGCCATTGCAGATTGGCTGCATACTGCTACTGCTGTGGGAGTTCGACTAGATGTCCAAGGACAATGGCAATTTTTCACACCCTACGGGTTAGATGACCTATTTAGTGGCGTTATTCGACCTACTCCAACACATACTCATAACTTAGATGCCGATAACAAAGCATCAGGGTTTTTGCAAAAGTGTCCTTATTTGCGGTTGGCTTAAAAGTTACGGTCAGATTTTAGCCACTAGTACCGCAAGGCGGAAGTCAAAAGCTTTATGGAATAATCTCTTTAGGGATTTTAAATGGTTGTCCTATTTCCGCCGTGGCGTACTAGTTTTCGTTACAAGGGAATAACCACTTTTTAATTTATAACTCTTGGGTGTAGGTATCCTGTGGAAAAAAGAAGAGAGAAAGGGCGAATAGTTGCAAATACTATCTCCTTTTTGTTAAATCGAATAACTTTGGTTGTGATTGCAGTCGCTCTTGTGCTGTTTATTGGAGGTAGGTTTGAACTATCTCACCGTTAGTAAAGCTTTGAACTCAGGCTTTATTTTGTTTAATGTATGAGTAGAGAAGTTCGCGATCGCTCTGGGGATTTACAATTAAACATGGACTATTCCCGTGACTTCCGTTACTTACAACAACAACAGTAATACCTATCCGTGGACAAACCCCTAAACAGCTGGTGTTAACGACCCGAAATTCACCCCATAATCCCTCAAACTTTAAACGACATTTCAACCAATTCTCTAAGTCTTCAGAAGCTGTTGAGCCTGACTGCTCGTTTGCACATTGTGAACACACCAGCACCAAACCAGATTCCCATCGGGGAGAAACACTAGGAAGAGAAGTTTCTAATAGTCGATAATTTATTAGGGGCGATGGTTGCTGACAATTGGATGTAGACCTCTTGAGGATACGTTGGAGTAATGCTTTAATACGCTGGATCAGTTTTTTCATGGACGACCCTACCTGTTTCTCTGACAGAATAGTGTAAATTTACTGTTTAGTCTGTTCTAGTAGAACACCCAACAAATAGCTAGCCTATACCAAGTCGTTTGTGGGCAGAGGAGAGCAAAAGTTTCAACCTTAAAGACTCAAGTTATTATCTTTAATTGCAACTCAGTATTACAATCTAGGGGTTCCCACTCGCTGGGGAAACTATATGGAATTAAAACATGACTAAGCTGATTGAATACGAAGAAGCCAGCGACGAAGTACGTGCAGTGTATGATGACATCTGCGTTACACGTCAGAATGACTACATCAATAACTTTTGGAAAGCCATAGCCAACCATCCACCTACCCTGCAACGAACGTGGCAAGCTGTAAAGGAAGTGATGACCAGCCCTGGTGAAATTGATCCACTCATGCGCGAACTGATTTATATCGCCGTGAGTGCAACTAATGGCTGTGAGTACTGCATTGCCTCGCACACAGCGTCGGCGCGTGCCAAGGGTATGAATGATACTATGTTCGGGGAACTAATGGCGATCGCAGCTACAGCCAATATGACCAATCGCCTCGCCAACGGCTATCAAATTCCGGTGGATGAGAAATTCAAAACATAGGAGTTTAGCCTTGTCTATCCCTTTTTAAAAATAAGATTTAACAGAATTATTTACTATGCCCAAGGTTCAGATTAGCGGGATTGATTTGTTCTACGATGTTAAGGGAAGGGGTGAGCCTTTGCTATTAATAGCTGGCTTCCTTTGTGATCATGCCTATTGGTCGCTGATCATGCCATCGCTGGTTTCGCAGTATCAAGTCATTCGCTTAGATAACCGAGGTATGGGGAGAAGTTCTGCTCCCGAAAACCCCTATAGTCTCAAACAAATGGCTAGTGACGTTGCAGCATTGCTCGATCACATTGGGATTAATCAGGTGCATCTAGCAGGTCATTCAATGGGTAGTCAGATAGCCCAAGAGTTAGTGTTAGCACACCCTGAAAAGGTAAAAAGTCTGATGCTACTCTCATCTTTGGCAAAGGGTGATGCATTATTCAACAGCATCATTGAGACTTGGGGCGAACTTCCTAGCAATGTAGACTTAAAGCTTTATGAAAAAGTTGTATTGCCTTGGATATTTACAGACACTTTCTACTCGATTCCTGGAATGATCGAAAGTCTGATTGAATTTGCCATCAGATATCCTTTCCCGCCTGCAACTCATTCACTCTATCATCACAGCCAAGCCATCCTTAGCAGTGACACAACAGACCGCCTCCAACAAATTCATTGTCCAACCTTGGTTTTGGTTGGTAAACAAGATATTCTCACTCCGCTAAAGTTTTCCCAGCAACTTACTCAAGGTATTCCTAATGCTGAACTTGTAGTTATAGACCGTGGTGGTCATGGCTTCTTGATTGAGTCACCGGAGGCTGTGGTTTCAGCTATGCTTAACTTCCTAGGAAAGTTGAAGAAGAATTCAGGAGCCAGAATTTAGGAGTCATATCATGTTCGACTTAATACTTATGTCATTGTGAGCGTAGCGCGGCAATCCCAAACCTTTGCGATTACTTCATTCCACTTCGTTGCATTCGCAATGACATATTATAAGTGATTTGCCGAACATGATATCAGAATGAATTTTGTACAATTTGCGGATAGCGCAGCATTAGCAAGTCTGCGAACGTCTGAATAGATAGGTTTAGGAAGTTCCAAATAAAAAACTCCTTCCTCCTTATTCCTCTGTGTCGCGCCAGTCGCTACAACGGGGGGAACCCCCGCAACGCGCTGGCTTCTCTGTGTCTCTGTGGTAGCCTGCGGCAAGCCGTTCGCGTAGTGTCTCGTAGAGAAGCCTCTACGTTTATTTGCGTTGATTTTGACTCTTGAATTCTGACTTCTTCTTTAATTAAGAAAACTTACCAAATCCACCACCGCCAGGAGTTTCTATCACAAAAACATCCCCAGTTTTCATCTCTACTGTTGCTGTACTGTCTAAATTCTCTTCAATTCCATCCTGACGTTGTAGCCAGTTTCGTCCTACTTTTCCTGCTTCGCCATCATTTAATCCAAAGGGAGGAACAACCCGATGACTAGAGAGAATATTAGCTGTCATGGGTTCTAGAAATCGAATGCGGCGGATAACTCCATTACCACCCGAATATTTTCCTTTGCCACCGCTATCAAGACGAAGACTAAAACTTTCTAAAAGTACAGGATAACGGGTTTCTAAAACTTCTGGGTCGGTCAAGCGGGAGTTAGTCATGTGGGAATGAACACCATCAGTTCCATCAAAATCAATTCCTGCTCCAGAGCCGCCGCAGATAGTTTCATAATATTGGTATTGCTCATTACCAAAAGTAAAATTATTCATCGTTCCTTGAGAAGCGGCTATCACACCCAAAGCACCATATAAAGTATCAACAATAGTTTGAGAAGTTTCTACATTACCCGCAACTACTGCGGCTGGATAGGTTGGGTTGAGCATACAGCCAACTGGGATAATAATTTCTAGAGGATTAAGACACCCAGCATTGAGAGGAATATTATCATCAACTAAAGTACGGAAGACATATAAAACTGCTGCTTGAGTCACAGCTTTAGGAGCATTAAAATTACTATTTAGTTGTGGATAAGTCCCCGTAAAATCAATCGTAGCACTGCGGTTTTCTGGGTGAATGGTTACTTTAACTTGAATTTGTGCGCCATTATCCATTTTATAAGTAAATGAGCCATCCTTGAGAACTGCGATCGCTCGTCTAACCGATTCCTCAGCATTAGCTTGCACAAAGCTCATATAAGCTTGAACAGTATCGAGCTTATATTGTGAAACCATTTTACGAAGTTCTTGAACTCCCTTTTCATTTGCGGCAATTTGTGCTTTAAAATCAGCGATATTTTGTTCAGGGTTACGAGCAGGATAAGTATGATTTGAGAGGTGCTGTTTTACTGCGGTTTCTCGAAAATTCCCCTCTTCAACCAAGAGAAAATTATCAAAAATAATTCCTTCTTCTTCTACTGTAGTACTGTGGGGAGGCATTGAGCCGGGAGTAATTCCCCCGATATCTGCTTGGTGTCCACGAGAAGCAACAAAAAATAGGGGGATTTGGCATGGATTATTTTCACTATTTTCCAAAAAAACTGGGGTAATTGCAGTTACATCAGGTAGGTGGGTTCCGCCGTTATAGGGGTTATTAGATAGATAGACATTTCTCGGTTTGAAGGTATGGCCTTTATCATTAATTAAACTGCGGACACTTTCACTCATTGAACCTAAATGTACAGGAATGTGTGGAGCATTTGCTACTAATAATCCTGAAGAATCAAAAATAGCGCAGGAGAAATCCAGCCTTTCTTTGATATTCACTGATGTTGCTGTATTTTGTAACACAATTCCCATTTGTTCGGCGATAAATTGATAGAGATTTTTAAATATTTCTAAGCGGACAGGATCTGGTTGAGTTGTTGTGTACATATTTGATTCCTATTCTTTGGTAAAATTATCTACGAAAGTGATTAAAAGTAGTTCAATGAATATTCGCTCTGCTACACCTGATGACGTATTACTAATTCTTTCTTTTATCCAAAAAAAGTCTGAGTTTGATAGAAAGATTGGTGCTTATTCTGGTGTAATTAAAGTTACTGAGGATAAAATACGTAAAACAATGTTTGGATCAGTACCTTTTTCTTACGTTTTATTTGCAGAAACTTCAGAGTGTGTGGTTGGGTTTGCTTTATATGGATTTAGATACTCATCTTTTATAGGGCAACCAAGTATTTGGCTTGATGATTTGTATGTGGATGAAGATATGAGAAGCCAGGGAGCAGGAGCCATGTTAATGAATTATTTAGCTCAAGTTGCAAAGGACAATGACTGTACCCATCTTGCTTGGAATGCTGATGTTCGCAACAGTCGCGGACTTAATTTTTATGATCGGCTAGGTGCAAAAGTTACAGAGCAGAAAGGTAATCGCTGTTTTTTAACCTGGACACCACAAATACTTACTGTATAAGCAGTTTATAGACGCTGTAAAATTAAATGATTGTCCGCAGTTAACCTTGCTTGCCAGTTAAGTTCCACTACAATTGTGCTAATTTTTTCGACAACGATCGCAGGCCCATTAATACTATCTTCTGGTTGTAAATCTTCTCGTCGGTAAACCAGAGTATCATACCATCTATCGCTACTAAACATCCTTACTGTCTCAAGAAATGCAGGAGCTTCATCTATAGGGCGAGTACGAGTAATTAAAGGTTCTTCAGGAGTATCCATCTTCTGAATTACTTCTACTGAAGCTGATTCGACAATTAAAGTTTTATCTAATTGAATGAAACCATAACGGGATTTATGTTCAGCCTCAAATTCTTGTCGCATAACTACTACACCATCGGCAAAATTAACTGTCAATGTAGAGTTAGTTCCTGCATATTTTAAACTGACTTTTTGGACTGTTTCTGTTTGAATATTAACCTTATTTATTTCACTTCTAGCTTGAGCTTCTAAAGATTCCATTAACTGCTTTAATTTCGGGATTAATGCTTGATTTAAAGGCTGTTCTACACCCCCTTCTCTAATTGCCCGTACATCAGCTAATCCCATTCCGTAAGCAGAGAGAACACCAGCATAAGGATGTAAAAATATTTTTTTAATTCCCAACGTATCGGCAATTAAACAAGCGACTTGCCCACCTGCACCACCCAAACAACAAAGCACATATTGGGTAACATCATAACCACGTTGCAAACTGATTTGTTTAATTGCGTTCGCCATATTTTCTACTGCGATCGCAATAAATCCTGCGGCTACTTGTTCAGGAGTACAATCATTTAATATAGTGCCTTGAATGTCTTGGGCTAATTGTGTAAATTTCTGAATGACAATATCTTTGTCTAAAGGTAAATTGCCCTCAATTCCAAAAACTGAAGGAAAATATTGTGGGTGAATTTTGCCTAACATCACATTGGCATCAGTAACTGCTAATGGGCCGCCACGTCGATAACAAGCAGGCCCAGGATTTGACCCAGCAGATTTCGGACCGACACGATAACTAGAACCATCAAAAAAGAGAACTGAACCACCGCCAGCAGCAATAGTATTAATTGCTAATACAGGAACTCGCATCCGTGCCCCAGCAATTTCTGAATCTAGTTGTCGTTCATATTCTCCTTTAAAGTGGGCAACATCTGTACTTGTTCCACCCATATCAAAGGTGATAACTAACTCGAAGCCTGCTCTTTTACTAGTTTGAACTGCGCCAACAATACCGCCAGCCGGGCCACTTAAAATACTATCTTTTCCTTGAAATTGTTCGGCTGCGATTAAACCGCCATCAGATTTCATGAACATTAATTTGACTCCGGGCAACTGACTCGCTATTTTGTTGACGTAGCGACGCAGAATAGGAGTTAAATAAGCATCAACTACTGTTGTATCTCCTCGGCTAACTAACTTCATTAAGGGACTAACTTGATGGGATACGGATATTTGGCTAAAGCCGATTTCTAAAGCAAGCTGGGCTATTTGTTGTTCGTGATTGGGATAGCGATCGCTGTGCATAAAAACAATAGCGCAACTCCGAATTCCTGTCTGGTAAACTGCTTCTAAGTCACTTTTTACTTGTTCAATATTTATAGGTATTAATTCATTTCCGCTGGCATCGTAGCGTTCATCTATCTCAACCACTTGCTCATAAAGCATGGTTGGTAATATGATCTGCCGGGCAAAAATATTAGGACGGTTTTGGTAGCCAATTCTTAAGGCATCTTTAAAGCCTTTGGTAATGAGAAGAACAAGGCGATCGCCTTTCCTTTCTAACAGCGCATTTGTGGCTACTGTTGTGCCCATTTTTGCTACTTCTATCGCTTCATTAGGAATGGGTTCATTATTAGAAATACCCATGATATCCCGAATACCTTGGATAGCTGCATCTTGATATTGTTCGGGATTTTCTGAAAGTAGCTTATAGACTATAATCCATTGCTGATTAGGCAAAGTCACAATTAAAAAACGTTCAGAATGCTTTGAAAGTCTATCTATAATTACTTGATTATTAGTAACAGCGACAATATCTGTGAATGTACCACCACGGTCAGCAAAAACTTTCAACATTACTCTGTTTACTCGACACTATAGAGGTAGCATAACAATAGGATTTGAAATGTTTATACTTAGCACTCAATGTTTCATAAACCACACTCAATAACCCGCAGGAATCAATATGTCTGAGATTCAAAACCAAGTGGTAATCATTACCGGAGCCAGCAGTGGTTTAGGTGAGGCAACCGCGAAGAGACTTGCTGCTAGTGGAGCCAAGCTGATGCTGGCTGCCCGGCGCGAAGATCGGTTGAAAGAACTGGTTGCAGCGATCGCTAAATCAGGAGGGACTGCAACCTATCGAGTGACAGATGTGGCAGATCGCGCACAAGTGGAAGCCTTGGCAAAGGAAACTTTGAGTACATACAGCCGTATCGATGTGCTAATCAATAATGCGGGTTTGATGCCGCTCTCTCCCCTCGATCAAGTAAAGGTGGAGGAGTGGGATCAGATGATCGATGTCAATATCAAGGGCGTTCTCTATGGGATTGCTGCCGTATTGCCGATTATGCGTCAGCAAAAGTCTGGTCATGTTATTAACCTATCATCAGTGGCCGGACATAAGGTGTTTCCGGGGGCAGCAGTCTACTGTGCTACCAAGTACGCAGTGCGAGCGATTTCTGAAGGGTTGCGGCTAGAGTCAAACGGCGAAATCCGTTCGACTAATATCTCACCAGGAGCCGTTGCCACTGAGTTGACTTCCACGATTACCGATAAAGACACAGCAGCGGGAATGGATCAACTTTATGCGATCGCTATTGATGCAGATGCCATTGCCCGGGCGATCGCCTACGCCATTGAGCAGCCTGCTGATGTTGATGTGAATGAAATGATTATCCGTCCCACACGTCAAGAACTTTAGATTTGAGCTAACAAAAGTCGTAACACACAACTTTTAACCTCGTTCCCAGTTTGAAGACTGGGAATGTATTCTAAGAGGCTCTGCCTCCTCTGTCTTGACCAGACCCAGAATGCGTTCCCAGGCTGGAGCCTGGGAACGAGGCAACACAAGAGTTTGGACTTATCTTAGTGCCATTCGTTTTTAGCCTTTTACACACACAACTTGTTTCAAGGTAGCAACTATTTCAACAAGGTCTGTTTGTTGATTAATCACCTCATCTATAGACTTATAAGCACCAGGAATTTCATCTAATACACCCTCATCTTTGCGGCATTCTACGCCATTTGTTTGCTCTATCAAATCATCAAGTGTGTAAACGTTTTTTGCCTTATTTCTAGACATTAAACGCCCTGCACCATGACTACAAGAACAGAAGCTGTGGGCATTACCTTTACCCTTAACGATGAAAGACTTTGCCCCCATTGAACCAGGAATAATCCCATAATCTTCAATTTGAGCGCGAACTGCACCTTTGCGAGTTACATATACATCTTCGTCAAAATGCACTTCTTTTTCAGCGTAATTGTGATGACAATTAACCTGCAATAAAGGTTTAGTTGCCTTCCCACCTGCCAGATGCTTCTCAACTATGTGCTTAAAACGCGCCATCATCACATCACGGTTGACACGCGCATAGTTTTGTGACCATTGCAAATCGTGCCAATATGCTTGAAATTCTGGCGTACCAGCGACAAAGTGAGCCAAATCAGGGTCAGGCAATTTATTACCTGCCATTTTTGCTAATTCCCTGGCTGTGTGAATATGGCACTGGGCTAGTTTATTGCCGATGTTGCGCGAACCAGAATGTAGCATCAGCCAAACTTGGTTCTCTGTATCGAGGCACACTTCAATAAAGTGGTTTCCTCCACCGAGAGAACCCATCTGTTTCATGGCTTTACTTTGTAGGTCTTGCACGCCGCGATGCAAGTCTTTAAAATCATCCCAGTGTTGCCAGTTGCTAACAGATTTTTCAACGTCTTTATTTTCATTAAATCCAGTTGGAATTGCTGCTTCAATATCCAGGCGGATTTTCTTCAGTTTACCTTCTAGTTGTTCAGCGGTAAATACTGTTTTGATCGCGCTCATACCACAACCAATATCCACACCGACAGCCGCTGGTATAATTGCTTCTTTGGTTGCAATTACAGAACCTACTAAAGCACCTTTTCCTAAGTGAACATCTGGCATTAAGGCGACGTGCTTAAATACAAATGGTAATGATGCCACATTCTTTGCCATCTTAGTTTCTTCTGGCCCCAAAGAATGATTTGCCCAAGATAAGACGGGTGCTGGTGTGGTAATTTCTAATTTTTCGTAGGGCATAATTTTTCTATTTTGGATTTTAAATTTTAGATTTCGGATTAGGCTGATGGCACTGATAATTATCAGTATGATTTACAACTCATTATTGAGGTACTTTTCAAGCTATTTTTTCAGGTTTGTAGTCAGGATTTTAGTGCGTTTTACAAACTTGTTTACTCATCAATTTAAACTTGACAGCCTACTACTTAGTTGTAACAATTTAAATGCTGTATTGTCTTTCATTTGCCTAGCTCAATTTTCGTGAAGCTGAAGAATTACTTTTAGGACGTAACACTTTGTATTACAAATGTAACAAAGTAAATTACAAAAGTCAAGCCGATCGCCATAGAACGAAAAGATGTATTAAAATTTGTAAAGAAAAAACTCTGATTGAAAAAACTCTAACAACTTCTGAAACAACACCTATGGCAGTGCGTCAAGATACAATCTGGGAACGTTTTTTATCCCCTGTAGTGCGTCTTTTGATTGATGAGGAAGGGTTACGGCGTTACGCTGATAGTATCGATTGGGAGAAAGAGTGCGATCGCTATCGACGAGGTGATGTGATAATTCCGGCGTACTACAGCAGTCAAAACTTTCACGGTGTTACAGGCGGATATCTGAATTACGGTGCAGCAGTTAGTTACGATCCGATTACTCAATATGTTGTACCGCCGAATGAAACTATTGTCCGTCAGGCTTTAGTTGATGCCGTCAAGGTAAAACCACGACGCATACTTGATTTAGGCTGCGGTACAGGTTCCACTACTTTAATGTTAAAGCAGGCTTTCCCTGAAGCGGAAGTTATTGGTTTGGATTTATCACCCTACATGCTGGTAAGGGCAGAAGATAAAGCTAGAAATGCTGGTTTAGAGATACTCTGGCGACACGGGAATGCTGAAAAAACCAGCTTTAGAAATGCAACATTTGACTTAGTGACAGCTTCTTTGCTATTCCACGAAACACCAGATGCGGCATCCCTAGCAATTTTGCGGGAAAGCTTTCGGTTGCTGGTAGCTGGAGGGCAAGTATTAATACTCGATGGTAATCAGAAGACTCTGCGTCAGTTAGAATGGCTTAATGATGTTTTTGAAGAGCCATATATTCGTGAGTATGCTGCTGGTAGCGTAGAGGCGAATATGGGTGCAGCCGGATTTGAAGCTGTGCGATCGCACGATGTATGGTGGATCAATCAGGTAACTAGCGGCATTAAACCAATAGCAACCGAAAATATCCGTCGGTATATTCCCACATCAATAGATAATGATTTGGAGGGACTTGGATCTCCAGCATTTGGCATAAGGGCATGAGTTTAAAGGCAGTTCTTTTTGATTTTAATGGTGTCATCATTAACGATGAGCCAATCCACCTGCAACTGATAGATGAGATTCTCATTGAAGAAAATCTCCAACCCCAACGGGTGAGTGAGCGTCAAGCTTCTCTTGGACGCAGCGATCGCGCTTGTTTTCAGCAACTACTCGCTAATCGTGGTAGAGTCGCTAACGAAAGCTATTTAACTCAGTTGCTGTACCGCAAAGCCCAAGCCTATGTGGTAGAACTAGAGAAAATCGAGAAACTGCCTTTATATCCAGGTGTAGAAGATTTAATTTTTCAGGTGCGATCGCAGAATCTAAAACTAGGATTAGTTAGTGGTGCTATTCGCCAAGAAATAGAATTGGTACTCCATCGAGCTAAACTGGCCGAACATTTTAAAATTATCGTCGCGGGTGATGACATTACCACCAGTAAACCAGAACCCGATGGTTATCTACTGGCAGTGAAACGCCTAAATAAAGAATATCCTGAATTGAATCTTCAACCACACGAGTGTCTGGCAATTGAAGATACTCCAGCAGGTATCGAAGCGGCAAAGCGATCGCACATGCAAGTTGTAGGTGTAGCGAATACTTACCCATTCCACATGCTCCAGCGCTGCTGTAACTGGACTGTTGATTATCTCAGTGATTTGGAACTCGAACGCGTGCAGAAAGTTTATTCTCAAAAACAGCCTCAGCCATCGGCAACTGAATGTTAGAATACTCTATGGTGATAGTGTATTAAGTTAATAAGTAATATTACTCTTGACTTAGCAACGATTAAGGGGAATTAGCTCAGTTGGTAGAGCGCTGCGATCGCACCGCAGAGGCCATCGGTTCAAATCCGTTATTCTCCATTTGTACATTAAATAATTATTGTCAGTTTTAAAGAATTAATGTCCAGTTTTTCCAAGTTCAGGGGCATAATTTACGTAGTTTCGCGGCTTTTAGCAATTAAATCAATTTTAAAGAATTATTGTCCAGAGTTGAAACCAGTTTTAAAGAATTATTGTCCAAAATCAGCCTGTAAAACTCGGCTAAATATATGGTTGCTAATTTAATTTATTACAGCAAGCCCAAGGCTCTTAAATAACAAGAGTAGCTTTAAAGCCCTTTTTTTTGCAGTCTAATTAAAAAAATATACTACCTCTTGTTTTGCTGTTTTCACGCAAACAGAGGCTTCGCTACTATATCGCTGCGTTTCTACGTGCGATCGCAGCGCTCCTTTCAAACCATTCTAAAACAGGATTATACAGCCAAAGTGGCTCTTCAATAATGAAAACTTTCTGCTTACCACCTAAAGGGAAGACTTTGGAAACCCCACGCTCCCGTTGCAGGTAAAACGTGGGACAACTTTAATTGTCTTTCAACCCACCAAGCGGGAGGGCTTTAGAAACATTGTACATTTGTTAAAGCTAGTTGTCGTTCTGGCGATCGCGGTGGGTATTTTTGAGCAGAAATGGCCAGTTGTAATAAATATGAATCTAGTTCATCTTGTTCGGGATGATACATCTGAAACTCCAAAAGCGACGAAAACGAATCTCTATTTTTTTCTCCCTGTGCAGCCCGAAGTTTTATGCCAAACAACTATTTTAGTTACGAATCTTTACATTGATCAATGCAAAAAACTAGCTTCTGATGGGCAATCCCAAGGAAAAATCTAACTTTTGCTTAAAAAACTAAGTGAACTTTTGTAACTAAAATCCGATATTTGCATAAAAAAAGTTGCAGTAGACAAGAGAAACAATAAAAGCTGTATCGAAACTATATAGGTTATGACTATAAAAAACTCTACCCACAAGGGAATGAAATTTTTGGGCATGGGGAATCGGGAATAGGGCATGGGTAAGAATTACCAATGCCCTATGCCCAATACCTCAAGCGGTGGCTATCCCTTTCCATCCACAAAAAAATAGAGTTTACCGACGCTTTCGATGAATTCGAGAAAACAAAGCCTGACTTAAAGGATTGAAATGCTTTCATAAGTTTGCAGAAAGCGGTAATTCTGATTCGATTCGACAAAAGTCGTATTAAACCAGATGCAACCGCAGCTTAGTGATGAAAAGTCATTTTTAAAAGCTTATTCAGTAATTGCAGTGAATTGAACTATGGTTATTAGCAACCGCATTTTAGAGCAAAACAACTTTCCAATCAAACTGCTACTAGAAAAGGAGTTACAGCATACTAAATCTGTAATTGTTGATATGGAAGATGCAGTTTTCTGGGTAAAGCCAGATGCGGGGTTTCTCTACGCCAATGATGCAGCGTGTAGTTTGGTGAAATATTCTCGTGAAGAATTACTCTCTATGACTATGCACGACATCAAACCAGGCTTTTCGCCAGCAGTCTGGTCAAAGTATTGGAGAACTATTAAAGAGCAGGGCTACCTATACTTTGAATCTTTATATGGAACTAAAGAAGATCAGATTTTTCCCGTAGAACTTACTATTATTTATTTGGAATACAACTCTAGCGAATATGGCTGTATCTTGATTCGCAATATCAGTCAACGCCAGCAGACATCTATCGTCTTACAAAAGGTTAATGAAGTATTAGAGTGTAAAGTTCAACAGCTTACAGCTGAATTAAGAGACGCTAATCAGCAGTTATGCCGAGAGAAAGTTTTGCGCCAGCAGATAGAGACGGCTTTAGAACAAGAAAAACTACTCACTGAACACAAAGCGCACTTTTTCTCTATGCTTTCTCATGAATTTCGCACTCCGTTAAATATTATCTCACTGTCCGCTAGTCTACTAAAACGTCATCTTCATCGGTGGACTGAAGATAAAAAATTACAATACTTGCAACGCTTGGAAATGGGAGTTGAACAAATCAGCCAATTGATGGATGAAATTTTCCTCAACGGGAGAGCAGAAACAGAAAAGCTCAAGTTTGAGCCAAAACCACTTAATTTGTTCGAATTGTGCAGTGACATATTGGCAGAAATGAATTTAAACGAAAGCAACACCACTTGCTTAGTGCCGGGAGAACATAATGACAGTTCCTCGTGGAAAGAATCACACCAGTTACCACTACCGAGGGAATCTCCCCGTAAGGGAGAAGTTTCGAGCAAAGAAAGCCTCTGCTCAAACAACTCTGTACAACACGATCGCTTCTCAATATCTGCGTCACCGGAGACTCCTGACTACGCAGTTACCTTAATTAGTCAAGGTGATTGTACAGTTTGTGTAGATCAAAAATTGCTACAGTCTATTCTCAGAAATTTGCTCTCAAATGCGGTCAAATATTCTCCAAGCGGCAGCACGATTGATTTGATAGTTTCTCGCCGGGATGAACAAGTCATCTTTCAGATTAAGGATCGAGGAATTGGCATTTCTGTAGGAGATCAACCACGACTATTTAAGCCATTTCATCGCGGTACGAATATCGGCAATATCCCCGGTAATGGATTAGGATTAGCACTTGTCAAAAAGCTTGTAGACCTGCATGGTGGTGAAATTTCAGTTGCCAGCGAGGTTGGAATAGGTACTACATTCACAATTGCCCTACCGGTGCAGTGACTATCTCTGCAACAGGACAGCCAAAAAGTCTATGTAAAACTCATAATTCATCTGACGCTTACAAGGGGACACTATGATTAAAATTCTAGTGATTGAAGATGAGCCAGAAAGCCGAGATATATTTTTAGACAGTTTAGAAGCAGAAGGGTTTGAAGCGATCGCAGCCGAAAATGGTCTTGTTGGTATTCAGCAAGCACAAGAACACTTGCCTGATTTGGTACTGTGCGACATTATGATGCCAGAACTAGATGGTTATGGTGTTCTGCATACATTGCGCCAAAACCCTTTAACAGCAACAATTCCCTTCATTTTTCTCAGTGCAAAATCTACTAAAACTGAGGTTCGTCAAGGGATGAATTTGGGAGCTGACGACTATCTTACCAAGCCCTCGACAGTAGAGGAATTATTGGAAGCGATCGCTACCCGATTAGAAAAACAAGCAACCATGCGCCAGTGCTATGTTGCTCAGTTCCAGCCAGTTCCAGAACCCCAAAGTACTGACGCAGACACATCAGCAAATTCCCAATCACTCTTGCCTACTTGCCCTCAACTTAAAGATGTTTTTGACTTTATCGAAGCCAATTATCATCAATCCATTACCCTGTGCGATGTCGCCCAAGCAGTAGGTTATTCCGCAGCTTACTTAACTGACTTAGTGCGACGCCAGACAGGAAAACCAGTGAATCATTGGATTGTCGAACGCCGAATGGCAGCAGTGCGTACCTTACTTTTGGAAACCGACCAATCTGTAAATCAGATTGCTGAGGCTGTGGGTTATCAGAATGAGGGGCATTTCTACCGCCAGTTTCGCCAATATCATGGGACTACCCCCCAAGTTTGGCGGAAGGCGCAGCGCATTTAATCCAGCATAAATTAGAACCGAAAAAATTGTTAGTTTTCTCAAAATATTAGGCATTGTTATCTAATTTAAAATTTTTTAGGTTGTTAGGAGGTAAAATAGTTTATGAATAATTAGACATGAACGATTTCAATAGATTGCTCCAGCCAAAGGAGCTAGCTACTTCTTTTGAAGAGGTTCAGGAACCATCTACAAAAGATTTTGATATTGATAGATTGCTTCAACCGATGGAGCAATCTACATTCTTTAGTGAATATTGGGAGCAACGCCCCCTCATCCTTTCGAGAAGAAAAGCAAATTATTATTCCAGCTTATTCTCAATGCAAGATGTCGATTCTGTCATCTATTTTACAAAGCCTACTAATACTCATATTAGATTATTGAATAATGGTCAATTGAAGCCTAATAATTACGTTAATCGTAATGGGATTCTGAATATTAACCAACTGTACGATGGGTATCATCAAGGTAATACAATCATATTAGAAGGACTTCATGAGCGCTGGAAATCGATATCAATTTTTAGCAGACATTTAGAAAGTTTTTTCAATCATCCCGTGAATGTCAACATGTACCTGACACCCAGAAATTCGCAAGGATTCTCACCACATTTCGACACCCATGATGTTTTCATTCTGCAAGTTGAAGGAAAAAAGCACTGGCGTATTTATGATTCTTTCTTATGTTTACCTTCGCCAATGATGGATGAAAGTCAACAGTTCATACCTCAGGACAAACTCAGTAATCCTTTATATGAAGTCGTCCTGAATGCTGGCGAACTGCTATATATTCCTCGCGGCTATGTTCACGAGGCATTAACTTCTGACTGTTCCTCTCTCCATCTGACTGTGGGCATTGCGACCTTCAGCTGGGCTGACCTGATTTCTAATGCACTTAGGTCAGTAAATGAGCAGAATGTTTGCTTTCGCAAATCTTTGCCGATTGGTTTCTTAAACTATGATGAGATGATAGAGTCTCTCAAACATCAATTTAAAGAACTGCTCGAACTACTATCAAATACTGCGATTGAGGACGCGGTTAATCGACTTGCAAAGAAGTTCTTTAGGCAGATGCCACCACTTCCCGACGGTCACTTTACCCAGATTGATGACCTCAGCCAGATTGACCTAGATACTATTGTCGAAAAAAGAAAGGGCATGATCTGTCGCATCATTAGAGAAGAAGGTTCGATAAGCATTCAATTCCCTGGAAACCAAGTCAGGGGCCCAAATTATATAGAGCCAGCACTTCGCTTTATTGCTGCTTCAGGAGCATTCCCTGTTAGAGCTATATCTGAGACTCTCAGTGATAATGGAAAGTTGGTTTTAGTGCGTCGCTTGCTAAAAGAAGGACTGTTAACTAGGGCGCAAGAAAAGACTCTCTACTCGACCTAGAAGTTGAGCAAACTTTAGGCTAAAACCACCATAAAGCATTAGATGTTCGCTCTAGCATTGAGTAGCGAGTTCTGCTATTAACACAATTTGTAAAGACCTACAAGTATATCAAGAAACGCTTGTCAGGTCTTTTTGCTTATAGTTATTTGCTTGCAATTATAGGCTTTAAGCTGACAATAAATTCAAATAAATATGCTGTTGTGAAGCAATATCTAATTCAAATAATCAAGCAAACTAACGCAATCACCGAGAGTTTTAGACTTAGCTTTATTCTCATTGAAAATTAAATAAGCAGGAGCGAAAAAAACGTGAGTCTTAGCGAAAAATTGTGGATTGTGAATGCAGATTACATCTTGTAAATTGATAGTTGTAAAGCCTTTATAGGAAATTTAAAAATGGCTGAACAACAGAAAATGACTAGAAACGAATTGGAAGCCAAATTAGTTGCCCATGCTTGGCAGGACGAAGCGTTTAAGCAAGAACTAATTAGCAATCCTAGAGCAGCGGTTGAAAGAGAAATTGGACAAAAGGTTCCAGAAAGTACAGACATTCGGGTGTTGGAGGAAACGGGTAACACCATCTATTTTGTGCTTCCCAAGAAGCCCAGCATTGACGAATTGTCTGAGGAACAGTTGGAGGCTGTTGCAGGAGGTGACGGTGGGGATATTCTACCCGATAGCGTTTCAGTTCTTACTGTTTCATGGGACCTTTAATCAACTATCGTCCTTTAGATATAACAAATCTGGAACCACAGATGATAATCTACGGACTTAGTAACTAGCAGAATTTGCAACTTCATTTGTGAAGACCCGCAAGTGTTTTTAAAAAAGCACTTCGGGTCTTTTACTTCACATAAAAACTCAATAATATGTAAAAAAGTAGAAAAAACCAGATTGAAATTTATGGAATATTGAGTGAGAAACAAAGGTAAAAATAATGATTAATCAACCAAGATTTAAAGCTTGCTTTCGTATCGAAACCTTAGAGTCAGATAGCGTATTTTTGCTGTCTGAGAAAGGTAATTTTTTTCTCAGAGGTCGCCTCTATTACCTATTAGCAGCGTTGCTTGATGGTTGCCATAACGTTGATTGCTAAAAGAAGGACTGTTAACTAGGGCGCAAGAAAAGACTCTCTACTCGACCTAGAAGTTGAACGAACTTTAGGCTAAAACCACCATGAAGCATTAGATGTTCGCTTTAGCATTGAGTAGCGAGTTCTACTATCAACACAATTTGTAAAGACCTACAAGTATATCAAGAAACGCTTGTCAGGTCTTTTTGCTTATTTATAATCATTCGCTTGCAATGATAGCCTTTAACCTGACAATAAATTCAAATAAATATGCTGTTGTGAAGCAATATATGATTCAAACAATCAAGCAAACTAACGCAATCACCGAGAGTTTTAGGTTTAGCTTTATTCTCATTTAAACCTTAAATAAGCAGGAGCAAAAAAAACGTGAGTCTTAGCGAAAAATTGTGGATTGTGAATGCAGCTTACATCTTATAAATTGATAGTTGTAAAGCCTTTATAGGAGATTTAAAAATGGCTGAACAACAGAAAATAACTAAAAACGAATTGGAAGCCAAATTAGTTGCCCATGCTTGGCAGGACGAAGCGTTTAAGCAAGAACTAATCAGCAATCCCAGAGCAGCGGTTGAAAGAGAAATTGGACAAAAGGTTCCAGAAAGCACAGACATTCGAGTGCTTGAAGAAACTGGTAATACCATCTATTTTGTGCTTCCTAAGAAGCCCAGCATTGACGAATTGTCTGAGGAACAGTTGGAGGCTGTTGCAGGTGGTGACGGTGGGGATATTCTACCCGAAAGCGTTTCAGTTCTTACTGTTTCATGGGACCTTTAATCAACTATCGTCCTTTAGATATAACAAATCTGGAACCACAGATGATAATCTACGGGCTTAGTAACTAGCAGAATTTGCAACTTCATTTGTGAAGACCCGCAAGTGTGCTTAAAAAACAATTCGGGTCTTTTACTGCACATAAAAACTCAAGAATATGCAAAAAAGCAGAAAAAACTAAATTGAAATTTATGAAATATTGAGTGAGAAACAAAGGTAAAAATAATGATTAATCAACCAAGATTTAAAGCTTGCTTTCGTGTCGAAACTTTAGAGCCAGATAGTGTATTTTTGCTATCTGAGAAAGATAATTTTTTTCTCAAAGGTCGCCTCTATTACCTGTTAGCAGCGTTGCTAGATGGTTGTCATAACGTTGATAGTATAGTTAACAAGCTTCAAGGGCAAGCTTCTACTGCTGAAATTTACTACGCTTTGACATCCTTAGAAAACAAGGGATACATCATTGAAACCGATGACATGATATCTGATGAAAATGCCGCTTTTTGGAATTTTCTTGACGTTGACCCAAAGGTAGCGACAAGCCGATTGCAAACAACTAAAGTTGCTGTAACTTCATTTGGTACAGTCACACCAGAACCATTTCTTTCCATGCTAGAGTCGCTGAATATTCAAGTCGGTGATGATGGAGATATTTCGGTAGTGTTTACCGATGACTACCTTCGAGCTGACTTGGATGCGTTTAACCAGAAAGCTTTGAAATTTCAACGCCCTTGGATGCTGGTCAAACCCATAGGAACCATTGTTTGGGTTGGGCCGATATTTCACCCTGGTAAAACAGGTTGTTGGGCGTGTTTGGCTCAACGCCTCCAAACACAGCGCCGAGTTGAAACTTTTGTACAGAGAAAAAAGGGCATCGCAGCGCCTTTAACAACTTCCCTGGCTGGACTGCCTTCGACATTCCAAACAGTGCTAGCTATGGCGGCAACGGAAGCCGTTAAATGGATTGTTAATAGAGAGAATAAACAGCTTGACAACACTATGGTTACCTTTGATGTCACATCTCTGGAGATACAAAACCACACTTTAACTCGGCGTCCTCAGTGTCCTTATTGTGGCGAACCAAAATATCTTTTAAACAAAAAACAACAACCCCTTGTTCTTGAAAGTCGGAAGAAAACTTTCACTGCGGATGGGGGACATCGCTATTCTTCACCTGAAGCAACCTTCAAGGAATATCAACACCACATTAGTCCTATTACGGGCATTGTTAATGGATTAAAGCGATTGCGCCGAACAGAAAATGGTTTGATCCACATTTATTCTGGTGGGCAAAATTTGGCTTTAACATACGATAGTTTTCATTCCTTACGCCGAAGTTTGCGAAGCAGAAGTGCAGGCAAGGGGATGACCGAGTACCAAGCCAAGGTAAGTTGTCTTTGTGAATCGCTTGAGAGATATTCTGGTGTCTTCCAGGGAGACGAAATTAGAAAAAAAGCTAGTTACAAAGAAATGGGAGAAGCCGCAATCTACCCCAATGCCTGCATGAATTTCAGCGAAGTACAATACAAAAACCGTAAGGAATGGAACGCAAAATTAACGACTAGTTTTCACTGGGTTCCAAATCCCTTTGATGAGGAAGTAGAAATTGAGTGGACACCAGTCTGGTCTTTGACATACAAAGAATTTAAATACTTGCCAACCGCTTACTGCTATTTCAGTTATCCTCTTCTCAATAGAGAAAACGCTTTCTGCAATCCTTGTTCAAACGGCAATGCTGCTGGTAACACAATAGAGGAAGCTATCCTTCAGGGATTTATGGAATTGGTAGAACGGGATAGTGTCTGTTTGTGGTGGTACAACCGCGTCAGGAGACCAGTGGTCGATTTAGACACTTTTAATGAGCCGTATTTCCAATCATTGAAAGATTATTACAAAACAATTCAACGTGATATTTGGGTTCTTGATATAACTAGCGATTTAAATATTCCTACTTTCATTGCTGTTTCAAGGAGAACTGATAAAGAGATAGAGGATATTATCTTAGGTTGTGGTACCCATTTTGACCCTAGAATTGCCATCCTTCGGGCATTGACCGAGGCGAATCAGTCTCTTCCTGCTGTTTTCCCAATTGCTGTTGATGAAAGTGGTGAATATGCCATAGATGATAGTGACACCATAAATTGGTGGAAAACAGCAACGTTAGAAAATCAGCCTTATCTAGTTCCAGACGAAAGCGTTGCACCAAGAGTTTGTTCTGATTATGCCCAGCTTTGGAGTGATGATTTGCTGAAGGATGTCATGACTTGTGTAGACATTGCAGAGAAAAATGGTATGGAAACGTTGGTTCTAGACCAAACCCGTCCTGATGTAGGACTGAGTGTTGTAAAAGTTATTGTTCCTGGAATGCGTCATTTCTGGGCTAGGTTTGGTCCTGGGCGGCTTTACGATGTTCCCGTCAAGTTAGGTTGGATAAAAGAATCGCAGAGGGAAGATAAACTGAATCCTATCCCATTTTTTTATTAAAACTAATCAAAAAAACTCTAGTTTTTTAGAGACTAGCAAAATACGCTATTACAGTAGGTTTAACATATCTTACAAAAGCGAAAAATTCGTTAGTCTGACTGAAAGATTGTGCATTGTGAGCAGAAGTAGCATTCTCTAAGCTAAGTAATATAGCAGAAAGAACGGACTCCCCTATCCCCAAAATAGTGAGCGGTTATGAGGGTTTTTCATAAAGATTGTCTGCTTTTTTAATTTTTCCCTTTTTAG
This sequence comes from Nostoc flagelliforme FACHB-838, assembly GCF_014698065.1. GTDB lineage: Bacteria > Cyanobacteriota > Cyanobacteriia > Cyanobacteriales > Nostocaceae > Nostoc > Nostoc flagelliforme_B. The sequence goes on from NZ_JACJSI010000016.1 coordinate 100,484, forward strand.
AGAGATATTAATAGGAGAAATCTATGTCTATTGAAAGTGCAAAGGCATTCTATTCCAGGATGACCACAGATGAAACGTTCCGAACGCAATTAGAGCAGGCAGGAATTTAGGAAGAACGTGAGCAAATCCTGCAAGCTGCTGGTTATGATTGATTTCACACAATCAGAATGGCAAGCCGCCATAGCCGAAATTCAAGCATCAACTGCTGGTGATAGTGAACTCACTGACGCGGAGCTAACAGCAGTTAGCGGTGGCATAACCATAGGAGGATGCTTCCCACCGAAACAATTGCCAAGCGATCGCATCCAGTGGTCAGATAGCTGGCAGAATGAACCCAAATCTACTTACGCCCTAGCAAGAGGTGTAATATGAGCCAAACAAGTAATTCTCCTGCTTCAGAGAAAGAATCACTTCCCAACCAAGGAATCGACAATGTTTCAGATGCTCGTTCTCCTATCCTACCGCGTTCTGGTTGGCAAAATCGGCGAGCCTTTTTAAAGGTTCTTGTTAAGGCGAAGCAGTCCCTAGACATGGCAGAAATTACTGCAACTCTTTGGGATTGAGGCAACTGATTTAATAGCCTCTTAAAATGTATGTCTGTTGAAAGCGCACGAGCCTTTTATGAGCGGATAGCCACGGATGAAGCCTTCCAAAAGGAACTCCGAAATGCTGCCAGTGATAATCAACGCCTAGAGATTGCACTAGCTGCTGGCTACAATTTTACACAACAAGAATTAGCTCAAATCTCAAAGTCAGGTGATAGTATCAGTGATGCAGAGCTAGATGCGATCGCAGGTGGGCTAAAGGCCGTCCCTTATCAGCCACCCACCAAGGTATGGTCGGGTTTAGAGCAAATCGGCTCAATTAAACTCTTGCGTCGGTTCTTTAACTCCTCTGCCTGGTCTATCAGAACGAAACTCTCGGTAGCACTGCTTACAGTTGCCCTCATACCGATGAGCTTCACCACGTATCACAACCTCCAAGAAAGTCTTAAGAGTGCAGAGGACAGCGAATACCGCAAACTGGAACTCTTAGCCACCAGTAATGCTAGTCGCCTCGACCAGCTAATTATCGATATCCAGCGTGTTGCCGTCCAAGTCAGCACTGATAAGGATGTAGTGGGTTTTCTGGCTGCTACTAATCCTCAGAAGCAAACAGCCTTCCGCTCCTCGATGCAACGAACGTTAGATAACGTCTTTCGCTCCAACCCCGACTATGATGTTGTCTACATCATAGATACAAAGGGGCGCTGCCTTGCTGCCACCGACCCCACATTCATTGCTCAAAACTACGCTTTTCGTGAATACTTCCGCTTGAGCATCCAGGGTCGTCCTTACGTCTCTGGCATTATAGTTGGTACAACGAGTGGACGACCAGGCATTTACTTCTCCAACCCTGTACGGTCTGAGGGCGGCAAGATTGTCGGAGTAGCGGTCTTAAAAATTAAGGGAGAAGACATCTGGGCGATTGTAAATGCGTTGCAGGCTGGATCTCAAAGTTATGCCTTCTTGGTTGACGAGCATGGCGTAATCATCAGCCATCCTGATAAATCGCTGCTTTATCATAGCCTAGTCCCCTTGCCAGCTAATAAACAACAGCAGAGCGAAACCGATAGGCTTTATGGTGTCGATCAAATCAAAAGCTTGGACGTTCCAGAGTTAGCAGCTGCGATCGTGGGAGCTAAACAGACAAGTCACACCAGCTATTATTCTCCAATTGAGCAGACACGGCAGATGGTCGGCTTTGCTCCTTTACAAGAGCAACCTTGGGTGTTAGGGGTGAACAAAGTCCACGCACAGTTTGATGCTCCCTTGAATGAACTCATTTGGCAGAATAGCTACAGCTTACTGGCAGTAGGAGCGATCGCAACAATCATCGCCTTGATTTTAGCGCAAAGTATTGCCAAACCGATTCGTGCGCTAACAAAAGCAGCACAATCACTGGTAGAGCAGGATGATTTTGATACTCATCAGTTAGCTAAGGTGTCTGACGCAAATGATGATATTGGTCAATTGGTGCGTGTTTTCCTGCAAATGGCCCAAGAGGTGAAGGCGCGAGAGCAAAAGCTGCAACAGCAAGTGATGGAATTAAACGTTGAAATTGACGAAGCGAAAAAGGCACGTCAGGTAGCTGACATCACACAGACAGATTATTTCCAGGAACTGCAACAAAAAGCGCAAAAAATCAAGGGGCGAATGCCCAAAAATGATGAAACAAAAACCGACTATTTCCAACAGTTACACCAAAAAGCACAAAATCTTAAAGATCGCGTTGTAAAAATAGCTGATTGAACAAATCCCCAGATAGCAACTATATCAAAGTTTTCACATAGCTAGGGTATGGCATTATGTCCAAAATTGTATCTATTCATTCGTTTCGTGGTGGTACGGGAAAATCAAATTTAACTGCTAACTTAGCAGCTACTATTGCCCGTCTTGGAAAACGTGTAGGTGTTATTGACACCGATATTCAATCACCAGGAATTCATATCATTTTCGGTCTAGACGAGGAAAAGATGAATCGCTCCCTCAATGACTACTTGTGGGGTCGCTGTATGATTAAAGATGCTGCCTACGATGTCAGTCATACTTTAAATGCAGAAGGTGAAACATCTAGAGCAAATGGCAGCCTCTACCTGATTCCTTCCAGTATTAAAGCAGGTGAAATTTCCCGTATCTTGCGCGAGGGTTATGACGTAGGCAAACTCAACGACGGCTTTGAGGATTTAATCCGCTATCTCAACCTGGACTATTTGTTGATTGATACTCACCCTGGTTTAAATGAAGAAACCTTACTAGCGATCGCTATTTCTGATATCTTAGTCGTCATCCTGCGTCCAGACCGCCAAGACTTCCAGGGTACTGCGGTAACAGTGGAGGTAGCGAAAAAATTAAAAGTGGACAAAATGCTTTTGGTAATTAATAAGGTGCTACCAGCAATGGATTTCAACGCTCTCCAACAACAAATGGAAACAATCTACAACACTCCAGTGGCTGGTATTGTGCCTCTTTCTGAAGAGATAATTCAGTTAGCCAGCAGTGGTTTGTTTTGCTTGCGTTACGCTGACCATCCATTTAGCCAAACGGTGCAAGAAATTGCTCGGCAGATTATGGATCGGGTTGAGTTAAAGGAGGTATTAATGGGAGGCGATCGCACTTGAACAATCAACACCAACTTCGTGCTAATGTACTTGCCTCCTATGGTGCTACCGCAAGGGAGACAGAAGAATTGCTTGCTTACAATCAAAACATCTTTGATCGCAGTTTTTCAAAACTCCCTGCCAAGTTTCCGCTTCCACCCGAACCCCATGTAGCCGCTTGGGAAGAATATGCCACTTTTGCTCAAGAGGTGGGAGTTTTTCAAGCTTTATCAAGCAAGTTGGTACAGTTAAAATTCCCCATACTCGAAGGCATCAGTCAAACTGAGGCATACCGCTTTGCTACTCGTAAGGGTGTTTCAGTGGATGGCATGATTGAGGCGACTGGTTTGATTTTGCAGCAACCCGAACAACTCCAGTTGATGCTACATCAAAGCTTGGCTGGAGTCATCCCGGTTTTGCTCACCAGAAACCGAGATGACTTTGTTTCTTTGGTACAGGCGCTAACAATGCGGAATGAACCACTACCAGTCCCTGCTTCTATGGGAGCTTGCATGGTTACTGGTTTCAACAACTGGGATCGGGTTCGCCAGTATCGCCAACAATGGTCAGTGAAAAATTTTGGTAACTGCTCCGAAAGTAGTTGGTTAGAAGAATTTGGGCGACTAATCCCGCAAAAGCAGCTCTATCAAGATCGGTTGATTATTTTGAGTGACGGTTTTTATAGCAATGTTTCAGCCAGCGACATCGGACTTTCGGAAGTAGAATGGCGGCGTATTTCCCTTAATATTCGCCTAGAACATGAATCTACTCACTACTTCACACACCGCTTATTTGGCTCCATGCGGAATAATCTACTCGACGAACTGATTGCCGACTACAGAGGTATTGTGGCAGCTATCGGACACTATCGGGCTGATTGGTTTTTGCGTTTTCTGGGGCTGGAGGCATTTCCAGATTACCGAGAAGGAGGCAGATTGCAAAATTACCGGGGTCAACCGCCGCTTTCAGAGGGCGCATTTAAGATTCTGCAAGCATTGGTGAAGTCTGCTGCTGAGAATTTGGAACGCTTTGATGCTGAACATGGAGGCGAGTTAAGAACTCTCAATAGTCAACCAATTATGTTAATAGTTTTGACTTATTTGACATTAGAAGAATTGGCTGACTCTCAGGCGCATTCCTATATCCAAAAAATTTTATACCAATTGCCGACAACTCTCACAGAGGGGCAAGCGGAGCATCCAGAAACTGAACTTAAATTTATATGAGTTATGACTGAAGTTTTACTTAAGGAATTGAATAATAGCGACATCAATTGGATGATAGCTACAGGTCAAAAAAAGGAAATACCTGCTGGCACTATCCTTGTGCAGCAAGGAAAAGCCCTAGATATCCTACACATCATACTGGATGGAACATTCACAATTACTGTTTCGCAAGCTACAAACAATCCTCTCGATCGAGCTTTTGCAGCTATGGAGGATAGCGAAACATTAGGACGAGAGATTGCGCGGGTTTCAAGTGGTGAGATAATAGGAGAAATCCCGTTTATTAATGTCCGCCCAGCTGCTACCACTGTTGAAGCTGCTGAAAATTCGTTGGTAATATCTATTTCTCGGCAGCAATTGACCGCAAAATTGCAGCAGGATATTGGTTTTGCATCTCGATTTTATCGAGCGATCGCTATTCTACTTGCAAACAGAATCGCTCAACTTGGCCATAGCAAACTTGTTAAGAGCAATACGCTCAGAGATATGCTGTTTGTTTTGGAACAATTGCATGATAGTGACATCGATTGGCTGATTGCTACAGGTACTAGTCAAAAAATTGCCGCTAACAAAGTACTCATCCGTGAGGGAGGGCCTGTGGATGCGCTTTATATACTACTGGATGGAACAATGACAGTTTCTGTTTCTGAGGATGAACGCAATCCCCTAACTCGCGCCTTTGCAGCTTTAGAGGGTGAAGAAACTACAAGCAGAGAGATAGCAAAATTATCAAAGGGCGAAATCGTTGGAGAAACAGCTTTCATTGATACCCGTTTGCCTTTTGCCACTATCAGGGCTATTGGAGACTCGCTTGTATTATCAATTCCTCGACAACAATTAGCAGCGAAATTACAACAGGATATAGGTTTTGCTTCTCGATTTTATCGGGTGATTGCTACCTTGCTTGCAAATCGATTACAGGAAATGTTCAGTCGGCTTGGTTATGGCAGACGTATTTATAGCAAAGGTCAATCACTGGATGAAAATGTTGAATATGAAGATGAACTGGATTCTAATATTTTAGATAACATGGCACTGGCTGGAACAAGATTTGATTGGATGTTAAGCCGTTTAAGAAAAAATTAGATTTATTTCGATACTGATAACTAATATAATTGATAACTGTTTTAACAGTGCTGTCTGTTCGTCCCATCTCCTCAAGATGCACACTATGAAAATTGACCGATTGCAGGAACTTAAGCAAAAACTGACGGACATTGCAGACTTGTCCGATATTTGGTCATTTTATATGGATCATTTTGCGGATAAGCTAGAATTCACTGACCTGGGTAAGCCTGTTTATAATCAATATTTAGATACTGTCCTCCACAAAATTTGTCAGCAGATGTTTGACAGGGCAGTCAAGATTACTGACTTCTTCCTGATCTGTATAGCTGCGTATCATTTATTTCATGGAGCTTTCCAAGTTGAAGGGCGTATTGGGGGTGTGATTTATTTCCAGGATATAAAAATTGGGTTACTTGCGGTGTCGGCAGATTATCCCCCTACCGACGCAGTTAAGTATTCACGTTTTTCTGAGATAATTCAACTGCCGACACCTAATCGCAACGATGTCTACGACGGGCTACGCCTATGCAATTGAGATTCAGTCTTTAATGTATGGTCAAAGGAATCCCGTTATCTTTGGGTTTTAATTTGAGAATAAATGGCACAGCTTTTAATACCCAATCGGACACGGGTGTATAATTAGCAGCTTCTTCAATATTTTAAATAGTAGAAAAATATGGAAAAAACAGCTATTATTACCGCAAATACAACCAATAAAAATGTTATTAAGCGGATCTTAGTTTGTGATGATATAGCTGATAACTCTTTCTTGATGAAAACCATTTTAGAAGCAGAGAACTGTTTGGTTGAAAGTGTTGATTCGGGTGCAGCAGTGCTAACCTTTCTTGAAACCGACCCTAACCCACCTGACTTGCTAATATTAGATATTCAAATGCCTGTAATGGATGGATTTGAAGTTGTTCAACGCTTGAGAGAATTAACTAAATTCCAATTTCTACCAATTCTTTTGGTCACAAGTTTTGATTATAATCTTAATAAGATGAATGGTATAAAATGTGATGGATTTATCCAGAAGCCCATTGACATTGATACAGTCACCTCTAAAGTGCGAGAGATTTTAGACCGAAATTCTTAAAGATTCCCTCATAAATGCTAGCTACTTCATTGATACATTAGGGTTATGAATGATGCGATTGCTGTAAGGTTGCTTGAACATATCTTATTAATGCATCCGGCTCAAAGGGCTTTCGGCTAACGGGAGCATCTCAGTTTTTGAAGTGGCTCAAACCGACAATAATCCATTGAGGTAAGCACAGCGATGAGCCAGGACTTGAACATCTGTGAGAGGTTAAGATAAAACGCATTTTGTCAATCAGTTAAAATACTCAAAATAATTTAAATAAGAATGATAATCAAGATGCTTTTGAATAGCTGAAATATTAATTCAAAAACTATTGTAACGACTCAATACCTTGATAAAAATTGGGGAACATTATTCGGTAAATTCAATTACTAAACGAGTTCACAAAAAGTTTGGTTTACCGCCATGCCCAAGCGACCAAAACACAACTCTGACCACACACAAAAACATCATACTCCTACTATAGATAATGAAGCGATTGCTGCTTACTTAGAAGCTTTATTAACTCCGGCTATCTTTAATAAACAAAAATATTACAAGCAATTAGGATTACGAGATAGAATTATCAATCTATCCCTGATGGTGGCAGCAGTATTAACTTTATTGTGGCGGCAAGTTCCTGGAGTCCAAGAATTAAATCGCTTATTAGCAAGAGAAGATTTATTATGGTGTCGTGCCACAACAGTAGCTCAACAATCTCTTGCACAAAGATTTTTAGTATTTCCGGCTGAATTATTTGAGCGAGTATTTAAAGATTTACTACCTCGGTTACAACTCAATTGGCAGCAAAGACTGAGGCGACCATTACCAGATAGTGTTAAGTTTGCATTGCATAATTTTGAGCGAATTTGGATTGCTGACGGGTCGACTCTAGAAGTCTGCCAACCCAAAGATGCGCTTGTGAGGTCTGGGAAAAGGGGAAAGGGGAAAGGGGAAAGGGGAAAGGGGAAAGGGTAAGGAGGCGAGCGACGCTCGCCTCCTTACCCTCCCCCGCACACGATTATCATTTTTATTTAAGTTGCTTTGCGCTTTATTTTAACCTCTCACTGATGGCAAAACAGTCTGTTGGTTTGCCTACGGTAAAAGAACTTAAGATTTTACGTGACCGTGTTTTATCGGAACTGAAGTTAGGTACGCAAGCATCTGGGTATAAAACTGCCCAGAAGGTTCTCAATCGTTTCATTGCTGAACTAATCGGTTTAGTTTAGCTGTTTGGGGAATTCGCCAACGGTATCCCTTGGGGGTCGCTTCGCCTCAGACTGTCGAGAGCTTGTCAGAGAAGGGGGAAGACTTGCCTGTGGCAATGGACTGCACGACGCTGGCGCTTGTGGACGCTAAACACCAGGGCTTGTAGAACAGGCTTCCCCTACTTCGTTATTGGTTGAAAATTCAGTTTCATCTGGAGAAATGAAAGCGGATCATAAAGGCGAAGGTTCCGCCGTATCTACGCTAAATTCTGAAAAATGGTCGCATGAGGCGATTGTTGCGCGGTCAAATATGCGACCCGAGCGGATGCAGAAACTGAAAGTTGCGGCGAATTCGGGGCAGAATCCGGGTTTTGACTTCTTGCAACAGTGTTGGAATGGCGATCCGGCTTTGCAGATTGTGATTAAAAAGGTGCTAGTTAAGTTTCCGCAGTGGGGAATTGCTTGCGTGGATGGGGCGTTGGTGGATTAGGACAAGTAGCGATCGCAAAACTCAACTGCATCGTACCAGGATACTTGCTCTACAGGTCGTTGATCCCCTTTGAATTCCGATGGATCAGCTTGTAGCTTTCTGTTGACTTGCGGTAGTGCTGCTACGGCTTTCCACTGTGCTTGGGTAACTGGATATTTGCCCATGCAAAATTGCTGAATGTTTACTAAATGCTGAGGGCTTTCTGAGCCACTAGCCTCTGTTTTATTCTCTGGTGAACCCATCATAAAACTACCACTCTTGATCAGCACCATTTCAAGAGTGATAGTGTTGTCCAAGTCTTCGGTGAAATATTCGGCTTGACGCTGTTGACGTTTGCTTTCTTGACCTTGAGTGTTTAGTATTATTACATCAAATTCCAATAGCTTCACTTAATTATACCTTTAAATCAGATTTGTATTCACTAGCCCCAATCAGTAATGCTACTTTAACCATCCCCTACTTGGAAACTGCGGCATTCCACCATTTTTGCCCCGGTGACTCTAGCATTGGTAGTTCCAGGTAATGATCACGCCATGCCTTTGGCTTCCATTGCTGTTGTAATGCACTAATCAAAATTGCGTTCGAGAAATATTGCTTTTCATGCTTTTGCAACCACAGCACATAGTCAATCGTGCTTCTAAACGCATCCTCTAGCCCGGATGTACAGTCTTCTAGAGACATTTGAACTTCTTGCGAAAAGTTTACCCCAATGGCAACCAAAGCACGTTCATATTGCTTGAATATCTCGTATTCAACTGAGTCTTGTGACCAAAACCACACGCTTAATACATCTCCCAAATAATCAGCAATTTCTAGATGATCAAATTCTACCAAGTCACTTGGTAAGCTCAACATTCCTTCATGAAGGTACTTGTTCCGCCGCGCCCATCGCTGAAAATGAAAAATCTTTAAATTCTGCGATCGCTAATCAAACTCAGGGGCAGGTAGAACAAGGTTATTCTGCTACGTTGTTGGTTGAAAATTCAATTTCGGGTGTAGAAGTCAAAGCAGTTGATGAGGGTGAAAGTTCCGCCGCGCCTGTCAATTGTTACGTGGTCAAATATGCGGCCTCTACGTATGCTAAATACTGAAAGATGGTCGCATGAGGCGAGAAACTCAAGGTTGCGGCGAATTCCGAGAATAATCCGGGCTTTGAGTTCTTGCAGGAGTGTTGGGAGGATGACCCGGCTTTGCAGATTGTGATCAAGAAACTACTGGCGAAGTTTCCGCAGTGGGGTATCGTTTGTGTTGAGGGGGTGTTGATGAAGTGAAATGAGTAACGATTCACCATTTCAACTACTAGCGTATTGTAGTACTCGTTTCCATTAAGAGCGCCAAGCCGTCTCTAGCAACATTTCCTTGCCATTGGTGAACTGCATGAATTCTTGCCCAAAGGCAATAAAATACATCAGCAACTAGGCGATTACGCACATCCATACCCCCGGAGACTGCGGCATTCGGCTACCAACCTATGCGGATTGCAGCACTGGTAATTCTATGTATTCATCGCGTCACTCCACAGGTTGCCATAGACGAATGCAAAACTCGAATCAAAATGACGTTTGGGAATATCTGAGAAGCGTAACAATACCCCTCCTGGTGATACGGGTTTGGGGGAAATTGAAGCCATGTATGCTCCTGGTGATTCGGGTGGTCCAACATTCATAAATCGATTGATTACTGGTATTGCATCCTTTCGTAATAATAGATTAAACCCACGTCAGGATGTCAATGACAGAGTTGATTCTTCTTTTGGAGAGATTGCTTATAGTACTTGCGTGTCATACTATGCCAACTTTATAGATGATGTTTTAGCAGGCAAGATTGTTGCTAGCCGCACGGTTCCAGAACCCTCTACTGTATTAGGCACTGTATTCACTCTCAGTGCTTTGATTATCAGTTCACATTTTAAAAAGAAAGTAAGTAGAACAAGGTGAAAAAATCAAACTATGTAAAGATAAGTAAATACATAAATGTGTTACCAAGGTAACAGGGTTATGGGCAGCCGTTTAATACCAATTTAATATGAAGCTGCATAGAATAGAGCTTCCAGGATAAAGTTATAAGAAGAGATAGAAATTACCTGCTCAAATGTGAGTTGGTCGAAGATTTCTTGAATGCGCTCGCGTAAAGCTTGTAAAGAAGAAAAAAGTTGATTTTTAAGTGGTTTCTTGAGAAGTTGCCAAAGTCTCTCAATCGGGTTGAGTTCAGGGGCTGATGCTGGTTGAAACACAGGAATAATAAACTCTTGCCAACGAATCGCTGAACTTGTATGAGCAGGTGCTTGATCAACCTGTAAAATAGCGTAATCGCTACCTAATTGCATAGATAGCCAGTCCAAGAACTGTTGAAAACACTTGCCATCTAATTTTGGATATTCATAATGTTATGATCTCCACTCAACGGTTCAATTGCACCATATATCCAAAAGTTCTCTCTGGGTCACCATATATCCAAAAGTTCTCTCTGGGTCATTTCACCTCAACAGTAGGTTTAACGCCTGAAGCTGTAATCACTTTGCCTGTGAGAGTTTTGAGTCCAACTCTAGTTTCATCCTGGCATAGGTAGCGAACACACTTGTTTTGTGCCAAAAGTTGTTTCAAGGTTACTAGAATTATGCCGAGTTTTTTTTAAATTCCGATACCAACTCTTCGTCCTGTTGACAACTTTGAGGGCGGGGGACTTTCAGTTTTGCTTTGAATCTATATCTCACCCAAACAT
>NZ_JACJSI010000160.1 GCF_014698065.1 Nostoc flagelliforme FACHB-838
ACTAGGGCTAAGTTTCCGTCCAAGAAGCCAGTACATAAGGGGGCAGGAGTTAAATTGGAAACACTTACTTTTTCTGTAATCAATACTGCTTAGAGCTTAACCGAACCGTATTGGGTGACATGGGACAGGCGATCGCAGCCGTTCTCAATCAAAATGGATTGAAGACCATTGCGGCCTTAGACGATCGCAGTGAACGAACTCGGCAATTAGCAGCCGCAGCCAATATCCAAGACGTGGGTTCCCTCACACAACTGGTAATTGAATCTGATCTGGTGTTATCAGTTTTAGTTCCTGCCGCCGCCGCAGAGGTAGCAAAACAGGTAGCTGAGGTGATAAGTAATGTGGGGAAACAGATTCTTTATGTTGATGGTAATGCGATCGCACCCCAAAAGGTAAAACGTATTACCCAACTGATTGAATCATCTGGGGCAACTTTTGTAGATGCTTCCATCATTGGCCCACCTCCCAGAGTTTCCGGTCGCACGCGCATCTATGCGTCAGGAAAACAGGCCAATGAATTGCAACAATTGCAGAATTATGGATTGGATATCCGAGTGATTGGCGATGAAGTTGGCCAGGCTTCTGGATTGAAAATGTCTTACGCCGCCCTCACCAAAGGACTGACAGCGATTAGTACAGAATTATTAATTGCTGCCCATCGTTTAGGTTTGGATGAGCAACTATGGAATGAAGTATCTAGTAGCCAACCAGAACTTGCTGCTATTCTCACCCGTTCTATTCCATCGATGACACCAAAAGCACATCGTTGGATCGGAGAAATGGAAGAGATTGCAGAAACTTTTAAAGCGGTAGGTTTGACTGAGCGGACTTTTTACGGCGCAGCTGATGTTTACCGCTTAGTGAAAGATACCTCTTTGGGTAAGGAAACACCAGAAGAACGTAACCGCAAGAGTGCTTCGCACACGCTTCGCGAAGGCCCATTGAGCGAAATCATTACTATTCTTTCCGACGAAACTGCACCAAACTAAAGCTTGTAAATTAATTCAGGTTTGGTCAAGATAAGTCAAATCCGTGCTGTTGTTGACTTTGAATTTTTAGTAAATTCATGAACAAATTTAATTTAGTTATTTTTGATTGTGATGGTGTTTTGATAGATAGTGAGCGAATCGCAATTACTATTTTGTTGGAAATGCTCAAGGAAATAGGACTATTTCTAACTTTAGAGGATGTGTTCGATATTTTTGTTGGCATATCAATGACCCGATGTTTAGAAATAGTTAAAAATTTGCTTGGCAAATCTCCACCAGAGAACTTTGCTACTGAATTTCAGCAACGAACCATGCAAGCTTTCGTGACTGATTTGCATCCAGTCCAGGGAATACATGATGTTTTGAGTAAGCTCAATCTTCCTTGTTGTGTTGCTTCAAATAGTAGCCCTAAGTGGATACAAAAAGCTTTATTTGTAACAGATCTGCTTCCTTACTTTTCAGATAAAATATTTAGTGCTTCAGAAGTTTCACGTAGTAAACCATATCCTGATGTATTTTTATATGCAGCCGATAAAATGGGATTTTCCCCAAAGGATTGTGTCGTTATTGAAGATACACCCACAGGTGTCACAGCTGGAGTTGATGCAGGTATGACAGTATTTGGTTATGCAGAACTGATTAACCCAGAAAAACTACGAGCAGTTGGTGCATCTGTCGTATTTAATGACATGAAATTATTACCAAAAGTGCTAGATCAGCAAAATCAACCTTTTATTAACAGTGGAAAGTAAAAGCATGATATCTAATCGCTATTGATGTTTTATTCGCACTGTAATGACAGACAGCAATGAATTCTGGCACAAACTAGATCGGCTAGTAGCCACTAGCAATCTTAAGATTGAGCGTCCAAGAGGAACTCCACACCCCAGATATCCATCCTTGATTTACCCTTTGGACTATGGATATTTGCAAGATACCCAAGCTGGAGATAGGTTTAATATTGATGTTTGGATCGGAAGTTTATCTGCTTAAAAAGTAACTGCCATTATCTGTAGTGTGGACTTAGAAAAGCGTGATACAGAAATCAAGATACTTTTAGACTGCACATCTGGTGAGAGTCAAGGCATCTTGAATATCCACAATACAGGCTCTCAGTCAGCAATATTATTAATTCGCGCTGAGTCTAATTTGATTTGAGTATGAAATTCAAACAATTAATATTTTCAACACAGGTAAATCATTATGAGCTTAGACCTACAACTATCAGGTAAAACAGCAATTGTTACAGGTGGAAGTGCAGGTATTGGATTAGCCACGGCTAAAGCTCTCTACACTGAAGGTGTGAATGTAGTGATAGCTGCTCGTAATCAAGAAAAGCTAGAGAAAGCAGTAGCCGATATCCAATCCTTACCGACTCCAGGCGCTAAAGTGATTTCTGTCAGTGCCGACCTAACTCAAGCAGAAAGTATTGATCGGGTTGTAGAGACAACCCTGGCACAATTTGGTCAGATTGATATTTTAATTAACAATGCTGGTTCAGCGCGTGCAGGATCTTTCTTAGAGTTGGGTGATGATGCTTTTTTAGATGCTTGGAATCTGAAATTGTTGGGCTACATCCGATTCGTTAGAGCTGTTGTCCCACATCAAAAAAATCGGCGTGATGGGCGAATTGTCAACATTATTGGTGGTGCAGGACGCACACCTCGTCCGTCCTTCCTCCCAGGCGGTACAACCAATGCTGCCTTATTGAACTTCACGCGAGGAATTTCTGAAGAGTTAGCCCAACATAATATTCGCATTAACGCTATTTCACCTGGTCTAACTGGTACAGAGTGTGCCGAACGTTTAGCAGAGCAAAATGCTCAAATCCGTGGTGTGAGTGTAGAAGAAATCAAGGCAGAATCATTAAAAGCAATACCTCTAGGGAAAATCGTTAAGCCAGAAGAGATTGCTGCACTGGCTTTATTTTTAGTTTCTGATCTTGCCTCTTCCATTACTGGGGCGGAGATTCTGGTTGATGGCGGCAATACTCCTGGTGTTTAACTGATCGAGCCGTTCTAAATCATTTGTGAAAAACAAGATACCCGAATTCTTAAATAATTCGGGTATCTGAGCCGTAATTTACATCTTGCACCAGGCAATTCTCACGCCTGGTGCTTTTAATTTTTTATTCAATAACTTCATTTTATCATTTTAACAAAAAAGAGTATTTGCTCTTATCATAGCCAGCCCATAATATTAAGTTCATAAGCTACTAAGCTTACCCATTGAAGGACAAAATTACATCTGTAATTAATTGCGATTGCTTCAACCATCTTCTAAAAGAATTTTGTTAAATCGTTGCGGAGAAAAAATATGGTTTGGCTAATTGGTACATTATTTATTGCAATATCTGTGGCTTTTGCAACGACATTTGATGATAATTTATATTTGACAGCTTTCTTTGGCAAAGTGAATCATAATTTTCGTCCCAAGCATATTATTATTGGCGAATTTGTAGGATTTACTGCACTAGTGTTTGCTAGTCTTCCTGGTTTCTTTGGTGGTTTAGTTCTTCCAGAAGCATGGATTGGATTGCTAGGAATTCTCCCAATTATAATTGGTATTAGTCATCTAATGAGTAGAGGAGAGGAAGAAGAGACTTTACAAGCTGTATCAGTTAATTTTACTAATTCAGCCAAACCAAAACGCCATAACAAATCATTATTAGCAACGCTAAAAGATCGTCAAACCTATCGGGTTTCTGCTGTTACCATTGCCAATGGTGGAAATAATATCGGTATTTATGTTCCGCTATTTGCTAGCAGTAACGTTCCTAGTCTGGCAGTAATTCTATGTGTTTGCTATTTAGCGATTGGAATGTGGTGCGTTGTCTCTTACAACCTAACCCGGAATCCTGTCATGGCTTCTGTTATGACTCGCTATGGTCGGAAAGTCTTTCCCTTTGTATTAATATACTTAGGATTATCCATCATGTTTAAAAGTGGAACTTATCAACTTGTACCTAATCTAGCAATGCTTTTTAAATAAGTTATTCGTCGTACATAGAAGCTTAAATTAAACACATGAAAATTCTCAAAATAGCTTTAATGACTTTAATACTTTTAATTAACTTGGCGATTGCTGCTCCCTCTTGGGCAGATGTAACATCACACTTAAGCGCAAATTCTGACTATTTCGTAGGGCAAAAAGTTATCTGGCTTTATAAAGCTCGTGCTGACTCAGAAAACACCCAAAGAATTCCTGGCGAAGTCGTCAAATTAGGCTCTAAGCAAGTGCAAGTAAAAGTGCAGAAAAATAAAAATGAGTTCGTTAATCGTTGGGTAAATCGAGACAGACTAGAAGTTGATAAAAGTGACCATTCTTTTAAATAATATAAATATATAATTTATTTCCAAATTAATTTTTATCACAGATTTATAGTTTGCATGACTAACCTAAAACTAATCATCATCTAGCGAATGGAGGCGCATGGTATGTGCTGAGGGATCTTCAAATCCACGTAGGTATAGAGAAGCACGCTAATAAGGAAGTATCTAGACGGCATATATGTTTTCGAGTCCACGACTTAGAAGCATTTGCCAAACATCTGCAAGTTCATGGGGTAGAAATTATTAGCGATCGCCTACCACCCAGTGTAGCTGATCGCCCCCCAACTGTATACGATCGCTTTTTTATCCGCGATCCGGGGGAAATCGCATAGAAATAGCGGAATTTACCCAACACAAAATAGACTCTTGACTTTTAAATAAAATATGCGAAGCTAATATTTAGATAAGCTAAATATTAAAAGTGCATCAAACTCGTGACAAGACTTACGGGAAAAGCTGATTTGTCTGAATCACTTGCTAGTAGCCCTAAAGCAGTGATTTTAGAAACACAAGGACTGACACGTTACTTCGGTAAAGCCGTTGCTGTAAATGATTTGAGTATCACCGTAGAACAAGGTGAGGTCTTTGGTTTACTTGGCCCAAATGGGGCAGGTAAAAGCACAGCAATAAAAATGTTGACTACTCTATTGCCCCTGAGTGCAGGGAGAGCAACTATAGCTGGCTATGATGTAACTCATCAGGCTGCTGCTGTCAGACGACTATTTGGCTATGTACCCCAAGCTCTTTCTGCTGATGGTAGTCTTACAGGCTACGAAAATCTCTTAATTTTTGCCAAGCTATACGATATTCCTGTTAAGCATAGGCAAAGACGTATCAGGGAAGTTCTAGATTTTATGGGTTTGCAAGACGCAGCCCATCGCTTGGTACGTAATTATTCTGGTGGCATGATCCGCAAGCTAGAAATTGGTCAATCCATCATGCACCAACCCAAGATTTTGTTTCTTGATGAACCGACTGTAGGGCTAGATCCCATTGCTCGTACTCAGGTATGGCAACTGGTGCAACAACTCCGCGCAGATTACGGCACAACCATATTTTTAACTACCCACTTTTTAGAAGAAGCCGATAGCCTGTGTAACCGAGTGACGATTATGCAGCAAGGCGAAGTTGTGACAACAGGCACACCAACTGATTTGAAAGCTTCTTTGGGTAAATCAAATGCAACTTTGGATGATGTCTTTATTCACTACACAGGGGATCTATTAACATCAGGAGTCAGCTATCGTGATACAGCAAGAACCAGACGTACAGCTCAACGGTTGGGTTAAGGCAAAACCTCCTCGCCGACCCAATATTATCTCTGCAATTATTCAGATATTTACGAAAACCCTCGTGATTGCCGAGATGGAAGTGCGGAAACTACGGCACGATCCCACTGATTTAATAGTCAGAGCCGTATAACCATCACTGTGGCTTCTGATCTTTGGGCAAGTATTCTCCCGGATTCGGGCAATTCCTACAGGTGACTTACCTTATTTAGACTTTATGGCTGCCGGTATTCTGGCGCAAAGTGTGTTGTTTGTCGCTATTTTTACAGGCGGTATGACGCTAATTTGGGAGCGAAACTTAGGAGTTGTGCATAAATAAATTCTTGGCTAGTCCGACACCAAGAGTAGCGATGGTGTTAGGGAAATCCCTAGCCTGTGGAGTGCGCTGTTTATCACAGGTATTTGTCATTTATGCACTAGCGCTAGTATTAGGTGTCAAACTCAATCTTCATCCTTTGGCTTTTTTGCAAGTGCTATTAGTCGTGATGTTGGGAGCAGGTTGTTTTTGTACATTTTCTTTAATCATTGGCTGTCTGGTGAAAACTAGAGAACGAATGACCGGAATTGGGCAGTTGTTAACTATGCCGTTGTTTTTTGCTAGTAATGCCATCTATCCCATTTCCATGATGCCCGACTGGTTAAAATTTTTATCTCGGATTAATCCCTTAACTTACGAAGTGGATGCCTTACGCGGGACAATGCTAGCAAATGGAACTAGTATCTATGGATTTGGTTGGGACTGTACAATTCTCTTGTTAACATTAATAGGCTTAACCCTGATTTGTGGACGACTTTATCCACGGGTGGCAATGTAATTAGGAGAAAGAATAGCTCATGAAACTCGGAAAACCTACGCAAGGCGCAACTTCCCAAGAATGTGCTGCCAGAGTAATGGATACAATTCCGTTAGTGATGCGGTTTATCCGAGCGGATATGCGAGCTCACAGTGCTGCTGCTTTATCTATACCACAGTTGCGATCGCTAGCATTTCTTAATCGCAGTCCAGGTGCTTCATTATCTGATTTGGCAGAGCATCTAGGTGTCACTTGTGCGACAGCATCAGCAACAACAGAAAGGCTAGTACAACGCAACTTGGTGCAACGCATCAATGATCCTCAAGAAAGGCGGCGAGTTCTCCTGAATCTTACTGAAGATGGAAAGCATCAATTAAAGCAATCCCAAGACCAAACTCGCACTCATATAGCCGACCTTTTGTCAGGTCTGACACCAGAACAAGTTTCCAATATTGAAGAAGGGTTGGCTCTACTAAAAAATGTCTTCGAGCAAACAGAAATTAAACGAGAGCAACGCTAAGTCTGCACAACACGATCCTTTTGCGGCGTTGAGATTTCGAGATTATCGCCTATTTACAATTGGGCGTGTACTTTTGTTCATTGGGTCACAAATGCAGACTGTGGCCATTGGCTGGGAACTATACGATCGCACAAATTCAGCTTTGGCGTTAGGTGGTGTTGGGCTAGCCCAAGTCTTGCCGATGATTGCCCTCACCTTGATTACTGGACATATAGCCGATCGCCGCGATCGCAAACTGACAATGTTGTTGTCAGTGCTGCTGTTGGTCTTATGTTCTCTAGGTTTGGCTGTACTTTCTTGGACTCAAGGTACAGTAGTTTTGATTTACGCCTGCTTGGTATTCACAGGGATTGCCAGGGCGTTCTTGAAACCTGCCAGTGATGCCTTAATGTGGCAATTGATACCTGTCAGTGCATTTACAAATGCAGCCACTTGGAATAGTAGTAGCTTTCAGTTAGCCTCAGTTATCGGCCCAGCCTTGGGAGGATTTGGTATAGCCTTCTTAGGAGGTGCTACAGGGGTCTACGTACTGGCTGCGATCGCTGGGTTGCTGTGTTTTATCTTAACGGCGGCAATCTCAAAACAAGAAACCATTCGTTCTACAGAACCAATCTCACTCAAAGCACTCTCAGCCGGGGCTAAGTTTGTCTGGGAAAACCAGTTGATTTTAGCAGCAATTACCTTAGATATGTTTGCAGTTTTGTTGGGGGGTGCGATCGCCTTACTACCGATCTTCGCCAAAGATATTTTGCAGGTAGGGCCATTAGAGTTAGGCTACCTACAAGCAGCACCCTCCATTGGTGCATTATTTATGGCGGTTTTACTGGTATATCTACCACCTTTACGCAAGGCTGGGCCAGCATTACTTTGGTCAGTAGTTGGCTTTGGCGTTGTCACGATTATCTTTGGGCTATCACGTTGGTTTTGGCTGTCATTATTGATGCTCGTGCTGAGTGGCGCACTAGATACGATTAGCGTTGTGATTCGCCATACATTAGTGCAAATTAGAACGCCAGATAATTTACGCGGTCGGGTTGCGGCGATCAACAGTGTATTTATTAGTGCGTCTAACGAGTTAGGCGGTTTTGAATCCGGCTTGACAGCTGCTTTATTTGGCCCGGTTATCTCAGTAGTTGGTGGTGGAATTGGCACAATTGCAGTGGTAATTGCGGTAGCTGCAATTTGGCCGGGAATTACCAAGCTAGGAGCATTACAGGAGTATGAGGGTAAATAGTAGGATTGGGGGAATACAAGAAAAATTACGGAAGTGGCTGTAACGCCAAACATATTTTAGGTTGTCTCCAATCCCTTTTACTTAGGACTTACGCAAAACTATACGCTGTAGGGGCAATACCCTGCGGGTTCGCTCTTAGCGTTCTCGTAGAGTAGCCTTCGGCTACATGTACATGAATTGCCCCTACCTGAGAATAAGGGTTTCGGCTGTTGTTTGCGTAAGCCCTGGCTTAAAACTATCCTGTTTGGAGTTCGGAGGCATTTTGATTATTGGCTTCTACAGCTAAGAATCCACCTGCCTGCATTTTCCATAACCTGTAGTAAGCACCATGACGTGCCAGCAGTTTGGTATGAGTGCCATCTTCGATAATACGCCCCTGGTCAAATACCAAAATGCGGTCTAAATGGGCAATAGTAGAAAGTCGATGAGCCACCACGATGACTGTTTTTCCATCCATCGCTAAATCTAGAGTATCTTGGATCGCTTTTTCGGTAATGGAATCGAGGCTGGAGGTAGCTTCATCTAGAATCAGAATTGGTGAGTCTTTGAGGATTACCCGCACGATCGCAATCCTTTGTCTTTGCCCTCCAGAAAGTTTGACACCGCGCTCACCAACCAAAGAATCATACCCTTCCTTAATCTGAGCAATAAAATCGTGAGCATAGGCTTGGCGTGCTGCCTCGACCACTTCCTCGTTGGTGGCATCTATTCGCCCGTAACGAATATTTTCTATTAATGTCCGATGGAACAGAGACGGATCTTGAGGAATCAAGCTGATCTGGGAGTGTAGGGCATTTTGCGTCATGTCTCGAATATCGACCCCATCAATAAGAATCTGTCCAGATTGGGGGTCGAATTGACGCAAAATCAGATTCACGAAACTGGATTTTCCAGAGCCAGAAAAGCCAACCAGTCCGACACGCTGGCCTGGTTGGATTGTTATAGACAGGTTGTCGAATACTTTTTTTCCAAGGGAGTAGCTAAAATTCACTTGGCGAAACTCAATCTGTCCCTGAGTAATTGAATGGGCGATCGCACTATCACGATCAATGATCTCGTGGGGTTGAACAATAGTGAAGACACCATTGGCAATATTGCCGATATGTTCAAAAAATTCTAGAAACCGTTTACTTAAATTGCGGGCTTCACTAATGATTAACAGTGACAAACTGGTAGCAACCACGAAATCCGCAGTCGCGATCGTTCCCTGACTCCAAAGTGAGAGTGAGTAATAAAGAGTGCCAATTTTCAGGACTGCTGCTGAGATAAACTGAAACCAACGGATTCGCTCTGAGTACCAATTGGATTTTCTCACCTCTTTGAGTTCGTCCCTTAATTGCTCATTCAAATAGCGTCGTTCAAAACCCAGGCGAGCAAACAGTCGGCTACTATTGAGGTTTGTTACTGCATCTACGATGATACCAGTTGTCTCACTTCTTGCGGCTGCGGCTTTTCGGGAGTAAATTTGGCAGCGAGTTGCCAGCCAGAACGAAATACTGATGAAAAGAACTGCCCACAACCCCACGAATCCAGCAAGTGGAGGATAGACGCGATACAGTAATATCGTCGTGACAGTATACACGATGATTACTGGCATAAATTCAGTAATCAGCATTTGCATCGTCTGAGTTACACCTAAAGAAGTTTCGCTAATCCGATGTGCCAATGCCCCGGAAAAACTGCTGCTGAGGTAACGATGAGAATGGTGCTGTAAATAGGCATATAGCGATCGGACAATGTGCTGTCGGTGGATCGGATGGAGGATTGTCTGTAAGAGTCCAGCCGATCGCCCGAATACCACTTCACCCACACTCAAGGCGGTGAACAACATCAGGGGTTGGCTCACGGCATCAAAAATCTGCTTACTCTCCCCTGGCGATCGCGTCACGCCCCGGATGATCTCGCCAATGGCATAAGGTAACATGATGCCGCAGGTTGCGTGTATTACCTCCAGAATCACCATTGCCACATACCACCAGCGGAACTGGTTAACGAAATAGCAAATGAACCTAAATGGAGTCGCTGGCAAGTTGGGCGCGTCGGCAGCACGTTGAAAGGATTTCCATTGTTTGGACTTTTTCTTCATGAGAGTCGATCTCGTAGCATCTTTTTAGGCTTCTTTTTAACAACTCGATTTAGTGGGGACAAATAACATTGAAATAAAGCTAGAAGACTTTGTTCACAGTGCCAAAGCTTTCTTAAGTAGCAATATTCAAACGATAAATATCCATCTCAACTCCATGAAATATCGTTCTTCTTTCGTGTCTCATACCCAACTTCCCAAGCACTCTGATCGATGCTGTGTTTGCTCGTTCGACAATGCCGAGAATATATGGAAATTTGAGTTGCTCAAATCCGTATTTAATTGTTGCTAACGCGGCTTCACTTGCTAATCCCTTACCCCAAAACTCTGGATCTAGCCGATACCCAATTTCTGGTTCGTTTACATTTTCAATTTGTTCTATTGCGATTCCACAGTAACCAATCAATTGGTTGCTTTCTTTTAAAATGACAGCCCACTTTCCAAATCCAAACGCTTTATAAGAAATCATGAAACTAACTATTTTAGCCTGCGTTTGGGAAACTGAGAGAATTCCAGTAGGAGAAAATTCCATTACTCTTGAATTTGCAAGTATTGGCGCAAGTTGAGAGTTGAGACACGTCTTTTTCTTGGAATTCTCGAAGCATTAGGCGTTGTGTTTCTAAGCAAAACATTCTTTCTGAAGAGGCTTAAGGGTGACAACAAGAAAACAATAAGCTGCGAAAACAAACGTCTAATGATATTACACCTTAGCTCTTCATAACTAATGAAACAAAGTATTAAGCTGTTACGCATTTAATTTGTACATTGACCTGTCAACAGTCAACAGTCATCAAGAGTATTTATATACTTTAGACGCGCATCAGCTTAGACCATAATTTCTGGCGGTGTGATTGCAGCATACAAATCAGGCGGAAGTAAAGCATCCTGAATATTGATTTTCTTCGGTATGACACCCTCTTTAAAGAATAAATCTGCTACACGCTGTTGTTCCGCTATCAGTGCAGGACTTAAGCCTCTGCGTCCTGCGAAAGTGCGACGAGACATTACCTTGTCGGCCACATCCTCATCAAGCTTTTGTGTTGCGATCATCAACTTTTTCACTTCATTTCGATTCGCCTCTGCCCACTTATCAAGAGCGTGAAGTTCTTCAATGATAATTTTTAGTAAGCCAGGATTTTCTTGGGCAAACTTCCTATCAGCAATATAATAGCCCCCAGGAGAATCTAGTCCAACAGAATCTCTGAGGACACGAATTCGACCCATCTTTTGAGCGATCGCATAGTGGGGATCTCCTGTCATCCAAACGGGAATTCTCCCTTCGAGAAATGCACCCCGCGCCTCGATGGTCGCCATGCTTTTGATTTTGATATCATTGATGGTCAAGCCGATTGACTGCAAAGCTCTAAGAATAAAATAGTGCGATGCCGAGCCTTTTTGAAAATAAACTTCTTGCCCCTTAATATCCTCAAATTTCTGAAGGGGAGACTCTGGAGGTACAGCAATTACACTACTTGTTCCTGTTCTTTCGGTTCTTTGTGTACCGACGACATAAACAAGGTCTGAACCAGCGACTTGGGCAAAAATTGGCGGCGTTTCTCCTACTGATCCTACGTCAACTCTTTTCGCAGCCATACCTTCCATGAGTTGTGGCCCTTGGACAAATTGCGCCCATTCCACCTTGATTCCCAGTGGCTCCAAGCGTTTCTCTAAAACTTGCCGATTTCTGAACAGATCCCCTGCACTCTGATAACCCATGCGGAGAACTTTCGTTTTTATACCAAGGGAAATTGAATTGCCACTAGTACTTGCTAGATTCTGTTGGCCTTGTTGGCTACAACTTCCCAACAAATATGCCATCGAAAAACCGCCCAGACTAGATGTAGCAACATTTAGAAAACGACGGCGTTTAATCATAGCTGTTTGATAGATAAAATAGTTTGGATTGGTTGGAAAGGTTAAAAGAAAGCAAAACTAACGCAGAGAATCTCCCCTGCGATATTCGGTGGTGATGTCGTCGAGTTTTTGTTTCAAATTGTCGTCGAGTTTTAGTTCTACAGCTTTGAGGGTGTCAGCAAGTTGTTCTGGACGAGTAGCACCAATAATAGGAGCAGTAATAATCGGATTAGCCAGTACCCAAGCTACCGCTAGGGTAGTGAGCGACAATCCAGCAAATTCCGCCACTGTGCGTAATTCTTCCACAGTATTGAACTCGCGATCGCGCCAGTATCGTTCTTGATAACGTTCTGCGGCAGCACCCAAGGTGAAACGTGTACCTGCGGTGGGGCCTTGAGTAAGATTGTGTTTGCCAGTGAGTAGACCACCTGCTAAGGGATTGTAAGGAATTACACCTAATCCTTCTTCTTTCGCCAAGGGCAAAAGTTCTCGCTCAATTTCGCGGAACAACAAATTATAGCGGGGTTGAATCGATACGAAGCGAGTTAAATTTCGCACTTCGGCGCGACCCAAGGCGCGGGCGAGTCGGTAAGCTAAGAAGTTAGAAACCCCAATGTAGCGTACCTTGCCAGCACGAACTACTGTATCTAATGCTTTTAAGGTTTCATCGAGAGGAGTTGAAGCATCATCAGAGTGCAATTGGTACAAATCAACATAATCAGTTCCCAGTCGTCTGAGGGAAGCATCGATCGCATCCAAAATGTGTTTACGCGAAGCACCCTGATCCCAAGGTGCAGGGCCAACTTTACCTACAGCTTTAGTAGCCAAAATAAAATGTTCGCGTTTGCCTTTGAGCCAGCGCCCAATAATTTCTTCGGTACTTCCAGCCGTAGCAAGCCCACCCCCAAGTGGATAAACATCAGCTGTATCCAAAAAGTTGATTCCCGCATCGGCGGCGGTGTCAAGGATTTGTTTGGAAGTTTCTTCATCTGTCTGCAATCCGAAAGTCATTGTACCGAGACAGAGGCGAGAAACAGTCAATCCAGTTTGACCAAGTTTAGTTGTTGGTAATGTCATGTTAGAAGAGGAAAAGAATTTTATTTAGAGGATGTTTGAAAAATCTTCTTGTTGGTAACAAAACGTTTTAGATCCCCCTAAATCCCCCTTAAAAAGGGGGACTTTGAGAATTTTTTGCCCCCCTTTTTAAGCTATCCATTAGTCACATCTTTCTTTACAATCTTGAAACGCTTGTTCTATCGTCATCTTGAACACTGAGGTGTCAAACATACTTGACAGATTGGCTCTTAATCTTCTCGCTAAAATTAGGTTTTTATTGAGAATTGATGACGAACGAATCAGGGTTAGAAAAAGCGTGAGTGAATACTCTCGCAAATGTTAAGAAAGATCCGGGTAATGGATAGCTTTTTAAGGGGGGTTGGGGGGATCAGCAAGTCCCTAAGGGGATTAAGGAGGGCTTAGTGGTGCGGAAAACTCCTGAAACCCTTATAGATAAAGCATTATTAGTGAGACAGTATTTTAGACATCTCCGCAAAAGTCAAACGATGACAATGGGTTTCAGCCGATATTTTGACTACACAGGCTCCTCATTATGAGACTCAAAAAAGTTTTCTGCACCACCAAGTAAGGAGGGTAAGAATGTGATTAAAATTACAGCAAACTACTTTTCAAACAAGCTCTTAGGCTACTACAGAAGCCTGACGACGGTTTTGTGAAACCAACCATTGTTGCAATTTCGAGTCACTGTACACTTCATCGGCAATAAAATGATCGCCTTCGGGCAGTACAGTAAAATCTACTCTTCCCCCCAGTCCGCGCAAGGTATCGACAATCTGCTGTGTATCTTCAATCGGCAGTTTTTCGTCTTTTCCACCTTGGAATATTTGGATAGGAATTTCTTTGAGTGCGGCTAGTAGTCTGCCAAGCCAACTTTGCTAGGTTAGATTCGGATATAAACGCTGCATTTTTCGGCGAGCATCTTTGGTTTGGAAACCCCAATATACGCTGGCTTTTTGCTGATTA
>NZ_JACJSI010000161.1 GCF_014698065.1 Nostoc flagelliforme FACHB-838
AGCATTCGCATGAACATCAGCAATAATGAGTTCTGCAAATCCGGTTTAACGTATCCACCGAGTAAAAATAAACCCAGTACGAGATGTTCTGAAAACAAAACTCGCACAGTAACATTGTGAAACGATAAAACGAAAGCGGATAGAAGAACCGTCAGAATGCCCAATTTGCTAAAACTTTTCTAAAGGACAACCCGATTGTATTGCTAAAACCACTGTTTTGTTTGGTGCTGATTTTTTTGCTATTTAGCAAATACTTACTATCTTTATGTCTTAGGAGTAAAAAATCTTGAACCACAAAGACGAGAACAGCAATATAGTAAGGCAGTCCAGTCTTTGGTTAAACGGACTGCCTGTACAAAGATAAAAAAGGTATTGATCTTTTCTAAACTAAAGCGGGTTCACGTCGGTTATATGCAGAAGAATCTCCCTTAATAGCCTCACTCTGCTTACCATCAATACCAACAGGAATATCACCCACAAGTGTGACTCGTTGAACATGGCGAGGTTGATTGCCGTAGTCTGCGATCGCATAATGTTGAGTAGCGCGATTATCCCAGAAAGCCACATCACCAACTTTCCAGCGCCACCGGACTGTGTTTTCAGGACGTGTGATGTAAGCTTGGAACAATTTCACGATTTCATCCGATTCATTCTGTGATAAACCACGCAGACGGCGCACAAACCCACCAATAAATAACCCACGTTCACCAGATTCAGGATGGATGCGGACAACTGGATGCAGAGTTTCGTATACAGTCGAGGTGAAAACAGCCCGATGCTTTAAGACTTCTTCTGGCAAGTCAATTGTAGCTGCTGCATAATCGTAGGCATTGCTGTGTACTGCCCAGAGTTGGTCAGCAACATTACGCAGGTGAGTTGGTAAATCTTCGTAGGCAGTTACGGAGTTTGCCCAAATCGTATCACCTCCTGATGGCGGGATGACAAGCGCTCGTAAAATAGAACCAAGAGGGGGACGATCTACAAATGTTACATCAGTGTGCCAAGTGTTGGCGCGGCTCACAGTCTTGCCATAATTCAGATCAAGAACTTCTGGGTTTTCTGGCAATGAGGGAACGGTGGGATGGGCTGTGGTGACTTCTCCAAAGCGTCGGGCGAAGGCTACTTGTCCTTGAGCGTCAAGGTTCTGCTCTCGGAAGAAGATGACTTTGTGTTTAACTAAAGCTTTACGGATATCGCTAATGATTTCATTGCTGAGGTTACTACTCAAGTCAACACCAATGATTTTTGCACCGATACGTCCGGCGATTGGTTTGATGTCAAAGTGTTGGGAAGTCATAATATTTGTGTCTCCAAGGATAATTTGTTTTATGCAGAGAGTAGCAGCCTGTCAATAACTAATTGACGCATAGATCCCCTGTAGAGACGGCGATTTATCGCGTCTCTCTAACTATCTATGCAGGGTAAAAAACGAATGTTCGTAATTCAATGCTTTCTCGTGGGGGAGCGTTGGCTGGGCTGCTAGGATCTTCAAAGGCTGTATGTCCGGCAAAACGGGCGCGTCCGTCTTCTGCGGAGTCGAAGCATTTGATAAATAGTGCTTCGTCTCTGTGCATTTGCGGAAAGTAGAACCATTTATGTTTGGAGTTATACGTGATTCCATAAGTTTCACCGACGCGATCGCGGCACACTAAATCACCAGCCACAATGTCTGTCGGTGCGATACTTTGCGCGTCACACACTGCTAATGGTGACTCTTGGATTGCTGTTGCAATTCCTCGCCAAACATTGATGATGGCAAATCGTTGTTTTAGTAGCGTATCAATGTCATCTATGCCTTGCGCTGCTAGTTCCAAACGGGCGCGAGTATAGCCAGATTTGGCGGTGAAGTCGTTGTGTACGCGCTTGGCGGGTTCTTTAATATTATTCTCTCCTGGCTTTGACTGGCTGGCATTACGCAGGGTGTGATCGAATATTACTACCTTTGTTGTACCTGTCACTTCTTTTAACAATTGCTCGGCTTCTGGATAGTAGACGCGGCGTACTTCGTCTTCATCGTAAAAGTTGTGGACATTAGTATTATGTCCAGTAAATGCAAAACCTTCTCTATCTAACGAGATGTTCTCTGAGATAGAACGAGCATTGTAAATTGGCAGTTTGTGCGTCTGATAAGTTGCATTCGTGCGGGGAATGCCTGGTGGTGGTTCATAAGTATAGTTAACAGGTTTTTCTGCCATTGGAACCAGGTAACTGAGGTTAGCCTCTACGTATGGCAGTTCTGCGGAAATTGGTTTGTCTAGAACTTGGTTATTTAAGCTCATAGGTTATCCCATTTTGGATTTTAGTTAATTTCTGTGAATCCATACGTCCTATTTTTGAACTGCACCAACGGGAACAGGTTCACCGAGAACTTTGGCGAATCTTTGCAAATAGAAGTCCACAGGATTTGCTACTGCTTGAATTGAGGAGCGATCGCTTAAGCTGTTCCACCATGTCTGCAAACGAGGTGTTTCTGCTGGTAGTGTGAATTTGCGGAAGTGTTCTAAGAGTGGTAAACGTTCAAACCAAGGATAGAAGCTGATATCAACAAGGCTAAACTGATCTCCTAACAAGTAATCACCTTTGCCTAATCCTTCTTGTTCAATATATAAAAGTGCTTCTGTGAACTCTTTTCGTCCTTGTTCTTGTTCGGTGCTATCTTTACCGCGCAGCAATTTATTAAAAGCAGGTACAAACCGAGTATTGGCGTAGTCTATCCAGATCCGAGCGATCGCTTTATTTGCGGGATCACGCGGTAACAAAGGTGGTTCTGGAAAAACCTCATCTAAATATTCATTGATAATAGCAGACTCGTAAATTTCAACATCCCCATGTTTGATAGCTGGGACTTTGCCATAGTGGGAAATCTGAGTATACCCATCTGGTTTGTTCTGTAAGTCAATTTCTATCGGGGTAAAGTCAATGCCTTTTTCCAGTAAGACTACACGAGTCCGTTGAGAGAAAGTAGAGGCTTTGGCGAAGTACAGTTGTATGTTGCTCATGAAATCTTTTCCTTATAATCATCGTGGATGCAGACTATTTGAGATTGCACAACTCCAACTAAAGCAATAAGACAGAAGCGAGATGTGTTGATTAATGCAGTTAAATAATTGACTGGCAGGTATCTACGTCAGTTAGATGATATATTACACTTTATCGGTCGATTTAGTGTAGTTTGTATATTATACAGTTTTCCTGAAAATGTGTATACCTAATTATTCGTGTAACTAAATAAATATTTAGACATAATCAGGCTTGTCAAAAAGAGGTATTATATGTACTCGAAAGCTGACTCTAATAGGCAGATCCGTCTTGGCTTGCTAGTACCCGCAGGTAACACCACGTTTGAGCCTGACTTTCACTCTGCTTTTTCCAGTCAAGTCAGTATTCATAGCCATCGCGTGATTGCTCAACGCTCACACGCATCTGAGAGCTATGAATCAATGGATGACATCAATGAACAAGCTGTTAAGGAAGTAGAAAAATTAGCTAGAGCCGGGGTACATTTTGGAGCATACGGCTTCACAACAGCAACATTTTACCGAGGGCGAGTTTTTGCCGAAAAATTAGAGCAACGTTTGACACAGGCGCTAGGAGTACCTGTTGTTGTCCCTGCTCTGGCTCTAGTAGAAGCGTTGGCATATCTAAAGATTAAGAAAATTTCTGTAGTCACTCCTTATCCAGAATGGAATAACCAAACGCTAAAAACGTTTTTGAGTGAAGCGCCTTTTGAAATAGTGGGGTTTAAAGGTGATGAACGCCCAAAAGAAGTAGCGAAAAAGAATTACCTTTGGCATCAGTCACCCAATGAAGCCGCAGCTTTCATCAAGGAGGTATCCCATAAAAATGCAGATGCTATTGTATTGCCGTGTACGGCATGGAGAACATTTGAGGTGATTGAGGAATTAGAAGCAGATTTAAATATTCCTGTAGTTACGGCAATCAAGCCACAATATGGAGTTTAGCAAGACGTGCTTCTATTGAATCGGCACTTCGTCCGAGAGGAAAACTGTTTGCTATTTGTTCCTGCTAAGTTTATTGTAAAAACCTCTTGATTTTTATCACCGATTGTGAGAAATTCTGATTTAACAACTATAAAATACGGTAAACCGATAAATTTACCGTATTTTATAGTTTG
Source organism: Nostoc flagelliforme FACHB-838 (assembly GCF_014698065.1). Lineage (GTDB taxonomy): Bacteria > Cyanobacteriota > Cyanobacteriia > Cyanobacteriales > Nostocaceae > Nostoc > Nostoc flagelliforme_B. The sequence continues at coordinate 4,136 of NZ_JACJSI010000161.1, forward strand.
AATAGAATTAAGTGGTGGTTTTAGCTGTGCTTTAACCCCAGCAACATCCTATCAGACTGATTACAACCACAAATTTATAACAGCCGTGTGATGGAAGCATCATACCAGCACTGAATACTTACATAACTTTCAGGAAAATCAACTTCTATGCAAGTTACCTTCCAGTAGAGTAATCCCAGATTTCATCCTAAATCCGGCGATATTAACTTGTTTTTCTGAAGGCGCGTATTTTGTGCGTGGCTAGTTGTTTTAGCTTTGCAATGCTCATGAATTCACTCATGACTAAACTTTTGTCTTATTTTTTATCAGTGGAGAACATCTCATGCAAGTAGATCCTAATTCTCATGAAGGTTCCGAACAAGATACTCAGGCTAATAGCGAAATAAATAAACTGAAACAACCCCGTGTAGCTAGCAAGCGTTTTTTTGGTAGTCACGCTAGCAGACGCTCATTTCTCGGTCGCGCTGGTTTGTTTAGTGCCGCTAGCGTTGTTACAGGAGTTTTAGGTTCAACTTTCTCCTCAAAGAACGGAGGAGATGTTGTACAAGCCCAAAATATCAAGAGGCAGTATAATAATCGACCCTTCGATTACAGGAGGTTTGTTGATAAAGCCTATCGAGTACGTCTTGAAGCAGCGGCGCTTGAACGGAATATTCCGATTCCGGCCCATCCAACTAACGGCGATGAAGAGCGTTATCCCAACAAAATTGGCTCTGACAGTAGAGGACTCCCACATAACGAACGAGGCGAAGTCAAGCTAGAAGCTTACAACTCTTTGACCAAAGCACTGACAACGCAAAACCCGAATGATTTTGAAAATATCATCTTGGGTGGCACCAGAAAGCTGGTTAATCCTCAAGGGCCTCTAGCAATTAGCCTAGAAGGGATCAATGCAGCGCAAATAGCTGTGCCACCCCCACCAGCTCTGGCTAGTGCAGGTCGGGCTGCTGAAGCAGTTGAACTCTACTGGCAAGCTTTACTCCGAGATGTACCTCTTTCCAAGTTCCAAAACAATACTGATAACCCAAAAGTCTTGGCAGCCGTCGAAGACCTCAACAGGCTTTCGGTGTTTCGAGGGCCAAAACAAAATGGTCGTGTCACCCCTCAAACTTTATTTCGTGGTAGTGTCAACTACGTCGGTTCCGGTTCAAGTACAAGATATGTGACTCCACCAGGAGTGCTAGATGGGCCCTATCTCTCACAATTTTTGTTGCTAACTATTCCTTGGGGAACTCAGTCTGTTTCGCCATTGATTCGTACTGCTCTTCCTGGTAATGACTTTCTAATCAATTTCCAGGAATGGTTGACTGTTCAGAATGGAGGTAGTTCCGCGAAGACCATTCAATACGACCCCAAAAACCGTTACATAGTCACGGTTCGGGATTTAGGTGAGTATGCCCATATTGGCGGCCCTACATACGTGGGAGCCTCGTTGATTATTAATAGCATCGGTACTCCTTTGAATCTGGGCAATCCCTACGTCAGATCGAATACCCAAGTTGGTTCAGCTGCAACCTTTGCAGTGGGACATTTACAAGCCTTGCTTAACTTGGGTACTTCGCGTGCCATTAGAGCGTCATACTGGCAGAAGTATTATGTACACCGCATTCTCCGCCCAGAAGCTTATGGTGGGCTAATCTACAACAACATTGTGAATAAAACTCAGTATCCAATTAATTCTGAGGTCTTGAATTCCAAAGCTTTGGCTGATACCTTTAGCACCTTCGGTACTTATCTATTGCCCCAAGCATATCCAGAAGCATCGCCAATCCATTCATCTTATACAGGTGGTGCGGCCGCCAATGCTGGTGTGAATATCACACTTTTGAAAGCATTCTTTGATGAAAACTTTGTTATCCCCTCGCCAGTAGTGCCTGATCCCCAAGACCCGACAAAAGTAATTCCTTACAGTGGGCCACCACTAACTGTAGGTGGAGAGTTGAATAAACTGGCAACTAACTATGCTATTGGTCGCGGTCACGGCGGTATCCATTGGCGTTCCGATGGTTCAGCTTCTTTGGCTTTAGGAGAAGAGGTTGCTATTAGTCTGCTCAGGGATGAGAGACTGGGTTACAACGAAATATTCAATGGTTTCACCTTCACCAAATTTGACGGTACAAGAGTCACCGTTTAAACCGATTTTCCGTGTTATGGGAGCGCAAAGTTTGTTTTAGCCTATTCGCTACGAATTAATGCAAAGTTGTACTAAATAAAATTGAAGTAAGCTAATGCGCGTCTAAACTGTATAAACACTTTTGATGTCGTTAACTGCTGACTGATGACTGTTGAGGGGTTTTCAGTCATCAGTCATCAGGTAAATGTACAATATTATTTGCGTAACAGCTTATCTCCTGAAATTAATTACTTGCCACTTGGTTCGTATCCAAGTGAATTAACTTCGTCATTTGGGGCAATTGTTGCATAAATAGCAACGAACCCAGAATACAAACGACACCACCCAAAATCAGTGTATTCGGAGCTTTGAAATAATGTGCCGAAGTTCCTGCTAACAAGTTACCAAAAGGAGCCATACCCATAAAGCACATGGCATAGAAGCTCATCACCCTCCCCCGTTTGCTATCTTCAACAATAAATTGCAGCACTGTGTTACTAGCAGCTACCTGAAGCGTAGAACTCCAGCCAACTAAAACCAAAGCTAACTGAGAAATCCAGAAGATTTGAGAGACCGAGAAAAAGATGAAGCCAATCCCCATAATGGCTGGACAAAAAGCTATGAGTTTTTCTAAACCTACTACGTTTTGCCGAAAGCTGAGGTAAACACAGGCAAACACCGATCCCATCGCTGCTGCGGCCGTTAAAAAGCCCAATGTTTCTGCTCCTCCCTGTAGAACTTCAACTGCAAAGATGGGTAGAAGTGTCGTATATGACATACCTACTAAACTAGCTACTGCCAGTAATAGCAAAATGGAACGCACAGGTAAGAATTGGTAGGCATATTGAAACCCTTCTTTCAACTTCTGCCAAGTATTACTCGTCTGTATTTCTACTGTTCTGGGTGTAATCACCATTGCTGAGATTGCCCAGATAGCAACAAGGTAACTGAGACTATCGTAAAGAAAACAGAATCCAGCGCCAAACTGAGCGATAAAAATGCCACCTAATGCAGGCCCAATAAGACGCGCACCATTGAGGAAGGCTGCATTTAACGCGATCGCATTTACCATCAGTTCACGGCTAACCATATCACTGACAAATGCTTGGCGTACAGGTACATCTAAACCCTTCAGAAAACCTAACAATGCACTCAGAGTCAGCAATGTCCAAAAATTTGCCCAACCCAAAAATGTAATGACTGTCAGAGTTATGGATAGAGAAATGCCCATAACTTGAAATAGCAGCAACAGGCGATGTCGGTCATAGCGATCGGCTAAAATGCCTGAAATTGGAGCAAGTACAAATACTGGCAATTGTCCAAAAAATCCTGCAAATCCCAATAGTAAAGCTGAATCAGTCAATCGGTAAATCAGCCAGAGAATTGCTACTTGTGTCATGAAGTTGCCTGTCATAGACAAGGCTTGTCCAGCAAAGTAAAGGCGATAATTGCGCGATCGCAAAGCAGGTAATTCAAGATTCAACTTGAATCCAAATTTAGATAATAATTTCATCAACTAAGTACAAAATTTCACAAGTTCATCACGAATAAACATTTAGCGCCCCTCTGCGTTACGCCAGTTGCTTCTCCCAAGGGGAGACGCTGCGCGAACAAGTCGGCAAAGCCGCCCAACGCACTGGCTCACCTCTGCGTTTAAAAAAGCACAGAAAAGAGGAAGAAACGAGGCAACAACCTTATTCCTTCCCACTTCAAAGGTTTTAATTGAAAATCACAGAGTTACTAATTCCCGTGTAGCAACTACTGAATCAGGTTTGACCCAAATCTTATCTAACCCACCACTCAGTAGGCGATATTGTTGATTAGGGTCTTGTTGCGGGTAATCTTCGCGTTTGTGCATTCCTCTGGTTTCCCGACGTTGCAAACCACTGTTGTACATCCAACGCGCTGTAGCAACCATCGCCGCCGCTTCGCGCGATCGCACAATTTGGCTATCATCTAGTGTTTGGCTATTACGGATTTCTCGCCAGAGGTCATCCAGTCGATCCAGCGATGCACTTAAACCTGTAGCAGTGCGGAAGAGGTTGCGATCATAAGGGAAAACTTCAGCTTGAGTTGAGGCGATCGCTTCATCTGGTGAGAATCTATTATTACCTTCACCATGCAATCCAGCTTCGCCAACTCCCTGCACACTGCGCTGGGTTGCTTGCTCTCCCAAACTTAGGGCATAGCTAGCAGCAGATTGTCCAGACCAATAGCCAGAAGACATTGCCCAGGCTGCATTATGACTACCACCGCCTGTAAAGCCACCACAAATTAACTCTCTAGTAGCCGCATCTCCCGCCGCATAGAGTCCATTAACTGAGGTAGCACAAGTCTGGTCTGCGATCTGAATCCCACCAGTACCACGTACAGTTCCTTCCAAGCGTAGAGTTATCGGGAATCGTTGAGTAAAGGGGTCAATTCCAGCGCGATCAAAAACGATAAAGAAGTTAGGCTGAGACGATCGCATCCAGGCTTTTGTCTCTTCATCCATATTTTGATCCAGACGCGCATAAACGGGCTGATTTAGCAATGTTTTAGCAATCACCGAACGACCGCGCTTAGAACCCGCACCTTCAATTACCGTGCCATCTTCATAAGTAAAAGATGCCCAATCGTAATAACGAGTCTTGGTGACAGAAGAAAAGCTAGGGGAAATTGCGTATGCGTTGGAAAATTCCATACCAGAGAAATCTGCACCAGCCTCGGCTGCCATCAATAGACCATCTCCTGTCAGGACATTACAACCGAGAGCCTTACTCAAGAAAGCACAGCCACCTGTAGCAATCACAACTGCCCCGGCTCGAACTGTCCAACGTTCCCCAGATTGGCGATTGATACCCTTAGCCCCGGCTACAGTGCCTTCTGTATCCACAAGCAACTCTAAAGCCGGACTGTGGTCTAAAATTTTCACCCCTGCTTGCTTAATCTTTTTCCGCATGAAACGCATATAATCCGGCCCTTGTAAAGAGCGACGGATAAATTGTCCATTAGCATCAACGCTGAAAGGATAGCCCTGATCTGCGAGGGAGTTAATGTTGTCATAGGTGCGATCTAATACCCTAGTCATCCAATGGCGATCTGCCAGAAAGCCTCCCATTGCTTCCCGGCTGGCCATTGCCGCTTCCCGTTGCTCTGGGTCTGGTGGAACATACCATACACCATTTCCGGCAGATGCGGCTGCACCACTTGTACCGCAGTAACCCTTGTCTACTAAAACGACTTTTGCCCCATTATTTGCTGCACTCCAAGCAGCCCAAGCTCCAGACGGGCCACCGCCGATAATTAATACATCGGTGACTAAATCTAGGTTAGAAGCATCTTGATGGATATGACTATTCATGAAATTTACTCCTTAATAGAATTAAGAAAAGGGGAAGGGCGGAGCTTCCCCCAAAATGCGAGGGTAATTGTGAAAACTTTTATGGGTTGGGAATTTGCCAATCTTTGATCTCAAAATCCGACTTCAACAATTTCTGGTCAGCGAGAAACTGCTTTGTGGAATTTAAGAGTTCTAATCCTTGCGGTGTAAAAGGTTCTGTAGGATATAGGTCTAGTGGATAAGATTCTTTAGCGATCGCTAATGGCACATTTCCACTGGCTTGAGCCGCAAACTGATAAAATTCCTCTGGATTAGCTTTGATCTCCTGCAATGCTTGTCGTCTAATCTGGTTCCACTTTTGCGGTAGTTCTGGGTGTCGAGAGAGGAGATTTTCCGTAACGACACTTACCCCTGTGCCAACTAATCCCTGATGATCTTTTGCTTGATCAATTGCTGAAAATCCTTGAGAAACTAACGTTGGCCCAGCCCCCATAGCAAATGGATAAGCTGAAATATCTCCTCGTTCTAATGCAGGTTTAGCATCAGCCGAAGGAATCTGTACTACCTTCACATCCTTAGTCAGTCCCTCTTTTTCGAGCAAACCCATCAGATATCGATGCGGATAAGTACCTTTAGCAACTCCTACCTTTGTACCTTTGAGTTGTGATACTAAACGAGGGCCGTTTTTCTTGGTAACTAACCAGGCATTCTGACCAACCCTTGTCTGATTAATCAATTTAGTTGGCAGACCTACTGCTTTACCAACTATAGCTGGGGTATCTCCATACAAACCCATATCTAATTGACCACTAACTAAAGCTTCATTAAGTGCAGGGCCTCCTACAAAGGGAATAAATTTCACTTCCGTCACACCCAGGCTTTTGAGCGCAGGAGTCAACGTCCCCTTTTGCAACGCCCAACCCTCCGGCCCGATTGGCAACTTGCTTTCCGAACTGATGAAACCAACTCGCAAAACCAGGGTTTTTACCTCTGCCGAATTTGCTCCAGTATTTGATGAAGCTACTGCTGAGTTATTGGACTGGCTTTCTTGAAAAGTACAACTGGTAAGACTGGATAAAAGCACAACAGTTGTGACTGAAGCCAAAAGACGATTGATATAACTGCCTTCAAATATTTGGAAGCCCATAGACCGAGACTCCTAACCTAAAAGACTGTTTAAATTTCTTATTCTGCGTACCTACACTGCGGGAACGCCTAAGGGTGAATGCGTTTACCTCAGCGATCCTCTGCGTTCTAAAAAAAACCGCCCATTTCACCCAAAACTGTACTAAGGAATAATTCTTCCCTGAGCATCTGTAGCAAGATTACTGTTACTTTGCATAACTGGGTAATAGTAGGCAGACTTCTCTGTTTTAGCCGCAGGTGTGCGTTCCTTTCCCCAGCCGATGTTTTTCCGATAACTGCCAAGTAAACCAGATGCTACCAAAGTCTCTTCATCCACAGTGACTGATTGATCAGCGTTAGGATCAACATACAGTGCATCTACAGGGCAGTAGAGTTCGCACATATAACAAGTTTGACAATCGCTCTGGCGGGCAATTTTGGGCGCATGTCCCGGTACTGCATCAAAAACATTGGTAGGACAGGCAGTGACGCAAAGATTACACTTAATGCAGCGAGATTCACTTACTAATTCAATCATCGTGCTACTAACTCCCTATTCACTACTTCCTGGTCAGGCTTTGCCCAAACTGTATCCAATCCACCTCTAATTAACCAATATTGCTGGTTAGGGTTTTGCTGGGAATAATCCTGGTGCTTGTGCATTCCACGAGTTTCTTTCCTGGCTTGTGCTTAAGTATACATCAAATGTGCCGCCTCCTAGAGCTTCCCGACTAGCCATAGCTGTTTCCCGTTGGTCGGGGTTTGCTACATACCACACACTGGTTCCACCTGATGCAGTTGCTCCACTAGAGCCACAATAGCCTTTGTCTACCAAAACAACCCGGACTCCACCAGCAGCCCAAGCACCAGCCGGGTCTTCTCCAATAACCAAGACATCGGCTTCTAACTCTAGATCAGAGCTATTGTTAGATGATTGCTCAGACGCTAATTGATTTGCGTTCACTAGCTCTCATACCATTTCACGAAAACCTTGATACACATAGATTTATCGTAGGGGCATGGCAATGCCATGCCCTTACCAACGTATTTGTATCATTATTAAAGTGAAATGGTATCACTCCTTCATTCATAGACAGCAATATTTATTAAAACCACAGGTGTGATTAGCCAAATTAATTTGTGCATAATTCTTGGAAAACCTGAAAGACTTGATTTTTAATGTAATACAGACGTTTTTAGATAAAGTACTAATCATTGGCCGATTTAACGGTAATTAATTTAGCAGTATTACACGGCAATAAATAAAATTCAAGCCCTTAGCGACTAAAATATATGTTTAGCTAAACTTATTAGTTGCAAATATTTAGAATAACTAAATATTTAATAAGGTACTATTTGTTAGGTAAACTAAGTATTTCTACGCAATTAAGCTCAACTAACTTTCGTTTAAATTTAAACCTTCAGTCTTTTCAGTCTTCCACACCCATCTAAAGATATGAAAAAATCCAACTACTATGACTATATTGCACAAATCTATGACCAAACACGCTGGCTAACAGAATCAGCCGCAGAGGAAGTCGCCGACTTTATTCTTAAGATTACTTGTGCAACACCTGAGATTTCTTTTTTAGAACCAGGCGTTGGCACAGGGTTGAATGTTATTCCTCTTGTCAAACGCGGTTATCCTGTAACAGGAATTGATGCTTCTCAAGAAATGCTTGATCAGTTCCGTCAAAAATTAAATGTCATTCCTTCTAATCTGAACCTGATTCACGGTGATGCTTCACAATTACCTTTTCCAGACAACAGTTTTGATGTTGTATTGACTGTCCACATGATCCATAGTGTCTCTGATTGGAGAGTATTTTTAGACAACATTGATCGAGTATTAAAGCCTAAAGGTTTTTATCTCAATTGTCAGTGGATTACCCCACCAGCTAGAAGAGAATTTTAAGGCTATTTTCGAGACATATTGTCTAAGTATAAAGGAGCCAAACAAGAATCCCAAAGTATTGATACAGTAATACACAAGATAGATGTAGAAGGATATTTACAGCCAAAAGGTTATGTCTCAAATTATTTAGTAGCTAGAGAATAGACAGTTAGCAATACGGTTGAGGAACTACTAAGTTTTTTCAAAGCACGAGCCTACGGTTTATGTTGGGGAGTATCAGATGAGATATTTCATCAAGTAATTAATGAATTTGAAGAATTTTGTATCAGACATTATGGTTCTTTGAAAATTACTCTTTCCTCTGATGCTAAGTTTGAAATATGGATTTACAGAGCAGTTTGATATTATATGAAATTTGTATAATCTAACAAGACCTGGAAATTAGAAGGAACATCACAGATGGCAAACATTGCATTGATTGTCGGGGCTGGTAGTGGACTCAGTGCATCACTAGCCCGTTTGTTTACAAAAGAAGGTTTCAGCGTTGCCTTAGCAGCGCGGCAAATTGATAAGCTGAGTGAATTATCTGATGAAATTGGAGCCGTTAGTTTTGCTGCTGATGCTTCTAAACCCGATCAAGTTGAACAACTGTTCAAGGATGTGGAACAAAAACTAGGAGTGCCAACGGTAGTTGTGTATAATCCTAGCTGGCGTGTTCGGGGTTCGCTAGTTGAACTTAACCCAGCAGACGTTGCCAAAACATTAGAAATTACTGCGTATGGCGGCTTTTTAGTAGCACAAGCGGCGGCAAAACGTCAGTTAGCTGTGGGTGGAGGAGCTATTTTTTTACAGGTGCTTCCGCCAGTGTTAAGGGTTATCCTCAGTCTGCACCGTTTGCAATGGGTAAATTTGCTTTACGGGGTTTGGCTCAAAGCATTGCCCGTGAATTGGCTCCTCAGAATATCCACGTAGCGCATTTTGTGATTGATGGAGGAATTCGTTCTGCTACCCGCATAGAACCAGATAATCAACCAGATAGTTTACTTGATCCAGATCTGACTTTTCACGGGATGTGGAAAAGGGGATTGGTTCGCGATAGCTAATCGCGAACCAATCCTCTGGACTTAAGATGATTTGCGTCCTCTAATATAAGGTGCTTGTAGTATCGTATTTTGGGGTGCAAATGAAACTATTAGAAGCGAATCCGTACCATAATTGTGATTTTGGTGACAAACGTCTGACCAACAGAGCAGTGTTAATTGCGGAGGCTTTAAAAGTAAAATATGGTAAGCCTCTATCAAAAATATTTCCAAGTGCTAGTGATCTAAAACGTGGCTACGAATTTTTTTCCAACCCAAAAACAACTTTTGAGAAATTGACCCAACCATCTTTTAAACAGGGTTAGCGCGTCTCAAACCCTATTGACAGGGGGATTATGGCAGAGGTACTGAGTTTGAGAGAGCCGCAGCTAACACAGAGAGCATATAGCGATCGTTCATCGCTGCTCGTCGTGATTTTT
>NZ_JACJSI010000162.1 GCF_014698065.1 Nostoc flagelliforme FACHB-838
GGCGGTTGCAGTTATCCACGATCCGAATCTTAGAGATTGAGGGACAGGCACCTGATCAGGGAGAAAAGTTTTCCCGAATGCATATTTGTGCAGCCTGCCCCTCTGTCTCTTCGTTAAACCACGCCCTATGGCAACCGCCTGAGCAACTTTCGTAAACTATTTTTGCACCACGTCAAAGCTATAGTTGAGTTGTGCCTATAATAAGTTACGGCTAACTATAACTATAAGTTAGCACCATGAAAGTCTGTATTGCTGGATTACGCATCAAAGGCGATACCAAAGACAAGCAAAATTTATCGGCAGCGCAATAGTTTCTATTCAGTTGCCAATATGCACCTCGCGACCGCATATTGGTGAAAGTGTTATGTATCAAGGAAAGTAGTTTTTATCGTAGATTATGTCGGATAAAAGATAAGGTCTGGATACTTATTTAGTTTCATAATTAAGCAATGGCGTGGGCGTAGCTTGATCGCTCCACTTGTTGTCGCTCATTATTTGTGCTAAGTGCAGCATCAGCAAAGTCTTGTAAATGTAATGCTGCGTGATAAAAGTCTAATAATTTATAAGTTTCAAGTGGGCATTTTAATTTTTTCAGTAAAGGCGAAAAGCGCGTAAGTTTCTGTTCGACTGCTCATTTCACCCCGTCAGTGGTGGCTTTAGTTTTATAAAGTTTCCGTAAAAATACTTGCTTTAATCTTTAGTTAACCTTTAGTTAGTAATTAATTAACTTAAAACTCATAATTTTGCAGATGTACCTATGATTGATGGTTCATCTAACTCAGCGTGACTACTTCCGGCTAGGCTAATTTAGTCTACCCGACGCAGAGATAAGACAAATCCACACAGCTAGTAACTAGCTGTGTAGAGATATTTTCGTGCGATCGATTAGCAGTAAGGAGTGTCTGCTTGTCTGACTGACATCAAAAAAGTTAAACATTTAACATTCCTCAAATTATGACTATCAAAAAGCTTGTCGGACTACTAGTTCCATCTGCCATTTTGTTGGGAGCAATGACAACGCCAGCAGCAGCGTTGTCGCTCAAAACTATTGGTACTTATAGTACAGGTATCTTTAATGAAGGGGGGGCAGAAATCCCCACTTATGACCCTGTAACGCAACGGCTATTTGTGGTCAATGGAGGTACTAAGAGTATTGACATCATCAATATTAGTGACCCAACTCAGCCTTCACTATTTAAAAGTATCGATATAACTGCCTATGGTGGCGGGGCTAATAGCGTTACTTTCAAAAATGGCTTACTGGCTGCGGCAGTGCAAGGATCTGTGACCCAAGATCCAGGTAAAGCAGTGTTTTTTAACGCCAACGGTGATTTCTTAAATTCTGTTACTGTGGGAGCGTTGCCTGATATGCTCACCTTTACACCCGATGGAACTCGTGTATTAGTAGCTAACGAGGGTGAACCAAATAGTTACAATCAGCCCAATAGCGTTGACCCTCAAGGCTCAGTGAGCATTATAAATCTTGCTAATTTTAGTGTAATTAACGCTGGCTTTACGCAATTTAACAGCCAGATTGATCGGATGCGAACTGCGGGAGTGAGAATTTTTGGCCCTAATGCTACCGTTGCTCAGGATTTAGAGCCAGAATATATCACTGTTTCAGAAGATTCTACAAAGGCTTGGGTGTCGTTACAAGAAAATAATGCGATGGCACTCCTCGACCTGATCAACAATCAAATTACCGATATTCTACCTTTAGGCTTCAAAGATTATAGCCTACCAGAAAACGGCATTGATGCTAGCGATCGCAATAATGCTATCGACATTGCTAACTGGCCTGTCTTGGGGATGTACCAACCTGATGGTATAGCTTCCTACAAAGTCAACGGCAAAACCTATATTGTCACAGCTAACGAAGGTGATGCTCGTGCTTACGATGGTTTTTCAGAAGAAGTAAGGGTGGGTAATAATGCTTATCAACTCGACCCTACAGCTTTCCCTAATGCTAGTGCTTTAAAACAAAATAGCAACCTGGGTCGTTTAACAGTCACCAACACTCTTGGTGATGAAGATGGCGATGGTTTGTTTGAAAAGATTTACGCTTTTGGTGGTCGTTCTTTCTCAATTTGGGAGTGGGATGAAGCAACAAAAAAACTCAAGCCAGTTTACGACAGTAGCGATGATTTTGAGCAAATTACTGCCCAACTGTTACCGAACTTCTTTAACTCTAATAATGAAGAGAACAACTTTGATGATCGTAGCGACAACAAAGGCCCAGAACCAGAAGATGTCAAAATTGCCGAAATTAATGGTCGCTTTTACGCTTTTGTTGGGTTAGAACGTATTAGTGGTGTGATGGTTTATGATATTACCGATCCACTCAATCCTACTTTCGTTAACTACGCTAACAATCGTGATTTCACAGTTAGTCCAACCATAAACGATAAAACTAATCCAGAGGTAGGGGACTTAGGGCCAGAAGGTCTATTATTTATCTCAGCCGTTAATAGTCCCAATGGTAAACCTTTATTGGTGACAGCTAATGAAGTCAGTGGAAGTACAACAATTTTCTCAATTGATGATGTAAAATCTGTACCTGAGCCTGGAACTATCTTTGGATTTTTGGCAACTGCTATAATGGGCATTCTGAAATTTAAGCACAAGAATTAGAACTCTCAACAATAACTATAGAGAGTTGAAATGGAAAATAATTTATTTTTCCCTTTTGTCAAATTCGGCATCACCGTGCCAATCCGGGAAAATAGTACGAATCGAAAATTTCTTGTGCCTGAAACGACGATTTTTCGTTCAAACTAGATCAAAACTAGCAGCATAACCATAGTTATTTCACAAATTTGATGGTAGACAGCATTTCTTGTAAAGCTTGTCCAATCTAGGTTTTAGCCAAAGCGTACAAATTATCTCTTTCGGCACGGTGATGCCTTATTTATCGCCAGTATCTCCAGGGGTGCAACAGTACCAAAAAACAGCTTCTTCAAGCCGAAGCTAATGCTAAAAGTAAGAAGCTAGAATTTTGGAATCAATCTCAGCCTGTGATGCCTTGGGATTTCCGGCGAGGTAAGAAAACAACTCAAGCAACAAATACGCGATCGCAAACACAACAGTGCCCATCGTACCCAGATATTTGCGTTCCACCAAATTCGGCTGATTTGAATTGTCCTGATATTCCTTATCGCAGATTTAAAGTGGTTCCACCAGACCCACACGGGTTTGATAGAGATGGGGATGGCGTGGGTTGCGAACGGTGATGAAAAGCCATCAACCTAAATTTTTTTCTAAATATTCTGTCATCATCCGTTTGAGATCAGCAATTAAACTATTAACATCGCCACCTTGAATGTGAATCTCTTGTTCTTGTCCAATGAGATAACTCATACCTTTATAAAGGGCTTTCATTACCCTTGCAATCTGTAATCCCTGGATAGGACTGAGATGAGGTCTAACCCGTAGAAGTAAATTATATATATTGGTTAATATTTCTTGCTCAACTCTTTGAGCCGCTTGGGCCAGCGTGATTTGCCCTTCTTGCCCAGTATTAAGATGTCTAAAGGCCGGATATTGACGTTCAAAAGCAACCATCGGGTCAATCACCCGCGAAACGATAGTAGCAAAATCTAAACCGGAAACATCCTGCTGTAAAGCAGTTATTGTATTGTTACTTAATTCTTGTATATATCGCTCTCCCAAAGCAGTTAAGATTGCTTCCTTATTTGAGAAATACTGATACACCGAGCCAACAGAAATACCAGCACGCTCGGCTAAGACATTAGTATTGATAGCTTCTACTCCTGCTTCGACCAGCAAATCGGCGGCGGTATCTAGAATTAAATCACGTCGTTGCTGACCACGCTTGCCGGAAGGATGGCGACGAGTTTTTTGAGATATTGAATCGTCACATGAAACTGGTGAGTTGGGTGCTTTATTGCTTGGAGATTGACTATGTGAGCTTTTGCTCATATACTGCCTAATATGAATACGAGTAATAGCTCACATTAACAAAGTTAGGACGAAATCTACAAGCAATACAATCACTAGGAGATAAAGAGCATGAATGGTAAAACAGCATTTGTGACGGGAGCAACAGGTTTGCTGGGTAGTAATCTTTGCCAATTGCTAGTTTCACAAGGATGGCAAGTCAAAGGGCTGGTGAGATTTATTGATAAGGCTAAACGTTTTCAGCCAAATAGCCGGGTTGAATTTATTCAGGGTGATATTGAGAATGTGCCTGCCTTTGCTCCAGCATTAAAGGGAGTAGATGTCGTATTTCACACCGCAGCCTTTTTCCGGGAGTATTATCAGCCAGGTGGTCACTGGGAGAAGATGAAACACATCAATGTGGATGCCACAATTGAACTTTTGCAAGCGGCAGAGGCACAAGGCGTAGCAAGAACAGTTTTCACCTCATCCAGTGGCGTTATCCAAACCTATCCCCATCAAGCGGCAACTGAAACCGCCCCTTACAGCAAATTCGCTCAAAAAAACCTCTACTTCATAACTAAAGTTCTGGCAGAAAAAGAAATTTATCAGTTTCTAGAAACTAGTCGAATGGATGTAGTCATGATTCTGCCTGGCTGGATGATGGGGCCTTACGATGCTGCACCGACTTCTGCGGGGCAGTTGGTGTTAAATCTATTGGCCAGTAAACTGCCGGGAATAGTTAATGGTGGTGCTTGTTTGACTGATGTTCGGGATGTAGCGGCAGCGATGATTAGTGCTTCCCAACGAGGAAAACGGGGCGAGCGTTACATCGTAGCAGGTTCCTTAAAAACTATGAAAGATATTGCTTTAGAATTAGAAGCGATTTCCGGGGTGAAGGCTCCGAAGATGGTAATTCCTGATGGGATTGCACTCTCAATTGCATGGTTGTTAGAAATCTGGGCAGGTTTAACAGGTAGTGTCAACCCTATGCCATTTGTTGGTGTCCAAACCTTATTAGAAACAGCGAACTTAAGTTCAGCTAAAGCTATACAAGAATTGGGAGTCAGTTTTCGACCTTTGACAGCTACATTGAAAGATACAGTTATGTGGTATCAGTCTCAAGGTTATTTACAGAAATGATTGTTTGAACGCAGATTTTATTTGTTCAAACTCCACACTCTCACTTTAGACACGTAGCGGCTTTTCCTTGGACATCGCCAACCTTTGAGCATTCTCAAAAGCTATCTAATTCGGGCATTCCACCCCAGACTGACGCGATCGCTGATTAACTGCATCTGCTGACATTCCGAGTCCAAGTAGTTCAGTAACTTCAAGTGGTCAATTCTGACAGTGTACTCCCTATCCCACATTGTGACTGTACAACTGAATTCGCCCACATGTTTGACTATGCCCCAGCAGCCACCCTTGCCCCTGAGTTCGGGGTTGTCCTTGACTACGATTTGGCACACTTAGCCAATCTGGTAGGTATTAGGTACTTGGGTTCGCTCCATGATGCGCTGCACAACATCTTTCACGATTTTACCAGTTGGCACTTTCCCGCCAGCAAGTTCTACTGTAAAAGCTAGACACTTAACGATTACAGGACTTAATTAAGAGTGAGTGTTTGTTTGAGCCATGCTGTTGCCTTAACAGCCGCTTCCTCCACAACTTCTTGTTGGTCGTAAAAGGCAATGTGATTTTCTGTAGTCATCCAGTGTAAATTTTTCTGATTGGTTGGTATGCTCTGGAAGAAGCGACGCGCACCATCAGGAACTAAAGCGGTATCTAAATGAATCACCAAAGTTGGAGCCTTGATATCACGACCAGCATCAATAGCATTGAATTGCAAGAAAGGCTCAAAGAACATTACTGCTGAACGATTGACCCAGCCAGAACGCAAACCACGTTGGGTTCCATAATAATCATAGGCTTCTTGACCAGGCATAGCTACGTTAAGGTTTTTGGGGTCTACGTTGGTCATGTAATCAACTTGACCAGTTTTTTCATATTTAATACGTGCCTCTCTACCCATGTTGAGACGAGCTTCGTAGTTCTCACCCAACCATTGACGCATTACCTGTGGGTCATGATAGAAGCCAGCTACGGTAACAAGGGCATTAATTGAAGAGTCCATTGCCGCCGCTTTTGCAGAGTATCCACCACCTGAACAAATGCCCATTAAAGCAACTGCATCAGGCTTAATTTCCGGTAATGCCCGTAAAAAAGTTACTGCACTGTGAATATCCTCAACTTTCATTTGTGGGTTTTCAAACTGGCGGGGTGCGCCACCACTTTCACCAAAGGTGCGATGATCAAAGGTCAAAGCCACAAATCCTTGTGCTGCTAATTGACGGGCGTAAACTTGACTTACTTGCTCTTTGACGCTCGACTGCGGCCCTACCACAACCACAGATGCCTGTGGTGCTTTGATGTTCGCTGGTATATAGAGATTACCTACTACCTTTGTACCCTGGCTGAGAAATTGAACTTTACGAACTGAGATATTATTCGCTGCAACAGTTTTGCTTTGGGTAGGCATAGATTTGGCTTCAACAGTTTGTAAGTCAGCAGTAGCGGTTAATGGTAGAGCTAGTAAACCAAAAGAAGCGAGGAAGAGTGTTTTTACAGCAATTTTTTTCACAGACAGCATGATGTAGGCTCCTTGAGTTGAGGTATAACTGGATTTGCGGCTGTTGTGGTTGTGTTCCCTTGCCGATAGTTAAAGCCCTGTGTGCGGATTAATTAAATTAATACTGCTGTGCAACGTCATGGCTCGGTCTTTAATTAATTCTCTCTGTTGCCATTATCTCTAATTTTCTTGAGCCAAGGTAACTCTGAGCCGTACTTTAGCTCAATATCACATTTAGCTATTGGGTAAGCCTAACTCCATCAACGCCTGACCTGCTGACAACAGTAATATTTTCCACTTTTTCGTCAAATTTTTCGTCCACAGGGGGGGTTAACCAGTAGTGACTCTGGTGGGGTTTAAGTTCTGCTTCTTTTAATAGTTTTCCAACATGGCGGACGGATATGCTTTCAATAATACCTTGTTTCATGATTTCGTCCGCTAGTTCTTTTGGTGTCCAATGACTTATTGGTCGTCCGTAATCTTCAGGTGGAGAACAGAGAAATTTTACGTATACAAGGGGCTTATAGTAACCAAAATATACTTCAGATAAAGAAGCAAAGGGCAACGCACTTTTCTCCCTTGCTTCTAGCTCTTCCTTTGGGAGCTATATCTGCATAATATTTATCAAACTCTTGGAGCGCGATCGCAATCTCAAAATTTTCTTAACTATTAACCATTCAATATCAAGCAGATAAAGGCTAGACCCTTAACTCCAAGATTAAAATCATGATTTTAACTTGCTAAGGGAGTCCAAAATTAGCAATTCTGATAAAAGAAAGTTTGAGCGCAAAAAACTACTTTTGTCAGTAATTAGCAACGTTGTCAATAATAGTATAAGTAACTGCTTTCAATGAAAAACGATTGTCTCTTGTGTTCCCGATTTAGCTGAGTTTCCCTAATTCCTATGAGTTACAAAAAGTACATTGCTGACATTCCAAGCATTGCCAAACTAAAGCATGAATATTCCTTACACATTTGTAGTGTGTTAGCTTACAAGCAAAGGCAGTATCCATGATCGCAACCTACAGATACCGAATACTGATAACTTCAACACCTATACTAACGCTTGAATACTTAACGATCGCCATACAAAGTTAGTTGGTTGGCTGGTTGTGGTTAAAAAATATCACTGATGACTAATAATTACTATTGACAGTAACTTCAAGGGTAAAAGTAGAATATCGACATGCTAGAGGATAATACAGCGAGATTTGCTTTAAAAACTGAGCTTTTATTACGTATAGAGAAATTGGGACTACAGCAAAGCCTATTTCCAACCTCTGACGAACTTATTGATCAACTTGTACAACAGTTGGAGAGCATAAGTCCTATTCTGCAACCGCTTCAGCCTAACCATCTTCCTTCTCTATTAGGTAACTGGCAATTAGTGTATGCATCTGCTGGGACAATTGTCACACGGCAGATTGCATCAATTCCAGATTTTGGGAGTGCAATCAAAATTAAACGCGTGTGGCAAACATTGGCTAGTGACAGCAATATTAGAAAAATCTCAGCCTCTAATAGCGCCCAGCTTGAATTACCCATTTTAGGGGAGTGGCAGTTACAAGCTAATGGACATTGGAAATGGGGTACGGATGAGAAAACTGCCACAGTGTCCTTTAACTCATTTTCCATACAAGCAACAAAACCCTTTGGGCTATCTAATTGGAGTTTTCCTGAGTTGAAAATACCAGTATTAGAATTTCTACAGAAAGAAGCTTTATGGATAACCTCCTACTTAGATCGAGAAATTAGGGTAGGACGAGGTGCAACAGATAATTTATTTGTATTTCGTCGTGATGTAACGCTCTCAACTTAGTCCTCCCAAAAAAGTTTCACTCAATGAAGTTAATTAAAAACAGAATTGGAAATTTAGATGAATAAATCCAATATTCTTCTTGTTTTTTGTCAGCAATTAGCTTTCATCTTTTATGTGTTATTCTCCTCATCTGTGATGGCACAGATTGTTCCAGATAACACATTATCTGTGAAATCTATAGTTACTTCACAGAGTAATACCAACAATATTAATGGAGGAACGCAAGTAGGAAGTAATTTATTTCACAGCTTCGAGCAATTTTCTCTATCTACAGGTAGTACCGCCTACTTTAATAATGCCTCGAATGTTCAAAACATTATTAGTCGAGTAACTGGTTTATCTATCTCTAACATCGATGGTTTACTGAAAGCTAACGGCAACGCTAACCTGTTTTTAATTAATCCTAACGGGATTATTTTTGGCCCTAATGCCGCCCTAAATATCGGTGGCTCGTTCTTAGCTAGCACTGCTAACAGGATTAACTTTGCTGATGGCAGCCAATTCAGTGCAAAAACTCCACAAAATCAACCCTTATTAACAGTGACCGCACCTCTTGGCTTAGGATTTGATGGTAATCCAGGCGCAATTCAAGCTCAAGGTACAGGACACGATCTGACTCTCAATAACCCATTCTCACCATTTATTAAAACCATTAGCTCAAATGGCTTACGTGTCAAACCAGAGAAAACTTTAGCTTTAGTGGGTGGTAAGGTAGTTTTAGAGGGAGGAAAGCTTGAGGCAAGTGGAGGGCGGATTGAATTAGGTAGTGTTGATAAAGGAATAGCACGCATTAATACAGCTTCCAGCGGTTGGACTTTAAGCTATGAAGATGTAATTAGCTTTAAAAATATTCAACTATCTCAACAGTCAATAGCAGATGTCAGTGGCTCCGGTGGTTTCATTCAAGCACAAGGTGCTGATGTGGAACTAGCAAGTGGCTCAATCTTTTTGATTCAAAACCAAGGAAATAAATTATCCGGTGACATTATTGTAAATGCCTTGGAAGAATTGAGAATAATAGGAAATTCTCGAAATGGAGTAATTCCTACTAGTTTAGTTAATGAAACTGTAGTAGGAAATGGAGGAAAAATTGAAGTTTCAACTCAAAATTTAATTCTCCGGGATGGAGCAGCAATAATTGCTAGAACCTACGGTACAGGTAGAGGAGGCGATATCATTGTGAATGCTTCCGAATTCACTCAAGTTGCTGATGGTTCCTCTTCCATTCTTCAACTACCCAGCAATATTATTACTGCAACCTTTAGCTCTGGAGATAGTGGCAATCTGACGCTGGCTACAAAAAAGCTGTCTGTACAAGATGGCGGAGAAATCCTAACTTCAACTTTTGGGACCGGCAAAGGTGGTAACTTAACAGTTAATACTCTTGAATCTACTCAAATAATTGGGTATTTATCGGGTGTTTCACAGCTTTCTAGTACTATTCTTACTAGAACTTCTGGCTCTGGTAATGCGGGCAAACTAGTCCTTTCAACAGAAACTTTAAGTGTCAAAGAAGGAGGTATTATTGGTTCTTTAGCTATTGGTAGTGGCTCTGGAGGGGATGTAACTGTAAATTCTAATAACTATGTAGAACTTTTTGGAGTAGTACCAGATATCTTTACTTCAAGTTCTTTGTCTACTGCAACTTATAGCAGTGGCAATAGTGGGAAATTAACAGTTAATACAAAAAAATTAATAGTTAGGGATGGTGGGGTAATAAATACTTCCACTCGCTCAATCGGAAAAGCTGACAGCCTTACTATTAATGCTTCTGATTCTATAGATGTAATAGGTACAGTCCCGGGTGCTGTCAATCCCAGTCTCATAAATTCATCTGTTATTGATTTCAATGAAAGTTTTCAAGAGCTATATCGCCTACCTTCAATGCTGAGAGGAGATTCAGGAAATGTCACGATTAATACTAATAAATTGAGTATTGCAGATGGCGCATTAATTAGTGTTAAGAATGATGGTTCTGGCAATGCTGGAATAATTAATATTAACGCTGATATAATCCATATTTCAAATTACGGTGGGATCACGGCAAGCACTGCTGTAGGCCAGGGGGGTGATATCGGTATCACCTCAAAATTTGTTCGATTAGATAATGGCATTATCTCTGCAACTGCTGGACAGCAAGGGACTAATGGTGATGGTGGAAACATCACTGTAGACACAAATGTTTTATTTAGCTTGGGAAATAGCACCATCACAGCCAATGCTTTTGGAGGACGCGGCGGAAATATTTGGATAAATGTTCGTGATGGGTTTCTTTTCTCTCAGAATAGCCTAGTTGAAGCCAGCTCTGAGTTTGGAATCAATGGCACAGTTCAAATCAATGGGCTTGCTATTGATTCCAGGAGCATTAAAGCAGCGCCAGAAGTCGTTCAGGAAACTCCTGAAATGACCTCCAACTGCCAAGGGCGATCAGGTGTAGCGACAAATGAATTAATAATCAGTAGCAGAGGCGGTTTTCCATCTAGCTCTGACGAGATGCCAGAGAACATTTATGAGCGGCAGAATAACTCTGTTCTAGTTGGGAGGAGCAATTCGGAAGAACTTAAGGCATCAACAGTTGAACAAACCCTAGAAATTGTAGAAGCTAACGCCTGGACAATAGACTCTAATGGCAGAATTGTTCTGATAGCAGACCCTAATACAGCCACCCCCTTTGCTTCGGCATTGTCTGCCTCAAAATGTCGTCAAGAATCTTATACATCACAAGTATCACCAAGCATAAAAATAACACAGAGAAATGATTAAGTTCCAATACTGGTTTAAGTACTCATTGTTAGGAATTCTAGGTCTGTCAATACTTGCTTGCAAGCCAACCTTCTATTACCCCTGCTCAAACTTCAAGCAAAAAAGCACAACAACACAATCAAGCGCAAGTATTGACCCAGGAAGGTTATAAGCAATTAAATCTCGGTCAGGCAATCAAAGCTTTAGAAATTTGGGAAAAAGCTACGAGCATTTACCGTCAATTAGATAATCAAGAGGAGATTAGTGGAAGCTTAATTGATGAGAGTATTGCCTTACAAGCTTTAGGTGCAAATCTTCGTACATGTCATACGCTCGTTGAAGCCTTAAAGTTAGATAAAAATGCTGGAATTTGTACTATTGCTCCGGCACAATCGACTGAATCTATAAAACAACTACTTTATACAGCGATTACAAAGCAAAAACCAATACCAGTTTACTTATTGGGATGGCGTCATTTAGGAGAAGCTTTACGCCAAATAGGTAAGCTAGATGAATCAAAAATAGTTTTAAAAGAAACGCTCTCACTTACCAAGCGAACACCTTCGGCTGATATTAGCGGAATTTTGCTATCTTTAGGAAAAGTTGAGCAATCTATTTATAAGCAAGCGCAAAATAGATATTTTCAGACAGAAGAACCCGTTTTTCAAAGAGAAATTGTTAATATGGTTCAGTATCAGGCACTTAACTCTCTTGATATTTATCAACAGGTGAGTGATATCCCAAGCATTCCAATTGGAGTAAAACTACAAGCTCAATTACACCGTTTAAGCTTACTATTAGATTTTGATAGTTGGTTAGCCGCAGAGTCCAATCCCCGTAATACAGAGTTAAACAATATTCGCACTAAAATTAATCATCAGATTCAGCCAGCAACAACTCTAATACTAAACAATTCTTCGGCATTTTATCAGCTACCAGCTAGCAATTCTATTTATGCCAAACTCAATTTTGCTAAAAGTTTAAATAAGATTGCAAGCAAACAATTACGCTCAATAGCCATCGAATATGCTGAAGAGGCATTGCAGACAGCTAAAGGACTGAATAACTCGCGATTAAAGTCAGATAGCTTCGGCACTCTAGGCAAGTTAAAACCAGAGCAATCACTTGCATATTTTCAGGCAGCTTTGAGCCAAGCTCAGTTAAGTCAATCATCGGATCTTGCTTATCAATGGCAGCAGCAGTTAGGGGATTTGTACAAAAAACAAGGAAAGTACGATACAGCCCTTCAGGCTTACAGTGCAGCAATTGATAATGTAACTTATTGCATCAGCTTCACAAGCAAATTTATCTTGTGAAAACTTTTTCAACTCCTGAATAGCTTTGGACTCTGCCTTGATAATTTTTTGTGAGAGTTTACGCAGGTCTGATTCTTTTCTATCTTGACTCTGCACTACTAACCATCTTTGTTCTATTCCGGCATAATTTACTGTTTTTGTCGCAAATTTATATCCTGGCAAGCTACTATCAATAAATTCCGATTCTGGTAGTGTTGATACTAATGATTGTGCTATTTTATACTTAATGGCACTCGACATAACCAGCGTAATTCTGACATCAATTTTAGATTTGATTCTGTATATAAGGCGCAGTCTGCAACTATGAGACTATTTACTTCTATTTGTTTTTGGTACTCAACTGCTATTTTACCAAAACATGATGAGTCGGCTTGGTTTCCTGATGCTAGTTTTAAAAATATTGGTATGTCCCCATCTCCTGAACATATTAGTTCTATAATAAATTGTTTCAGGTCTGGTCTATGATCTCTTGAATAACCGTAAGTAATGGTAATTTCTTTTGGTGATTTTACAGTTAACTCTTCTAGGTCTTGGGTTTTTCCTGATTGTTGATTCTCAAATATTACTTCTGGTAAGCTGGTATTGTATTCCCCATGCACGTGCATTGATGATGAATCTAGATGTGATGATGACAGAGATACATTAAATTTTTTGGCGGCTTTTAAGGCGATGATAAAAAATATTGTATCCAGTCCTTTTATAAAAAGTTTATCCCTGACTCTTCCCAGTTTATCATCGTTGAGATATTCTGGTTTTACTCCTGCTCCTATTAAATGCTCACAGGCTATTGTTTCAAAATATTGGGGAAACATATACAAAGGTTTTGATACAAATCCTAACCCATTCAATATCATGGCTTTAACGACATGACCTGGGCTGACTTTTTCTCCTTTCTCTTCACCTATTAATTCATTGATTGTTTCTACTAATCCTATAGAATCTATTATTCCTGCTACTATACCTAGATGGTCTATGTTCTGAATTTCAATGTCTTTGGCATTCAATATCACAACAGTATTCTCCACGGATTCTATTGTAATTAAATCATTTCTCTTTTTGTTATCAATTAATTTTTTTAACTCTGACGTTTTCCTTTTCTTCTGCCTTTCGTCACAAAACTTCCTCTTCTCGCCAATTCAAGAGACTTAATACTACTTCTTCTCATTAAGTCTCTTAACTTTTTCATTCAATTTAGTTCTTATGTACTACTCTGTCAGCTTTTTGTTGATGTGTGACAGTTAGGGTGCGGAAGGTGGGATTTAGAGCGAGATTTGGGACTTTCTACCCAATACGGTTCGGATAAGCAGGGGATGCAGGGGAGGCAAGAGAGTTATTATTAAGCAATTTCTCTTCCCCTGCTTCTCTTCTCCCCCTGCTCCCCCTGCTCGCCTCAACAGATAACTTTGTTAACCGAACCGTATTGACTTTCTACCTACAACTCTAACCGCATGAATGCTGATGATGTCAGCAAACTTGCATCCTTCGCTTATCACAATCATCCTGACATCTTCCAAGAAGTGATGGCTGAACAACCAGGGATTCTGAAGTTTCTTAGTAATCCAGTCGTAGGAGCAGCTTTGGGAGCGATCGCGGCTAAATG
>NZ_JACJSI010000163.1 GCF_014698065.1 Nostoc flagelliforme FACHB-838
CGCTCTAGTCAACCAACTCCATCCTTACTCCCCAAAGTTCCTACTACTGATTAAGTAATAAATGCTTCCTATACATTATGTGTCTTCCGAGATGATTTAGTCTTAATTTTCATCGATGAGCTTGTGTGTTTAGTCGCTGTAGCTTCTTCAATCATTATATTTTGCTCGATTTCAGCAATAAATTACCCCCATGAACGATTACCTCTGGCTGCTTGTCAAGAAGAAAATCGCTTGAAAGGATATTGCTTGATTCAAATGCAAAAGAACAAGAAATAATGAACTACCCAATATCTCTCCAGTCTTGGGTTGAAGGTTCTAGGTAGCCCAAACTTTGAGCTTTAATAATGGCATTGACCCGATCTCTAGCTCCCAGCTTCAGAAAAAGGTTGCCAGTGTGGGATTTAACTGTACTAATACTAATGAAAAGTTGATTAGCGATTTCCTTATTGGAGTAGCCACTGGCAATTAATTTGAGAATTTCAATTTCTTGAGTTGTAGGCAACTCATTATATCTTTTGCCTTTAATTTTTGTACTCTGACGATGGTTCAATTCCAGAAATCTCTTGATAATCGCTTGGTCAAGATATTCTTCGTTTTGATAGATACTACGGATAGCGTTTTTAATCGAGTCGATCTTGGTTGTCTTTAAGAAATATGAATCAGCACCACAGGCAAAAGCTTCGTTAATCATATTTTGACTAGAATAAGCACTGAGGATAATAACTTTGGATAGGGTGTGCTTCTTAATCCTGGTTGCGATTTCCAGTCCGTTGATATCTGGTAGCCCAATATCAAGTAAGACAATATCAGGATTTGTTGAGTTGACTAGCTCTAATCCCTCCAATCCGCAGCTAGCCTCACCGCACAGTTCCATGTCTGATTGTGCGATCGCCGTTCTAATGCCAAGTCTACATAGTTCTTGGTCTTCAATTACTACTACCCGAATTATCATGATAGTCATATTTGCACCGAGAATATTTGCACCGGAAGTTAATCTCTAACCTCTCCTCTTTTTATACCATAAATATTTGAATGGAAGCAGCTAAATTTAGATATATATATTTTTGTTTCTTGCAGAACAAAGAAATAAAAATATTTCTGGATCACCGGAGAATCTTCAACCTAAGCAAGAGATATTATTTGATGATTTAGCTATAATTAGAAATAGTAAATTCTGCTAAAAAGTATTTTATTGAGATCAATTAAATCATGATAAGGAGTGTTTCTATGTCCCAAAAAGAATTAAGAGATAAAATTAATATTTCTGCCTTAGTGCATGATGTATCCAATGCAGTTGTGAATGAATCAATTGTGTTAAAGCAAATGATAGATGGAGAGTACGGTAGTACCTTACAAGAGATAAAAGCAATTCTTGGGTCATTATGGCAGACTAATAACAGAGTTATTCAACTGATAGATATGTATCGAAGCGCTCGTTCAATAGATAGATTTATAGGGGTAAATCCATCTGGGATAGGTGAATTTGATATTTGCGATTTATTGAATAATGTATATCAAGAATATTTGCCGTTAGCAAAATCAAATGGCTTAAAGTTGCACTCCGAAATATGTGAAGAATATAAATATGGAACAAAGGTAAATGGAGATGCAATACATATTTATCGGATGATATCAAATTTGGTAAAAAACGCATTACAATATACAAAAACTGGTGATGTGTTTTTGAAGCTTGTTAACCAGGGGAATGATTTAACGGTATTAATTGAAGATACTGGGATTGGTATTAAGTCAGAAGAACTGGCAAATATATTTTTACCTTTTTACCGCACTGAGGCTAGTACAAACGTGGACTCATCTGGTTCGGGACTAGGGTTATATATTGCCTTAATGGTAGCTTCTTCTCATGGACTAAGGCTATCCGTAGATTCGATAGTTGGTAAAGGCACAACATTTACAGTAATATTTTCCTACAAAAAGGATAAACCTTACGGCTTAGATGATACGATGTTCATAAAAATTGGTCAGGCTCATGCGCTACCTGGACGACACTAAGCTATGGGACAAGATAGAATATGTAGTTGGATGTTTGATATTTGGGGGGCTGTTTATTGCTGCCGTTATCACATTCAGCACTGATATATTTGAAGCCACATTTTACATATTTCTTGCAACAATAATTGCTCCTTTTGTGAAAATAAATCCAATATTAAGACGGTATCTCTTAATCAGTGGATTTATATTTGGATTAGTCATGGGGTATTTTAGTTGAATGCGCCTAATCTCCTAGATCGGGATTATCATCTTTATCAAAAGAAAATTCCTGATTTTTATTAGTTTGAATAGGAGGTTGAACTTGTTGTTTTGCAATTCGCTGCTGATTAAAAGCAACAATTTTTTGTGCTTCTTCATTTGAGAGGTTATTGGAGGTAATTGTAAACTCGTTAGTGTGGTCTTTATATGCAGCAAAAGCTTTTTGATTGGATTGGGTTTTGCGGTTAATATTGATAAACTGTATACCTTCTTTAATGAGTAATTGAAGTCTATAAAGAACGCCTTCATAAACGCGGCCTTCATTTTTAGTATCTTGACCTTTAGCAATGATAGTTTGAACAACGGCAGGAATCAGGGACTTTTTGCTAAAGTCATCGCCTTGATGTTGTTTATTAACCTCTTGATTTGCTGGTGTGGAAGGAGTAAAATTAGTGTTTGCTTCCCCTCGAGCCATCATTTGTTGGAGGAATATATGCTTTCTTTGGGTAATTAGATTTTCAACTCTAGAGAAATTATTAGGCTGCTCAGTCACAGTTTTTTCGGGTTGAGATACACCAAACTTTTGAGAATATTCAGCCAGATATTGATTTTTAAGTTGTAGTCTATAATCTTCAACATTTTGAGTACTTTTGGTCAAAATATTTCTTAATTTATCTTCAAGATTTTGACGCGATTGTGAATCCAACTCAATAGGGGATTGTACTGTACTCTGTGGCGCTTTCTCTATCATTAGAGCCAGCCGATAAGCCATCATATTATTCGAGATCCCACTGTTGCGATTAATAGAAGCGATGGTTTCTCTAACATCTGTGGATTGCATAACTAAACTTCCAAGTTGTTTAACTGAGGTTCTGGATTGCGAGGCTGGTTTTGAGTTGGCTTCTGTGTTTCGGCATTTTGGGAAATCTTCGGACTATAAAAATTATTAATCGATTGTTCGCGCAACAATTTTAAATCCTCTGTGATTTCGCTAAGTGGTGGCAAAATAATATCAGTTTTCCCATAAAGAATAATCTCTTCTTTAGTTTGAATTAAAAATTTAAAATAAAGTTGTGACTGCTCACCTAAAGTTAGTTTAGCATTGGGGTCTTTTTGAAATCGCTCACGAAAACCTTCGTTACCTTGATTTGCTCCAGATGTCCATCTGACAGAAGTTTCCAGTAAGCTCCAAACTTCAGCTAATGCAGGATGAAGTGGCAAAGGGATATCACGAGTAGCATGAGTATTAGCAGCAGAATTAATTGTTGGGATTTGAAATTTAGTTGCCAGCAGGCGGAGTTTGTCAATTTCTAATGAGTTAATAGCCATAGAGTGAACTTGATGACTCATTTCTTCATCAGTACGGCTCAATTCTAGGTGTACAGCAACTCTCGTAGTTCCGTTATGTTCAGTTTTTAAAAGCTTGATATCACCACTATTTTCATCATTAGGAGTATAAGTAATGCGATAATTACCTAATTCTAAATCGTGAGAGTTAAAGGCTTCTAGGGTACTTGTAAGTATTCTTAAAACTTCTAAAGATTTAAAACTTTCAAGTATTTTATGAGTGCCATCAGGAGAAAGGGAGCTTAGACTGTTAGCAAT
Source organism: Nostoc flagelliforme FACHB-838 (assembly GCF_014698065.1). Taxonomy (GTDB): domain Bacteria; phylum Cyanobacteriota; class Cyanobacteriia; order Cyanobacteriales; family Nostocaceae; genus Nostoc; species Nostoc flagelliforme_B. The sequence goes on from NZ_JACJSI010000163.1 coordinate 3,817, forward strand.
TCTCCTGGGGTCTTCATCGAGGGAGGGTAGCTCTTTACCTTGCTTTAAGGTATCTGCAACCGTTAAAAACTCCTGGCGTTCTATAGGTAAAAAATTATCTAAAGGTTTTTGAGTAATATTAATATGATATTGTGAGGCTTCAAACTCCATAATTGGATTATCTAAGTTTGTCGCTTGAGGACGATGAATACTATAAGTAGATTTCTTCTTTTTAATAAGAAAAGCATCGGCACGATAAACTGTAGAGCCATCATCTTGTTGAACGCCATAATTCTTGATAAGCTCTCTGGCAGCAAAAGCAATGTCTTGATTTTGTTTAGCTTCTAAAAACCTTCGAGGAATTGTTTGTTTATAAACTGTTACCTGTTTGATATTGACCCAACTGTTACCAGTAAGTATGCTGCTAGATTCAAAAGAATCCTTGTTAAGACTAGAGGGTTTTTCAACAAAAGTTTTGTTATCCTCTATGGTGTCAGAAATAATTTCGGATTGGCGACGACGGCGTTTCAATAGGTCTAATTCATCTAATTCGTCTAATTCATCGACTGATATTGATTCCGTGTTTTGTGAGTTCTGAGTGCTGCTCTGTTCTGAAGGCGGACTAACTTGGGATTGAGGGGCTTCGGGAATAATTACTTGATTATTTGTTTGGGAATTAGTTTGCAAACGAGGCGCAATTTTTGACTCTATCTGTTGGGTTAATAATGCTTGTTGTATTCGTATGGATTTGATAATAGCAGCATACAGAGGGCGAGTACGGGATAAAGGAGATAGAGGACGCAGGGGAGTCAGAGAGGCTTCGGGAATAATTACTCGATCATTTGTTTGGGAATTAGTTTGTGGAAAATCTGCAATTTTTGACTCTGTTTGCTGGGTTAATGATGCCTGTTGTACTTGTATAGATTTGATAGCAGCATACAGAGGGTGAGTACGGGATAAAGGAGATAGAGGACGTAGGGGAGGTAGGGGAGGTAGAGGAGGTAGAGGAGGTAGAGGAGGTGTGGGAGTTGTAGAAGGTGTGAGGAGAATCTCGCTTCCCCCCACACTCTCCACACTCTCCACACTCCCCACACTCTTCGCACTCTCCGCACTCTTAAGCTTTAACTCTTGTCCATTTTTGAGAAAAATAAATTGTCGCAGGTCAGGTAAAGGGTTATTTTGCTGCCAATCTTCAAAAGAAACCGCCAAGGCTTTGAGCTTTTCATAAGCAGCTGCGCCTTGTGCTGCAATCAAATCGTCAATACCTTTTTCTGGCCCGGGTAAAGTGATTATAATGACTTCAGCCCCATGATTGAGCAAAAGTTGACTAGTTTTAATCAAAGCTTTACCGACGTTGACTTGAGTTTTACTTTTGGAATCATGGTCAAAGCAGATTCTAATTTCTCTGTCTGGAGTGGCAAACATCGCAATTTCTGAGCGTAATTTGCTCTCAATTGGATAACCTTGGTCATCTTTAGAGCGATATGCAGCATTAACCCCTGGCAAGCCGATGGCAGCATCACCTTGAGTCAAAATACTAGCAGCTTTCTTAGCGCCTTCAGCAATGGTTACTGGTATATTGTGTTTCCACACAGAAAACCAGAAACCTGATTGGCGATCGCTGGCGCTTGGATTAACGCCAGCTTTCATGTAAATCAGTTCAGCAATATTTTTTGGTACTTCTAATAAGAAGATACTAAGTTCAGCTTTGTAGGGATGTTCATATTTAATAAATTTCCCAGGTTTTTGAGGATCTGGTCTAGGAGAATCAGGCTTGTAACAGCCCCAAAGTTTCTCTTTTGGTTTATCCCCAGGTTGTAAATCACAGAAAGTGCGGGGGTCAACACCACCATTGCACCACCAACCATCAGTAGAATCAAGATATGCGTAAACTTGGAGAGTTTTATTACCTAAGCGACCAGCATTTTTACGCCCAATCTGGTCACTATACATTAAGTATTCCCAAGATTCATGGGACTGCTCTATGGAATCATAATATAAAGACGTAAAATTAGCAGAGGCAATAATCGGATGAATGGCGCTATCAACTACCAGTTCATGCCAGTGTTTAGGCTCGATATGATTTGGGCGTAAATTAACGAATTCATCCATATTAGAACTCTATTTGGGAGCGAGAATCATCACAGGTTAAAGAGTTGTTTGTCCTGGAGTCGGTTATAGATGTATTCGTTGATAATGATTCTGTAGAAGCTGGCGAATGCTGAGGAGCGTTTGTATTTGCTAAAGATTGTTCGACAATTTTTTCAACTTCTTTAGCTTCATCTGGGTCTACTGTTACAAAATTATTAGTTTTTGGATCAACTTTTGTCCAAGAATAACCTCCACCTTCATCAAGGTTAAGAGCATAAGTATCTTTTCCAAGTTCAATTCTTGCTCTTTTATTCCATTGTTCTACAGTGTCAGCGCAAACATATTTTATTAAAGGTGCTATGACATTTCTGGCAAAATAATCGCTGCTTTTAGCATAATTGGAAACCAGTTGTAAATGCCGTTCATCAAACATATTTCACCTCAGTTCCCATGTTGTTTTATTGAAGGAGGCAGTTCTTGCTGGAGTCAGAATGGGCGTTTACCCCATTCTGACTTCTGACTTCTACTTCCTGCCTAGTGCCTGATCTGATAATATTTATTAAAGATTTTTGTAAAACGTCATACTGCTGTGGTTTAGCACCGAGACAATTTAAATCAATCACTTCCCCCGATGCCATCACGCGATTAAAAATAAGATGAAATTCTAAAGAGTCTTGATGAAATTTTAAGAAAGTGACATATTGTAAATCATCCCAGCCGATACCTTGGATATATTCATTGAGAATTTGTTCAGAAATATCTGAGGATAGAGTAATTGGGAAACTTTTCAAAGTAATATGAACATAAATTCCGACCTTTTTCAATCTTGGTCTTTGCTTGCTAAAAACTTGATAACTATTAATTATCCAAGCGGGAGCATGAATGTTAACAAGATGACCGGAATGAATGGTCAATGTCTGCATGAATTGGTTAATTATCTCAAAATCAGAAAGAGCATATTCTTTAATCATCATTCTCATTGTTTACTATCCCTGGAATTGGAATCTGAGTATCTTTGTCTAGAATTGATTTAATTTCTCCAACACTTAAAACTTTATTGTTAGGATTGTTGTCTTGTTTGACAGGTAAAGGGAAATGCTTATTGACATCATCCACCCTCAAATCTAAGTCGTGCTGAGTCGGATATCTTTGGGTACTTCTGCGAGCTAATCTACTGACAACGGGCTTCCATTTTTTTTCGTTGTATCTGTCGATATCGCGGAGAAATTGAGGAATATTGATGCTTTTTAACTGAGGAACAGACCCCTCTTTTGTATTGGAGTATGCAGGATTGATAAAAACACACTTCCCAGCTGGGAGCTTCAAAAACTGGGCGGACTCAAAGAGCTTTTTAGTTTTCTCTTGATCGCTAATGGTATTATTGCTCTTTCCACCACCAGTAGAACGGCTTTTGTGTTTGTACCTAATTTCTTCATCTCCCAGAAATGAAGAAAACAATTGTGCTGATTCGTTCTCTCCAGGATTAAAAATAAATTTCGTACTGCAAGCACCAAGGATAGTCTTAGCAACTTCCCGACCATAATTCTTTTCCAACTGCCCCATATTCTGCCAGCCGAGGATGCCGCAGAAACCCTCACTTCGTGATTCATTTAACCATCTGAATAAATCGGGCAGATACAAGGAAGGTAATTCATCCAATGCAACTATCAAGGGGTCAGAGCGTTTTTTGGCTATATTTCGGGCGATGGTCATGTGGAGAACGCTAGTCATCAAGGGTGCAACAGCATCGCGGCGCTCTCTGTCTAAACCAAAGATAATCATTTGTTTACCCTTGATTGAGAGTGGTAAAGTCGTTTTACCAATAAAGCAACCCAGTGTGTTTTTGGCCATGAAGCGGGTAAACATGATACTAGCTGTGGCAACAATGCCAGCAACAGTTTTCTCACTTGCGGCGGAACTGAACAACTCACCAAAGGCAATCTTGACCCAAGGGTTGAGATTAGCAGACATTAACCGCGCAATCATCTGCTCACTAGACAAGATGGCAGCACTGGTCATGACATCTGCTCTATCTCCAAATTCTTTGGTTAACATCAATACAGCTTGGGTTAACTGATCCCCAGACGGGCCGAAAAATCCATCTTCATTAGAATTATTCAGAATGCGGAAGTTTTTATTGATGACCGTGGCAATCTGCCGAGCGTTTTCAGCGTCAGAAGAATTTCTTAAAAAATCTAGAGGATTACAAACTTCTGATTCGGGAAAACCAGGGGCAAAAATATGAACATCGTAGCCAAGAACTTTAGCATAAGCAGCGATTTTCGCCTGAGATGGGTATTTAAAGTCATACAGTAAAATAGGAAAACCTTGGTCAATTGCGGAAAATAACATGGGGTTAATGGCACTAAAAGTCTTCCCACTTCCGGGCGCGCCAATAGCAGCAGTTCCCCTTTGCACTTCTGGTACATAAATCGGTACACCTCCACTACCACTTTGTTTTTTTGTACCTTTGAATTGATGTTTACCAATATACAAAGCTACACTATCACACCGAGGAGATTGTATCTGTTGCAATGCTTTTTTCTTAGCTGTATTATTCTCCTTTCTTCCTCCCCAATAGCTAGTAGCAATCTTCTTTTTATTACTGCCATCGCCAAAAAATACTCTCATTAAAATGTAAGCACCCAACATACTTATAATTGCTAATCCACTGGGTGTAAATAAATGATGAGTGTACTTGCCAATGTCGCTATGTGGATTTTGTAACTGTTCAAAATGAAATGGTTGGTTGTTTGCAGAAGTAGTCAGATTATTGCTCATCACATGAAGAAGAAGGGGAATGGGGAATGGGGAATAGCACGCTTGTAGGCGTAAAACCCTTTTGACGGACAGGATGTAGGGGAAAGAGTTAGATTTGTAAGTATTCTTAATTGGTTTTTAGTTTTTCCTTTACCCTTTCTCCCTTTTTGGTAAGAATAGTTAATCAGGAACAGTAGAAGGACTACCAAAAATAATTGGGTCTTTTTCATGGTAAGTAATGAATGGCACTGGCCCGATAAAATAGGGGGTACAAGTGCGACCAACAAAGGGAATATTCTTGCAGAAACGGAAAAACATAGCAGTGTTAACGGAACCGCTTGATTCATCTATATCCCAAACAACTTGTTTAAATGATTTACCAAAGGGATGACGACCAGTTGGCTCAAGACCACCATTAACTACAGCTAAAATTCCATAGCCACCTTTAACTTTCTGGACTTTTCCCGAAATCCATTGCGCTCCAGTGGTCTGACCAAGACCTGAAGCTTCAAAATGGGCGCAATTATTTTGATTGCAAGGGACATTAAAACCTTCTTGATAACTGCCAGAAATGCTGCGAATCCGGTTAGCTTCTATATCTCCCAAGGGCAAATCTACTTGCCCAACGAAAGACAGATCCGGCTCTGGTACGGTAGGAAAATTATTCCAAGATAAATCCTTCAATCCGGGAATGTCTGAAATGAGAGTATCTTGCCAATTAGCAAATTCATCAAATGATGAGTTTTCAATTCCCGGAATCGATGTCAGCTTGTATTTAGATAAATCAATTTCACTGCCGAGAGGGATATTGTCGAAGTTGTAATAATTAGCAACATTACCAATTCTTTGATTAGTGCTGATACCGATTTGGCGAAAAAAGTCAGCTATTGGCGCGACACTACTGGCTGATTGGTTAGCTAATTCAGGTATAGCTTTGACTAAATCGCTAAGGGTTTGAGTTTTGATGACTCCAAAATCATCAAGCTTTAAACCATCTAAATCAATAGCTAATGCCTGAGATATCGCCTTGAGGTTAAGCTTTTCAATATTCAGATTAGCATCTTCAAAATCACCAAGCTCCATAAAATCGCCAATACTTTGTCCAGCTTGCCAAGTTCTAGTCTGATTACCTCTCACGGATGGGTAAGTCACATTACCAGATTCAGATACAATCATGTCTTGAAACTTCATTTTTGACCAGTCTGGAATCAAGCCATTATTGCTACTGACAAATGGGACTTGTGCCGAGGCTTTGGGCAGTATAAATCCAATTACCTAATTCATAATTCCATATTTCCAAAAACTGTGAATAAACAATCCTCCGAGCAACCCAAACAATATTAAATAGCGAATCATGTCAAAACTAATTTTGGGCGAACGCTTTGATGATTTCATATTTGTCCAAGCTCGATTAATTTGTTAACTAATTTAAGTGAGACACCAGCTTTATCAGCAGCAATAGACATTTGCTCTCCAGCTTGAAAATGAGTCAAGAATTGCTCAATCCGATTGTGAAGTTCATCAGATGAGGAGAGCAAACCATTACTAATCGCTACGCTCATCCCCGCCCTGATTTGTTTTGTGGTATTGATAGTTTGTACTAGGGGTGATAATAAGGGTCGAGTAGCTGTTGAAGATGGTTTATCCGAGATAATTGACACTTGACTGTATTCAGGACGGGAATTGGATGGGGTAACTTGAAAGTGGTAAACTTTGCGCGAGCCAGAAGTAGTTTGAGTAATCACTGTAAGCAAAGTTGCACTTGTTTGTGGCAGTCCTGGAACCGGAAGCTTTTTGATCCGGCGTAAGTGAAGTAGTCCAGCACTACTGTTTTGACAGTTCTGGTCGATTCCCTCTAAACAACCATCAGTGTCAATCAAAACTTGTGAGGGATCGTCAATCCACACCCGCTTTACCATCTCATTGACTTCATAAAATGAAATTGATACGCCCGAACCATTCCAGACCTTAATTTTTTGCAGCTTGGCAGTACTGCCACTAACCTGAGATTGCTTTATGGTGCGGACTGTGCTTTGAGCATAGGTTTTGACTGGAACTAGACACACTGCCAAAAAAGCAGCAACCCCAAGCTGGAGCGCTGTCATGAGTTTTAACTTCTTCATGGCAACTCCAGAGAACGGTTCACCAAAAAGGTAATCTTCGTCCCTTGTGGGATATACCAAACATTGGGGCGAGGGGTGATTTGTTGGTTAGAAGTTTCTGCACGACGAGTAATAATGTTACTAAGCTTGCCAAAAGCACCTTGTAAAAATGCCCCGCCAATATTGCGCTGCCTGTTTGAAGTCGTGCTAGAGCTAAATGTCCCTGTAGCAGAATTAACTACACTGCTCGTAGAATCAGATTGATTCAGGATAGTTCCTACTTGACCCAAACCACTGACTAATCCCACAGTCAAGTCAGAACCTCCCCCTTTCTTATCTTGGAACTGTTTAGCTAACAAGGGTTTGCCGCCTTCTCCTAATACAGAAATTGCACCGCTACTAATTGGGTACTCAGTGTTATCTTTGATAATGCTGGTGACTTGCACACTTGCATAAGAGCCACCATTAACCTGTAGGGGTTCAACGGCCAATAAAGTGCCTTTATGAATTGCCACATTTCCATAGTTGTCATGCAAATCAGCCGTTAATCTAGCAACATAGCGTTTACTATCATCTGGATTTTGCTGTTGTTGGAAGCGATTTTCGGTTTGCTGCTTGACGACTGAAGTCACTAAAACACCATTTGCAAATTCCCCAACAACTAAATAGCGAGTTTTACGCTGTTGTAGAATTTGGTTTTCTTGAGGCAAATAATTACCATCTGCTATTTGTTTATCAGATTTAGAATTGGCTGACCAACGAGGGCGAATTTTCTCAATTTCTGTGGGTGTACTGTTAGAAAAGTTAGGGCGTGTTTGCTGTGTTGTATAAGCACTATTGGGTGGCTGTACTTGAATTCGTGTTGTATTCGGCGTTTGAAAGGATGTTGCCTCTGTTGATATCTGCTGGTTATTTGAAGTAGGTGTATAAGCGATTTTTCCGTAAGATCCTAAGCTGCGAAGTCGATTAAATTCAGCTATCACGTCTGTTGGCGTTTCTGTTTTCGGCGTAACAGTCCTAACAGGATTACTAATTCTTGGCAATATTTGATTACGAGGTGGTGATGAAATAGTCGAGTTAGTTCTACTCGGAACGTAATATCGTCTAGGGCTAGGACTTTGTGTTTGTGCTACAGGTCTAGCTGTTGATGGTGGTGGTGAAGCTGCAACACTTACAGGCTTACTATTAACAAAAACTTCTTCCTTGCTCTGATTAATTTTATTCAATTCATCTTCTTGTTTATTCAAGGCTAATTTGGCATAGACATCACCATCTTTTTGCTCGAGTTTCTCCAAAGCTGGGGATGTTTTATCAGCTTTAGCAGTTATCGCTTCTGGACTTCTACCAGGATTGAAAATGCCATTGAGAAAATAAAAGATTACTAAAAACCCTAAGCCAAAAGGAATAGCGATTATCCCCAATCTTGACCAAGGAGAAGTACTGACAGTGTGCCTGGTAATCGATGGAAATTCTTCGGAGTCTTCCCGGTTAGGCTTTTCTCTCCTTTGTCCATCATTTGTATCCTCTGAAAATCTCAAGATTTGATCTATAGTCAAATTCTGGTGTTCGTTTTTTAGTGACATAATTACTAAGGTTTTAAATCATTGATTTGTGTAATTTCTAAACCAGCGCTCCGAGCTTCATAGATTTTCCGAGAAAGTTCAGTGAGAGCAGTAATTTCTTGTGGCGTATTTACTGCTTCGACAGTCACAGTCTTATTGAAGGTAATTCCTTGTCCAGTATTATCAGAAGTTGTAAAAGTCACAATAGTTGCGACATATCTACTTGCCATACCCCATTTCTAATTAATCGCGGCTCTCCGATATAGCGAGGAATTAAAGACGCTTGCATATTTCCTTCAAATATTCTGCTGGGGGTGAGTTCTGCCAGCTTTTGTAAAAAGGCTGCTCGAAAGTTATGATTTTCACTAATTGCAAATGCAGCTTCATAAGCCTTAGTTGTAACTTTCTTTTTTCCACTTGCTGCGTCAATATCTATTCCTTTGTCTTGCTTGGTAATTGGTTCTCCCAAGTCGTTGTAAATTTTAACTAATCCATCCCAGCTAAACATTCTAGTGAACGTATCGCCAACAAACTTCTTAGTTACTTCTGGCGAACGTTGATTTTCGTCTACTGATTTGGCAGTAATAGTTTTGCCAGAATCTAACTGTACTAAAGCTAATTGCTTCTTACTTAATCCTCTGATTGCTCCATAGTTGAGAAATTGTAATAGTAATGAAAATACTGCACAAGAAAATCCTACTAATGAAATTATTCCAATTCTTGTCGGGACTGATTTATTATATTGCAGTAGCTGTAATGGCTCTAATTTTCGGTTTTTTGTGTTTACCATATCTCTTGAAGAGGAGTGTGGGAAGTGTGGGAAGCGTGGGAAGATGGATAAAAGAATGGTCGAGATTAAAGAAAATGGAAGAGAAAGGGAAAAAGTATTTTAGAACTCATGAGGACTTAGCCATTTATCAATTGGCATTTGAGACAGCAATGCAAATTTTTGAATATTCTAAAAAGTTTCCAGTTGAAGAAAAATATTCAAAAACCTTTCAAATCCGTCGCTCATCTCGTTCAGTCTGTGCTAATTTGGCAGAGGCTTGGAGAAAACGGAGATACAGAGCCGCTTTTATCGCTAAACTGAATGATTGTGTTCGCGGAGCGTGTCGCAGACAATTGGAGGCGGCAGAAACTCAAGTTTGGTTAAAGTTTGCGGTGAAATGTCAGTACCTCACAGTTGAGCAAGGAAGAGAACTCTACGCTCGTTATAATCAAGTCCTTAGTGGATTAGTAAAAATGATTACCCACCCAGATGACTGGTTACTCGACTAATTCCCCACACCTCCCACCCTCCCCACACTCTCTTCACGGTGAGTAAGGGGAGCAACGCGATTTGGTGAGGTTGAGCAAAAAAGGTGCGATCGCTAAAAACCTATTTACCTGTACTTAGGATATTTGCCACCTTGAGTTAAGCATCAATACTGGTTAAACTTGTAGATGATTTTAGGATACAAAAAAAGGTAGGATTTCCCTTGGAGTAAAGGTTTTGATATCTGACATCAAAACAGGGAATGCCTACGCGCTTATGAAAAATCATATATATTCTACTTTTGATTTAAGCAAATCGTTAGAACACTTTCAAGAAAAAGTCACGAAACTTTTAGAACTAACGAATCTCTCAGAATGGGATGGACACGTTTTTAGAGAACGTGAGAAAAAAATTAGAGAAATTGCCTTAGT
>NZ_JACJSI010000164.1 GCF_014698065.1 Nostoc flagelliforme FACHB-838
GGTCATGGTTGAAGAGTCGAATTCGTCAACAACTTATTCAATTTGACTGTATCAGGGATGCTATGGAATATGTACTTCGCCTAGCGTCCTAACCGCCTTGTCTGTTGCTATAAATTACCCGATACTCAAGCGGGACTCTATCAGCAATTTGTTGATGACTTCGATAAGTGGAAAAAAGCCGAATTTGTAACAAACTCTAAACAGCGTCAGCAACTTAATGTCAAACTGGGAGAATTAGCTAAAGCAGCAATATTAGATAAAGAAGAAACCCGTTTTCGCTTGCGGCAGGATTTTATTACTCAGTTTTTAGGTGATGCTGATGATGAAAACTCGCTGCTGAAATTGGCATTAAATCGCGGCTGGCTGAACTGTGTCGGGATAGATACAAATAGAAAACCTGTTTACGCTTTTTTTCATGCCTCATTTCAAGAGTACTTTGCTGCTAAAGCAATTGATGACTGGCATTTTTTTCTTAATCACGTTCCTAAAAATCCTAGTCATGGAACTTATCGGATCTTTGAACCGCAATGGAAGCAAACAATATTACTTTGGTTGGGACGAGAAGAAGAAAACCTCAAACAGCAAAAGCAACAGTTTATCGATGCTTTAGTAAACTTTAAAGACAGATGTACTGCCTGGAATAGCGAAGATGTAGATAAAGGATTTTATGAATACCGCGCCTATTTTTTAGCAGCCGCAGGAATTGCAGAATTTAGGGATTACTATAAAGCAGATGAAATAGTAGCACAAATTATAAAATGGGGCTTTGGTTATTTAGATAAAAAACAAAACTGGATCAGTTCTCTCAAAGCAATTATTACAAAGGAAGCTAGGTCAGCATTGAAACAGATAAACCGTACAGCAGCAATCACAGCCTTGAAGCAATTGCTAGAATCAAATCATCTGGATGAAGAGACCAGTTTGCGTGTAGTATTAAATCTAGGGCAAATCAGCATTGGCAATGAATTTTTTATCATTGCCTTACTGCGACTCCTACAATTTGATTCTTTGGATAAAAACGCCCGTAGGCAGACAGCAGAAAGCTTAGGGACAATCGACCCAGGTAATCAAACAGCGATCGCCACCTTGGTGCAACTGCTGCAATCAACTACTGTGGATGACGACACCCGTAGGCAGACAGCAGAAAGCTTAGAGAAAATCGACCCAGGTAATCAAACAGCGATCACCACCTTGGTGCAACTGCTGCAATCAACTACTGTGGATGACGAAACCCGTAGGCAGACAGCAGAAAGCTTAGGGAAAATTGACTCAGGTAATCAAACAGTGATCGCCGCCTTGGTGCAACTGCTGCAATCAACTACTGTGGATGACGACACCCGTTGGCAGGCAGCAGATAGCTTAGGGAAAATCGACCCAGGTAATCAAACAGCGATCGCCACCTTGGTGCAACTGCTGCAATCAACTACTGTGGATGACTATACCCGTTGGCAGGCAGCAGATAGCTTAGGGAAAATCGATCCAGGTAATCAAACAGCGATTGCCACCTTGGTGCAACTGCTGCAATCAGCTGTGGATGGCTATACCCGTTGGCAGGCAGCAGATAGCTTAGGGAAAATCGACCCAGGTAATCAAATAGCGATCGCCGCCTTGGTGCAACCGCTGCAATCAACTACTGTGGATGACGACACCCGTTGGCAGGCAGCAGATAGCTTAGGGAAAATCGACCCAGGTAATCAAACAGCGATCGTCGCCTTGGTGCAACTGCTGCAATCAGCTGTGGATGGCTATACCCGTTGGCAGGCAGCAGATAGCTTAGGGAAAATCGACCCTGGCAATGAAATTGCAATCGCCGCCTTGGTGCAACTGCTGCAATCAGCTACTGTGGATCACTACACCCGTTGGCTGGCAGCATCTAGCTTAGGGGAAATTATACAGAATAATAAGCATCGCTTTGAGGTAGTCAAAGCTTTAAGTGATTATTGGCTATTAAATGATGATTACTACAATTTAGCTTGGAAATGCGCTCAGAATATGCCTTACCCCGATTTCTATCGAGCTTGGCATCAGCATAATATTGTTACTCATACAATGCGAAGCTTAAAGAAAATCCTCTTCACAAAAATAATTTAAATACTTTTGCAGCAGCGACGTTACAAAGAAAGTTGGCGTGACGCAACAGCTTGTCAATTTGTTACCAAAACAGAAGCGGACGTTAAAAATAAAGTTGTTGTCGTCACCACAATTTGTGCAATCGTCCACAACACAAGTTGTTTGGTTCAGAATGCTTGTCCGTTGTTACAGAAAACTTGTCCGTTCGTCCAGAACACAAGTTGTTTCGTCCAGAATGCTTATCCGTTGTTACAGAAAACTTGTCCGTTCGTCCAGAACACAAGTTGTTTCGTCCAAAATGCTTATCCGTTGTTACAGAAAACTTATCCGTTCGTCCAGAACACAAGTTGTTTCGTCCAAAATGCTTGTGTTTTTGTGACAAAACTTATGTCTTCGTTCACAACGCTTAAACAAAACTTATCAATTAAGTTGTTTCGTTAAGAACGCTTATCTATTTGTGACAACGCTTAAGCAAAGCTTATCAATAGAGCGGTTTCGTTACCAGAGCTTATCTATTTGTGGCAAATGCTTATGCGATCGTTACCACCCTAAAATCCAAAGACAGAAAATGCTAAGATTCCAATCAAATATGGCACTTGCACAGCTATGACAAGTACGCTGCATAAATCAATCTCCTTGGCAGAGTTCCTCAAACTGCGAGAAACAGAGCCTACTAGTGAATTTATTGAAGGTCGTATCTACCAGAAACCAATGCCACAAGGCAAACATTCCCGACTACAACTAAAACTTTGTAACGCAATTAGCCAAATTGCTGAAGAACAAGAAATTGCTTTGGCTTTTCCAGAATTACGCTGCACATTTGGTGGACGTTCGATTGTACCAGACGTGAGTGTATTTGCTTGGGAACGGATTCCCTTTGATGCTAATGGGGAAATTGAAAATACTTTTGGAATTTACCCTGATTGGACAATTGAAATTCTTTCACCAGAACAGAATACAACCAAGGTAATTATAAATATTCTTCACTGTCTAAAACACGGTACTCGATTAGGGTGGTTGATCGATCCAGATGAACGCTTAGTATTAGTATTTTTGCCAGGACAGCAACCTATAGAGATGACTGGGGATGAAGTATTGCCTGTACCTGAATTTTTGCAACTTAATTTAACAGTTACGCAGGTTTTTGCATGGCTAAAACCAACAAAAACTAATCAATAAAAATGATTAATATTCAGTTAAAAGAAGTAAGTAGACGCAATTAAATATAAGATGTCATTCCGAGCGGAACGAAGTAAAGCGTGGCAATTTCAGTCATTGCGATCGCTTCCCTTCTCCTGACAGAGACGCTACGCGAACGGGAAGGCTTCGCCTACATTCCGCAACTTTTAGAGGATGTTTGAAAAATCCTCTTCACGGTAACAAAACATTTTAGATCCCCCTAAATCCCCCTTAAGAAGGGGGACTTTGAAAGCTTTTTGCCCCCCTTTTTAAGGGGAGTTGGGGGGATCAAAAGCCTGTGACGCAACTCTAGACACCATAGCCTTTTTAAGGGGAGCCAGCGCGGTCTTGGGAAGATAAATAAATGCTAAAGATACAGCAAATCACTTTTCAAACAAACTCTAATTTATGGTTTCTACAGTGCGCCCTCATCTGTAGTTTTAGATTTAGCTTTTGCCTTATTAGCACTGCGCTTGAGGGCAGAGAGTCTTGCTTCGTATTTCGACCTTTGGCGCTTACTAGGAGTACTGTCAATCAGGGTTTTTAAGGCGCTGCCAAGACTCTTGTAGGCATTGGGGAGGCTATAACCAAAACGAGTTGCCAAAGCGATCGCTTTCTCATCAGCATTAAGCAATTCTCTCAGCTGCTTTTCCCCACTATTCTTTTGGTACAGTCGCCAGCCTGACACGCCACAAAGCGACAAAGCTAACACCAGCAGCAATCCATCTTGTACCCACAATTCGCCTACAGCACCACCTAAACCAATGGCTAGTGCTGCCATTTCCCAACCATCTTTAGGAATTGTGTCATTTTGAACGCGAGCAACTTCATGCCAGAACAGCAGATTACGCTGATCCATTGCGAGGGCATCCCATTTCACCAAGTCAATTTGAATTTCTACTTGGTCTTTACCAATTTCTTCGCAACGAACCAGGGGTGGATTGACTTCAGTTGTGCCTTCAACCGTGACCCAGCTCTGTAATTCTGGCGGTAGTAAGCCTTTCAACCGCCGTAGTTCACTCATTTCCGCTTTAGCAGAGGAGGTTGCATAGGATGTCATAATATCCAGCCCCAGAAAATTTCAGTATATAGTGAGGGTATCACTTTGGAGTATAGCGATTTAAGTGATGATCCGTCTCACTCGCTGGGAAAACTTCCTCGCTTTTTTCGCGCTTCCATTGCCTTTTCCAGCAAATCTAATAATCCTGGGGCTTCTTCTTGGATACTGAGTAATAGTCTTTCCCCAAGTTCTATATTCCCCGGATCAAGACCTGTTGCCATAACTTCTTTCAAGCGAGGTATTGCTATACCATCCACAATCTGAATTAACCCACTCAGGCAACGGTGAAATTGTTTTTCTGTGAGAATCGAGTCTTCTAGAGGAAACTCAATAATGGCACGGATTTCGCCATCCGATGGGTCATACTCCCATTGCAACATTTTGGTTTCCCAGGAAATGGCTAGCATTGTCTGTAGGATAGCTCCCTTGTGAGGATGGTCTTGAATTCCTGACAGAACTTGAGGCGCAAATACCCGGAAAAATTTTCCCTCTTCATCCAACTGGACAACTATTAAGAAATCTTCTAAGTTATCAGCCTCCACACCTGTTATAATTCGGTCTTCTTCATCATCAAAACGGTAGTCCCAACCAAGGTTGTCTAAATAATCGGCAATCTGTTTGAGGTTAGCTCCCATAAAAGCCTCATAAGGAACGTGGAGCAGTTGTTACCAGACCTAGTTTAACCTGCTAGGGGTATTTGTTTGGGTTGGTGTAGATACTTCCGATCGCATAGAAGTGTGCAATTAGGGAATTAGGGATTGGGTACTGGGTACTGAGGATTGAAGATAGGAAAAATAAAAGAGATGAGCATTTGGTGCTGTGAATGATATTTTCTAAAGGACTCTTGCTCATTATTAAAGAAGCGATAATCACTATTTTTAAAATCTTAGCCAGTGAAGGATATAGCAATAACTCGCTTAAGTTTTAATATTTCCTTCTAGGTTGAATAAATGTATTGCTTCAAGCATTGTGGCAGTATTTTAAATCAAACCTGAAAGATCAAGCTTAGTTGAGATGATTTTTATATGATATCTAGAGCTTTTGAAAAGATAAATAAAAGCTTAAACTACCGTTTTTAACAGTGAATAAATATAGCACATAGACTGGTAGAGTTTTATATTACAAGCAACAAATTGTTTTCACTAAATGATTGTAGTGAGCAATACATTTTTTATTATCTAGTAATTTATGAAATTCATGCGTAACTCAGCTTTAATTCTAGCGATCGCACCCCTAGTCTTTGCGATCGCAGCTTGTGGTGGAGATTCAGGACAAACAGCAAGTACACCCGGCACTCCAGGCAGTAATCCAGCAGCACCAGCAACTAGAAATCGCTGGGATAATATTAAAAGCCGTGGTCAGGTAATTTGCGGTGTCAGTGGTGAAGTACCAGGGTTTAGCTTTGTGGGAACTGATGGTAAATATAGCGGCATTGATGTAGATATCTGTCGCGCGATCGCCGCAGCTTTATTTGACAACCCAGATGCAGTAGAATTTCGCAATCTCAATTCCAAAGAGCGGTTTACAGCTTTGCAAACTGGCGAAGTAGACGTTCTCAGCCGCAACACTACTTGGACACTTAGCCGCGATACCTCTGTAGGTCTAGAATTTGCACCTGTGGTCTTTTACGACGGCCAAGCCATAATGGTTCGCAAAAATAGCAACATTAAGTCCCTTGCAGACCTGAAGGATAAAGCAATCTGCGTTCAAACTGGTACGACTACCGAACAAAACTTAACAGACCAAATGCGGAAAAGGGGCATCACTTATAAACCCGTTGTCTTTGAAGATGTTAACGTTACCTTTGCTACTTATGCCGAAGGTCGTTGCGATGGCATTACGGCTGACCGTTCAGCATTGGTTTCTAGAGGCTCGATTTTACCTAAACCAGAAGATAACGTGATTCTCAATGAAGTGATTTCTTCAGAACCCCTTGCACCAGCAGTCGCCAAAGGAGATATTAGGTGGGGTGATGCTGTTAAGTGGGTAGTTTATTCTTTAGTAAAAGCTGAAGAATTAGGCATTACTTCGCAGAATGTAGGTCAGTTTGCTGCTAGTAACGACCCGGATATTAAACGCTTTTTAGGAACTGAGGGCAACCTTGGCGAAGGACTCGGCTTAACAAACGACTTTGCAGCCAGAATAATTAAGCACGTCGGTAACTACGCCGAAGTTTACGATCGCAACCTCGGCCCCAAGACAAAACTGAATCTAGCTCGTGGTCAAAATCAACTCTGGAGCAAAGGCGGACTGCTTTATTCTCCGCCGTTCCGGTAGAGGAGGGCAAGGGGGCAGGGAGTAGGGAGCAGGGGGAGCAGGGGGAGCAGGGGAGGCAGGGGAGGCAGGGGAAGAAGAATTATTGATTAATGCTTAATGACAAATGACAAATGACTAATTCTATATGGCGTGATATCCGTTTTTGGCGCATTGCTTTACAACTTATTGCTGTATTTTTAGCAGCAGTTGTAGTAGTAATATTGTGGGGCAATCTTAAGCGCAATTTGCAGCAATTGGGTATTCCATTTGGATTTGATTTTCTTAAGCAACAAGCATCTTTTGATATTGGCGAGACGCTGATTAGTTACAAACCCACTGACACCTACAGTCATGCTTTGTGGGTGGGGTTAATTAACTCCTTGCGAGTGGCAGTTGCAGGAATTTTTCTGACAACCATTGTTGGGGTAAGTGCTGGGATTGCCCGACTTTCTGACAACTGGTTAGTGCGGAATATCGCAATGGTTTATGTAGAGGTTTTCCGCAATACGCCCTTACTGCTGCAATTGCTGTTTTGGTATTTTGCTGTGTTTCTCAGTTTCCCGAAAACAGGAAATAAGATATCCCTTTGGGGCTTTATTGGCATTAGTCAAAATGGTTTAGAACTTCCTTGGTTTACGCTATCACCAGAGTTTTCAGCTTTGCTGTTGGGATTAACTTTTTACACAGGTTCGTTTATTGCGGAAATTGTTCGAGGTGGGATTCAATCAGTACCGAAGGGACAATGGGAAGCAGCGCGATCGCTAGGATTAAAACCAGGATTAGTTATGCGGCTGGTAGTTTTTCCCCAAGCCTTGCGGGTAATCATTCCACCGTTGACGAGTCAATATCTGAATTTGACAAAAAATACCAGTTTAGCGATCGCAATCGGCTACCCCGATATTTATTTTGTCGCCTCTACCACTTTTAACCAAACGGGGAAAGCCGTAGAAGTGATATTACTGATTATGCTCACCTATCTCACTCTGAGTTTGACTATCTCTGTAGTCATGAATTTATTCAATCGCAGCGTGCAAATTAAAGAGAGATAAGGGCGATGAAGAAGCAGCTAAACTCCAAAGTTGAAGTATCAGTCTTTACAAATGACAAATGACAAATGACAAATGACAAATTAAGCTGGCTACGTAAAAACCTGTTCAGCACTTGGTACAACAGCTTATTAACTGTTGTCTGTTTAGTGTTACTGTTTTGGATACTGCGAGGAATTCTAACCTGGGCAACTAGTCAAGCACAATGGGCGGTAATTCAGGTTAATTTACGTTTATTTTTAGTTGGCAGATTTCCGCAAACACTATATTGGCGAACTTGGATTGTACTGGCGATCGCTTCGATTTTAAGCGCTATAACTGCGGGTGTATTCTTTGGTAAACAACAGTTAATAAAACGTGGGATTGCTTTGTTTGTTTTTATAATCAGCGTTTTCTTAATTGTTTTACCACTAGACTTTACATCCCGCATTTGGTTATTGTTAATTGCATTTTTAGTATTTGTAGGTTTTTGGCTTGGAGGGAACTTTACTAAGGTACTAACTCCTTGGCTTTCCCTATTATGGTTATTATCTTTCCCGATAATTTTATGGTTACTTGGCGGTGGATTTGGATTGCAGCCTGTATCTACAAATTTGTGGAACGGTTTACTACTTACCCTACTAATGGCAGCAGTCAGTATTGTGCTTTCCTTTCCTATTGGGATTTTACTCGCTTTAGGACGCACAAGCAATTTGCCTGTAGTACGTTGGTTTTCCATCCTGTACATTGAAATTGTCAGAGGAGTACCACTGATTGGGATTTTGTTCCTAGCTCAGGTAATGCTTCCCTTGTTTTTATCAGCAGACGTGCGTCTAGATCGGGTATTAAGAGCAATTGCTGGACTAGTATTATTTAGTGCCGCATACATGGCAGAAAACGTGCGCGGTGGACTGCAATCAATTCCTCGTGGACAAATTGAAGCTGCAAAAGCCCTAGGATTAAATACAGTTTTGGTGGTTTTGTTAATCGTTTTACCTCAAGCATTGCGTAGTGTGATTCCTGCGATCGTTGGTCAGTTTATCGGTTTATTTAAAGACACTTCTCTCTTATCATTGGTGGGATTAGTGGAACTCACAGGTATTGCGCGTTCCATATTGGCACAACCACAATTTCTCGGACGCTATGCAGAAGTTTATCTATTTATTGGCTTTATTTATTGGGTATTTTGCTACTCAATGTCGTTGGCTTCTCGGCGGTTAGAAAGACAGTTGAGTAATTAGTTAGGAGTTATGAGTTGTAATTATGTCAGAGATACAACCAATAATTATTGCTGAAGATGTTCACAAGTGGTATGGAAAATTTCATGTTCTTCAGGGTGTGAGCTTGACAGTCAATCGTGGAGAAGTAGTAGTATTGATGGGGCCATCTGGTTCAGGTAAATCTACCTTTATTCGCACATTTAATGCTCTAGAAGAATACCAAAAGGGAAAAATTGCAATTGATGGCATTACCCTCAGTCATGACTTGCGAAATATTGAAACGATTCGCAAAGAAGTGGGAATGGTTTTTCAGCAATTTAATTTATTTCCTCATCTCACAGTATTGCAAAATATCTCTTTAGCACCAATTTGGGTACGGCGATCGCCAAAGGCAAAAGCTGAAGAATTGGCAATGCAACTATTAGAAAGAGTGGGAATTTTAGAACAGGCGCAAAAATATCCAGGACAGTTATCTGGTGGACAACAGCAACGGGTAGCGATCGCTCGTGCTTTAGCCATGCAACCCAAAATTATGCTATTTGACGAACCCACCTCAGCTTTAGATCCAGAAATGGTACGAGAAGTTTTGGATGTAATGCGAAATCTCGCCCGTGATGGAATGACTATGGTAGTCGTCACCCACGAAGTAGGATTTGCGCGTGAAGTCGCCGATCGAGTTATTCTCATGGATAGTGGTTCCCTCGTCGAGTCAGCCACCCCTGACGCATTTTTCAGCAACCCCAAAGAAGATAGAACACGCAAATTTTTGTCACAAATTCTCTAGAAAATCTTTGATTAATCTAACTTTTCCATCCCACAACTTCACACCAAGCAGCAGCAAAAAATCCATCTGGGTGCTGACTCCATTCTCGTAAAGCACGACTCATTGCTGTAAGCGATTGCTCATCAGCCCAACCTTTCTCTATAGCTCCATCCACCTTTGCAGAAGCCTCAATTCGCAGCGCCAAATATTCTGTAGCTTCACTCAGTGGCTCATAACATTGATAAGAAGCCGAAGCTTTAATATTAGTAAATCCGCTTTGGCGCAGCAGAGCGCGTAACTCTCTACCTACATCAGGATTCCCTGAATTCTGCTGCTGAAGCCATTTGTAATAAGAAAATGCTTTTTCCAGTTCTGGTGTAGATGGTGCAATCAAAAACCCACCCCAGTCAGGACTACGAAGCCCTACAATTCCCCCTGGTTTCAAAACTCGCCACATTTCCCCTAACGCCTGCGCCGGTTCTTGAAGATGCTCAAATAGTGCATGGGAGAAGATTGCATCAAACGAGTTATCCGGGAAGGGTAAAGCATAAATATTCGCCTCCAGAAAATTAGCGTTACTAATACCTTGGTTAAAAGAACTTTCAGCAGCTATCTGGATTTGAGAAACTTCGCGATCAATACCCGTAAGCATACCAGGGAAAATTGCTTTTGCTAAACCCAAAGCGATCGCACCAGGGCCGCAGCCACAATCTAGTAAATTCATGCCTGGACGTAAATAAGGCGTGAAAAACGCAGCATGAGTATCTATGTTGCGTTTTGCCATAAAATTCGTCGCATTGGTTGAATAGCCTGGAGTATACCTTTCTGGCATAGCTTTGACTCCCTAGGATAGCTGTATGAGTATCATAGGTAGGTAATTTTGAGATGTCCAATATATATTTATAGAGAATTGAAACTTATAAAATATCAAAAAAATGGAACTGCGACACCTGCGCTACTTTATCGCTGTCGCTGAGGAACTGCACTTCAGTAGAGCCGCCGAGCGATTGCACATTGCTCAACCGCCCTTAAGCCAGCAAATTCAGCAACTAGAGGCGCAATTGGGAGTAGAACTATTTCATCGCAAAACCAAGCGACAGGTACAGCTAACAGAAGCTGGACAAGTTTTTTTGCAAGAAGCTTATCAACTTTTGGCTCAACTCCAAAAAGCAATTGAGCTAACTCAAAAAACGGGAAGAGGTGAAAAGGGACAACTACGAATCGGGTTTACCAGTTTGGTAACTTACGATTTGCTTCCTGTAATTTTGCGACGGTTTCGAGAACAGTTTCCAGAAGTAGAGTTGATTTTGCAGGAATTAACCACAACTCAGCAGGAACAAGCGCTACAAGAACGTCGCATCCATATAGGCTTTGCCCATCCACCGTTAGAAGACAACACACTCAATCAAGAGTGCATTCAGCAAGAAGCTTTAATTGTGGCTATGTTAGAAACTCATCCCTTAGCTGAACAAGAAAAGATTTCAGTGCGATCGCTAGTAAACGAAAACTTTATCATGTTCCCTCGCTACTTGGGGCCAGGACTTTATGACCAAATCGTAAGTCTTTGCCAGCAAGGAAATTTCAGCCTGAAAGTGACTCAAGAAGCGATTCAGATGCAGACGATTATCGGGTTGGTTTCGGCGGGAATGGGGATTGCGATCGCACCGTCTTCATTGCAAAATCTTCAGAGGGTTGGTGTAGTTTATCGCGCTGTAGAGGAGAAAACACCATTAGTAGAAACGGCTGTAGTATGGCAACAAGAGGATATGACACCTGTTTTACAAAAGTTTTTGCAAGTTGTGAGAAGTGTCTGAGGTTAATTGATTAGTTGTCTCCACGCCATGTGAAAATAATTGATAATTTTGTTGCTAGTCATGCCAAGCGATTGTACGAAAGCGAATTGGTAGAATTTGGATAGAAGCAGTGCGATGAGGAACTAAGTAAATTACAAATAGCTGTTCTGAAGCCTCTGCCAATTCTATAACTTCATGCAAGTTTTCATTATGAGCGATTAAGCCATTAGCATTATAAGCAACATATTTATTCTTATATCAATCTAATAACATTTGGCGATTCTGGTTTAGCCATTTCAGCATTTGCTTAATTTCATCGGGAGATGGTGTTTTATTCATAGATTTTGGTGATAATTTCAGCCATTTTCTACCAGCTTGCCTTTTACTTATGATTGTATCTGCGATCGCTCTGCATCTTCTAGTTAAAAAAGAGCGATCGCTTTAACTAAAACAATATCCCAGCCTCAATAACCTTTATTGCTCATAATGATATTTGCAAGTCAAAATAATCAATAAATCTTCTTGCACTTTATAAACTAATCTATGTTCATCTGTGATCCGCCTTGACCAGTAACCTTGTAGTTCATATTTTAATGGTTCTGGCTTCCCTATCCCTGCAAAAGGATCTCTTTGTATATCTCTAATCAGTGCTAATATTTTTTTGAAAATTTTCTTGTCTTCTGTTGCCCACTGACCTAATTGTTCAAAAGCTTCTGGTTCAAAGGTAATTTTTCTCATATTCATCTAAATCTACATAAATTAGGTTTCCTTTTTGTACATTTTCCAAAGCTTTGAGCAGATGTTTTCTATTAACCTCTGATTTTAAAAGATAAGTAGTTTCATCCTCTTCAATTGATGGTTCGACTAGCACAATAACTTCTACGATTGTTCCTTCTGCTAGTTCGGTTGCTAAAAGTTCAATTTTGCCATCTTTGCCTACAATAGCCTTTTGTTTAATTCCAGTAAGCATACATATTTACTCCTATTTTTACTATTTTATTGTAACTGTAATTGTAACTGTAGATGAATCAGATGATATTTGGGCGATCGCTTTTCTTTCTTGGCGTCTTGGCGGTTCGTTAGAAAGAGCGATCGCTATTAGACAGAATAGAACTCAAATTGGGAATACTGAATAAAGTGCGGTTATTTGCTGCGGAGAATCCAAGCGACTTTTTGCCAGATATAGCCCTACTGAGTATTTATCAACTTGGAGAAGATTATGACTTTACCAGTTACAGTAACCTTTATGCTTGCTGATTGGATTGCTAAAGGACTGAAAGATGGAACTTTTGAACGGGTTGGAGATGTAATTAGAGAAGTAGCTAGTAAGAAAATTGTTACTTGGTTGCGGGACAATCGCTCACTTGCTCCTCAAGCTATGTCTTTCGCTACAATCCTGTTACTGGTGTACTCAATTTGATTGTTTCAGGAGCAAACACAGCAATTTCAACTAAAGGATTTGCTGATGTTAATCGACGACTAGGTGGTATTGAACAAGATTTAGGGGTAATTGGGCAAAGTTTACAAGTAACTCAAGGTATTTTGCAGATAACTAGTGCTGCTAGTGTACTTAATCTTGGGGTATCTGTGATGGGTTTTGCTGTTATATCGCAGCGTATCAATGAGATAGAAAACCAATTAAAACAAGCAGCAGAATTATTAAATAAAATTAATCGCAAAATTGACCTCAGCTTCTATGCTAACTTCCATGCTGGAATCGAATTAGCACTTAATGCCTTTACGATGACTAGAGTTGAAAACCGTAGAAGCAGCGCTTTACAAGCTATCAATCGCTTCTTAGAAGCAGAACATATTTACAAAGATTACACAGTTAATGAACTTTCTCAGAAAAGCCCAATTATTGACAAATATATACTGACATTATCTCTAGCCTATATTGCAGAAGCACGTTGTCATTTAGAACTAGAAGAACATGAAACAGCGCTTCGTCGTTTTCAAGAAGGGGCAAAATTTATCAGGTTGCTGCTTCAAAAATATATTGAAGTCATGCTTATTTCTAATCCAGCAGCATACTTACATCCTCAATTTAAAGGTCAGATTGATTTGCATAAACTAACCCAAATTTACCAATGGATTGACCCGAATTTTAATGAAAATACAGTTTTCGAGATACAACGCGAGAATATGTTTAAACTGACTCAAAGTCATGATGAATGGCTATCTTCCCTTCCATCGGCAATTGTAGATCGTAGTGAAATTCAATGGGGCATATTCGGAGGAAATCCTACTCCATTCACAGGGAGATTTGAAAAAGAAGCTTACAAACGTCTTCCCCAAGTATTTGAGGTAATGGAATCTATGATTGAAACCAATCGCCGTTTTGAATCTTACCAAACAGAAGTACAAGCAATATGCCAATTAGGAATCAGTTTTCATGACTGGCTTAAATTAACTCCGTCTACAGAAATTAAACCAGAAGGCGCAGAATTAATGTACATCATTCCATCCAAACCTTAGACTTGTCCGAAATATTAACTTAGGAAAAGAAAAATGGTAAAACGTTTAAGTAAGTGTCTACCATTTTTCTGTATTAGTTATGGTTTTTGATTATATCCAGAAGTATCCGC
>NZ_JACJSI010000165.1 GCF_014698065.1 Nostoc flagelliforme FACHB-838
AAGTGTTCGTGATTGATGCTGGTCAGACAGTACAGATATTCGTTAATCAAACGATTTCGTTATGAAAAAAAATCTAGTGCTAGCGGCAACATTATTGTTAATTAACTCTCATCAGGTTTTAGCTGGAAGTGTTAGAACTGTTTATTCTCAGGATGTTGATTCTAATTTCCTGGAACTGAAAATTTGTCAAGGTTATGGACTGACGATTAATTTGATGCCTACTGGAGAAGTTATCAAGCAAGTCTGGATTGGCGACCCCTCTAGAATTACTTTTACCTCCAACGGAAACTTGTGTCAGAAAAGTAATGATAATTCTAATGATTCAAATTGCAGTCAAGGAAATGCGACGGTTTTATTCTTGCGGCAAATCACACCAATTAAGTTTGCTAATTTAACTTCCTCTTCAGATGGAAATACACAAATAACCATCATTACTAGTGGGTCAGAGGGACAAAAACAATACCAATTTAAATTAGTTCCTGCTACAGGAAGTCCATCTTACACTAGTCTGGTGATTAAACCAGATTCGGCTCGTCCATTACCTGTAGTACCACCTGTAGCCATTAAATCGGAAGTAGCCCCAACAACCTTAGCCTTAGATAGGATACCAACGCCAGCAACAATACGCCAACCAATAGCAGCAACTATAAACTCTATATTACCTGGTAGGGCTTTTCCAAGAAATGATGCTAATGCTCTTGTTTATGGTTTAGCGATCGCTCATAGTAATGGTCAAATTCAAGAGGGTTCAATAACTTGGAAAAAAGCTCAGGATGCGATTAAATTACTACGTCAGGGCAAGAGCAAAGAAGAAGCTATTTCGCGTTCTGGTGTTAAGGAGGAAGTTTTTAATCAGTTAATTCAGTGGGGGCAAAGATAATGAGTCAAAAGGTAAGAATTCAGGAGTCAGAAGAGTAAAAGAATCAGAAACTCATTTGAGTCATAAATGTGCTGGGAATATCAAACCTTTTATAAATTCTGACTTTTGACTCTTAAGTGCTAAATTTTTACGTCAGAAGCGTGACTTATTGAAAGAGTTGGGTAATTTATTTGGAGTAGTGATTCCCTATCGCTATATTTCTTTATTAGTTAATTAATCAGGAGAACAAATGAAGTTGAAAAAATATTTATTAACAGCTATGTCTTTAATTCCATTTGTCTTACCTGCTCCATCA
Source organism: Nostoc flagelliforme FACHB-838 (assembly GCF_014698065.1). Taxonomy (GTDB): domain Bacteria; phylum Cyanobacteriota; class Cyanobacteriia; order Cyanobacteriales; family Nostocaceae; genus Nostoc; species Nostoc flagelliforme_B. Next base: position 1,176 of record NZ_JACJSI010000165.1, read on the forward strand.
AAGGCTGAAACTCCGACAATTACCTATTCGCAAGGTCAATATCTTGTTCAGGCTCCAGACTGGTCACGAATTACATGGGATAATCTCCCGCCTGTGCAACAACCGGGATATCTAAGCATTCCACAGAATCTCATCTCGCTATTTGGATATGACCCGTCACGTTCCTGGTCAGCAGGACAAAAAGTTGATTCTGTTGTGATGCTGGGTGATGCGGATGATGCATTTAAAATGTCCAGTTTGAGCCTGAAATCGATAAGTTTAATCGCATCAAATAATAACAAACTGACACTAAAAGATTTTGGATTAATGCAATGGCAGACACCAGCATCACTAGTTAAGGCCATCCCTAGTTTAGGAAACTTAAGCCTTCAAAAAGTCCCACCAATAGCCGCCTTATTGTCTAGAAATAGGGTATTAAGTGGTGGAAACATTTCTCAAATTTTACGGTCAAACCCGGAAGCAGCGAATCTCCCTTTAGGTAAACTTGATTTAAGCAAGTACTCGTTAAACTCTATACCAGGATTAACATCAACTTCCTTGGGAAAATTCAAGTCTTGGCAGCAAAGTTATATTAACCAAGTCCCTGGATTAAACCGAGTACCCTTCGATAAGATGCCCCAACCAATTAATTCTGGTGTTGGTGTTGTGGGAATTGCTTCTGTAGTTCTTGGTACTTCTGAACGAGGTGATGCAAGAGTTGGGAATAATTATTTTATATCTGGCAGTGTAGTAAGGGGCGATAAAACTGTACCTACTGCTTGTACTGCTGGTAAAGAATGCTCATATCTAGAAATGGGCGATTTCTCAGGTTCAGAGGGTGCATTATATGGAAAACGCTGGGCTTCTGGGTCATCACAGCAAGTAAAAGGTGGTTATGGTTTCTTGGCTGCGGTCAATTCCGGGAAGGAACCGACAGGACGGTTGGTATATGGTAATGGATTCAAGGTTGCATTGATCGGAGTGAATGAATCATCTGGTACAGCAGACTTTGGGTTGTTTTTGCGAATCTGTGTGCGTCCTCCTTTTATGCAAAAAACTTGTACGCCCTATTTTATTGGGCCAGTGCCCTGGCTTGGAGTTAAAGAGAATGGGTTAGTTATTGTGGGGAGCGGACAATGACAACGACCAACACGCAAGTCAATGCGAACCAATTCATTCCACCAGGACTCTCTTCTGCACTAATTTCACCCACAGGACTGGGGTTAGTGGCCTGTGGTGCGGTGATTGTGGTAGCCAAATACATAGATGCCATTCAGGGTAAAGCTAAATTAGCGACTGCAAGGTGGGGTGGAACAGCAGAGAAGACAGCAGCCCGTAAACTAGCGTGCAAACAAATAAATAAACGTAAACATAATCGTGTGTCTCTGTACGTCGGCACTCCCAAGAATATAAAAAGTGAAATTGTCAATGGCATCAGGAAAACGTGCATTCCCGAAGATCCAGTAACCCTTTACTTACCAGACGCACAACGGGGGATTTTCGTTTGTGGTGGCCCAGGTTGTGGAAAATCATTTTCAATGATTAATCCGTTGATTCGTTCAGCAATAGATCAAGGATTCCCCTTAGCACTTTATGATTTTAAGTATGCAGAGCAGGAATCAGCTTATTCCGCATCTAAAGGACAAGCCCCAATACTCGCGGGGTATGCACTCGAACGTGGTTACAAAGTCACCGTCTTAGCCCCAGGATTTCCAGAATCGGCAGTTGCCAATCCAATAGACTTTCTTGGCAGTAATGAAGACTCAGAAATGGCGCGGCAACTTGCGATTACACTCAATCGCAATTTCCAACTCGGTGATAAAGATTCTGGAAATAGCTTCTTTACCAACGCTGGCGATCAGTTAGTCCAAGCCGTCTTTATGCTGGCAAAGGGCACAGAGTATCCAGATATCATGATGTGCCAAGCGATACTAGGGTTGCCAAAGTTAGTGAAGCGCATAGAGCAAGTAGAAAATCTGAATTTCATGGTTAGAGAGGCTTTCGCACAGTTTGTATCTGTCGCCGGGTCGCCAGAAACAGCAGCTAGTATTGTGGGTACAGCAAGCGGATTGTTCAGCCGATTCATGGTTCCAGCAGCATTGGCGGCTTTTTTTTTGCGGAAAAACCAATATTCCACTGGACTTGAAAGGACGGCAGATGGTGATATTTGGGATGAATAAAGAAAAGCGTGATGTAATTGCACCATTGCTTGTTTCGATTCTGCATTTAATAATAAGCAGAAATGTCGCCTTGAAACGTACTTGTCCTCTTGTGCTTGGGGTCGATGAATTACCGACGTTATATTTACCAGCCCTAGTGGATTGGTTGAACCAAAACCGCGAGGATGGACTAATTTCTATCTTAGGTTTACAAAATCTCTCAATGCTAATTGAGGCGTATGGAGAAAATACAACGAATGCCATCTTTGGTGGTTGTGCGACTAAGGCATTCTTTAATCCCCAAGATGATGTAGCGGCGGAACGTTTTAGTAAGTTTTTAGGTGAAGAGGAAATTAAATACAAGCAACGTTCTCGCTCATCAGGAGGAAAGGGGGGTGCAAGCATTTCTAATTCTGACCAAAACAGTACTCGCAAGTTGTTTGATGTCAATCAATTTAACACCTTACCAGAGGGAAAAGCAGTAATTATTAGTCCCGGTTTTCGTTCTCGTGGTCAAATAAGTTTGCCAATCTTGCAATCAATTAAGATTCCTCAGCATGAAATCCAATCTGAAGCTGACAGTGTGAAAGCTTGGTACGAGTTTCAAAAGTTCTTATCTAAAAAGTCTACTCTCTTAACTCCAGCAGATGAAGAAATGAAAATTCGCCGAGCCTCCGCGATAAAATTGTTACCTTTGATAGAAAATCAAGAGCAGTTATCAGAATATGCAAGCCTGATTTAGGCAAGAAAAAGGGAACAGGGAACAGGGAACTCTTAACGGGGAACAGAGAATAGAAAAAAATAGTAATAAATGAAGGCTTTATATGTCAGAAATTAATGATTTTAAAGACTTAAAGATTTGGCAAAAAGGTATAGATATAGCTGAGAAATGCTATTTTTTGACCAAACTCTTTCCTAAAGATGAGTTGTATGGAATGGTACAACAAATCAGAAGGTCTGCGGCATCTATTCCAGCTAACATAGCAGAAGGCTATGGAAGAAGATCAACGGCTGAGTATATAAGATTTCTTAACATTGCCCAAGGTTCACTTAACGAATTAGAAACACATATTATTTTATCTCAGAGAGTAGGACTATGTAGCCAAACTGACATATCCTTTTACTACCAGAAGAGAGGCGGATGATTATTGCTCTTATTAAAAAGCTACAACAATAAATTCTGTTCCCTGTTAAGAGTTCCCTATTCCCTGGATAAAAACCATGTCACCAAGTAAGTTTTACCCATTCTCTGATTATGATAGAAAACAAATTGCTAAACTTCCTCCTGATATAGCAGCCCTAGCAGATAAATATCCGAGCGAGATTTTAAACACTGCTGATAGTTGGGATAACTTGCCTTTTGATGCTAACTATCTTCCTGAATGCCTTGAAGTCTATAGTGGTGATGCAGATGATGCCAATATTTTTGTATTAAATGGTGTTCTGAAAGATTATGTTCCAGTTCATGCTGAAAAAAATACATCATCGATAACAGTGATGATTGATGGAGAGTTTGCTTACATTGAAGTTGAAGGTAGACAGGTTCTTAATAAACTCGGTGGGATAGTTTTGCCAGAAGTAGCGATTAATCCCGAACTGTTAATTCAGTCAATTATCAAAGGTGAAAATAATGATTGAAGATGGTGAAGCGAATGAAATTAAACGAGATTATCTAGACATTTTAGAATCTCTCCTGAAACTCATCCATGCGAAAGCTAAAGCAAAAGGATTAGATCCTACCAAGGATGTTCATATTTACTCTAGCTCTAGCAAAGTTTATCAAGGAACATTGGGAGAATCACCCTCTAAAAACTTATTAACACCAACGATAGTAGAGAACTTAAAAAAAGCTCTGTCTGACCCGAAAAATTCTCAAGGGGCAATTTCTATTAAAATTGGTAATGAAAAAGTATTCCATATTAAAAATGGAGAAGTACTGACTGACCAATTAGGTTTAGCTCCGCGAACGCAGAAAAATGAAGTTGTAAGTAATGAGCGAATTTACAGTGTAGAAGCTTTGCAAAAACAAGTGGCTGTTTTGCAATCTAAACTAGAGTCGCAACAAAAACTTGTTGACAGTCTCAAAAAAAATGAACAAACACCTGAATCCTTGTCAGAACTGGCTGCTCAAGTTAGCGAAATGGGCAAGTCTTTAGAAAAGCAACAACAGTTGATTGAAAACACCCAAAAAGCATTGTCCCAAGTAAATGAACGGTTTTTACCACAAGTTCAAAATACGGTTCTTCAAAACTGGGTTGGGTCAGTTGAACGTCAGGTAAAGAAAACGGCTAAAAATGTATTTGAGCGAGTTTTGGATGCTCTAACACCGGAAGTCACCAAGCTAAGAAAAGAAATTGCACAGATAAAAGCGGCAATTGAGCAACAAGTTACTAACCGACTAGATGAAGTCAGAGAAAACACAGATAATGTCAGGGATGAACTCAATCAACAAATTGGGAACTTAACTCAAGAGTTACGTACACAAGTAGACGGTGTTAAAAACACTGTTGATCAAAGTCTTATGGGTGTCAAGTCAGCTATTGACAATACTCGAACTGAACTACGGGCGGCTGTTGAGGATGTCAAAGGTCAGGCAATTGAGCAAAGTGTCAAAGCGCTACTGAATATTTTGGGCAAAGATAACTCTGATGGTTCTAAAAGTTTTAAAAGTAGAAGTTTTGATTTTGAACGCCTTGGCGATAATGTAATCGTTCGTGCCAAAAACGGCGAGCCTGTTCTCACTGATGGAGTTTTATCACCTAACGTAAGTGACCAACAGTTACAGGCACTTGATAAGGTTCAATCTGTTGTTGATATGCATCATCAAATTCAGCAGGATTCTCAACAAGAATCACAATTTAGAAATATGCACAGGTAAGCCATGATCAAAGGGGAGTGTAAAAATGATACTAATCCTAATCATTGGTTTGTTGTTTGCACTGGGTGGAATAATTTTTCTAGCTTGGCTGTTTGTATTATTTCCACCTTCAATGCCAAAGTCAAAGTATCGCTCCCAAGGTTTGAAGCAATCGCCATTACCACCTAAGAGTACAAAATCGTCTGACATTTCATCTCAAAATTTTGTACGACAAAGCCCAGCACCAACGCAAAAGACTCTCTTAGCTAAAAATTTTAAGAAGCCTGTACGACAAAGCCCAGTACCAACGCAAAAGACTTTCTTAGCTAAAAACTTTAAGAAGCCTGTACGACAAAGCTCAGTACCAATCCAAAAGGCTTTCTTAGCTAAAAATTTTAAGAAGCAATTACTACCAAGCCCAGCGCGAACACCAAGGGTTAGATTACCTAAAAAGCTTAAGAAACACTTGAATAATATTGAGTACGCTAGTCAAGTATTACTTGAGCTTCGTAGCATAACTCAATTAGCCAAATTGCCAGTAGTAATCGCTACGCTACGCAGGATATCGCCTTATGTTTTTGAAGAATTGGTACTCACTTGTTGCTTTGAACAGGGCTGGCAAATCCAACGCAACTTTCGGTACATCGGTGACGGCGGGATAGATGGTCGCGTGTTGATTTTGGGAAAGCTTTATGTAATCCAGGTTAAGCGTTACGCTGATTACATTAGCCCAGAACACATCAAAGATTTCCTGTGCTGTATCGAAGGAGAAGGAGCTAGTGGTGGATTATTCGTGCATACTGGCATAACTGGACAGTTATCAAAACAATTGATTCGTCGCTCCGATAAAATAATCTTAGTGAGCGGTCAGAAACTAATAAATTTTGTCTTAGGTAAGCAGTTAAAAATAGTGGGAATAACAATACCAATTAAAACAGTGAACAGTTATTAGTGAACAACTAACCTATGAATGAGTTAATGGAAATATCTGATAACTGATAACTCATAACTGATAAGTTAGCGCCGAAACCGGATTTGCTCCCCGTTATCATCTGATTGTTGAGGGTTTATTTTCAATCTCTTCAGAATCGATGGTTTGTCATCTCTAATCAGTTGCCTAACGATGTTCATTTTTTGCTCAAAAGTCAAAGCTTTGGCATCAGTTGTAACACTCGTAAATAACTCGCTGACCTTTGCTCTTGTTACCTTTTCACCTTTGACATATTTTCCTACTTCCATAACTAAAGCAGCCAATCTTTCAATATCTAAACCGTGAATTATTTGTTTAATGTGTAATTTAACTGACTCTTTTAATAACTCAGTTTCTACTTCTATTGAGAGGGATTGAACGTTTCCTTGAGAATGATTTTGATGACGTCCCCATTTTTCAGTCAAGTCAAGTATCTTTTGTAAAGCAGTAGTAAATTCGGTATAAGTTTGGGATTGGCTCACCCTTAGCAATTCTTTCAGTTTTGAGAGCGCTGATCCAGTCTCATAACTTGCAACAGTTTCTTGAGCAACGTAGTCAGAAATAGCATTAAGAGCTAAGTGTTCTGAAGTTCGAGTTTTTTGGGTCAAATACCCTACGAATTCATTGTCCAGTAGTTGCTGAAACTGGTTGAATGTGGTTTTTCCTACTTTTAGCTGCTGGCTGAATTGAGAAAGTTGTTTTATTAGTTGTGGTAAGGTTTCAGTAATGATGGACTCAACTAATGACTGTTCTATACTTTGAGCAATTGATAAGATAGTTCTTTGTGATTCAAGTCGTTGTTCAATTTGAGTAATAGCTGCTTCTAAGCCGTGGAATCTAGTTTTTCCTCCTTTTAGCTGCTGGTGATATTGAGAGAGTTGTTCTATTAATTGTGGTAAAGTTTCAATGAGGGCAGACTCAACAGCCAAGTATTCGATATTTTCAATAATTGGATCTACAGTTTTTTGTGAATCAAGCCGTTGTTCAATTTGAGTAATAGCTACTCCTAAGCCCTCAAAGGTGGTTCTTCCCTTATGCTGCTGGCAAGTTTTAGAAAGTTGTTCTATTAGTTGTGGTAACGTTTCAGTAATAATGGATTCAACTAATGACTGTTCTATATTTTGAGCAATTGCGTCTACAGTCCTTTGTGAAGAAAGATATTGTATTTCATGCTCAATTCTTGTAGATATTTTATCAAATGCGGGTTTAAGAGCTTTTTGCTGTTGGCAAGTTTTAGAAAGTTGTTCTATTAACCGTGGCAAAGTTTCAGCTAGGGCAGACTCAACTAATGACTGTTCTATGTTTTCAAGAACTGATAAGACAGTTTTTTTTGTTGAAAGGTGCTGCTCAAATTGAGAAATTGCTGTTTCTAGGTCGTCGAATTTAGTTATTCTTCCTGAGATATGCTGGTGATGTTGAGAGAGTTGCTCTATTAGTTGTGGTAACGTTTCACTTAAAGCAGACTCTACAGCCAACTGTTCAATATCCTCAGCAATTATATCGATAGTTTTTTGTAAATCAAGGCGTTGTGATAATGGCTCAATTGCTGTAAATATTTTGTCGAATGTGGCAATACCTTTTTTTAGCTGCTGTCTCAAAGGAGAAAATTGTTTTATTAGTTGCGGTAATGTTCCAGTGAGGGCAGAGGAAACAGCCGAGTATTCAACATTTTGAGTAATTGCGTCTATAGCTCTTTGTGATGAAAGTCGTTGCTCAATTTGAGTAATGACTGCTTCTAAATCGTCAAATCTACTTCTGACTCCTTTTTGCTGCTGTCTCAAGGGAGAGAGTTGTTTTATTAACAGTGGTAAAGCTTCAGTGAGGGCAGAGGAGACAGCCAAGTATTCAATATTTTCAGCAATTGCCCAAACAGTTTTTTGTGAACTTGAAAGTTCTGACTGTTGAGCAATAGCTGTTTTGTGAGCTAATTGCTGACTGACTTGAGAGAGTTGCTCTAGCAATTGTGGCAACAAAGTTATTAGGGTGGACTCAACTACTGACTGTTCAATAAAGTCAGAGATTACATCCACTGTTCTTTTTGATGAAATTTGTTCCTCAATTGAAGCAATCACTGCTCCAAAGTCATCTAATCTGGTTCTAGCTCCTAAGAGGTGCTGCTGATACCCGTACAGTTGTTCTGTTAATTGTGGTAACGTTTCAACCAAGGCATTATCAACTATTGACTGTTGAATATTCTCAGTAATTGCGTTTAAGAGTTGTTCGGTAGTTGGTCGTTTGGCGTTTCCATTTTGTTCAAAACTGACATCACTTGCTGCGCCGTCAATAATTGCTGAATCTTCTGGGTTAACTTGTCTTGAGAAGTTCGTTGCTCGTTGACCTCGAAGCCAATCATCTGTAGAGCTTGGGTTAATTCTTGTACTAATGGCTCTAAGTTCGAGGACTTCTTGGCATTCAATGTCTCGGCTAACTGCTGTAAGAAGTCGCTCAACCTCTGTTGCTGGGCTACCTCTAAGCTCTGAATTTTTTCGGTGAGTTGAGAGTTCTTGATTTCTAACTGCTCGAAATTCTTGTTCAGTTTCCCGTGAGAGGTTAATAATTCCTCTATCTTCTCGGTTAATAACTGTATCTGGGTTGGGTTGTTGTTGGTTGTCATGGGTTTGTCCTATTGGTTGATTTGGTGAGGTTTGTTGTAAAGAACTTTCTTTAAGCTGAAGTTTGGGTGGTTCTGTTGCAGCAACTTTTGAGTGTTGATTGTGCTGTTGCCAGTCCCTTAACTTCATTGCTTGATGGCTCAATTTTTCGTAAGCCAGTGGCCCACTTGCGGCTATGAAATCGTCAACACCTTTAGAAGGCCCTGGCAAGCTGACGACCTTGACCCTAGCTCCAAGCTTCTGCAACAATCTTCCAGTTACGGAAATATCCCTCTCAATATTGAGCTTCGTTTTAGGCTTGGTTTCATAGTCAAAGCAGAATTTGATTTCTCGAGAAGGTGTGGCAAAAACTGCTAACTCTTCATGCAGGTAAGACTTGCCAATTTTCTTGCCAAACTCATCTTTGGGAGTTCGGTATCCCGCCGAAATCCCAGGTAGCCCAATGGCAGCGTGACCCTGGCTCAACAGGCTGGCTGCTTTTTTAGCTCCTTCTGCGATCGCACACGGGATATTATGTTTCCATACACAGTACCAAAATCCTGACTGGCGATCGCTATCACTGGGGTTCACCTTGTGTTTGGAGTAAATGCGTTCGGCAATATCTTCAGGGACATTAAGCAAGAATATACTTAAATCAACTTTTGGGGGATGCTCATATTTAATGAATTTCCCTTCAATTATTTGATTATTCTCATCTTTTTTGGGTCTTGGTTGATTTGGCTTGTAGCATCCCCATCGTTTAAGAGTTGGTTTATCACCTGGGGTTAAATCAGCAAATGTTCGCGCATCAACTCCAGCATCACACCACCATCCTCCAGCATCAAGATGAGAATATGTTCTGATTAATCCCTCCGTTAACCTCCCGGTATTTGTACGATTAAGTTTTTCACTAACCATGAGTCTTTCCCAAGACTCATGCTCACCACCTGCATAGTTGAATTGAAGACTTTCAAAATTTTTTGCCGCAATATCAGGATGGATAGCGCTATCTTCAAACTCTTGCCAGTGCTTTGGTTCAAGAAAATTGGGAATGTCTTCAGTATGATGTGGTGTCCAAAATGCTTCTGTTGGGGCAGCATATTTCAGTACTGGCTTGGAGAAAACCGATTCAACAGTATTATAGTTTGGTGTCTCTTTCAAGACGGGCAAGACTTTCGGTACTTTTATTGATGAATCATGGCTTGTTGTCCGGCTAGATGCGACTGATTTCACAATTGGCTGGATATTTGGAGTAGATACTGTCGTCTCTTGTTTTAGTACTGGCTTCTCAAAAGGGGCACTTATATTTATAGTTATTGCTTGGTGCTGCTCAATCGTCGATTTCTGAATTTGTTTTCGTAGCAATTCCAAAGCATTATCTTTGGCTTTCGACTGTTGCGCTAACTCTACCAATCGCGTTGGATCTTCGGTGTAAATTTTTAATTCATGCCTTGCACGGCTGGCAGCAACATAAAAACTTTCCTGTCCAATAGTGAAATCTGCCGAAATTAACACCCGATCCGCAGTTTTCCCCTGACTACTATATGTTGTACTCACAAGGGCATAGTCTAAGTTTTGCGCCTGTGCCAAACTAATGCATTCAGTACGCTCATCAGCATATTTAATCTGGACTATGTTCAGGTCGATCCCTGTTACAGTAAACTCCTGTCCGTTACGTCGTCCCAATTGCCGATCGTTTTTCTTCCATTGCAGGCGATCGCCCACAGCAATTTCAATCTGGTGACTCTGGTAAACCGCTTTCTCAAAAGCCGTGTCTACATCCATTACCTGACCATTATCACTTCTTAGGGTCAACTTGTCAGTAGTTCGACCAACCACTTCATACAGTTTGCCTTTCTCCAGCCCCCGACGTTTATAGTCCCGTGTCGGCATGACCACATCACCAATTTCAAAGTTATGGGCAAACTGCATCTGTACAATTGAGAGATTTTTGGTTTGCAATTGGGTGATGGTTGCAGTTTCTCCCAAAGTTCCTTCACCCTTGAGCTTGTCTCGAATCGCTTGGGTAAGGGCAAGTCTTTCTGTATTTGTTCCAGCTAACACAAGAGTTTTGAGTCGCTGCTCTGGTGTCCCTACTATATAACCATTGGCGATCTGCTCTATTTTGGATTCACTCTCTACTTGAAGTATGGAACCGTTGGCTTCTAGTCGTTTAAATCCTGCTTCTATTCTGCCATCAGCGATTAAATCTACTGCTAATTTTAGTTGAGGGTCTTTTTGGCGCAACGATTCATTGAGGTGTGCGGTTTTAATTCCTGCTTGCTGCAAGGATTTGAATGGATTACCTGCTGATACTGCTGACAACTGCCGAGTGTCACCTACTAAAACCACCCTAGCTTGAAGTAAGGTTGCTCGTTGTAGGAGTGCATGAGCATCTTTAGCACTGAGTAAACCGGCTTCGTCCACAATCCAGATTTGATTTGGTTCAATTTTCTGTGGTTCCGAAACCAAAAGCCTAGCAACAGTTTCAGACTGAATTTCTAACTCTTCGCTCAAAACCTTAGCAGCAGAGGAACTGGGGGCGAAGCCAATAATAGTGTAGCCGGAGTTGAAAGCGATCGCTTTGAGTTCTTTAAGAGCAAAAGTCTTGCCAGCACCCGCTACCCCCTGCCACGCAATGAATTGGTCTTGTGTAGTTGCAGCTAATTCTACTGCTTGGCGCTGTCCAATATTGAGCAAGCTTTTCTCCAACAGACTTTCAACTACTTCTCTTTGAGAAATGGGGATGACTTGACATTGACCTTGCTGCATCAAGTCAATCGTCGCCAACTCCCGCCTCACCGCTGTCATCGTCGTAAATTGGTAAGTCAACCCTGGCAAACCGATTAACTCCTGATGTTCTCTAATCAGGGCTGCAATGGCTGTTACATCCGTAGCTAAACGTGACTCTAGGATGAATTTTTCTAAATCCTCTTGTCTAAAAGCGACATTTCTCTCACTGCAATGTGCGATCGCATTATTTAACGCATCTACCAAACTCAAATCATAGGCTGGTATATCCTGCCTTGCAGAAGGCTTAACAAACCTAATCCCTAACGCCGCAGCTTCTTCTTTCCAGAATGCAAGTAACTCTGATTCTGGTAGTTTTTGCTTACGCTGGCGGGTATCGTCCCAGATTTTCTCACGTTCTGCCCAAGTAGAATTAACCCCAGATGAAGCGATGATTTGTTGTCGTCGCTTAGAAAACGTTTCTAAATCTTTCTCCAAAAAGCCTTTGATATCAAACTGCCCATGTAAACGAAACTCTATTTCATACCCAAGTTTGAGGACTTCACGCGCCAGATAACTTTGATACGCCATTCCCAAGAATTTCTTATTGGCGAATATTTCATTATTGCCCAGGCTCAACCATCTACCATCTCTTGTTTGCGTCATATTCATCAGCAAACAGTGTGTGTGCAGATGTGGATCTAAGTCCCGACTCTCGATATGGTCAAACTGAGCGACGACCAAGTTACCAGTTTTAACTCTATGTCTGTTGTTATCATCTGTCACTCTTGTATAGGCATAACGTTCTTCCATCAGTTTTATTACTTCTTTCAATGCCTGATGGTGAGCAAAGATTAAACGTGTATCCCCACCTACCAAGGCCATTAAGCTTACACTTTTGGGGGCAGAGAATGTACAGTCTAATGCAGCTCTCTTCGTTTTTGGTTTCACTGCCCTAGCATTTAACTGTTCTTTAGCATCAGGCGATCTCCCCTCAATGATATTTTTGAAAGCATCTTCATCATCGATTGCCCCTGACAAACCTAACTTTTCAGCACCTTGACCACTCCAAAGGGACTTCCCTTGATGATAGTAATTCTTGACGAAGTAATTCACCGCCATTTCAGAGGACACGTTAGCAGCTGTTAGCATGGCTCACCTCGAAAAAGGGGTTTACAAAAGTTAAGAGGCTATTTATAAAGTAAATCTAAAGAGGAAATAATCAAGTAGAAAACTAGCTGTAAGATACAAGCAAATAGTATATATACTGAAGAAGAATGTCTTGTAAACGGTATCCT
>NZ_JACJSI010000166.1 GCF_014698065.1 Nostoc flagelliforme FACHB-838
ATTTAAAGCAACATTGAGGTAAAATCATTTTTTTATCTTTTTATCACTGAAATACTGAAAAACAAGAACTTGCAGACAGTGAAGTATCATCCAAAGCTAAATTTGCTTGGTCTATCGTCAAAACAAAATTTCCTTGAGAATCCTGAATCAAAGCGTTGGCTTCTATAATTTGTATGGGTTGATTACTTATTAATGATTTTGGATTATACAAATTATTAGAAGCTGAAATGGGAAAAGAGTTACTTTGTTCAATATTGTTATGTATTAGGTCGTTAGGTTTAGATTGTGGATTGCGACTACTAACAACAAAGCTACTGGTTCCTGTGCCTACTTGTTTTTGGCAAGCTGGGGTAATTTGAGGAGTTGTTGGAATCTCTTCTGGTGCAGCTTGATTGATGCCAGAATTATTATCCAAGGCGTTGATCTGGATATTACCATTCAATCCGAATTCTGAACTAGCTGTAATTTTGCTATCGGGAGAAGAAAAGAATCCAAGAGCATTGATGTTGATATTACCGCCTCTTCCTTTAAAGGCATTGGCTGTAATCTTACTGTTTTCTATGAGAATCAGAAGATTGGTATCAATAATGATATTACCGCCATTTGCGGAGCCTGTTACACTAGAGCCAGAGTTTGCAGCAAGGGCAGAGATTAAGCTTGGATCGCTTGATGTAGCATTAATACTACTATTACGACGTACTAATAAACTATTTGCTTGCAAGAAAATATTCCCTCCTTGCCCTGACGCAGTTGCTGCTCCAATATTTGAGTTATCTAAGTTAATATTGTTAGCATTAATTTTTAAATTTCCGGCATTACCAGTTCCAAAATTACTTACATTAACTAGAGTGCCATCTCTGAGAGTTAATCGGTTAGTATTGATTGTCACATCACCAGCATTTCCATTAGTAACTGGTGGCAATCCTAGTAATTGTTGTAGTGCAGTAGAAATAAAAGCTGCGGTTGATGATATACCAAAAGGTTGGTCATAAACTAATCCATCAGAAGTTTCTCGCGTTATATCTATAGAATTGTAAGCATTAACTACAACATTTCCTGCATTTCCCTTTCCTAAAGTGTAAGAATTAATATTACTGCCATTTTGTAAAAGAACCTTTGGTGCATTAACTGTTAAAATACCAGCATTTCCAGTACTAAAAGCTGCAACACCTAATTGGCTTGATGCCAGAGAAACAAAAGGATTAAATCCACTTAATTGAACTCCCTCATTGGCATTAATAGTTAAATTTCCTCCCTGCCCTGCTCCAAACGTTCCAGATATTACTGTTGCTCCATTTGAAAGTGTTAATTTACCTGTATCAATTCTGATATTTCCGCTATTACCAGAAGAGAAAGTATAAGTACCAATCCCACTAACCTTAGTAGGATCAATAGAAGAAAAACCAATTATTTGCGTCGATTCTGAGACATTCAAAATTATATTGCTACCGTTTGCTTCTGTGAAAGTTTTAGCATATACAGCTGCTCCATTTTGAATAACTAAGTTCTTTGCCGACACTTCACTATCACCTGTATTTGCTGCTAAATTTTCACTTAAAAATCCACTAGCAATCTTTCCATCAGAGGAAGTGCCACTTAATTTTATGGAGTCAAGGGCATTTGCATTGATACTTGCCCTTGCTTGAGTTCCTTGGTTTTGAATTAATGCTATCGAACCATCGGCTAGTGAAATTTGCTTGCCGATTAGATGAATTGAACTGCTACCGATACCACTAGCGTCTACTAAAGCTTGTTGAGATAATCTAATATCCTGAAAATTTTGTACATCCTTGTAATTCCAAATCCAGCCATTAGAAGTGGGATTGAGGCTAACCTCACTGGAGCTGACACTGCCTATTTCAATCCGTCCTCCAGGAGCCGTCAAAATACCTCCCAGTAGGTCAACATTACCTCCTATCAAAGCGAGGGTTTTTCCTTCAGATACCCGTAGACTATTAGAGCTAGCAGATCCTAAAATGGGCGAAAATAAGGGGGTAGAAACAGTTAAGCTATGACCTGTACCTTGCACAATAATTGCCCCTGGATTACTTCCCAATTGCAAACCAATTGGAACACTAATAGTTAGTAAGGATGTAGTTTTCACATTCGTGGCACTGAAGTAAAATTTATCAGCAAAATTAATGCTATTTGCCGTACTAGCAAGAAATGAACCACCAAGATTTAGTGAAGCATTAGGGCCAAAAATAATCCCGCTAGGATTTATCAAGAATAGGTTAGCAGTACCGTTAGCTCGAAGTATGCCGTCAATATTTGATATGGATGAACCTGTTACCCGACTAAAGATATTCTGAATGTCAGTCGGATTGTTGAAGTAAGCAGTGTCTCCAGTTGTAAGAGAAAACTTTTCAAAGCTGTGGAACAGATTATTACCTGCTTTCGTACCTTCATTAATAGTGGTGATGTTACCCTGATTCGTGACTTGAGAATTATTAGGTAACGAAACATCAGGGACGATTTGTGCAACAGCTTGGGCCGAAGATAACAGGTAGTAGAAGGTACTAATATAAAAAACATAAAATCTACTTTTTTGCATTCTCATCTGAATTAAGCTCAGAAGTGTACTTTCACTTTTTATGTAGATTACTCGTTAGCAATATTACTTATCTTCGAGATGAGAAAAAACAGGCTTTCCTGTATTTATCACCTGTTCCACAATATCGGCAGCACGATTGACTCCTCCAGCACGACGAATAGCTGTTTGTAATCTAGAAGCATTTTTTTTGTAGGAATCCTCTGTCATTAACTGCTGGATGCTCGTTTGTAGGCGGGGAACAGTTAATTGAGATAAGGGCACAACTTCTCCAGCCCCTGCCCAAGCTAAACGTGCTGCTACTGCTGGCTGGTCATTAGCAATTGGAATAGCTAGCATAG
Source organism: Nostoc flagelliforme FACHB-838 (assembly GCF_014698065.1). Taxonomy (GTDB): domain Bacteria; phylum Cyanobacteriota; class Cyanobacteriia; order Cyanobacteriales; family Nostocaceae; genus Nostoc; species Nostoc flagelliforme_B. Next base: position 2,893 of record NZ_JACJSI010000166.1, read on the forward strand.
GTATACTGTTGCTTAAAGATTCTAAAACCGTGTTCAAGCCTGCATGGGTAACGGTAAGGGTTGTCTTTTTCAGTAGTTCCAGTTGAGGTGCATAGTTAACAACTAACGGAGAGCCAGGTAATCCTTGTATTAATTCTGAACCACTAGACCCACCAAGAGAAATTACTAGTTGGACATCTAAGCCAATGCAAGCTGAGGCAATAGCGTGAAAAATTTCTAGTAATTGATTTTGTATAGTTCCAAGCGAAGCATAAATCAACCGTTGTCCAGTCAACTTTTCATACGGAAAAGGTGTGGGTTCTCGTCCAGTTGGATCTTGGTAAGGCCCAGTGAAATGAAAGCACTTGGGCAAAGACTGCCTTGGGAAGTCAAGCTCTTGCGGCAATTGACTCAGTTGTGCAAGTTGAGAAAAGCTATCTTTGTGAGGTGCTTGAGAGTAGAGTGGCAAGCTCCACTTTTGCCGATATATGTCTAAAACTTGAGTAAGTGGTTTTGTGATCTCTCTCGTCAGCAAATAAGCTGCTCTATTACGTAGACGTGCCCACAATGCTGTGTTATGGCTCCAAGATGTGAAAAAAGGTGGAATGCTAGCTTCTTGGTTAACTGGCAAAGCATTGCAAACAGTAATAAAAGGAATTTGCAGAAATTCTGCAATAGTCTCACCTTCCACTGTAAGTTGATCTACTAACAACGCTTCTACACTAGCTGCTTTAATAGCTTGCGGTGCTTCGCTAAGTAGGAGATTTATTCCTTCTTTCATCAAAATCATAGTATATTGCAAGGCGGTAAAACCGCTTAATTGCCCCAACTTTGCTAGAGACTGTGCGGTTGCTCCATAAGGATGCTGAGACTCTCCTATCATGCAAAAATTTAGTCCCGCTGCTAGTGCCTTAGATTTAGCATCAGCAATTCCAAATAGAGTGACACAGTGTCCACGTCTTTGTAATTCTCGCCCCAATGCTGTCATTGGGTTAAGATGTCCAGTGCTGGGTGGACAGAGGATACCAAAATGAGTCATAGTTATAAACTTTTTTCTACACGACTACCAACCGAGATCGCCCCAAGTATTATTGCATCTCTTGATTACAACCATCTCTGCAACACATTGCATCTTAAGTATTAAAGATAGATAAAAGGTGTTTAAGTTAGCAATGTCTAGTATCTGTAGGTTGCAATCGCAAATATTACCTTTGCTTGTAAGCTAATGCACTACAAATGTGTAAGGAATATTGATGCTTTAGTTTGGCAATACTTGGAATGCCAGTAATGTGTTTTTTGTAACTCATAGGAATTAGGGAAACTCAGCTAAATCGGGAACACAGGGAACACAAGGACAATCGTTTTTCATTGAAAGCAGTTACTTGTACTATTATTGACAGCGTTGTTAATTACTGACAAAAGTAGTTTTTTGCGCTCAAACTTTCTTTTATCAGAATTGCTAATTTCGGACTCCCTTAGCAAGTTAAAATCATGATTTTAATCTTGGAGTTAAGGGTCTAACCTTTATCTGCTTGATATTGAATGGTTAATAGCTAAGAAAATTTTGAGATTGCGATCGCGCTCCAAGAGTTTGATAAATATTATGCAGATATAGCTCCCAAAGGAGGAGCTAGAACCAAGGGAGAAAACTGCGTTGCCCTCTGCTTCTTTATCTGAAGTATATTTTGGTTACTATAAGCCCCTTGTATACGTAAAATTTCTCTGTTCTCCACCTGAAGATTACGGACTTTTGAAGAATAGTGCCGCGAACGCTTCAGTTATAGCCGTGATGCCACGTACTTAAAGATTTTGGCGACTGTGGTTTACGAGAATCATAATTAAGTTTTTGCCGACCAATGGTCGGCAAATTCCAATGCCGACCAACGAACGACAATTGCGTTTTTTGGCGAAAGCCGAGTTGGAACCTGCTGTGCAAGTGGATGTTTGGCAGCAAGCAGTAGAGCAAGCTGGGAATAAGATTCCATCCGGTCGGATCGTGAAAGATGTTGTGGATAGGATACGCGAAAGGACAAAAGTACCCAATCCTCACCACGTTGGGGAAATATGCATTCTCTTGCCAAAGGATAACCCAGACTTGAGAGGTAAAGCGGGTTATTGGGGAGTAGTCAGCCATGCTGGAGAATACACTTGTACAGTCCAGACATGGGACGGGGATTACACCGTAAAAATCGAACACCTGAAATCACTCGAACTGCTTGATGAAGATTGCCAATTCATGCAGCAGCTATGTGTGAGGTTACGGCAGTTGCATCAAGTGACCATCCGTGACTCTTCTGTGGATTGGCTGTTGCAGGGGTTGGGGAAACAAGCTAAACCTTATTTATCTTCGTTGCAAGCGAAGCTGCTGGCGGCTGTTGAGAGAGAGTACAACCTGGTTTGTCAGCAGCAGAAGTGACGATACAGCTAGTAACTTGGTAACTACAATTCTCTACAGATTTGGCATGAGCGTTACGATCGCGATCCGCTACACATTTGGCTACGTGAGCTAACAGCGTCCCAAACTCAGCACCTCTCAAACAAAGAGAAAAAGCGTCGTTCCAGGCACTTAAAAATTTCTAAGCGTACAAAAAACCTGAACGGGCACAGTGACCCCTAGAAGGAGAGAGGAATGGAAGCAAGGTCTGCGTGTGGTCTATTGATTTGAATAACTCCATTAAGACAATTGGCAAAATCCACACCTGAAAGTATCCGGTTTTGCTTACTAGCCCTTAAGGTAGCTTGTTAAGTTAAAGAAGTGTTCAATTGCTTGCTCAATATTTACTCACAACAATCATCAACAACTATAGTCTTTAGGGTTTGCAGAAAAGTTTAATGCAAAGAAAAAAGTGGCTTTTAAGAACAGGACAAGTCTTCTTAATTTTTATCATGGTTGTAGCGGCAAAATTTATGGATAAAACTCATCTGATCGCAGAAATGTATGTATTTGGGGATAGTCTTTCGGATACAGGGATGGTATCCCGGGCGACAGGAGGAATGTACCCGCCTAACCCAGCTTACTTTCAAGGGCGTTACTCCAATGGTCGGGTTTGGATTGAGTATCTTGCCGAATCCCTGCATCTATCCTCTAAACAAACTAATAACTTTGCCTATGGAGGATCGACTACTGGAAGTGTTGGCAACAGCTATGTACCTAGCTTGCTAAATCAAGTGGAGTCGTTTACGCAGACACATCAAAAGACGAATTCAGATGCTTTGTATGTGCTGTGGGCAGGAGCAAATGATTATTTGCAAGGGATAAGCAGTGCAACTATTCCTGTTAAAAATGTGACAACGGCAATCAATTCTCTAACTGATGTGGGTGCTAAAAAGATTTTGGTAGCAAATTTACCCGATTTAGGACAGTTACCTGCCACTAGAAACAGTGCGAATTCTGTGAATCTTAGTACATTAACACAAGCACATAATCAAGGCTTAAGGCGATCGCTTAAAATTCTAAGTCAACAGCATTCCGATCTGGAGATTGTGGTATTAGATGCCAATACACTGTATCGAGATGCGATAACAAATCCGGCAGCCTTTAACTTTACCAATGTTGTCAGTCCATGTCTGTCTGGCAATGGCACCTGTAGTAACCCAGACCAGTTTTTGTTCTGGGATGGCATTCATCCGACGGCTGCGGCTCATCGGATCATCGGGGAAACTGCTTTTTCAACAATTCAAAAAGTAGGGATGATTAATCCAAGTTTAATAATGGTTCCATGAAAGGGGAAGGGGCAGGGCTATTTCATTCTAAAAAGTTGTTTGAGTCTGTCTAAACCATTGGACTCTTTGACCGTCATGCCTCAAGGATGTTGCTGGTCATAATTGGAGAGCTTTTCACCCAGACATTATGGTTGTGATAAAAATCACCACGTTGTTCAAGTGTAAACCCACCTAGCAATAATCCCAACCAGACTTCTACCATCGGCATTTCCAACGCACGTTGCAGTTTAACTAAAGAAATCTCATCTTTGGCATTTATCAGGTAGTTAGCGATTGCACTTTGCCATTTTGGGACATCTTCATCTGATGCCAAATTGCGGACATCTTCTAAAGTTGTCACCTGATCAAGCATTGCCAAAACATTCGCTTTCTCAACGGGTGCTGCTACAGAATCACCCGACTCAGTGAAATGTGAAAATTGGTGTGGGCCATGCGGTTTAAAGGTTTGTGGTGTTTCCGGTTCAATCAAATCATCTAAATCTAGGTGCATTGTTGTCCGCACTAGACCAGCAAAGAGATCGGTGCTAATAATTGGCCCCAAAAGGCTATTGCGATCGCGGGTATCTTGCAGCAGCACTTCGGCACGAGATATTGATATAGTGAAACACCATATTGTTTCGCAAATGCCTGCAACACCTGATCTGTATAGGCGCGGATCTTGCCTGCCGTTAGCCCAAAACAGTGAATTGGTTCTAAGCGACAAACAGGCTTTTGCCCCAGCCAGAGTTCTGCCGACATAGCGTGTAATGGTTTATCCCTTGGTTCTTTATACAAATACAGCACTGCAAAATACGTTGCTGGTGGTTCGACTGTTACCGAATCAATTTCTGCTACATTATTCTGGGAGCGGTGGCAATAGAATGAGCGGCGATTGTGACAGACTTTTGGATTCCAGCATCTATCCCCTGCTGTTCCATGTAAAACTTTGGCTTGAGCAGTTGGTAATTTGGCGCATAACTGACACTTGGGATCTAATGGCTTGGGCATAGTCTATTCTGCTTCCTCTTCACCAATCGCGCGATAGTAAGCAGCGATGCCTACGGCGGTAAACTACGCCGCCTCTTGCTCACTGCGAAGCGTATACCGCCGAAACGAAACAACTGGCTAACTGCTAGAGCCTGCTTAATGGGCGCTAGGGATGGGGATGAGGTGATGGGGCAATCCGTAGTCAGGCAGAAACTAATAAGTCTCTAGCTCATAAGTTCCTCACATTGTTTCTCTATCTTGAAGTGAACTCAGCCTAATTCCCAACTTCCAAGACTCTATGGAATACCTCTGCTATCTTACCAATGCCAGCCTTGTACTACATTTGATTGAATACTTGCATGGTAAACCTCAACTTAGAGTCAGCTATGTCACTGTGATTAATCAAATTGACGGCTGGGTGGTGAGAATCAGGCTCAAGCATCAACCCTCACCTCAAGAAGAAGGTGACTTGAAGTCAATCTTAAGTGAATTAGGAAATAGCTACGCACGGCCAAAGCACGTACAATTAGCACTTTGGCGTTTGGCTGGTGGAGAGTGCCCTGTTAATGTCATGCAACGCTACCAGGTTGCCATAGTTTCTCATGGTCGCCCAGAAAAAGAGGAAATAGAAGAGTTCCGCAAACATTTCATTAGGGGATTGGGTTACTGCCCACAAACTCTGGCTTGATAGTGCTTAACCGATTTGTCTAGGCAAGCTGAGGGGCGATCGCTACGTTGTTCGCGCCAGCAATTCTTCAGTAGTCTGTATAGATTTCAATTCATTAAGTGTTGTGACCTGCAATTATAAATCCCCCAACCTGCAACCATCGTTGTTTTCAGCCAGGATTATAGTTGCATTTAATCCTGGTTTGTAAATGTCATGATTGCAGGTTTGAGCGATTAGCATTGCAGGTCACTACAATTACGCTTCCTTTAGAGATCGGAGCCGGTGCGCGCCGTTAGCTTTTCTTCTGATGCGGCGTGCCCATGTACGGGAACTCCTTAAGAATGTCAGTGTGCGGCTTGAGGCCGGAGGGGGGAATATCGCCCTTGGAGAGGAAGGCGAGGCGATGATCGATGACGTCGTCAGTAAAAACGCGGCCGTTTGGATACTTAGCGGGCTTCAAAGGATCGAAGCACAGCATGTCGGGCAGAATGCGGTCAGCGTCGATCGCAGCGATTGCTTCTTCGCGGGTGTAATTGCCCGTATGCCCCATCAAGTGAACAAACTGATCCGTCCAGCGCTTGCGATCATTGATCGGCTCGCTAGCGTTGTATTCCAATTTGGTGTCGTCGGTATTGAAGAAGCTGCTGACGCTCGGGTGACCAGCGCGATCGACATGAAGCAGCTTGCCGTCCTTGCGCACGCTACACCGCCCCCAAATCCGGATCTCCGGGTTCGCGCCGAGCTCGCTTGTCGGCAGCTCTATCACTGTCGAGAACACATTGGCTTCCGTATTTGAATCCACGCCGGTCCACGGAGACTTGCCGCCCAGGTGGGGTGCGGTGAAATTTCTGCCGCCCGAGGTATCGAACAGATCCTTAATTCCGTCGAAGTCGAAAAAGAAAGCGTCGCTGCGAGTACCGGCGAAGAACGTGTAGTCCCCGGACTTGACGATGTTGGGTTTGGTGCCGAAGGAGACCTCGGCATCGGCGATGATCTTCGTCCCAACAGTTTCGACCGAACGGGATTCCGTGCCTTTTGCCACAAAGACGTTGACGGTCTGCATACTGTTTTGCGGTGGCGAGAACACGTAACTAATCGCGATGTCAGTTAGGCAGTCTCCGTCGTTATCAATGTTGAGGCGGTATATGGCGTCAGGATGCAGCGCGTCGGCAGTCGGATTTGCATTTAGGATGATCACGGTCCTTGACGGGTCCGTGGGCGACTGAAACGTATAGAGATCGCACAGATCGAGTCTTTGGTCCTCGAGAGGTGGGCCGAGATTGAGTCCAGTAAAGTGGTTTGACATCTTTTCTCCTTAAGATAAGAATTTGCTTTTGGGTCAACGGTGCGGAAGGTTCGATTGTCAAAGATCGGTAGATGAGAAGTGGCTGGTCCTGCTCCTGCTGCGCCTTCAAGACTAGTTCGATGTTGTGATAGACAGGATAGCGTACTTGACCGCTCCAGTATGGGTTCTGTTGCAAAAATTTTCTGAGGACAAATCGGCATAGTTTGTGTGATGCGATGTGACGATCACTATTGTGATTTAGCTTTGCGGTAGCCTTCACCACTGAGGAATAGTGAGCAAATTGCTCATCTTATGCTTTCAGTGACAATACACGAAGGCGGTTGAAGACAAAATAAGTAACCCTTATCTTTTATCCGGCATAAACTACGATAAAGATACACGAACCCCCAGATACAACACTTTCACCAATATGCGATCGCGGAGGGTGCATATTGGCAACGGAATACAAACTATTGCGCTGCGGATAAATTTTGCTTGTCTTTGGTATCGTCTTTGATGCGTTATCCAAGCGATAACCATTTACAGGGTGCTAACTTTCAGTTATAGTTAGATTTGGGAGAAGTTAGGTATAAATAATTTGCACAGAATTAATAAGGTACACCAAATTTATGGAAAATACGAGTCCCTTGTCGAGGAATTTATTAATTGGACATAAATATCTTTTTCGGGCAGATGCCCCAGCATAATCTGTTGCACAGATGCAAGCATTAAGCGATCGCTTCTTCATCATGGTTGTACTTCAAGATTGTTTTGTGTGTTTGACTCCTAATAAGCAGATAATGGGTGGTTAATAGTTCTCGCTGTGGAGGAACAGCGTTGAAAAACTTATCAGGTGAGAAAGGCACAATCTTAGTAGTAGATGATGAAGCCAGTATCCGCCGGATTTTACAGATGCGTCTAGAAATGATTGGCTACAGTGTAGTTACAGCTAGTAGTTCGCCAAGTGAACTTGGCGGGGTAAAGGGGAAGGGAGAAGGGGTAAAGGGTTTAAATCCCTTACCCTTTTCCCTTTCCCCTTTCCCCAGTCCTCACAAGCGCATTTTTGGGTTGGCAGACTACTAGTGATGGTGAAGAAGCTTTGTTAGCTCCGTTTCCTCCAACGAGTCAACCTGACCAATCATATAGATTAGTTGACCCAACAAAGCACAAAAAGTCCAATAGATAGCAATTAGTGTTGCTTTGGCGAACGCACAGAAATATGAAACCTGGCTGTTGCTCCCGCATAAGTATAGGCTATGCACTCTTATTTAAGCGATGGCGTACCTGCCTTATGTAGGCGATCGCACCGAGATGTTGCATAGCAATGTCAGTAACGGGAGTAAGTTAATGCTGTAAGATTTTGCGTGCTTGAATGTGATCTTAACCTTGCCAGAAATATAATTTTAATAGTTTAGATGCAAATACGTATGTACTAAGTTCCAAAAGGAACTCTATGTCGAAAAATTTATGTTAAATTAAGTTTTAGCAGCACATATCAAGCTAAAAAGCATTTATTAGCTTGATATGTGCCGTAAGAACTTATGCATGGATACAAGTTTGGTGCTGAACTAGTGAAACCTTATGCGAACGAGCGAACAAATAAAGGCAGAAATCCAAGAAAAATTTGGTTTTTTCCCACCTTTCTTTGAACCGGCAGAACAGAACACACAGGTATTAGAAAACCTTTGGCAACAAACTCTTTTTGCCTATGTAAACAATCCGCTGTCGTTGCTATTCAAAGAAAAGCTTTCTGCGTATTTATCACGTTACTGTGTTATACCTTACTGCATGATTTGCCACAGTTGTTCATTACATTCTCTTGGAGTAGAGGCATCAAAAGTTCTAGAAATGATTGGCTCACCACCTCCAACAGAAACAGAGATTGAAATACACCTTTATTTACTAAGGGATTCAATTAATGAGTCAACGCTGTTATCTTCTTTAAATCCAGTAGTTGAAGAAAGCCTACTGTATTGTTCAATTTATATGTTTCTAGAACCAGAGCAAAGCCAATACTGCCACAGTGAACTGCGGCATCTGCTTGGGAGTATAAATTATCAGTATTTAGTGACATTTGCTGGCTATGTAAAAATGTGTCATGTGTGGATAGAAGCTCACCCAGAAGTTAGCTATCAAACTGACAAACGAGCTATTGAGCATTTGGATAAACTAGTTCAACTTGAGCCAGGTTTAAGGAATTTTTTTAGCACATACATCAATAAAGTCAGGCGTGAAGGTGAGATTCAAGCAGAACAAGTAGTTCAAAAAGCTAAACACCAGCGCATTCAAGAAGCGTTACGACAAAGCAATGGTGAATTAGAAAAAAGGGCCAACCAGGGAACTACTGATTTATCAGATTTCAGTATTTTGTTAAAACAAGAAATTGATAAGCGTCAGCAGGCAGAAGCACAATTAATCCATGTAGCTTTTCATGACTTGGTGACAGGTCTAGCGAACCGAGCATTATTTATACAACGCCTAGAGCAGGGTATCGAGCGAGTCAAAAAGCAGCCAAGTGTAGTACTTGCCGTTCTCTACCTGGATTTAGATTGGTTTCAAGTGATCAACAATAGTCTAGGATATAGGAGTGGAGATCAACTGCTAATCGCTTTTGCTCGGCGGCTTGAAATTTGTGTCAAGTCTAAAGATACATTGACACGTTTAGAAGCAGATGAGTTTGCCATATTACTAGAAGACATTGAAGGGATGAGTGATGCGATTAACTTTGCTCAACTATTGCAGCAAGAGTTAGAGATGCCTTTTTATTTAGACTGCCAAGAGGTATTGATGAGTGCAAGTATTGGCATTGCCTTAGCTACAAGAGGGTATGAGCAGGCAGAGATGCTTGTGGGGAATGCTAAGATTGCAATGCATCATGCCAAGGCTTTAGGAAAAGCGAATTACAAGGTGTTTGACACACCGATGTTCATAGAAACTAGCAAGCTATTGCAGTTAGAATCGGACTTGGGGCGTGCTGTAGAGAACCAAGAATTGCGAGTTCACTACCAACCGATTGTTTCACTCTCAACTAACAAAGTTATTGGCTTTGAGGCCCTAATCCGCTGGCAACATCCACGAAGAGGTCTTGTGTTTCCAGGGGAGTTTATTTCAGTAGCAGAAAAAACGGGAATAATTGTACCCATAAGTTCTTGGGTACTTCGAGAGGCTTGCTACCAACTGTATGTCTGGCAACAGAAGTTTTTAAATGACCAGTTGACAATTAGTGTTAATTTGTGTGGCAAACAGTTTTTGCAATCTAATCTCAATCAAGAAATCCGTGAGATTTTAAAGCAAACAAACTTAGACGCACGCAGCTTAAAGTTGGAGATTACCGAAACCGCAATCATTGAAAATAGCCAATCTACAATCGAAAGACTTTGGCAACTTCAAGAAATGGGAGTGCAATTGCATATAGATGACTTTGGTACTGGCTATTCATCTTTAAGTTACTTACACCATTTTCCAATTAGTGTGTTGAAGATTGATCGCTCGTTTATCAATCAGATTGATACTAGCAGTAAAAATGCAGAAATTGTGTCGGCGATCGTCACACTTGCCCATAATCTTGGCATTGAGGTAACAGCCGAAGGCATAGAAACCCTAGAGCAACTAGAGCAACTTCAGAAATTGCAATGCAAATATGGTCAGGGATATTTTTTTTCTAAACCAGTTCAAGCTGATGATGTAAAAGGCAATCTTACGTACTATACAAATGTCTCTTGAGTTCATTAGTTGCATCCTTTTCCCGACATAAACATTCGTATACTGCTTGACGCAATTCCTTCATCTGTGCAAAAACATCCATAACGATAGACGAAGATTGGTTGTGCTTTTTTCATCTTCCGTTACTGGGGTGCTTGTGATTACAGGCATCCCTTTATTTTTTGTTTATCCTCTCACTTACCGATCGCTCACCTTTAGTCTAAAGTTTAGATCCTAGAAGGGCGACTAGCCTTGTAAATACTATCTGTAGCGTTTTGTGGTTGGTTAGCTTAGGAGTTGGTATTTAGTATAACTTCTAAGTTGGTAAAACAGACCTTAATAGGTATTGATTGAATTTAAAGTTTAAACTAGATGTCATTAATTTATCAACCGAGAAGCTATCAAGTGGGGGTGAGAAGAAGTATCCCTGTGCGTGTTGGCATTGTTTGATTTGAAGTTGCGTTAGTTGTTCGATTGTTTCTACCCCCT
>NZ_JACJSI010000167.1 GCF_014698065.1 Nostoc flagelliforme FACHB-838
CATTGGGTTTGCCATCGCTCAAGGTTTACTAGCAAAAGGCTACTCGATAATTATCACTTCCCGCTCATTTGATAACGCAAAACTTGCGGCCCAGAAACTTCAACCAAAGGTAAAAAATGCGGGTATGAATTTCCCGCTTGTGCGCTCTGACGGTGTACTCTCGGACATCGATTGTTTTACTGGGCATTGGCTAATAAAATGGCTCTACTTCTTAATAATAGAGAATTCAGAATTCAGGAGTCAGGAGTCAGAATTGAATTTTTTATTGTTCAGTTCTGTTTAAGTACTGATAACCAGATATACACAACGTCTATCGCCTGCCAAAATGTGTTCAATTCGTTCAATACTCACATCGTTACCTAAAACCGCTTGAAAGATTTCTAACTCTATCCGACAAAGCCCAGTGCAAGCAGTTGCCACCGCACAAATAGGGCAATGCTTTTCAGCGAGGAGAAAAGTGCCATCGGCTTGAGCCGTGACCTCTGCCATGTAGCCTTCCTCGGTTCGCCGCACTGCTAACGCTTCTAGTTGCTGTTGAAGCGGAGCATGCCGAGGCATGATCGCTCGATACGCTTGAATTTGTTCGCGAGTTCTGACTTCTAGTAGCCGATCAAATCCCTCTTCACCAAATGCCTCTTTCATTGAGTTAATCAGACACAGCGTTAACTCAGCGTAGCGATCAGGGAAGAAACGATCAGCAGCAAGCGTTAACTCCCATAACTTGGCAGGCCGTCCCATCGGACGTGCTTCTTTCTGGTACGTCACCAATCCTTCTTTTTGTAAAGCATAGATATGCTGCCGCACTGCCATTGCGGTGATGTTCAAGTGGGAGGCGAGCGTTTCCGCATCCGTTGCTCCTTCCTGTTTGAGATATTGGACGATCGCCCGTCGAGTCCGAACGCTAGTTGATTCTGCTTTCATACTTAACAAATTAAAGAAGAAGCTTTACAAAGTCAAGTTAAGCACTTATGATTCTTACTAAAGGTTTTTCTTTATAAAGTTGCAACTTCTCAAGTTGGTGCAGTAATGGCAAATATTGCGATCTTTGGAGCTAGTCGCGGCGTTGGCTTAGGCTTCAGTGTTGGGTTGCCAGATGCAGGCGATACGGTGTTTCTCATCTCCAGAACTCGCCCTCCTAGCCTTGATCGCGCCGATCAAGTGTCTAGAGTTTGGGTTCCGGCAGACTTGTCGCTTACTCAGACTGCTGCGGTCAAAGTGGCTGAGGCAATTGGCGATCGCGCGGTTGACTTTCTGTTCTACAACGCCGGGATTTGGGAGGAGAATGCGTTTGAGCCAACCTAATTCCTTTGAACAATCCACTCTAGAGGAGATGGAACAAATTATCCAAGTGAATCTGCTGGCTGCTATTCTCTGTACTCATCGGTTGTTGCCAAATCTCAAGCGTTCAAGCAATCCCCGTGTTGTCTATATGAGTTCGCTTTCGGGCTTAGATAACTCTGGCGCACCGGAAGTGGCGAATACCGCATCTAAATTTGGTCTGCGGGGTGTGGTTCATGCCCTGCGGGAATGTTTACGAGAGCATCGTATTCCAGTAACTTCGCTCAACCCAGGTAGTATTGCGGCGGAAATCGCCTATGAAGCTGGGGCAGAGGCAGCAATCCAAACCTACGACAGCAGGCAAATTCCAATGCAGGATTTGGTTCTCTTAGTGCGCTGTTTGCGCCAACTATCGCGCGTCTCCTGTGTGAAAGAGATTGATATTCCGGCGATGTCCGATCGCTATGCCTGAGCAATTGTGTCTCCACTCGGTTGATCTCCTGCACTGGCAACTTTCAACAAAATTGATTTAAGAGTCAAATCATGGTTCAACAAATTCAGCACCTCAATCCCCCTGGGTTCTTCGATCCATCTGATTACGGTTTCACCCATGTTGTAACGGTTCCCGCTAACACCACTCTTGTCTATATTGCAGGCCAATTGGGCATGGATGAGACGGGCAATCTGGTTGCGGCTGACTTTGCAGCTCAGTTGAAACAGGCATTTGCTAACCTTCGTGCAGCATTAGCAGCAGTTGGGGCAACCCCAGAAGACGTTGTGAAAATTACAGTGCTCTCAGTTGATCACGATGCCGAAAAACAGCAATTGATCTCAGCCGCACGGAATGAGGTGTGGTCGGGCGATCGCAAACCTACCAGTACTTTGATTCCTGTACCGAGATTAGCAGTCGAGGGGCTATTGTTTGAGATAGACGCCGTTGCTGCAATTCCCAATTCTTAATCCAGAGGAGCTTCTAATGTCGTTACCGATTGTCCTGCAACCCGGTGAAGGAAAGTCCGTTAAACTCGGCACCAGTACCTGCACATTCAAAGTGACTGGGGAGAACACAAATGGACACTTTGGCTTGTTTGAATTTGTTATGGAACCAGGAACGAAAGGAGCCAGTCCACACATCCACAAGCAATTGACCGAGATATTTTATGTGGTAGAGGGAGAAGTGGAGTTGCTGTTGGATCGGCAAACAATTATGGCTGCACCGGGCGCAATGATGCTCGTGCCAGAAAATACGCCGCATGGGTTCTCTAATCCTGGAACAGTGAGATCGACCCTACTGATCCTCTTTTGCCCTGCCGACTCACGGGAGCAGTACTTTGAGGGGTTAGCCCGGTTAACCGAAAACGGGCGGCAACCCAGCCAAACTGAGCTACTGCATCTGATGCAGCAATTTGATCAATATCCAGTTCCATAGAAGGAGCCAAGCAATGGTAACTTCAGGTCTCTTAGTTGTTGACTTTGTTCAGCAGGATGATGTGCTGAAGCTTTACCCGGAAGCGCCGTTACTCTCCAGTGACAAAGCAGGGTGGGACGGCATTCAACTGCAATATCATCGCCATCCACCGCATCAGTTGGCAGAAAATTATTCCAGGCAACATCGCATTATCATTCACGATCGCAGTCCATCGCCGCCAATGGTTGAAGAGATGATCGAGCATCGCTTTCAAAAGCGGCAATTTGGATATGGCGATGTGACGGTTGTGCCAGCTGATGTCCTCAATTCGGCTTATTGGAACACCGAGTACGAATTTATTACTCTCAGTTTTGAGGCGAGGGCGTTTGCACGTCATACCTTCGATCTGACGACTGCTACTGATGTCGAGCTTGTCCCCAGTTTCAGCAAACCTGACCTGCTGATTTCCAGTCTTGGTTTCGCGCTCAAGTCAGAGCTTGAGTCTAGCGGAGTTGGCAGTCGTCTCTATATTAATTCGTTAACAGCTGCTCTGATGACTCATTTATTGCGGCACTACTCAGCCCAAAGATCCATCTCTAGACCTCAGAGTGGTTTAGCCAAAAGACAATTGCAGCAGGTGATTGATTTCATTCATCAGCACCTTGAGCAGGACTTAGCGCTTGCCGAACTGGCAGCCATTGTGCAAATGAGTCCGAGTTATTTTTCAATGTTATTCAAATATTCAACCGGATTAGCACCACATCAGTATGTGATTCAGTGCAGAGTTAATCGCGCCAAGCAGTTACTGCGACAAAGTAATTTGACGATCGCAGAAGTTGCTTACAGTCTTGGCTTCACCCATCAAAGCCACCTCAGCCGCCACTTCAAACGATTGGTGGGCGTAAGTCCCAAAGCATTTCTCAAAAGCCAGTAAGAATGTGTCCAAAAACTCAAGAACGTGCAAGACGGCATTAAGACGGTTTTGTAGAGTTAGTTTATCAAGATTGTTCTTTATAAAGTGCAGCTACACCGCCTGAAGTTTGCTGGAACAATCGCATATTTAATCCAAACCAAGGTTTTTTTGACGGATACAACTTGTCTTTCAGGAGTTTCACAATGAAACGGCCCCAGTTCATTGTGGCAATAGCCATTTTCCTCATCACTCACGCAACGAATTTGCAAATTCCCCTATATGGTACTTATGCAAAGATGGCAGGTTTTGGTAGTGGCATTTCGGCGATCGCTTTCTCAACTTACATTGCAGGATTGTTACCGACGCTGGTTCTGCTGGGTGGAGCCTCTGACCGGATTGGACGCAAAACTGTCATCCTCACAAGTTTGCTATTGGCTTGTGTCGCAACATTTTTAATGATTGTTCAGCCGAATATCTACACGCTGTTCATCACACGAGTTCTACAAGGAATTGGTGTCGGTTTTATGACTGGAACAGGAACGGCATACCTATCAACGCTGATGCCACAAAATGCCACGAAGGTTGCTGCTTACGTCAGCTTAACCACTGCTTTGGGCTTTTCTAGTGGTGCGCTGTTTACGAATGCCGCTTTGTTTTATCGCTATTCACTGGTGCCGTTTAGCTATTGGGTCGTCTTTATTTTGCTTCTGGGCTGTATTGGTTTAACCATTAGTATTCCAAAACAGGCAACGACGTCAGCAGCGTTGATCCGGCTGCCAAGCTTCTCAATGGGCGCAGTTTGGGCGGGGTTAGCGATCGCATTGGCATGGTCTTTGGCAGGAATTGTCGGTGTAATTTTACCTACCCAGTTAGCAAGATATGGTCTACCGAACTGGGCAGGTTTGATGTTGTTCATCATTACGATCGCGGGGGTTATGTTTCAACCTTTTGCCCGTCGGCTAGAAGCACGCCGATCACTTCAGATCGGTGCTGTCCTGCTGGTAGCTGGCTATTTTAGCTTCATATATGGAGCGTGGCTCGGTCATTTAGGGTTGGTGCTGGCAGGAGTGGCGATCGCTGGAACGGCGTGCTACGGGTTCACCTACCTGGATGGATTGGCTGAAGTGGTACAGATGAGCGGCATTCAATCTGCTCCCTTCACCTCTGGCTATTTTGTCTGCGCTTATTTGGGGTACGGCATCCCTATAATTCTGATTGGCTTTCTGTCTGACAAATTTGGCGTGATGCACACGTTATTTGGCTTTGGTGCAGTCTTGCTGGTTTGCAATGCCCTACTCTTTGTCAGATATCAACGAATAGCAAAAAACCAGTAGAATGCTTAGTCATCTTTATTTCTAAGCTGCAATCTTACTCATACAACAGTTGATGTAATTGTTCTTTTGACTCTACAAACAGGTTTTAAGAGGATTAATCCATGAAACTTTTGCACCTTGATTCTAGCCCACGCGGCGAGCGCTCTATCTCACGCTCCTTAACCCAGCAATTTGTGACCCTGTGGAAACAAATGCATCCAGATGTTCCTGTCATCTATCGCGATTTAGGACGTTATCCAGTACCCGCGATCGATGAAGCCTGGATTACTGCTGCGTTTTGCCCCCCGGCTCAACTTACTCCAGCATTAGAATCTGCCTTGATGATTTCCGATGAATTGATTGCTGAACTGCTGGCGGCAAACCTCTATATCTTTGGCATTCCTATGTACAACTACAGTGTACCTGCCAGTTTCAAAGCCTACATCGATCAGATTGTGAGAGTCAGACGGACGTTTGTGGTGGGTGCTGATGGTTACGAAGGACTGTTGAACGATAAAAAAGCGCTGGTAATTACAACACGAGGCGGAAGTTATGCAGGCGAACCACTCGATTTTCAAGAGCCTTACTTGCGGGTAGTGTTTGACTTTATTGGTATAGCTGATAGCTGATGTCACGTTTATCCATGTCGAAAATCTGGCAATGGGGGCTGACGAACGGACAAGAGCGATCGTAACTGCTCATGAAGCCATCCAACAAGTTGTAGAAACTTGGCAACGATCAAGCAATGACTCGCTACGAATTTGCAGTAGCATTGAACGTAACACTTAAACAAATCAGCAAACAAATTGCTCAAGGAACTGGTTCACGAATATCTCGTGATGATTTAGAGACATTACAACGACTTCAAGAAGAGTTTTCTGGTGAACTAAGCACATTACAAGAACGTGTAAATGGATTGGCAGCCCGAACTGCTGAGTTGGAAGCTAACAAGTTCTCGACAACCACCGCATTGTCAGGAATAGTTGTGTTTGGAGTCACAGGGGGAGGCTATAGTGGCGATCGCATTGTTGATGTCACAGGCAGAGAAATTGCGACAAAAGATCCAAATCCTACATTCCTTGACCGAGCTACCCTAGACTTGACTACAAGTTTTAATGGAACAGATGCACTAGAACTCTGGCTAGAAATTGGCAGCAATGGGGCAAACGACAATGCAGCAGGATTATTAGAACCCAGTTTTGGCAGCGTTTTAGACTATTCAGCAAACCGCCTGTTGAAGAGTTTGGCGTGTCCCGTCTGAATTATACCTTTTCTCCATCCGAGGATTTGACGCTTTCCCTGGGCCCAGTCATCAGTCTGACTGACTATGTAGACATCAACCGTTATGCAAATGTCAGTTTTTTAAACTTCTCTACGCAAGTATTGGTAAACAACTATATTCTTTTTCCAGTTCAAGGGCTAAAAGCCGATGCTGCTATCAGGTAGAATCCGAATGAAGGCGCATTTACGGCACGAACTGCTTATGTGGCAGCATCTGCCAGGCGATCGAGAATAGAGAGTTCTTCTCCAATTCCTGGTATTTTCCCACTGGGATACATTCTTTATCCCAACAGACAAGGAGAGGGAGGGCTGTTTGGCGAGGAATCATTGAGTTAAAATACGCTCCTTGTAGAACGTTTGCGCTACGCTTGCAATATGCCGGCGGTAGTATTTTAGGAGGGGAGTTTGATGTCTTTGGAGCCAACTTGGAATTGACGCTTTCAGACCGTATTGCTGTCTTTGGACGCTATGGTTACGGTAGCTACGCCAATACTGCCTTTGGTGATTTAAAGCCTAGCTATTGGATGGCGGGTGTCGCTTTTGTGGGTCTATTCATTGAAAATGCTCTGGCAGGCATAGCTGTAGGACAACCGTTCATTGCAAGTGAAATAGGAGATTCGACGCAAACGAATTTCGAGGCTTTCTACAATTTTCCAATTAATGGTAATATCGGTGTCACGCCTGTGTTTCAAATGATTACAAATCCAGCTAATCAAGGCGTCAATGCCACAATCCTTACAGGTACACTCCGCACCGTCTTCTCCTTCTAACAAACCTCTATTTAGCGAAGAAACTTGTTTGTACGTAGCGCGATTATTACCAATTAGCAATTGTTTAAACAACTCTCTTATATCCATTCCGGTGGCTTTTAACCTGGGTGTAGGCAAGGGCGCTGGCAACGAGAGCAGGATCAAGAAATTCTAAGTTTCGGTTCTGGTACTTTTTAGCGGTCGCCACCACCAGCCGTAGGTTAGCAGTCACCATTTTTTGCTTTGCTCGTTCCCCTTGATGAAGAATTGACTCCACTTCAGCTTCGCTTTGCCCAAGCGAGGTAGCTAATTCTCTTGCAGTTGGTTCTCGATTTAGTTGAAGTGCGAGATTTGAGCGCTGTTCTTCAATCGCCATCATCTGCTGCACAAGCCTAGCATTTGTAATTTCTTGCTCAGGAGTTAGCAGAGGGTAGCGTCCGATTTCTTTGGTTTTATTTCAAGAATTAGCTAATAAATCAAATCTTAGTCATAGACTTAAACCAATATTCATATCCCAGATGAATCGCTACTTTCTAGGCACTGCCGCGTCTGGTGCATGGCTATGGAAAGATGCTTACGAAGCTGTGGAAGTGGCGCAAATGTTATATCTGCGCCAAAAAGGTTACAAGCTCTTATTAGAGTCGCCGCTAACAGTATTATTGGAATTAAAGAAGTTAGTAGCCCTCTGCCCAACCCAAACACGGCGCAGTGAAGAGTCAGTACAACTTCAGCAATTCTCGACACCGTTACCATTGGCTTATCTGGTAGCCAAAGCAGCATTTATAAAGGCTGATGATTTGATTCTGGAGCCAAGTGCCGGAACTGGTTTGTTAGCACAAATAGCTAAACTGCACAGTGCAAATCTGATGCTCAACGAGCTTGCACCCGATAGATCGAAGATTCTGCGGCGATTATTCCCTGGTACACCATTATTCTCAGTAAACGCGGAACAGATTAACGATTATCTGGCTGGTAAAACTCAGCCCTCAGTTGTGCTGATGAATCCACCTTTCTGTGCATCTCCCAAAATCAACAGTCGCAATCCCGACGCAACAAAGAGGCATATCAACTCGGCACTGCAAAGAGTGGCTGACGGTGGACGGCTGGTAACAATCACAGCCAACTGGTTTTCTCCGGCTAACCCAAGCTGGCGAGAGACTTTCCTTAAGTGGCAGGATTTTGCGCGAGTTCTACTATCTGTTGGGGTTAACGGCAAGGTGTACTCAAAACATGGTACACAAATCGACACCAGAATCACAGTAATTGACAAGGTTCCGGCTGATAATCACAGGCAAATCCCCTGTATTTCCGAAACCTTGGACTTGCCCGAACTGCTGGCGTTGATTAAGCAATTATCACAGCGATCTCCGTGGGAACGCTCAGATGTCAAAGCTGCTACGGCAATTTCATTCCATCCATTCAGACGTTGATGGAGAAGAAAGATCCGAGCCAGTCTTTGACGCTGATGGCTCTCCGGTTATCTCCCAAGAAGTTGTAGCCTTGAGAGATGCCTTAGTCGATAAGTTAGCATGTCTTGATCCAATCCCTGGTGCATTAGAACAATTGCTGTGGCACTTTGGTAACAAGCAAGTGGCTGAAGTTACAGGTCGTAGCAAACGGGTGTTAAAAGATGAATCTGGACGTTTGTTCGTTGATTCACGGGGTAGTGGGGCGAATATTGCTGAGACTGCTGCGTTTATGCAGGGAGACAAACAAATCCTCATCTTCAGTGACGCTGGTGGCACAGGCAGAAGTTATCATGCTGATCTAAATGCTGTGAATCGGCGGCGGCGATCGCACTATCTTTTAGAAGCCGGCTAGAGAGCAGACAACGCAATCCAAGGGCTTGGGCGATCACATCGCACAAACCAAGCATCAGCACCCGTGTTCAGACCAGTCACGACGAACGTGCGCGGTTAACGCCGATTCATCAGAACTATTGCTCGACGGGGGATGAAAATTGACTTGCCCCCATTGCGGCAATTCCTCAACCGACTACTGGCTCTACGAATTGATATGCAAAACATCATTTTCGAGAGGTTTGAACTACTCTTGAGTCAGCAAATTGAAGCAGCGATCACCGCAGGAATCTATGAGGTGGGCGTGGAAACACTTCGAGCAGAACGGTTTATTATTATTGAGAGCCAAAAAACCGTGTACACTCATGCTCAAACTGGTAGCGTCACCAATTACTTGAAAGTGGAACGCACCCAGAAGAACAATATCAGAACTGCTGAAGAGATGTTGGAGTTTGCCACTCAATATCAAGGAAGGCTCATGATCAACTTAAAGTCTGGCAATGCTGCTGTGTCAATTCCAACTCACAGTCTATTCGACTCTGAGGGTGGAGTTGTCCCAAGAGTTTTGCTGATTCGCCCACAGAAAGAAACTCGCGTACCAATCCAAGACTTGGAATCTTCCACATGGGGGCAAGTTTCTATTGATGCGTTTACTGCTGCTTGGTCGAAGGAACTAGACGAATTACCCAAGTTCACAACCGATTACCTGCATTTGGTAACAGGTATTCTCCTACCCATCTGGAAAATCCTGCCACAGCACAGTAGTCGAGTCTTCCGACTACAAACCAACGATGGGCAGAAAATTCTTGGTCGGGTGGTGAATGCTCACGACATTCAAACCCTGCGCGAACAACTCGGACTAAGAAATCAGGTGCTTTCTCCAGAAGAACTTGTTTCGCTGGTACTAAACGAGAAATATACACAGCAGTTGCCGGGTGGTGTAACCTTACGGCGTTCTTACATTGCCGCAGAACCTTGCATAGAACTGGTTAATGCTATTTCACTGGCAGAGCGACTCTTAGCTGTTGGATGTTTCACCGAGATTATCAACTGGCAAAAGCGCGTATTCATTCCAGTTTCAGACAAAGCACCAACTATTCTAGCGGCTGTGATTGAAATCTTGGGATAAGTCAAAAGCTGATGTATCTAATAAATACATCAGCTTATTTTTCGCTCAAGCAAGAGTGTCAATCCAATTCGCAATTGTGAATTCGCTTGTTCGCCCATTAAATCAGTGTTAGCTCTGTACCCACCACTGTCTTTTTGACCACCAACCTACGGTATGGTGTTGGCTCTGTACCCACTTTTAGGCAATTAATCAATTAATCCGCTTTTTCGCCCTTTTGAATTGCGAATTGTTTGGTCACGTTATTTTAGGCAGTCTTAGGGTTTGTTGTGTTTAGGTTACAAAATTAAGAATTCGACCAGGAACGTAAACAGCACGATGAACTTCCTGATTGTTTAAATGCCTTTGAATTGCTTGTGTGTGTCTTGCGGCTGCAATTGCCTCCTCTTGGGAAGCATTCGGTGAAAGGTTAATAGTAGTACGAGTACGTCCATTAACCTGCACTGTGACTGTTACCTGTTCAGTAATCAACAATTGTGCGTCGAACTGGGGAAATTTCTGCTGATGAATTGAGCCAGATTCCCCCAATTGCTGCCAGAGTTCTTCCGTCACGTGGGGTGCAAAAGGAGCCAACATCAATAGATACGACTTCAATTCCACCTCAGCAATACTCAACTTTGCTTGCAACATCTTGAAATAACTCATCAATGCAGCGATCACTGTATTGTATTTCAGTGATTGAATATCCTCGGAAACCTTATGGATTGTTTGATGTAAACGCTGCTGCGAAGCCAAATCTGGCGGATGGGGCTGAAGATGATTTTGGTGTTTGAGTACCCATTGATACACTCGCTCCAAGAATCGTCGCATGCCAGCAATGCCGCGATCAGAAAAATCGCCACCCTGGTCGTATGGACCTAAAAACATCAAGTAGGTTCGCAATGTATCTGCACCATATTCCTCGATGTAGCGATCAGGATTCACCACATTACCCTTCGATTTGCTTATTTTGGCACCCTGTTTAGTCAGCAATCCGTGGGCGCGGAATCGTCGAAAAGGTTCCTCAAAGGGGATATACCCCAAATCGTGTAACACCATTGTGATGAATCGACTGTACAACAAATGGAGTACAGAATGTTCCGCGCCACCAATATACATATCCACAGGCAACCATTTAGCTGTAATTGCTGGATCAAATGGAACATCAGAGCGATCGCTTGAGGGATAGCGTAAAAAATACCACGCAGAATCCAAAAAGTTATCAGACACATCCGTTTCTCGCCGTGCTGCACTACCACAGCAAGGACAGGTTGTATTGACAAATTCTGGAATGTCCGCCAAAGGAGAATTTCCTGTTCCTTGAGGCAACCAATTCTCAGTTTCTGGTAATTGCACTGGCAACTGTTCCTCTGGAACTGGGACTGTACCGCAGACTTCACAGTAAATAATCGGAATCGGCGGTCCCCAATAGCGTTGCCGAGAGATTAACCAATCTCGCAGGTGATACTGTACGGTGTCATCTGTTTCGGAGTAACCGATCCAGTTTCGTTGAGCCGTTTTGACTTTTTCTGACCAATCCAATTGCTCCAAATTGTCTAACAACCGTTGAGCATACTGGGTAATTTTGAAGAACCACTGCTCTAATTCACGCCCAATGGTGAGTGTATTACACCGTTCACACTCACCTCCAATCACCTGCTCATCAGCAAGAACTGTTTTGCAAGAAGGACACCAGTTTACTGTCGCTTTTTTGCGAACAGCTAACCCAACTTTGAACAACTGCAAGAAAATCCACTGTGTCCACTTATAGTACGAGATATCTGTGGTTTGAATTTCATGATTCCAGCAGAAACGATTGCCAATTCTTTTCAACTGCGTTTCTCGGAATCGTTGAATATTACGTGCCGTGAGTTTGCCTGGATGAACGCCTTGCTTAATTGCAAAATTTTCGCTATGGATGCCAAAGGCATCAAAGCCCATTGGCTGTAATACTGCTCTGCCTTGCATCGCCATGAAACGACCGTAGATATCGGCTCCAGTAAAGGCATAGACATTCCCAACGTGCAAACCCTCTGCTGAGGGATAGGGGAACATCATCAAATTGTAAAAGGGATGAGCAGTCGTAGCTAAATCGACCTCATACAGTTGGGTTTGCTGCCATACAGATTGCCATCGGGCTTCTACCGTGCGGTGGTCGTAAGTAAAACAAGGTGGAATAGGATTGGCCGGATCGAACTGACCCGGCCTTACAGGTCCCAGTCGTGCATGATTAAATCCTCAATACCTGCTTGTAATATAAGTGTAACATCATGAGTATAGTTTTTCCAAACGTAAGAAATTAAGCTCTCAATTGTCCTAGTTTGTAAACCTATGGCTTTATCGCTAGGAAAACAAATGTCCGGTTATACGGGATTTCATCGCTGCATCTATGAAGAGCGTCGAAAGTTGCGATGCGATCGTTTTTAAGACCAGTTCCTTGATGCGATGGCTCAAGCGCCCGCTTTCTATTGCGATTGCTGCTCCGTCTGCATGATGAATCAGAGGATATGCGAAAAGTGTCGGACTAATCCCCCTGAGCGGCGTATTATGTGGAAAGTGTCGGACTAAGATCCGAATTTGGGGTGTTATACAGAATTATTCGGCCTATTTACCCAATACGGGATGTTATACGGAAACTTTCCCCTATTAATCGTTAGGCTGCTTCAGCTTACTGCTGAGACAGTACTTGGAGGCTCCGCAGGTGAGGTGATTGATCTCTAACTGCTCACGTATCATCACGATTTGACTCCCATTCCGTCGTTTTCTGTGCCAAGCTGAGAAATGCTCTTATTACTGGAGAGGAATCATCCTGCCGCCAAGCAAGATAAAGTCCGGTCTTAGGTGTCTGCTCTTGTAAAGGTCTGTAAGTGACTCCGCTTCTGTGGAAATTTTGCAAGGAGGCGGGAACCAAAGCGATGCCCACTTCTGCTGCAACCAAGCCGATGATAGTTTGCATCTGAACTGCCTCCTGAGCGACTTTCCGACGAAATTTAGCTTGTTGACAAATGTTAATAATCTGCTCGTAAAAGATGGGTCCCATTTTGGCAGGAAATAGGATAAATAATTCATCTGCCAAAGCACAGAGAGACACTTTGACCTGGGCAGAGAGCGGATGGGTTTGTGGCAACGCCAGTACCAATGATTCTTGCAAAACGCATTCCGTACTTAGCCCTGACTCAATGATGGCAGAACGAACAATGCCGATATCAACCTGTTTATGATGCAGGGCTTGAATTTGCTCTTGCGTCGTCAGTTCATGCAATCGCAGTTCTACAGCAGGAAACTGTTCTCGAAAGACACTTAAAATATCTGGCAGTACGGTATACATTGCAGATCCAACAAACCCGATCGCCAACCGTCCGACCTCACCCCGCCCAGCGCACAACAAATCGGCGGCAATATCACTAACTATAGCCCACAGCAAAAGCAGACTCTCGCAGAAGCCGCAGCAGAAATTCAGCAGCTTCTCAACCAATTAGGACAGAGTTATCCTACTAGCACTCCATTAGAAAAACAGATAACAGTGACAGAAGCACTCAATCAAATCAATGGTAATTCTACTTTGAAAGCACGGGTACTTGGGGCGCTGAAAGCTGGCGAGACAGAGGCACCCCAAAGCAAATGACATTCATCTACCATGAACACAACTAGGTCTTTTGACTCTATTTCAGCCCGTCGCGTCTCCAACAACTCACAAATCTCTTTTTTTTTGAGTCCACTAAT
>NZ_JACJSI010000168.1 GCF_014698065.1 Nostoc flagelliforme FACHB-838
ACTAGGGCTAAGTTTCCGTCCAAGAAGCCAGTACATAAGGGGGCAGGAGTTAAATTGGAAACACTTACTTTTTCTGTAATCAATACTGCTTAGAGCTTAACCGAACCGTATTGCAACAGCGCTTGTGGTTTTTAGACCAGTTACAGCCTCTGGGTGGCTTATATAATATACCGCTAACTTTGCGTCTAATAGGAACTCTTAATGTTGCAGCTTTAGAACAAAGCTTACAAGAAATTATTTATCGCCACGAGGTGTTACGCACCAACTTCATTAACATTGATGGACAACCAACACAAATCATTAGGGAACAGGGGGCAGGGAACAGGGGGCAGGGGACAGGGAGCAGGGGGCAGGGAGCAGGGGGCAGGGAGCAGGGAGCAGGGGGCAGGGAGCAGGAAAGAGGAAAAACTTCTAACTCTCTAGCATTTACACCTTGGACAGTCTCAATTGTTGACTTTAAACATTTATCCACAAGCGAAAAAGAAATTGCTACACAGCAATTAGTGCAAAAACAAGCTATTCAAGCTTTTAACCTGGCAAATGATCCGTTAGTCAGAGCAACGTTAGTTGTGCTGTCCGAGACAGAATACGCCTTGTTAGTGTATATACATCACATTGTCTCTGATGGCTGGTCAATGGGTGTGTTTATCCAAGAATTAGCAGCTCTATACAATGCTTATTCTCAAGGTCAGCCGTCACCGTTAGCACCACTGCCTATTCAGTACGCAGATTTCGCAATTTGGCAAAGGCAATGGTTGCAAGGAGATGTACTGCAAAGCCAACTGAGTTATTGGCAACAACAACTAGCCGGCGCACCAACTTTATTGTCGCTACCCACTGACCGATCTAGAGGGGCTGTGCAAACTTACCACGGCGCATATAAAGCGATCGCACTTTCAAAAGAACTAAGTATTGCACTCAAAGAATTGAGTCAAAAAGAAAGTGTTACCTTGTTTATGACGCTGTTAACAGCATTCCAAATATTGCTATGGCGCTATAGTGGGCAGGATGATATTTGCATAGGTACGCCGATCGCTAACCGCAACCGTGCAGAAATTGAAGGGCTAATTGGCTTTTTTATCAATACCCTTGTGTTGCGTACCCGCTTAGATGGTAATCCCAGTTTTAGGCAGCTACTATCACGGGTGCGAGAAGTAGCGTTGTCTGCGTATGCTCATCAAGATTTGCCTTTTGAAATGCTGGTGGAAGCATTGCAGCCAGAACGAAATCTCAGCCATAATCCAATTTTTCAGGTATGGTTTAATTTACAGAATTTGGCAGACACCCAACTAGAACTTTTTGGATTGTCTGTAGAACCTATATTGATGTCAGAAGCAGCTTCCAAGTTTGACTTAAGCTTGTATGTTGCAGAACACGAACAAGGAATAACTCTGCAACTACTATATAATGCTGACCTATTTACTTCAAAAAGAATGGTGGAAATGGTGCAACAATTCCATCATTTGCTGAATCAAATTGTTGTCGAGCCTGATAGTGCCATCGGCTCTTATTCTCTTGTAACACCACAAGCCCAACTTTTACTGCCAGATCCCACAACGGCTATACCAGAACCAGAATACGAATTAGTCACAACAACATTTATCTCTTGGGTAAATAGCAATCCAGAACTTTCAGCAGTGCGTCAAGGATCTCGCAGTTGGAACTATGGCGGATTAGGCAAAACCTCTCAAGCTTTAGCAAGGGTGATGCTGAGTCACGGTATCACAAAGGGAGATGTCGTAGCCGTGTACGGTACTCCCAGTTTTGGATTGATTGCCAGTGCGATCGCTATACTCTTGAGTGGAGGAGTGCTACTGACTCTCGATCCGCAACTTCCTAGCGAACGCCAACAGCTGATGCTTCAGGAAGCGAAAACTAAATACATATTGTACGTCGATACTCAACCCATAGAAGACCGAGAGATATGGCAGTCTTTAACTATCGTCTGTGTAAATCCAGACACAGCAGAAGCTATAAATTCTTTAGAAAGCAGTCATACAATACCCCTACCGAAAATATCTGCTAATGATGCAGCCTATATTTTCTTTACTTCTGGTACGACTGGCGTTCCGAAAGGAGTGTTGGGGTGTCACAAAGGGATGGCGCATTTTCTCAACTGGCAAAGACAAACATTTGGAATTGGGCAACAAGACCGCATTGCCCAATTAATAGGACTTTCCTTTGATGTCGTTCTTAGAGATATCTTCTTACCTTTGACCAGTGGTGCAACCTTGTGTCTACCAGCACAAGGGGATAAATTAGAACCGACAAAAATTTTGCGTTACTTGGAACGCGAACAGATTTCCGTTCTCCACACGGTTCCTTCCTTAGCGCAATCATGGTTAGCTAATGTCCCCTCGGAATCTCTGCGTAACTTACGCTGGTTATTCTTAGCGGGAGAACCTCTTAAGCAGACATTCGTACTACAATGGCGAGATGCTTTCCCCCAAGCAGGTGAAATCGTTAATCTGTATGGGCCGACAGAGACAACTTTGGCGAAATGTTATTACCAAGTACCCAGCGAACCGACAGTAGGGGTACAGCCAGTGGGATGGCCACTTCCTGAAACTCAAGCACTAGTTTTGAGTACAAATCGGCAACTGTGCGGCATTGGGGAACCAGGCGAAATTGTTTTGCGGACACCATTTTGCAGTTTGGGCTATATTAACGCTCCAGAAGAGAAGCGTTCTCGGTTTGTCAAAAACCATTTTCGCAATGACGACCAGGATTTACTGTACTATACAGGCGATCGCGGCCGCTATCTTCCAGATGGCTCTTTAGAAATTCTCGGTCGCCTTGATCATCAAGTCAAGATTCGCGGCATACGCATTGAGCTTGGGGAAATTGAGACAGTATTAGCACAACACCCATCTGTGCATCAGACTGTAGTAACTGCCCATGAAGATGATTTTGGCGAGCAACGCTTAGTGGCTTACATCATCCCGAATCAGGAATCAACACCTACCATTAGTGAGATCCGTCGCTTCCTCTCCACCAAGCTACCACAGTACATAATGCCTTCTAGTTTTGTATTCCTAGATAGCTTGCCACTAACACCCAACGGTAAGATAGACCGCCGCGCTTTGCCTACACCTTCTAACATTATTAACTTAGATATATTTGTTGAACCGCGTAACCAATTAGAAATGCAATTGGTGCAAATTTGGTCAAAGGTTCTAAAAGTTGACAAGGTGGGAGTACAAGATAACTTTTTTGACCTTGGTGGTCATTCGCTTTTAGCTCCCTACTTAATGGCTCAAATCAAGCAGCAGTTTGATAAAGATGTGAGTTTAACAAGCCTCTTCCAAAACCCAACAATTGAACAATTGGCGACAATTTTGCAAATAGACTCGGATGACTCAAATTCGTCTTGTCTAGTTCCAATTCAGCCAAACGGTTCAAAGTTACCTTTCTTCTGTCTTCCCGGTGCTGGTGGTGAGCCTTACTACTTGTATCATTTAGGGCGTTATTTAGGAGAAGATCAACCTTTATACAGTTTTCAAGCAAACAATCTAGATGGATTAGAGCCAGCCACCCGAATTAAGGATATGGCTAGTCATTATATTCAAGCAATGCAGACTGTTCAGCCGCAAGGGCCATACTTTTTGGGAGGGCATTCTTTAGGAAGTATAGTAGCTTTTGAAATGGCGACTCAGTTGCTCCATCAAGGACATATCGTTGCTCTAGTCGTCATGATTGATATGTCAGCACCAACCTCTAAAGATAAACAAGCACGTATTGAACGTCTTGATTGGGATCATGCTAGGTGGTTGATTGAATTGATCAAAGCAGTAGAAGTTTCTCTGTCAACGAACATAGATATTTCTTACGATACCCTTCA
This sequence comes from Nostoc flagelliforme FACHB-838, assembly GCF_014698065.1. Taxonomy (GTDB): domain Bacteria; phylum Cyanobacteriota; class Cyanobacteriia; order Cyanobacteriales; family Nostocaceae; genus Nostoc; species Nostoc flagelliforme_B. The sequence goes on from NZ_JACJSI010000168.1 coordinate 3,842, forward strand.
ATCTTTGCCTGTGGAGGAGCAACTAAAATACGTTTTACAGCATTTCAAAATGGTGAATATGCTGCCTCCTAACGCTGAAATTATGCAGATGAAAAACATGGTGCAAGCTTTAAAAGCAAACTCTCTATCTCTAATTAATTATGTACCAGAACAGATTTATTCTGGTCGAATTACCCTTCTACGTGCCAGCGAAACTCCTCCAGAACGCTTGGCTAGCAAGTTTTATGAGATTTCCCAAGATTCGACCTGGGGGTGGAGCGAGTATTCTTGCGAACCAGTAGATATCCATTTTGTTCCAGGCAACCATATCACGATGATGGCTGAACCCCACGTCCAGGTCTTAGCCGAACGGTTGAAAGTTTGTATTGAGCAAGCACAAGCAAACATGGCATTGCTGAATACAAGTATGAATTGAGATTGTTGACCAAAGTTGAAACTTGAAATTTAAATCTAAGGAACTGTATTATGACTGCTGCTTCTAACCAGATTAAATCGACAGCGTGGGATAAAAAACAAGAGTATCCCTTAACCGCAGAATCTTTAAAAATGCTGCTTGAACAACGAATTCCTCTGATTCGGCTGAAAGATTTTGCTAGCGCCCAAGAGTGTGAAATGTTATATGCCACTCAACAATTAGGTAACATCAGTTGAAAAATTAGTGTTGAGTACGATTGTTTATTGGGTGATTATTACTGATTAGCAACACTAAAAAGTATTAATTTTGATAAAAAATTTTAATTTATTTCTCAAATATGCCAACCCAAGTTGTTCAAGTTCAACCCTCAACAAATGCATTTTCAAGTTTTATCCAATTCTGGGAAGATGTAAAAGCGATCGCGGGGCCTTATTGGTATCCAACAAAATCAGGCGAAAGAGCATTTTCAGACGTTATTCGCGCCTGGGGAATGCTTATTCTCCTAATAATACTAATCATCGCCCTTGTAGCTATAACTACTTTTAATACTTTTATTTATCGCTATTTGATCGATGTGATCATTCAAGAAAAAGATTATTCTAAATTTACTTATAATATATCAATTTATGCTGTTGGACTTGTTTCGATAACGCTTTTAGTAGGATTTACTAAATTTGTTAGAAAACAAATCGCTGTTGACTGGCATCAATGGCTGAATAATCACATTTTAAATAAATATTTGAACAACCGTGCTTATTATAAAATTAATTTTAAAGCCGATATTGATAACCCAGATCAACGTTTATCTCAAGAAATTGAACCAATTACTAGTAGTGCCCTCAGCTTTTCAGCTACTTTGCTAGAAAAAATACTAGAAATGATAACTTTTTTAATAGTTGTCTGGACAATTTCCCAACAAATAGCTGTTGCTCTGCTTATCTATACGATTATAGGCAACTTAATTGCTGCTTATTTAAATCAAGGATTGATTAAGATTAATCAGGCGGAACTTGAATCTAAAGCCGATTATGCTTATGCCCTAACTCATATTCGCAATCACGCTGAGTCCATAGCTTTTTTTCAAGGAGAAAAACAGGAACTAAATATAATTAAACGCCGATTTATTAATTTAATAAAAGATATTAAACAGAAGATTGATTGGGAAAGAAGTAAAGAAATTTTTAACAGAGGATATCGGGCTGCTATCGAATTTATCACACTCATAGTACTCGCGCCTTTATATATTAAAGGTGAAATTGATTTCGGACAAGTTGGACAAGCTATTGCAGCTTGCTATGCGTTTGCTGGTGCTTTAGAAGAATTAATCCGTGAATTTGGGACTTCTGGAAGATTTTCTAGTTATGTTGAGCGTTTATCTGAATTTTCAGATGCCTTAGAAGCAGTTACCAAACAACCAGAGAATGTCAGTACTATTAAAACAATAGAAGAAAACCATCTCGCTTTTGAGAATGTCACTTTACAAAGGCCTAACTATGAGCAGGTAATCGTCGAAGACTTGTCATTGAACGTTCAGCCTGGAGAAGGTTTATTAATTATCGGGCCGAGTGGTCGAGGTAAAAGTTCTCTGTTGAGAGCGATCGCTGGTTTGTGGAATGCGGGAACTGGTCGTCTAGTGCGTCCTCCCCTAAAAGAAGTATTATTCTTACCCCAACGGCCTTATATCATTTTAGGGACTTTGCGCGAACAGTTACTTTATCCTAATACGAATCGTCAAATGACCGATGCAGAACTTAAAGACGTTTTGCAACAAGTAAACTTGCAAAACTTGCTAAGTCGAGTTGAAGGCTTTGATACTGAAGTTCCTTGGGAAAATATATTATCTCTGGGAGAACAACAACGCCTTGCATTTGCACGACTGTTAGTTACTCATCCTAACTTTACTATCTTAGATGAAGCAACAAGTGCCTTAGATTTAACAAACGAAGGAAGTTTATATCAACAGTTACAAAATACGAAAACAACATTTATTAGTGTTGGACATAGAGAAAGTCTATTTAATTATCATCAATGGGTTTTAGAACTAGCACAAGATTCTAGTTGGCAACTTGTATCTGTGCAGGATTATCGGTTGCAAAAAGCAAAAGAAATTGTCATTAATACTTCCGAAAATCCTGAAATTACAATAGATAATTCATCTCAAGATAAATCCCAAAATGAGTCAGAAATCAGTACAACTAAAAGGCTTTCTCATAAGGAAATGAATGAATTAACGTACTATTCCGTTTCCACTATTAGAAGTAAGGCAAGCAAAGGGGAGCCTATCACAACTAGAGATGGTTTAACCTATCGCTATGATAAAGATTCCAAAGTGCTGAAATGGGTGAGAGTTTAGCGGCTATCATCCGTGAGGAGCTAAGATGAAGCAACTTTTGTCAAACATTACTTCGATGCCGTTAAAAAAGCCAAAAAAACTTATAATCAGGTAGCTTCCTTCTCTTTTGACCCGCTAAAACGTTTGGCAACAATTCTGCGTCAGAATGTATCAAATCAAGTACAAGTTGCTTACGAAAAGGAAGTCGGTGAGTATTATTTTGCCGGATTGATACGTCATATTAATGTTGCCTTACTACACATAGACTTTGCTCAATTAGATGCTCCAGATTGGGGAATAGGAAATATTACCTCACAGTTAGTATGGAATCTTTATGTAAAAGCGCCTACCCAAGGAGGTATCTGCAAAGTCTACAACCGACAGTGGCAACCCGAAGATGAAAAATATAAAACTTCTGGTTCGTATGGCTACGATTATTCCTTAATAGCTACCTCAGAAGTAAAACATAATATTCCACTCGCAGGAGATTTGGTCATTTTTAACAGCCGTAATTTTCATGAAGTCTTACCAGGCATTGGAGAACGTATAACAATTAGCTCTTTTATTGGAAAAATGCCAGGAGGTGATTTAGTCTTTTGGTCGTAAAGGCAAATTAGAACCTATAATTAAGTCGGTGCTAATATTCCCAGCTAATTTATATTTATTCATATACATTGAATTTTTCTCACCGACTTATTTAAGAGGTTGTTTGAAAAGTAGTTAGCTGTGATTTTAGACACTTGTTGATCCCCCCTAACCCCCCTTAAAATTTATTTATGTCCACGGTACTTACTTATCTTGAAGACACCTATAAATTTACTGATAAGGCTCATGTTGAGTATGTTGCTGATGATGAGCGGGGTTATTATTGTGTACTTGATAGCACTGTGTTTTATCCACAGGGTGGTGGTCAGCCCTCAGATATAGGCACTATTGAAGCGAAAGGAATTCAGCTTCCAATCACTTTCGTAAGCTTTGTAGATGGAGATGTTCGTCATTATGGAGATTTTTCATCTGTATCCTTAGAAAAAGGCGAAGAGGTAACTTTATATGTTGATGAAGCCCGTCGTATGCAGAATACTAAAGCTCATACAGCTGGACATCTTATGTACACCATAGTCGAATCCCTAGATAAAAATCTAATCGCAGTTAAAGGGTATCATTTTCCAGATGGTTCCTATGTAGAGTTTCAAGGAAGCCCTTCGTTTGAAAATACGGAAACATTTATTGCTGAAGTTAATGCAAAAATTAGTGAAGCTTTAAATGAAGTTAGCAGTGTAAAAGCTTCACTAATTACGCCTGAAGAATTAGCAGTACGTTGGTCTAATATCTCCAATAATTTACCTCCAGGAAAACCTTTGAGAGTTGTGACAATTGGCAATCTTCATCCAACTCCATGTGGAGGTACTCATTTAAAATCACTTAATGGATTAAAAAGTGTAGTAGTTACTAAAGCAAAACGTCAAAAGGGAAATCTCAAGGTTAGTTATAAATTTGAGTTAGATTTATCGTAAGGGCATGGCAATGCCATGCCCCTACCAGAGTATCTGTATCATTATTAAAGTGAAATGGTATTAGATAAGTTCTGCATCGTTTGCCTGATAAACAAGTATAAATTAATGCTAAATAATATACTGAGCTACTCGTATATTTTTGGGCTTTGGTTATGCATAATTTCTACTAAGTTTTCAACCAAATCTTGATTAAAAGTAGTTCTACAACTATTAATACTTAGTATTTAGAGTTCTACTAAAGCGATAATATTTTTGCAACCCACCAAAAAAAGTCATAACTTATACAAGTTAAAAAATATTACATTATTTAATCACATTTCTACAAATTCAGGTAAATACAAGTACAAAAACTTCATTTCGTCAGAGAGTTTTTGCAAGACAACCATCAAAACAGCCAGTGGAAAAGTAGTAAAAGTGGGAAAAGTAGGAGAAATAGATAATTGATATCAGCGTTTACCATCAAGCAACTATAATGTAACTTAGTTTATTAGAGTTCCAATGGATTATAGGAAAAATAAAATTGCAATGTATCAAAACTTACTAAGCTAAATTCTAGTTCCAATAGGGAAATAGAAAAGAATATTGCTTGTGACACTCATTTATAATCAATATCTGGAACAGCAATGTATAAAACTAAACGCAAGCGAGGAGTTGTACTAACTTCCACAGGAATTAAACGGTTACAATCAGCAATTCGTTCTGTGGAGATAGTAGAAAATAAAGGCAAACACTTGAGTTTAGAAGAAATAAGCTCGCGCATTAATGTTTCTAGTAGAACTTTGAGTAAATTATGGTCTTTAAGCGAAAGTGTAGATCAAAAAACTATAAAACTCTGCTTTAGCGCTTTTAATCTAGAATTACACAGCGGAGACTACACCATACCCAACAAAGCAAATGAGACAGAAACATCTGACTTATTATCTATTGCAAATATAGAAGAAGATTCATCTCAACCTTCCGAATTAACCTCATTTATCGAAGAACATCACACACAAACTAAACAGATAGAAAATCTTTGGTCATACCCGGATGGCCCCGTACCTCTAGATTCTCACTTTTATATTGAACGTCCTCCGCTAGAGAAAAAGGTTTATCGAGAAATAACTACTAATGGCTGTGTAATTCGGATTAGGTCTCCCAAACAGATGGGTAAAAGTTCTTTTGTGTTGCGGCTTTGTGCGTTTGCACAGAAACTTGGGTATCAGACTGTGAATCTGAATTGCTGCCAATTAGAGAGGGAGTGTCTAACTGATTTAAATAAACTGTTGCGTTGTCTTTGCTGGAAAATTGCAACAGGGTTAGGTATTGACGCCAACCTCAAAGAAAAATGGAATGAAGAAATTGGCTACAACTTAAGTAGCGGCTTCTATTTAGAAAACTATTTGCTCGAACTATGTCAAAACCCAGTGGTTTTGGTATTGAATGAAGTTGACCGTTTTTTTGAATATCCTAAAATTTGTCAAGAGTTTTTTGTATTGTTGCGGTCATGGTGTGAGGAAGCACGACACAATCCCAACTGGCAAAAGCTGAGGTTAGTAATGGTTTACTCAACCGAAGAGTACATCTCTATGGATATTAACCTCTCTCCTTTTAATATTGGTCTACCTATTCGTCTGAACGATTTTACCCAACCACAAGTAGAAGATTTAGCTAGGCGGTATCGTTTAGACTCGTTTAAAGCTAAAGATTTTGCCCAACTAATGTCATTAGTAGGAGGACATCCAGCACTAATCCAGATTAGTTTTTACCATATTTGCTCTCAAGAAATGACCCTGCAAGAAATAATAGAGGATGCCGTGGCCAATGGTGGCATCTACCGTTATCATCTACGGCGACACTGGATAAAACTGCAAGAAAATCCTAGATTGGCGAAGGTCTATGCTGAAATTCTGGCAGGGAAGCAAGATATTTCTTTTAACCTTATTGACACTTACAAGCTTGAAGGTTTGGGATTAATTCGCTTTGAGGGCGATCGCGTCTTACCCCGTTACGGACTCTACCAGTCCTATTTTGCAAAACAGCTATTGACAGTTGTTTGATAGAGCAACAGTAAGGCACTAATTCAATATCAAGTATTGCGTAGACGCAACCCGCAGTATGCATCCCAGGATGCTGAAAATATTTAAATGCAGCTATACCAATATTAAGACATCAGCGATTTCCGAGGGATGTAATGAGTAAACACTAATTAAAAACCTGGGCAATAATATTCTTTCACGACTAAAACACTTTAGTGAGAATAATCTATTGCTGCTAATGCTGATAAAAGTCAAGCCGGGAAAACACCTTCATATCCAGCGTGTTCTCCACAAGATATTAAAGGATACTTTTAGTCAAGAAGAAATTGAAATCTGTTTTTTTTCAATAATTGATACTAGCTCTTTTTAAGTATTTTTCTACAATGCAGTTATTATCACTTTTTAAAAAAAGAAGGTGAAAAGCAGAGAAGCTGAAGGCTGAAGGGAAACAGAAATATTTCTTTACCTTCATAGAGAGTGCATAGTAGATATAGAAAAATAGTAATGGTTTTACCTAAAAGAACTAAACTACTAAAGCTGTGCTGTAAGAATTGCAATATTTACTTACAATAATTTATCTAAAAATTACTAGTCATTATGTTAATGTTTTTATTTGATAATTACACTTAGATATGAGATATCAAGTAGGGGGTAGTCTCCACAGTGACGACCCCACATACGTTACCCGTCAGGCAGATGAACAACTCTATGTCAGCTTGAAAACTGGCAAATTCTGTTATGTCTTCAACTCCCGTCAGATGGGCAAGTCATCGTTACTACAACGCACAAGTTATCGTCTTAAGTCAGAAGGGCATAGCTGTGTTTACTTAGATATGACTCGCTTGGGTATTGAAGATACTACACCAGAGCAATGGTATAAAGGCATTATTATCAGTTTATTTTATAGCTTAAAATTAGCGTCACAAATTGACTTTCAGCGTTGGTGGGAAATGCAAGCAGGTATTTCCTCGGTACAAAAACTACAGCTATTTGTTGAAGATATATTACTACCAAATCTCAAAAGTGATTCTTTACGAGATGGTAAAGCCAAAGGCATTTTCATATTTATTGATGAGATTGATAGCCTGCTGAGTTTGAATTTCCCAATTAACGACTTTTTTGCTTGGATTCGTCAGTGCTATAATCTAAGGCCACATAACTCAAACTTTGAACGCTTGGGATTTGCACTATTTGGTGTAGCAAGTCCCTCAGACTTGATTGCTGATAAACGCCGCACGCCCTTTAACCTTGGTAAAGCAATTGAGTTACAGGGCTTTGAACTGCATGAAGCCACGCCTTTGCTTCCAGGATTAAAACAAGTAGTCAGTCAACCACAAGCAATACTACAAAAGGTTATTTATTGGACAGGCGGACAACCCTTTCTGACACAAAAACTCTGTGACTTAATTACTGAAGTTGCTTTTGAAACTACTACAGGAAAGATTACCCTACCTCCAGGTACAGAAGCATTGTGGGTAGAGCAATTAGTAAAAACACGAATTATTCAAAATTGGCAGTCACAAGACGAACCCGAACATTTGCGTACTATTCGCGATCGCCTCTTATTCGACGAACAACAGGCAGGGCGGTTGTTGGGTGTTTATCAACAGATGTTGCAAGCAGAAGAGCCTCTTGAGCCTGGCAGAGGGGAAGAAGAGTTTTCCCGTTTGCCCCTGCGTTCTGTTCCGAGTGATGATAGTCGAGAACAGACACAACTGTTGTTGTCCGGTTTAGTAGAAAGACACAACGGCTATCTGAAAATTAAAAATCCGATCTATCGGAATGTTTTTAATAGCCAATGGGTGTTAAGACAACTAGATAATCTCCGCCCCTACTCCCAAACATTTAACGCTTGGGTGGCATCGGGTTACAAAGATGAATCGCGTCTGTTGCGAAGACAAGCTTTAAAAGATACTCAAAATTGGTCGCAGGGCAAGAGTCTGAGCGATTTAGATTATCAATTTTTAGCCGCAAGTGTTGAATGCGACAGGCGTGAAATGCAAATGGCATTGGAGGCAGCACGGGTACTAGAGGTAGAAGCACGACTCGAACAAGAGAAAAAAACAGCAAAAGCAATAGAAGCACGACTAGCACAAGAGAAAAGAACGGCTTTATTACAGAGATATCTACTAGTTGCAGTAAGTATTGGGTTGCTCGTTTCTAGTAGTTTGGGAATAGGAACTTTTATTTTGTATCAGCAAACTCGCAAAAGTGAAACTATTGCTAAAAACAGCGAAATTCGAGCGCTTGTATCTTCTTCTGTTGGATTGTTTGCCTCAAATCGCAGATTGGATGCACTTGTAGAAGCAATCAAAGCAAAAAAAAGACTGCAAAAATTAGATAAATCAAATACAAATCTTGCACCTCAAGTAGAAAATGCACTGCAACAAGCAGTTTATGGAGCAGATGAGTACAACCGTTTTTGGGGTCATACAGCAGCTGTTATGGCAGTAGATGTCAGCCCTGACAGTTCTTTAATTGCCTCAGCCAGTATAGATAAAACAATTAAGCTTTGGCGACGTGATGGTACAGCAATTGCAACTCTCAAAGGTCATCAGGGAGCAGTTAGGTCAGTCGCTTTTAGTCCTGACGGTCGGATACTTGCCTCGGCAAGTGAGGATGGTACTATTAAACTTTGGCAGCGCGATCCCAAAGACGCATTGTGGCGCATTTCTAGAACATTCAAAGGTCACACAGCTTCAGTCTGGGGAGTCGCATTTAGTTCCGATGGTCAAACGATTGCCTCTGCAAGTTGGGATACAACAGTGAGAGTTTGGAAGCGAGATGGTCAGCTGCTAAAAACGTTTCAAGGTTATACGAAGGCGTTTCGGGAAGTTGCTTTCAGTCCTGATAGCCAAACCATTGCTGCTGCAAGTTTAGATGGGACAATAAAACTTTGGAGACGAGACACATCAGGCTGGCAGAACGCTAAAACCCTACGACCTCTCCAAGGTCATACATCTTGGGTTTTCAGCGTAGTTTTCAGTCCTGACGGACAGACCATTGCTTCAGCAGGTGAAGATACAACTGTCAAACTTTGGCAGCGAGACAGCACAGATGGCAGTTATCGCCTTCATAAAACTCTCAAAGGTCATAGTGCGGGAGTTTCGGGAGTCGCGTTTAGTCCTGATGGTCGGACTATTGCCTCCGCCAGTCTCGATAAAACCATGAAACTTTGGGACATTGATGGCACAGAACTGAGAACGCTCAGACTGTAGGTTCGCTCATTTTGGAGGAGTGAGAAGTAATTATGTCTTGCACAGCTTGGAATTTAGCTGATAAAGGGACTCAGGCATTTTCATTAATAAAAGAATCTGTTTTTGAA